>NZ_FLTX01000132.1 GCF_900092025.1 Xanthomonas bromi
CCTTAGCGCTACTGAGCTTGAAAATCAGCAACTTGCATAGCTTATTTTTCCCGGCGACCAGTGCCGGAGACCTTTTGCGCGCTTGGGCGTTCGGCCAATTTTCCCGAGCGCTGCGGTCACCGACCTGCACCTTAGATGGCGTGGGTTAGCGGCGATCCGGGCGGCCACTTCGGTTCGGATCCTCGCCTCGTGGCGCGTGGCGCACATGGCTGTGCCACGCCTGCCCTGCTCGAAGCTGCTGCAGTTTCGCTTGACCAGCGGCGTAAACGGCGCGCCTGACGGCCTCGGTCGCTGATGCTCCAGCAGTACAAACCAGCCGCCCGCGACCTTATCCATGATTCGAGCTACTTCCACGCCGTCTATGGTGAGAGCGGTGGGCGGCCCCTCCTCGTGCTGGGAGGCCTTCTCCCACCGGAAGCCAGAAGGCAGCACAGGCTCATCCGACAGCACCGCCGCATTGCGCTGCAACAGCGTGTCGATCTCCTCGCAGCATCGGCATGTAGGTCTGCCGCTGATCGCCCTGTTTGCCGTTGTGGCTGGCCGCGCACATGCGCGCATAGCGCTCCTGCAGCGCCTTGTCGGCCAACGCGCCACTGCTTGCCTGAGTGCGCAGCGCCCAGGGATAGCGCGTGCTATTGGCGCGCAGCACCTCGGCCTTGTAGCCACCGTTGGACGTGCTGAGCGCCGCCGGCTTGCGGTCGTGCGGCAGTTGCGCCGGCTCACTGATCTCACCGGCAAACCCGCGATATTCCAGCACCGCCTTCAAGGCGTCCGCGCTGGACAGCGGCACCGTATCGCCCTTGGCCTGCGGCGCGCCGATCCATTGCTTGGGCGTGATGGGCTGCATGCGCTCGGCGCGCAAGGTGGCGTCGGCCGCGTAGCGTTTGAGGGTCGCAGGCTTCAACAGATGCTCGGAAAACATCACCCACACCGTGCCGCACAGATGCGGATAACGTGGGGCGATGAAATCAATGTCTCACCTCAGTAGCGGAAGTAGCTGTCGCCCATCGCAGGCGGATCGGTTGGCTTCTTTTTGGCTTTGGTGGTCTTGCGTAGGTCGATGTTTTTGACATCCTTCCAGCCCAAGAGAGTGAAGATCGGCTCGGCCATCTCTATGAACGGAGTGAAACGGTTGCCTATGTTGTAGCTAATCCAGCCGAAGATAACGAGAATTCCAGCCCCACCGCCGAGCGCCCCAACAATTGCAGTCTTATATTCGACATCTTCAACGAGAATATAAATTGCCAGGAAAAACGCCAAAATTAGAATATTTAAACCCCCAATTACAAGTGCAGCGAATTTGCGTACACCTTTCCAGTGTGCCTTTCCGCCAGCTGAAACATGAGGATATAACACAATAACCTGATCCTTGGGATCTAGCACAGCGAATCCAATGTAGTCGCCGCTCGGGGCAGGTTCCACCACCGTCTGAACTTCATCACCATCTTTAAAAGGCCAGTTCCACAACAAGGCTTCGACATGCTTTCCATCAATGTCGAAGCTCACTTGACATACCGGCTCCTTCATTTCATCCATTGACATAGCTGCCATTCCAGCTGCTGCGCCACTCAAACCCATAGCTGCAGCAATCACGCCAGTGGCTGCCATCCCTTTCGTATCACCGGCGCGGAAAAATATATCCGCAGTGGTATTCTTCACCTTCACATTACTCAGAACGCCACTGAGCACTTGGGCATGTACATCATTATTTTCTGACATTAATATTTAATCTCCAAATATTAATATAAACTAGACGGGACGCGCCGTTACTTCGCCAATAGCGTTTTGAAAGGCATCACCCTGCTCTTTTAAATTCTTGTAGTGCGGCCCGCTAGCACCGAAACCTAAAATCCACCCCTCATTTATTTTGCCGAACCGATTACTCTCACACCATTTCTCGAGCGCATCCGGTTCAACTGCGTAAACCAAGACATCTAAAGCCACTAGGGCGACGGTAACCTGCCATCCTCCCAGCCTCAATATTCCGACACCTATGCGCTTCATTGATGCTTTAGCTAACGCATTCTCACCTTCTTTGACAGCTGCTGCCTGCAACCCTGCCTTGAGTGAGTCGAGCCAAATTACAACACCTCTGCGACCGATGGCCTTCTCCAAAGCAGGGGCAGAATAAGCCAAAGCAGTTAAAAATTGCGCTCCCCCTACCACTCCACCTACAACCATTTTAATCGTTGAAATAATTAGCATCCCATAGCTTTTATCGGACGTGAAACGAACAACGTCACCAGCA
>NZ_FLTX01000075.1 GCF_900092025.1 Xanthomonas bromi
TAGTCGAGCACGCTTTCCAGTTGAACAGAGCTTCTGAAGCCGCTCTCTTCAACACCATGTACAAGTCTAGAAATAATCCAACGCTGCGTATCAATCTCCGGCTTGAAGCTCCTCACCGTGACAATTTGCTCTGGAAACAGATCCGCCCGCCCGATCGCCAACGTGTAGTCGAACTTCGCCACGCCGCGTTTCACCCGCTCCAGCTCCGCGTGCGCATGCTGGCGTGCCGTTGCCTCATCGGCATACGACTCGCGCAGGCGCTTGACGTTGTCGTCCTTGCCCACCAGCACCGACTGCCGCCGCGCCTTGCCTTTGTCCACCCAGTAGGCGCACACACCGGTGTAAGCATCCCGGTCGGCGACTGAGTAGCGGTGTTGGTCGCCATCGCGCCGCGTCAGGATGGCAGTCGGCAGCGGTTTGCCGGTCGCCGTGGTGCTGGCGCCGATCGGTACAAACAGAAGCGCCCCGGCTTTGAGCGTCGCGACCGCATCGAACCGTTGTCCCAGACGCGTGAGCAAGTTCATGTCGCTCTCGTTGGCCTGGTCGAGGTGCTGCAGCTTGGTCCGCGCTAATGCCTCGGCCACGCGCGGCGTCAGGCCATGTTCGCCGGCCAGCGTGCTGAGCACTGCGCCCAGTGTGGTGTTGTGCCAGCTACGCTCGCGCCGCGTGCGCACGCTAGCGGTCAGGTCCGCACTGCGCGCACGTACTGTGATGATGTCCGGCGCACCGCTGTACTCCACCTCGTCCACGATGAAAGTGCCTTTCTCGACTAGACCAAGGGCTTTCCATCCCAATGCCACGACCAGGCGCACACCGCGCTTGGGCAGCGCCATCTTGCCGTCGTGGTCATGGATGCGTAGATCCAGCTGATCGGCTTCGCCGCCACGGCATTCGGTCAAGGTGAGATCTAGCAGACGTGGTGCGATACGATCAGTGAGGTCGGCACCATCGAGCATCACGCGCCACTGCGGAATCGGATAGCTCATGCGGTTGCCTCCTGCGCGATGTCGTCGGCGCGGCGCAAGCTGAGCTGGAATTCGATCCGGCGCGGGGTTCCGTCTTCAAAAAACAGCGATGCGGTCTCGTTGACTGACAGGAGCACGTACGGCCCGTAGACCACGCCGGCACCATCCACCAGCGGCAACGGCTCGCCATCTGCAGCCAGCTCGCGCAGCGTGTCCAGCGAAGCCCGCGTGCCGGTAAGTTCGGGCGCGATCAGGCCTGACAGTTCGACGGTGTCATCGCCCGGACCCAGGAACTGGCTGGCCGGTCGCGCGCCAACGCGCTCACTGGTGGCATGACGCCAGCTCATTTGCCGTTGCAGCTGCAGGAACGCGGCGCTGTCGAGGGCAAACACAAACGTACCGTAGGACATCATCATTCGGGTAAATCCTCAGTCATCGCGCAGGCTGGAGCGGCGTGTCGCTGCTGCGCGTCGGTCGCGCTCTTCGATCTGGCGAGCGACTTCGCGCGCCAGTGCATTGGCATCCATGCCCGGTGCGGCATGGACGTGGATGACGTAGCTGTTCCCGGCTGCCGGCGCACTGGCGACGCGCGTAGGAGGCGACAATGGCGCGCGGTTATCGATCGCCGGCACTGGGGCTGTGGCCGTCGCCAAGGCCAGGCCAGCTCCCACCGCACGCATCCGGTTGCCGAGCGCCATGACGGCCTGCATAGGCGCGCCCTGGCCGCGCTGCAGGCCCACGGTCAGGCCTTGCATGGTGAAGTCGCCCAGCTGGGCAAACACGCGCGACGGGCTGTGGATCCCCAGCAGGCCCTTGAACCGATCGACCACGCCGGTGCCCACGCTGGCGATCGCATCGCCGGCCGCGCCGAGCTTGGAGCGGATGCCCTGGACAAGGCCGGTGATCATGTCGGCGCCGGCCTGCAGCATCCGGGCCTGCCAGTTGGCCAGCTGCAGGTTGATGCCGGCCCATAGCTGCAGTAGCCCCTGGCGGATGCGATCGCCGTTGCCGGTGAACACACCCACGATCAGCGACCAGGTGCCCTGGACGGTCTGCCAGACGCCGCCGAGGATCTGCTTGATCACCGGCAGCACGGACACGAAGGCCTGCACCAGCCAGCCGATCGCCTTGACGGCCAGCTGCAGCTGGGTGACCAGCACCGCGCCCAGGATCTGCCCGAAACCACGACCGGCCTGCGTTGCACCGTGCAGCTGCGCGGTGGTGGCCTCGAACGGCGTCAGCAGCTGCTTGATCCACGCCCAGGCCTGGCCCATTGCGGCGGCCACCGTGTCCCATACCGGGCCGAGCGGCGCGAGCGCGGCCTGCAGCTCGGCCAGCACCGGCGCGGCCACCTCGACGATGCCCTGCCACACACCGATGGCGAATGCCTTGATCGGCCCCCAGTACTTCCACACCAGCAGCGCCACCGCAGCGACGGCCGCGCCGATTGCCAGCACCGGCAGGCTGACGCCGCCCAACAGCGGCAGCAGCAGGCGCGCGCCATTGGCGAGCATCGGAAGCACGCGGCCACCGAACGTCAGCCCCTGCCGCAGCAGTGCGCCAAAGCCACCGCCGCCCGACAGCAGCGCGACGGCGCCATGGATCTGCGAGAACGCCATCGCGGCCACGCCGCCGGCCACCAGCAAACCGCCCAGGATCGTGACCAGCGCGGCGCCGGCGATCGCCGTTTTGGCGATCGCACCCACCAGCACCGGATTGGCGCGGATCCACGTCGTGACCTGGCCGACCACCGCAGCAGTGCGTTCGGTCAGTTCCTTGAACTGCGGCAGCAGTGCTTGACCGATCGATTGCGACACCACCACGGCGGTGTTCTTCAGCAGCTGCAGTGAGTTGGCCGAGGTGGCCACCCGCGAGGCGTACTCGGCCGACATCGAGCCGCCGTAGCGCTGCGCATCGGCCACCTTGGCGAAATTGCCCTGCAGCAGTTCCAGATTGGTCAGCAGCGGTGCGATTGCACCGATCGACTCGCGGCCGAACAGCTGCGTCATGGTCGCGGCCTGCTCGGCCTTGGGCAGTGCACGCAGCTTCTGCAGCACGGACATGATCGCCCCGCCTGCATCCTTCTGCATGACCTGGGCCATGGTCGTGGCTTTGATGCCAAGTTTGTCGAAGGCCTCGCGCTGGCTCTTGGTGGCCGACTCGCCCGAGGCAAGTGTGAGCAGCATGTTCTTGATGCCGGTGGCCGAGACTTCCGACTCGATGCCCATGCCGGCGACGGTGGCACCCAGCGCGGCCAACGGCCCGCTCTGCAGGCCGGCGACCTCGCCCAGGGCACCAATGCGGTTCACCACCGCGCTGATCTTGTTGACGCTGGCAGGACCGGTGTTGCCGAGGTAGTTGATCTTGTCGGCCAGCACGACGACCTCGTCCTGACCCATGCGGAACGCGGTGCGCCAGGTGGCCATGGTCTGGCCGGCTTCCTCGGCGCTGCTGTCGAAGGCCACGCCCATCTTGGCCGCGTCCTCGGCGAAGCGGACCAGCTCCTGGCGCGGGATCGCGGCCTGACCGGCGGCGGCCACGATCTTCGCAATCTCGGCGGGGAGCATCGGCAACCGCATCGAGAGGTTCTCGACATCGCGGCCCATCTGCAAAAATTGCTGCGGCGTCTTGAAGTTCACGACCTTGCGCACGTCGGCCATGGCCGACTCGAATTCCATCGCATCGCTGATCGGCAGCAACGAGGCGCCCAGTGCGCGCTGGCCGGCGAAGGCCATGCCGGCGCCGTAGGCGCTCGCCTGCAGGCCGGCGCTCTGGATCCGGGCGCTGCGACGCTGGGCAGCGTCGATCGCCGTCAGGCGCTGCTGCTGGGCACGCATGGCGGCGTCGGTGCTGTCGATCTCGCTGCGCAGGCGGCGCTCGTGCGTGACCAGCTCGCGGGTGCTGATTCCGGCCGTTTCAAGGCGAACACGCAGTCGCTGCAGGCCGGCCTCCTGCGCGCCGTGTGCGGTCTTGAGTTCGCGCGCGGTGCGCACGGCGCGCTCGAACTCGGCATTCATGGCAGCGGTAGGCGTGCCGGTCGCCTTGATCTGCTGGGCGAGCGTGCGCACCGACTGCCGCTGTGCGTCGAGCGCTGCCTTGGCCCGCTGCGCCATGGCCACCTGCTCGCGGTAGGCGCCGATATCGCGGTGTTGGCTGTTGAGTTGTCGCAGCGCATCGCGCTGGTTGCGCAGTGCGGTGGCAACGCCACGGCTCCCATTGAGCACACGGCGGAACGGGCCGGTGGCGCGATCGACAGCGGCCAGGATGACCTGCAGGCGCAGATTGTCGGAGGCCGCCATTTAGGCGGCCTCGTGGGTCAGGTGGTGCAGCATCATTCGGCTCCGCTTCGCAGACGGGCACGCTCGCGCCACGCCGTGAGTTCGTGCAGCGACCAGCCGTCCATTTCAGACGGCGGCCAATGGAAGATGGCCGCGATGTCGGCCATCGCATCCTCTACATAGTTGGGGAAGCCACTTCCCTCTGTGCCTTCGGCAAGAAAAAAAGCGCGACCTCCTGGCCGACCGCCAGCAGGTCGGCCGGATCCATCGCATTGACGTCGGCGGTGGTCAGCGTGGCGAGGAAATGCGCGGCAGCAGTGTTGCCAGCGCGGTGACATCCAGCTGCAGCACGTCGGTGAGCTTGAGCCCACGCAACTCACCGGCGCCAGGCTTGCGCACCTTGAGGTCGGTGATGGTTTGCTCGCCGCGCACGATCGGCTGGTCAAGGGGAATGGATGGGGAAAAGCTGGGTGTCATCGGAAGGTCTCAGGGCTGAGGCCCGGCGGCGCCAGGCCGGAAGGATCAGGCGCCGATGGCGCGGCGTTGGGCGGCGAGCAGATCCACGCCGTTGACGATCTCGGTCATGTTCACCAGATCGATCTCGATCACGGTGGCGCCGTTGATGGTCAGCTTGTAGTAGCTGGCCGAGGTCTTGACCGAAAACTCGGTGTCATCCCCCGACTTGGCGGTACCGGGATCAATCTCTTTGTGGCGGCCGCGCACGACCACTTCCACCGCATCCACCTCGCCGCTGTCGTCGCGCTGGTAGGCGCCGGCAAAGCGCAGCTGCACCGCGTTGTGGGTGGTGGCGCCGTATTGGTTCAGCACGCCGCGCATCATGCCGCCGCACTTCCATTCGAGCTCGATCTTCTCCTGGCCGAAGTCGATATCGACCGGGCCATTCATGCCACCGCCGCGATATTCCTCCATCTTGCGAGACAGCGTGGGCAGCTTCACCTCGGCCACCTGGCCGAGATAGCTCTCACCGTCGTTGAACAGGTTGAGCGCCTTGAGTTTCTTGGGCAACGCCATGGGGTTCTCCGGGAATCTAAGTCAGGTGCGTTACGCGTTGACGCGTTCGGCAAAGTCGGCTAAGTAGCTGGTGGTGATCTTCTGATACAGCTGCAGGTTCTCCAGCGGCGGCACCGGTGTGTAGTCGTAGTCGATGCGCAACGCGCCATCGGCGAGCGTGGTGGCGCTATTGACCGTGCCGTCGTACCAGGCGTTGGCATCGATCAGATAGCCGGACGATTTGAGGTCGCGGAACTTGGCGTTGATCGTTTCCAGCAGGTCTTTGACCAGCGAGGGGTGCATCGGCTTGTCGACGTAGAACGCCACGCCCTCGGCGATAGTGTCGGCCAGGATCTGTGCGGTGCGCGTCGCGGTCTCGAACGCGAACGCGAACATGCTGTCCTCGGCGCACGTGCGCGATCCCCAGAAGCGCTGCCCGTTGAAGGTCACCAGCGTGGTGATGTCGCCTTCGTTGAGCACACCGGCATCGGTGGCCGGATCTTGTAGGTCCCAGTGCACATCCTTGGAGATGCCGGTGACGCCGGCCACTGGCACGTTGGACAGGCTCTTATGCCAGCCCTGTTCGGTGTCGATCTTGGCGCGCAGGCCGAGCGCACGTGCAGTGGCATACGCTGCGGTCGTTGTGCTGGTGGCGGTGTCGAAGGCCAGGAAGTCGGGCCAGATCAGCATCAACTCGCGGTCGCTGAACTGACCGCGATACGTCACTGCCTCGGCGACGGTCTCGGCCACTGGGCGCACATAAGCCATGGCGCGCAGCTTCTTGGCGATGGTCGCCAGCGTGTCCAGACCAGGCGCGCCCAGGATGCGCGGGCGCACACCCAACTGTGCCTGTGCGGCAAGCAAGGCATATAAGCCGGTGTAGCCGCTGGACTCGGCCTTGCCGATGACGTTGGACGAGGTCTTCGCCGCGTCTTCGTCCTCTGCCACGCGCACGACGATGGTCACCGGATTGGTTTGATCGGCGACGCCCTGCAGCGCGGTACGCAAGGTGCCCTGGGTGCCGGCGCTGGCGATCGCACCGAGCACGTCGGTGATCAGCGTCGGCTTGTTCAACGGGAAAATTTTCTCATCCGCATCGGCGGCCGTGGCGACCAGGCCGACGACCGCGGTGGAGACGGTACGGATGGTGCGCGTGCCCGCGCTGACTTCGATGACGCGGACGCCGTGGTGGTAGGTAGTGGACATAGGTTCCTCGATCAGGACGAGCGGAAGCGGAGCGGAATGGTCAGGCGCGTGCGCGCATTGGCTGGGGCAACATCGGTGCGCTGCCCTTCGATGGTCAGCACGAAGCTGCCGGGCGTGTCGCCGACGACCAAGCCGACGCGGGTGAGGCGCAGGCGCGGCTCCCAGCGCATCAATGCAGTAGCGGTAGCGCCGTAGAGCAACGTGCGGGTGGCGCCGTTGAACGGCTGGTCGATCAGCTCGGGCAGCAGCGAGCCGAAGTCGCGGCGCTGCTCGCGTGTGCCGATGGGCGTGGTGAGGATGCAGGCGATCGACTGGGCCAGGTGTTGCTCGCCCCCGATCACACGCCCGGTGGTGGCATCGACGCCGATCACTGCGGCCCACCGCTGAGCGCGCTGCCGGCGGTGACGCCGGTCGTCTTGTGGTTCTTGAGGCTGATCCCGCCGCCCAACACGTCGGTGTCTACGGTCGCCGTGCCGGTGATGCCGGTATCGCCGTTGATCTGTGTGGCGCCGTTGACTGTCAGCGGGCCATTGAGCGTGATGCCGCCATCGGCGGTGATGGTGGCGCCGCCGCTGGGCAATGTCGCCTGCAGCGCATGCGCGTCGGTGTCGTAGTGGATCTGCGCGCCATCGGCAAAGCGCAGCACGTGCAGCGTGTCGGATGCGGCAGGCGCGGCGAATTGGTCGGAGTACAGGCCGCGCAGCACCAGGCCATCGGCCAGGTCGCCGGCCGGCGACAGCACCACGACCTGTTCGCCGATCGCCGGCGCCGACCAGATGATGGTGGTGCCGGCCAGGGTGACCACCCAAGGCAGATAGTCGGTCAGCATCTCGCCAACCTGTACGCGGCATCGCGCAGTGGCAAGATTCACCTCTGCCACAGTACCGAGGCGAATGGCGTTACTCAGTGCTGCGGATGCGTTGCCTATGCAGCCATGGTCGATGGCTGCAAGATCTTGCGCACTGCAATTGGTGCGTAAAGCATCAGGCTACACAGTGGCCGTGTCAGACACGTTGGGCTGCACCGACCACGTCTGTGCACCCTCATCCCACACCAGCGTGCCATCGGTCGACACTGGTGGCGCCACGGTGGTCAGCTGGCCCGGTAACGCGGTGCCGGCAGTCAGGCGCGGTGCAATTGCGCCGGTGGCCTTCTCCCATACCAACGCGGCGCTGTAGTCCGGATCTGCGCGCCAGCTTGCACGCAGTGCGTCCCATACGTTGCGGCGGTAATCGCTGGGCAGGAAGGTGATCGGCTGCGAGGTGGTGCAACCCTGCGGGAGTGCATCGCCCAAGGCAAGCGTATTGGCAATCGGCGCAGCGGTCGCGGTGCTATAGAGCATGACGCCGCGATAGTCGGGCACCAGCTCCCACGTCCCGGAGAGCGGCGACAAGCGGTGCCGTTGATACAGCCCGGCAGGCGGCGTTGGTGCGTTGGCAACCGTGTTGGGTGGAAGCGGATAGCGGCCCTCCAGTTCGGAAAGGTAGACCGTCACCGGGCCGATGTATTCACCGGTGGTGGGATCAAAGGCGAAGGCGGTGTTGGTGCGCGGGAGGGTGTTGGTCATGGTCGGTCCTCAGTAAGCAATGCAGTAGCTCATGCGCAAGCCGGCCGGCAGGTTGTCCGTGCCGCCGGCTGCGTTGACGGTGATGGCGTGGTTGTGAGCACCGGCACCGCGATGGTCAACGTCATGGGCGTGATTGCCTCCTTCGCCGATGCCAATGCTGTGGCTGTGATTGCCGGCGCCGTTCATGCCGATGTTATGGGCATGGTTGCCTGCGCCATCGGTGCCAAAGCTATGGGCGTGGTTGCCGCCGGCACCGGTCCAGCCGTCCGAGGGCGAGGCATCGTTGTCGCGTTCCCGATAGATGCCATAGCCATTGATCACGCTCGATGGAATCACGCCAGGATGTTGGTGGTCGCCGGAAGCGCTGGTGCTGCCGCTGTGACCGTGGTGGCCCTGGGTGTCAGTCCAAGCGCCGTGGGCGTGGTCACCGGATGCACTCGCACTTGCGCCGTGGGAATGGTTGCCGGCGCCATAGAGCGCGATGTAGTGGGCGTGATCGCCAACCGCAGCAGCACTGGCGCCGTGTGTGTGGCTCAACACCTGCCCGGTGCTGTGGATGCCGACGAACTGTGCGGAATTGGTGTGGGTAACGGTGGTTCCTTCGCGCATCAACGGCAAGTTGAACGTAGTGCTGCCATCGCCTGCGCCGTAGACGGTGCCGATGGCGGCGAACAGCGCGGCGTACTTCGCTCGCGAGACCGCTGCGCCATCGCAGAGCAGCAGGCCAGCAGGCGGATACCGCGAAGCCATGACCACGATCTGCCCCGGCAGCATGAAAGACTGCGGCACGTTGAGCATGTTGCGGAAGTCGCGATACCAGTCGCCTTGTCGACCGTCCAAGCTGTCTGCATCCAGCCCATTACCATGCCCGGCGTCGCTCAGTGCGGCTGAGCGAATACCCAGCACACTGCGTGCAGCGGCCGCAGTAGTACGCGAGAGGAGCTCCTTGATGAACTCGGTCGGCCCCATCTCGCCCAGGCGCTGGTCTAGTGCCGCCAGCAAGTTGGACGGCGACACCGCCCGCTCTTTATCGAGGCCCGCGATGGCCTGTGCGTCGGTGGACAGGCGCACCACGCCCGGTACGTCCACTGTGGCCGCTGGATTGGTGAAGTTGGTGTCACCGAAGGTGATCTGTGCGGTGTCCACGTCGGCCAGTACAACGTCGATCGCCAGCAGCACGGACACCGCGCCAGACTTTTCCACCAGCAATGCCGGCTGACCATAGGCGGCGAACAGCGTGCCATCGGCCAGATACAGACCGAAACCGTAGCAGCTATAGACGGCATTGGATTCGTCGCGCACCGACACGTGGATCGTGTCCTTGGCCGTGACCGAGCCACCGATGGTGGTCAGGCGCTTGATCTCGGACGGCAGCGAGGTCAGTGCGGCATTGGCCACAAACGCGGCGCTGGTCAGTCCGACTGCGGCGATGGTGACCGCCTGGGTGCCGGTCTGCTTGGCATTGACCAGAGCCTGGCGGCCGGCGGTAGTGATCTTGAGTTTAAGTCCGGGCATGGGTGCTCTCTAACTTGCCTCGCCCTGCAAGCGCAGGAACAACGTGGCCCTGCCGCGCGCGACGACGTCGAGTCGTGCCTCGGCCTGGAACCCTTGGGTGAAGGTGAAATGCGAGCGCACGGGCTTGGTGCGCTCGACCTCGGCGATGACTTCTTCGACGAAGCGGGCGCTGGCGCTCTGTCCATCGGCGCCGGTGAACGTCAGTGCCAGTTCGAAGGTATGCGGGGCGCCGCGTGGCTCCTGCTGCCACCACTCACGGATGGCCACCGCGCCACCGAACGACTCGACCACCATCCGGACGCTGTTGGCGGTGCCCTTGCGACGCTGGATCGCCATGGCGCTACGCAGGCGCGAGCGCTTGACCGCATCGCTCCAGTCGGCCTTCCAGTCATCCACCGATAGCGTCCAGGCTAGCCATGGCAGATGTCCGGATGGGCATGTGTCCGGATTCCACAGATCCGGGTACGGGAGCGGAATCGCCTCCAGGCGCTCGGTGACGGCGGCCAGGGCGCGCTCCATCGGTGTGGCATTAGGTGGCAGCGGGGAACTACTCATCAACGCCGGCATGCACGATGTTGATCGCGGTGCAGTAGGCGGCCTGCGTGCGGCTGATTCGGATGTCAGCTGCAGGCGAGTCCAGCTCAACACGCTGCACGCCATCGGCGAACAGCTTGGCCTTGATCGCTGACTCGGGCACGTCACGGCCGATGCGGTGAGCTTCGTTCAGATACGCCTGCAAGCTGCGTAGCGCCTCGCGCATGACCACCGCCGAGTCCGGGCCAGCGTAGGTGTAGACGCGCCCACGAATGGCATACGGGACGATCAGAGCGCTCTGGACCGTGACATTGTCTGTCAGCGGACGCACATCATCGTTGGTGAGGATTGCCGCGACTTCGTCTAGAAGGGCCTGAGGAGCAGTGCCATCGCCGATGCGCGATTGGACCGTGACCAGCACTTGCCCAGGCGCGGGGCTGGTGGCGCTGGCATCCATGACATCGGCCGCTGCGCTGAGCGCGTGATAGATGTAGGCGCCCTCGGGGCCGGCAACACTAAAGCCCTCCGGCGCCAGCTGGATCCGGCGCCGGAAGTCCACGTCCGACTCGTAGGTCGGCGCAATGCCGGTCTCGGGTTGGCCCGTGTCGAGCACCAGGCGCGCGACGCCGAATAGCGCGCCCAGGTGATCGAGGTTGGTGCCGGTGGCAAAGGCCAGCATGGTTTGCTGCGCCTTGTCGTTGGCGCGCTGGCGGATCAGCAGCTCGCGAGCCGCGAACAGCTGCAGGATCTTGTAGACCGGATCCGCCTCGGTGAGTGCGGAGAACTCCGGCAGCAACCGCCGAAACTGAGCAAGCGCATCAGCGAAAATCGCCTCAAAGTCCAGCGGCTCAATTAAGTCAGGAGACTGGAGCCTGGAGAGATCGACGGCGGTAAAAGAGGCCATTGCTGTTGGTAAGTAGGGGATCCCGATAGCGTCTTATCTACTCGCAGGCTAGGAAACAATTTTTCCGCGTAGATCCTTGGTTTACAGATCACAGCTGCAAATTAATTAGAGATTTTCAGCTTTAGGATTGCCTCGGCAATCCTTTGTTCAAATCCGCAAGGGTGTTATTGGGAAACTATTTGATGCTCTTATAGTAGTGATCCATCGCCTCTTTGATTCTTTGCAAAAGCGGTGTAAAGCCGGCAAAATTAATTTCATGGGCTTTTTTTGCCACCACATTTATGGCAAACGCCGTTTTCCCGTACTCCGATGAGTCTTCAATTTCTTTTGATTTGTTGAACTTTTTTCCATTTAACTCTTCTTTGAGTGTTGCATCGGAAAATAAGCATTCAATATCAGTGTTCTTCTTCCCCTTAACTGGCGGGGTGGGGACTACATAAATATTTTGAGTGACGTGTATGAATTTGGCATAACCCTTGGGTTTAGGTTTTTTTGTGATGCCTGCAATTGCCTGATAAATGTTATCTGCCCCGCTATCGTTGTCTATTACAACTATTACGGGATGAGTGGGCTGAGGGGCGGATTCCCACATGCTAAGGTTTGCATGAAAATTTTTAAGTAATTTGCATATCCCGCCAACACCCCCGCTTAAATCAGTGACAATGCCCGTTCGCCGTTCGGAATACTTAAAAAGCCTAACTTTTAGTTCGGGAGGTGAACCCGGCTTTACCATTGATGGAAATGCGTTTGCATGAGCCTTTAGGGCGCATTTAATGTAAATATTGTCTGTTTTTCCTTCGCACAATATTACTGGCTGCTCCGGCATGTAAAAATGGTAATAATAAAGGAAATTACGAAAAAGCTTTAGCCTTCCCTCTGGCAGTGCGGGCGGCAAGCCATTCTTTTTCCGAAGTGATTCGTTGAACTGATCAACATAATCAATATGAGTGAGGCGCCCTAAAAGCTGTGCGGGGCGTCCTTCGAACTCCTGAACTACTTCTTTCTCACCAGCAAGATTTTTTGCTTTGAAGCAAAATTTGAATTTCCCAGTTTTGAACAGACTGCTCACCATTGCTCTCGTGGTGTATCTGTAATCTGAAGTGACATTAACTTTCTTGTTGACAGAGAGTCCCGTAACCTCTTGTCGAGAATCTTTGTACTGCATTCTTGTCTTCTTTTCGTTGAAAAAGAATCCGCTTTTTTCAACAATTACTGAGACTTCTTTGCCTGGCACCCATTCGTTGCTGGTTATTTTTTTTGCTATAGCTAATGGAAATTCTTTTTTATTCGTACTGAACGTGAGGTCGTCTGCGTATCTCGTGTATGTCACGCCATTTTTTTTTGCTGCTTTAGCTAAAAGCGTATCCATGGAGTGCGCAATAAGATTAGAAACCACAGGTGAGCAAGGACTTCCTTGCGGAATACTACCCTTGTGGCAAATTATGTGCGCGAGTATTTCTGACACTTTTGGATCTAAAGAGAAGTTTTTATTCTTTTCAAAAAAAGCGCGAACGCGACCAAAGTTGATTGCGCCAAAAAAATCTTGTAAGTCGGTATTGAATACAAAGCGACGATTTATGTGGGGCCGCCCATTAGTCATGATTGAGTGATAGCGCTTAAATCCGTGGGCTATCCCTTGTCTATCAGGGCTTTCTTTATGGTTTTTTATTAGGGCAATCTCCAATAGACAGTCTTGGAGTATTTTGGAAAGACGAGATTGGATCAGTTTAAGATGTTTTTCAGGCGCATTAATGCTGCGCACTCCGCCGTACTTTTTCTTAATTTCGAAAGATGTGTACCATCCGGTCCTTTTATCTTTCTTGTAAAGCTGCATGGCTAACACTGCGGGCTTTAGTCCAAGCAGTGGCGCAAGGTCATGTAATGAACTCGCAGCCTTTAGGGAATCAAGCGCCGGAGTACTAAAAATTTTAGCCATAGTCTTCCTTGATTAATTAGAGGACTCGCGGACACTCCCTGGCGCAACCATGCACCACGTACGTACGACAGAGGGACATCCGAGGGCATATCTCGAGACATTTTTTTCACATGCCATGAAGCGATGGCAAAAAATCTGTCCGCGAGTCCATCTTGAGCGTATCACAAGGTTTCACTAACGTGCACCTCGACCGAAAAAAACTCACACGACTAACAAGTTACCGAACTCATCTACAGGAGGTGGCTGGTTAGAATGTCTCGAACGAGACTGCGATCCGATTCGGTAAAGCCCAGTAGCACCCGCTTTCCATACCGCGCTCGCGGTCCGTTCGTTCGAACCCGATCGAGTAACCCCTCTTGATGCACGCGCGCGATGCGCGACACGCGCCCCACAAATCCCATGCTCACCTGGCTAGGGCTTGCGCTGACCTTGAAGTATTTGGCCTTCCGCAGCTTGGCAAACATCTTCGCGCGCTTTACCCGCCCAGACTTCTGCCGCAGTTGTTGCTTGCGCGGTGCGTACGGTGTGCCATCCGGCGCCTGTTGCTTGCCGATGCGCTGGCTCTGCGAGCGCCTCAGTTCCGTTCCGATCCTGCGCGCCAGCGTGCGCCGCTCGCCCTCCTGCAGACGCCCCAGCAACGGCGCAGCCCAGTTCTCCAGCGCGGTCATCTCATCCATGTGGGATCGATCACCGGCTCGGGTGCATGGTCCATGTGGTAGCCGCCGTCGTCCTTCGCTGTGACCACGACGCGCTCGGTGAGCGGCAATTTGATCGACAGGTCCACGGCGTCGTTGGCGAGGATGTCGGCCTCGAAGGCGATGTCGCCACGGCGCGCAGGATTGGACAGCAGCTCGGACTGATTGACCTGCACCCACTCCAGCAGCGGCAGCATCACGTTGTCTGGGTGGCCGGCGTAGTCGGTCAAGATCAGGTTGAGCGTGTACTGGTACTCGAACGACAGCCCTGGCTGGAACGTGCTGACCAGGCTGCCCGCGTCGATGAACACCAGCAGCCGATCGGCGTCGCGTGCCAGATCCGGCAATGCCGCGACCAGATGCGCACGCAGGCTCGCTGGCTTGATCATGGCGTCGGTACCGGTGCGTGCAGCTCGATCCAGTCCTGCAGCGCGCTCAGTTGCGTGGCGGTGGCGTGACAGCTGGTGTAGTTGTCGGCGACGGTACCGGCAATGCCAGAGAGCGTAATGCCGGCGGCCGGCGCATCAGGATCTCCGGTGGGCGGCCCGGCAGGGTTGCCCGAGGCGGCGGCGTCGTGCAGCCGCACAAAGCCAGCAGGGATAGCGCAAGCAGCATCGGCTTTCTGGGTGACATAGATCGGGATCTCGCGGGTGATGGTGGCGCCGGCTTCGCGCACGATCTGCACGCGGTCGACGTACTGCGTGACGACGGTGGTGGAGCCTTTGGCGCTGTCGCGTTCCGCCTCGGCCTGGCGCTTGGCCTGCAGCGCGGCGTCGCGGTCTTGCTGGGCGGCGCCGACGCGATGCTCTTGCCACACGCAACCGCCGACGAGTGCGGCGATCAGCGCGAGCAGGATGATGACGCGCGTGACCATCAGCTGACGCCCAGGATCTGCAGGGCGCGCTGCGTGCGCGTGACGCGATCGTTGTGGCCCTCCGGCAAGCGCTTGGCACGCACGTTGCCCAGGTTGATCTTGCGGCCCAGGCCAAGCACATCGCCCGTATCGGCCAGCGCATTGAGGCCGTTGTCGTGCCAGTACGCGGCCGCAGCCAGGGCGCTCGGTTCGATCTGCAGCAGCAGATCTGGCTGGTCTTCCACGGGCAGGCCAATCAACTCACCCATGCGGCGGTAGTTGCCACGGAAGGTGTGCTGCATCGGGCCACGGCCCCGGTGGCGATAGCCATCGCCGCTGGCTTCGTTACCGTTGCCCAGGCGATTGGCGTAGACAAAGTTGGCCAGGCCGACCGGATTGCGCAGGAACTTGGGCGCTTGCGCCGGCGTGATGCGTGCGCCGAAAACTTCCAGCAGCCTGGCGCTGGTGGTGTAGGTCAGGCCTTCTTCCATGCGGGACAGACTCAAGCTTTCGTGGCCGACTTGGCCGAGCCAATGCGCGGCGCGGCGCTTGGTGGTGATGCCGAAGCGGTTGGCGGCGGCAACCAGTGGGCCGTGCCAGAGCTGAGCGCGTTGGGCCGAGCACTGCATGATCGAGGCGAGCTGGGTATCGGTGAACATCAATCGACCTTGAGGATGCGCGCCACATTGCCCTGGGCGCGGTAGGTGAGCACCGCCAGCACGATCAACGTGCCCAGGTGCCAGAGACTGACTTGTGAGCCGGCGCCGGCCAGTAGGATGTGCAGCGCCTGGCCGCCGGTGCTGGCGATCAGCAGCCACGCGCACCAGCCCGCGCCGCGTCGATGGCGCGCGTCGACCGGGCGGTGGTAGGTAAGCAGGCGGACGCAGATGGCGAGCGAGGCCATCAACGTCAGGACGGTGACCAGGCTATGCACTGGGCGGACCTCCACGACGTAGGAAGGAAAAGTCGAAGGACTTGCTCTTTTCGATCAGGCCCAGCGTGACGGTGATGGCACACGCCGCGCTGGCGAAGGCCGCCACGCCGCTGGACTTGATCGGCAACCAGCGCAGGATTTCCGGCGCCAGCTGGTAGCCGGCGATCACGCTCACCGGGAAGTAGATAAACCGTGCCAACAGCGGCTGCTTGGCGACAGACACCACGAACAGCGCGCCGCCCGCGAAGGCGCCGATCAGCGCGTCGCCGTCGATGCCAGGCAGCACGGAGGCAAGGCCCACACCGGTGGCGATCACAAAGCCGCTCGATACGGAGGTGGGTTCGGTCATCAGATCAGTCCCATAGCTGCACAAGCGGCGTCATTGCCGCTGTGGTGGTGGTTACCTCGGGCAACTCCACTGGCGTGCCATGCGGGAGCACGGCGCCCAGTTCGGCCAGGCCGGGATTGAGAAGGTAGGTGCGCTCGACCAGGCCGGCCGTGCTGCCCAGGTGGCGCCAGCACAGCAGGTCGACGGTGTCGCCTTGCATGGCGTACACGCGCATCAGATGAGCTCCACCGTGCTGCGTGGTTTGTCCTGCAGATCGCGCACGGCCCAGCGCTGGTCGCGGCGTAGCTCGGTGATGCTGGGTGACAGGTCATCGGCGCGCTGGTTCGCGCTGTCGGTGGCGTCGAAGCTGCGGTAGCGCTCTGCCACCTCGACGGCGGTGGCACACGCCACCGCGCGCAGGTACAGCTGCACGCGCCGCGAGACGCCATCGACGGTAGTGCTGGGCACATCGCTCAATGCCGCGTAGCCGGCCACCTGTTGCGTCAGCGCCCAGGTCTGCAGGGCATCGTTGACCGCCAACATGGCGGCGACGATGGCGTGGCGTAGACGCGCATCGGTCACGGTGCCATCCAGGCGCATGCTGGCGCGCAGCTTGGCCGGTGCGATCTCTGGCCAGAACGGCGCATTGGCGATCGCATCAGGCGCGGCGCTGGTGGTGCCGGTGGCAGTGAATCCGCTCATGGATGGCTCGGAAGAGATCGCCGGTGGTCGGGGCGTCACCGCAGCGATTGACTGCTGTGGATCGGCCCCGAGCCGGCGAGGGTTGCGGGGACGCTCGGTTATGCGCTGGTGCCCGCAGGCTCAGCACTGAACTTCTTCAGGAGGCGCTCGGCGCGCTCCAGATCCTTCTTGCCGCCGCAGCTGCCGTGCAGTGCGATGGCGCGCTGTAGGTCGGCGACAACGGCGGCAGCGATCGGCTGTGCCTGGTCGGCAGGCGTCTCGTCGGTGATGCCAGCCAGCGATGCGCGTGCCAGCGCCAGGTGCAGCTTGGCGCGCACCTCGTCGGGCATGTCCTGCTCGGCGGTCAGCGTGGCGGTGTCGGCCAGCACGGCCGCATCGAACGGCTGGCCGGTCTTCTGCGCTGATAACGCCGCCTCGGCGACTTCCTCGGCCAGCACGCAGCCCACCGTGCGAGAGAAGCGGTCGGGCATCTGCAAGCCGTGCTTGAGCACATAAGCGCCCAGCTCCAGCGCGCCGGCATAGTCGCCGGCATCGATGCGCCACACCATGCACGTCATGACGACCTCGTCCTGCGCGCCTTGGCCGCCGGCCAGCACGCCGGCCAAATACGGCACGTAAGTCGGCAGCAGCTGCGCCTTGAGCGCCGCCTTGCCTTGGGTGGACTGGATCTGCTTCAAGCGCAGGCGATCGCTTTGCAGCTGCGCCATGTGCTGCTCGTACGCCGTTGCACCAGCCATCAGCTGGTGCGGGGCGCGCTGGGCCGCTTCCAACTCGGCGAGCACGCGGCTGTGGTGACGCTTGGCGGGACTGTCGGCCATGGCTTAGGCCTCGATCTCGATGTGCTCGACCACGCAGCCCAGGCCATAGTCTTCGACCACGTAGGCATCGTTGGAGGACTCGTAGTTCTCGATGCGGTCGCGGGCGGGCACTTCCTGGATGTAACGACGACGGCCGCGGGTCTGGTAGTAGATCGACAGGTTCGCCAGCGAGGTGACCATCAACGCGCCGTCGGGCAGGTACGGCACCTCGGCCACCTGCAGGCCACCGACGCGGCGCTGGCTCAGAATCAGGTCGGTGGCGATCTTCTCGCTGGCCGGCTGCTCCTTGTTGACCATCGGGAAGTACTTGTCGTGCATCAGGTCGCGGCCCAGCACCACCACCAGGCTCGGGTCTTTGCGGTGCCATGGGTCGAGCAGGTTGCTCACCACATCGAACACCAGTGCATCGAGGTTGCCGTAGTCGGCGCCAGCAGCGCCGCCGATGACCACCTTGCCCGCGGCCTTGCCGCTCGCCAGCACGCGCTGCGCAGCGTTGGTGCGGTACTGCTGCAGCCAGCCGATGTTGACATCTTCCAGCAGCGGGAACGCGGCGCGGTCGGTGTCGGCAGCGGCATGCGTGCCGTTAAAGCCGATCTGCAGACGGTCCAGCGCCTGGCGCTTGACGATGGCATCGCGCAAACGTGCCTGGAAGTCGGGGAACTTGGCCCAGGTATCGAGTAGCGCATACGGGATGGCGGTGTCGAAGTCGGTCTTCTTAGCGACGTACTCGTTTTTGTCGAGCGCGGCGACATTGCGCGGGGTGCGGGTCTTGCCGGCGCCGGTGTCGGTGCGGCTGGCGATGCTGCCGGTGACGCCGATGCCGACCTTCTGCCCGGACAATTCGTCCACCGGGATGATGTTGACCTTGGACAGGAACTCGCTCGATTCCTGCATGCGCGTTTCCAGCTTCTGCTGCACCGTCGGATCGACGGCGAACGAGTGGAAGGCGGAGGTGATGCCGTTGAGCTTGGCAATCTGCTCGGCGAATTGGTTGAACTGCAGGCGGGTGGCGTTTTGCATGGTGGCTCCGAAGGTGTGGCGCTGCGGCGTGTGTGGGGTGTGGGATCAGCAGTCGGTCAGCACGGCCGCGCCGCTGCCGGTGACTACCGGGCGTGCGGGCTGTGCGGGGTCGGGCTGTTGCGACAGCGACTCGCGCAGCTGCGCCAGGTCGTTTGCCAGCTGCTCGTGTTTGCTCTTCTGCTCGGCGTGTTCGGCCTGCAGGCGGTTGAAGCGTTCGTCCTGGCCGCGCACATGCTCGGCGATCTCTTCGACGCCCTGGCCCAGGTCGGCGAACTGCTCGGCGGTGATGCTGGTGGCGTCCTCGCTCTTGAGCGCGGTGCGGATCCGGCTGAGCAGGTTGGCAACCGGGCCTTCGCTGACCTCGCTGAACTCCAGCGCGGTCTCCTCGGCGGCGGTGAACAGGTTGCCCGGTGACTGCTTGCGATCGGCCAGCGGGTTGGCGTCCGGGTTCTGGCTGGCGAAGCTGAGCATGGAAGTGCCCAGGCTGGCGGGCGAATCGGTCACGGCCAGGCCGACCAGATACGCCTTGCCGGTGTTGGCGAACTTCTCCTGCACTTCGATGCTGGTGTAGAGCTTCTGCTTGGACTTGTTGATGGTGATCAAGTCGGCGGTCGGCTCGATCTGTGCGAAGAGCGCCAGACGCTTGGTGCCATCGATCTCCACCTCTTCCGCCTTGACCGCAGTGACATCGCCATACGCACGGAACGGCGAGTCCGGCAGCAGGCTGCGCATGTGCTCGATCCAGATGCGGGCGTTGTAGGTCTCGCGGTTGTAGGTGGCGGCCATGTCGTCGATCCAGCTGCGCTGAATCGTGCGGCCATCGGTGGTGGCGCCTTCGACGGCCACGCGGAACCAGTTGGAACGGAACTTCTTGGTCTTGCCCGACATGGGTGTCCTCTGCGCTGGATGCGTTTGCGATGCGATGGATGCATGGTCAAACGCGACGCACAGCGCAGCAACGCAAGCGCGGTGTAAACACCGCAATTACGTGTCGATGCGCTGTCGAGACTAGAAGGAGCGCTTCACTCTGGTGGCATGCAAAGCGTTGCCACCCAGCTCCCGATGGACACCCGCAGACAGGCGAAATTCCTGTACTGGATGGGATGGCGCGTGACCGAAATTGCGCAGGCCATCGGCGAGAACGAGAAGACTGTACACAGCTGGAAGTCGCGTGACGAGTGGGATCGCGCAGACAACGTCGAGCGTATCGGTGGTGCACTCGAAGCACGCCTGGTCGTGCTGATCATGAAGCCGGAAAAGTCCGGCGGCGACTTCAAGGAAATCGATCTACTGCATCGGCAGCTGGAGCGCCAAGCGCGTATCCAGCGTTACCAGGGTGGCGGCAACGAGGCCGATCTGAATCCGTCGGTTGCAAATCGCAATGCCGCGCCGAAGAAGAAGCCCAAGCGCAACGACTTCACCGAGGAACAGATCGAGCAGCTGACCACAGCGTTCGTCGACGGCTGCTTCGACTATCAGCGCGATTGGTATCGGGCCAGCAATGAGCGCACCCGCATCATCCTCAAGTCGCGTCAGATCGGTGCCACGTTCTACTTCGCACGCGAGGCGCTGATCGATGCGCTTACCACTGGGCGCAATCAGATCTTCCTCAGTGCCTCCAAGGCGCAGGCACACCTGTTCCGTGGCTACATGCAGCAGTTCGTGCGCGAGACGATCGACGAAACGCTATCCGGCGGCGACAGCATCGTGTTCCCCAACGGCGCCGAGCTGTTCTTCCTGGGCACCAATGCGCGCACTGCGCAGGGCTACCACGGCAATTTCTACTTCGACGAGTTCTTCTGGACCTACGGGTTCAACGAATTGAACAAGGTCGCCAGCGGCATGGCGATGCACAAGAAGTGGCGCAAGACCTACTTCAGCACGCCATCGAGCATGGCCCACGAGGCCTACACGTTCTGGACCGGCGAGCGCCGCAACAAGGGCAAGCCGGCCGCGCAGCGGATCCAGATCGATGTCTCGCATGACGCGCTGGCCGGTGGTCGCCGCTGCCAGGACCGCGCGTGGCGGCAGATCGTCAACATCCTCGACGCGCAACGCCGTGGCTGCGACCTGTTCGACATCGACGAGCTGCGCGAGGAATACAGCCCGGATGCCTTCGCCAACCTGCTGATGTGCGACTTCGTCGACGACGGCGCCAGCATCTTCCCGTTGGCGATGCTGCAGCCGTGCATGGTCGACAGCTGGGTGGAGTGGGGCCAGGACTACAAGCCGTTCGCCGCGCGTCCCTACGGCGATCGCGCGGTGTGGATCGGCTATGACCCGGCCGAGACCGGCGACACCGCCGGCCTGGTCGTGCTGGCGCCACCGCAGCAGCCTGGCGGCAAGTTCCGGCTGTTGGAGCGCATCCAGTTCCGGGGCATGGACTTTGCCAAGCAGGCGGCCGAAATCGAGCGCATCACGCGCCGCTACTGGGTGACCTACATCGGCATCGACACCACCGGCATGGGCAGCGGCGTGGCGCAGCTGGTGAAGCAGTTCTTCCCGAATCTGGTCACCTTCAGCTACTCGCCCGAGGTCAAGACGCGCTTGGTACTCAAGGCGTTCGACGTCATCCACAACGGGCGGCTGGAGTTCGACGCCGGCTGGACCGATGTGGCGCAGTCGTTGATGGCCATCCGCAAGACCATGACGGCCAGCGGCCGGCAGTCCACCTTCACCGCCGGCCGCTCGGAAGAGACCGGCCACGCGGACCTGGCGTGGGCACTGTTCCACGCGCTGCAGAACGAACCGCTGGAAGGGCGCACCGCGCGCAACTCCGGTTTCATGGAGATCTCTTGATGTTGACCGATCAGCTGCCCGCCACTGCGCCTGCAGCGCCTGCCGTGCCCGCGCGCACCGAGGCCTTCACCTTTGGCGACCCGACGCCGGTACTCGATGGGCGCGGGGTGCTGGACTATCTGGAGTGCTGGCAGAACGGGCGCTGGTACGAGCCGCCGGTGGCGCTGGATGGGCTGTCCAAGACCACGCGCAGCAATCCGTTCCTGCAGTCCGGGCTGATCTTCAAGCGCAACATGCTGGCGCGCACCTTCAAGCCGCACCGGCTGCTGACGCGTGAGGCCTTCGAGCAGCTGTCGCTGGACTGGATCACGCTGGGCAACGGCTACCTTGAGCGCCGCCGCAACCGCCTGGGCGGTGCGCTGTTGCTGACCGCACCGCTGTCCAAGTACATGCGGCGCGGCGTTACCGAGGGCGAGTACTTCCAGGTCCGCACCTGGCACGACGAGCACGTGTTCGAGGCGGGCAGCGTGTTCCAGCTGCGCGAAGCCGATGTCGATCAGGAACTCTACGGCCTGCCCGAGTGGATGCCGGCCATGCAGTCCGCGCTGCTCAATGAGTCGGCCACGCTGTTCCGTCGCAAGTACTACAACAACGGCTCGCACGCCGGTTTTATCTTGTACCTGACCGACCCACAGCAGAGCCAGGAAGACGTCGACGCGCTGCGCAATGCCATGAAGGGCGCCAAGGGACCGGGCAATTTCCGCAACCTGTTCCTGTACTCGCCCGGCGGCAACAAGGACGGGCTGAAGCTCATCCCGGTCAGCGAAGTGGCGGCCAAGGACGAGTTCAGCGGCATCAAGGGCATCACCCGCGACGACATGCTGGCCGCGCTGCGGATCCCGCCGCAGCTCATGGGCATCGTGCCGCAGAACGCGGGTGGCTTCGGCTCGATCCGTGAGGCCGCTGCCGTGTGGGCCGCCAACGAGCTGGAACCGCTGCAGGCGCGCATGTTGAAGATCAACGACTGGGTCGGCGATGACGTCATCGCCTTCACCCCCTACGCGCCGCCAGCGGCCGCGTAATCCTTTCCCACCGCACGACCACGCAATGCTCAAGAACCTCCGTTGTGGCGAATGCGCCCGCCTGCTGTGCAAGGCCGGCGCCTTCGATGAAATCCAGATCAAGTGCCCGCGCTGCGGCACGCTCAATCACCTGAAGGCCGAGAGCCTCACCTCCGATCGCTGCGAGCGAATCCAAGAAGGCTCTCACCATGAAAAACCAGCTGTTGCAGGGCGACGCCCTGACCATCCTGCCCACGCTCGAAGCGAATTCGTTCGACGCGCTGATCACTGATCCGCCGTACGCCAGCGGTGGCCTGACCGCCGCTGCCCGGGCACGGCCGCCGTCGACCAAGTACTGCCGGGATGGCGTACATGCCGACTTCGTTGGTGACGAGCGCGACCAACGCTCGCACCTGAAATGGATGCATTTGTGGTTGTCCGAGTGCGCGCGCGTGCTCAAGGATGGCGCGCCGGTGCTGCTGTTCACCGACTGGCGGCAGCTGCCGTTGACCACCGACGCGCTGCAGATCGCCGGCTTCACCTGGCGCGGCATCACCGTCTGGGACAAGACCGAAGGCGTGCGGCCGCAACTGGGCCGCTTCCGCAACCAGGCCGAATAAATCGTGTGGGGCAGCAAGGGCAACATGCCGCTGGATCGTCGTGCGCCTGTGCTGCCTGGTGTCATCCGCGAGTCGGTACGCAAGGCCGAAAAGCACCATCTAACTGGCAAACCTACCGAGTTGATGCGGCAGCTGGTGCGGATCTGCGAAGCAGGTGGTCATATCCTTGATCCCTTCGCGGGCTCAGGCACTACGCTAGTTGCAGCCAAGTTGGAAGGCCTACGTGCTACCGGAATTGAGATGGCGTCCTACTATGGAGATATATGTAGATCGCGTCTGGCTTAAATAAAAAGGCGCCCTCGGGCGCCTTTTTATTTAGAGCTCATCATCGCCGCCAATTCCTACAATCTCGGCGTTGCGCACTTCGTCATCAATGACTCGCGCGGTTACCGAAAGCTGAATCGGCGTTCTTCCCCATTCCGCCTCTTGCAGAGAACGTCTCCAGGCGGGGGTAAGTAGCGTCTCTTTTACCTTTGCA
>NZ_FLTX01000095.1 GCF_900092025.1 Xanthomonas bromi
CCTAAGATGGCGTCCAGTCTTTCAAAAATTCCTCAGGCACACGCTTTTGCCCACCAGCACCGAGCATCTCTGCCTCGCCGTGGCTACGAAAATCATGCGCAATGGTCAGATAAAATAGGAATTTCGCATCCAGCATTGCCGATGGACGCAGCACATGCAGCTCCGTCGTGCCGAAGGCGACTCCATTGACCAATCCTTCGGCAATGGCACCTTTGCCGTTCTCGAAGCAGGGCGTGATCTTGGCGATGCAGACATCGCCGTCGGCAAAGTACGTATATCCGTTATAGACGTCGGCCAGTTCGCGGGTCTGGTCTAGACGCAGGCCACCCAGCTCGCCCACCGCGTCCATCGGTACAAAAGACACCTCGGTATCGTCCGGCAGGTCGAGCTTCGACTTCACCGGGTTGCTGCGGCAGTCAAAGCGTAGCCGGCGTCGCGTCCAGCCTTTCGGAAGTGCGGAAGCACGCGGTGTAGTCATGCATTGTCTCCTGGCTTTGGTGAGACTCGCTTTTTCTCACCTTTTGGCGGGGCGAACTCACTCCCACTGTCGGAGTGCTTCAACGCGTCAGTCGCACTTCGCAAATCCTCCAGATACCGCGCTTCAGCGATTTGCTCAGCCTCCAGCCGCCGCCGCTCCGTAAACGCGTCGTACTGCCCTTCGGCCCAGTCCAGAGCCTGCTGGCGGCTGACTCTACCTGCGTTATCCAGCACCGGCAGTTCGGTATCGCGCAGGAACTTGTCCAGAAAGCCATCCCAGTCGGCCAGCCGGATGTCCTGCCGACGCATGGCGCGGAACTCGGCCTGGTCCAAGAACATCACGGTGATGCGGTTGAGCGTGTCGATCTCTTGCGCATTCAGGTAATTCTTGGCTGTACCTACATCCTGCTTCAGGACACGGCTGCCCTTCCAGGTGTTGACCCCCATGTTCGGTTTGGTGGCATCGGCGCGCTGGCGGATGATCTCCGCCGCCGTCAGCTGCGTGGCAGCAAAGTGCACTTTGTTCTGCATGATGGCGAAGAAGCGCTGCGTGGCCTGTTCGCCCTCGCGGTAGTCCACCGCCATGGCGAAGATCTCGCGGATACGCTGGTACACGCGCGCCTCGCTGGCGCGGATCTCGCGGATTCGCGCCAGCAGCTCATCGAAATGATCCGCCGGCCCCACATTGCCCTTGAGGCGCTCGTCATCCAGCACAAACCCCTTGACCAGATACTCGGACAACCGGGCCGTGGCCCACTGGCGGAACTCGGTGCCGCGCGACGACCGTACACGGTACCCAACGGCCAGGATGGCCTCCAGGCTGTAGTGCTTGGGCCGACGGGAGACGGTGCGCGCGCCTTCCTGGCGAACTTGTAAGTAATCCTTACAGGTTGCCGCCTCGTCCAGTTCGCTTTCGGCATAAATCGCCTTCAGGTGCTGGGTGATGTTTTGCGGCGTGGTCTGGTACAGCTCGGCGATCTGGGCCTGGGTCAGCCAGACGGTGTCGCCAGCCAGCAGCACCCGGATACCGCCTTCTGCCGCGGCATAGATCAGCAACTCGCCGTCCTTGGTGGGCGTCACGTCCTTGCTCATGCCAGCAACCCTTTCAGCAGATCGGCAATCTCGCCTTCCAGCTGGCGAATGTCGGCCTCGATCTGCGGCAATGGACGCGGCGGCTTGTAGACGTAAAAGTGTCGGTTGATCGGTATTTCATAGCCCACCTTAGTCTTGCTGTAATCAACCCAGGCATCGGCCACGTGGGGGAGCACTTCGCGCCGCATGTAGTCATCAATGGTGTGGCGGAACGCCTCGACCAGGGCATCGTTAGGCTTGTCTGGACCGAAGACCATGGGCAGCGGCACCTCGGTGCCTTCCGGCAACGGAATGTTCTCGGTATCCCGCAACTCACTATCGGGCTCGGGCCGCCCCTTGGCATCACGACAGATCTCGGCCTGCGGGTCGCGCTCGCCCAGCGCGGCGAAGATGGCTTTCCGGATGGGTGAGGGCAATTTGATGCCAGCTTTCTTCGCCGCCTTTTCAAGATCGGCTTCAAATATCTCACGATCCATGTAAAGGCCTTTCCCTGCCAATTTGGCGAGCAACTCACGAATGCCCTGCTGCATGGCCTGGCCTTCGGCAATTTCCTGACGCGCAGCCTTTTCATCCTTGCGCTTTTTTGAGGTCGCCAGATTGGCAAATGTGGATTGCTCGTCCAGACGCACAATGCGTTCGGGCATGGCCGTGAAGTTCATCCGCAACGGCCGTTCCACGGTCACCTTGAGAAAGCCGAACTCGCGATTCTCAAAAACCCGCGACACTACGCGATTTTCGGTTTCGCCGGTCTTGTGATCGATGACCACATCAGCGCTCTCGCCATCGCTGTAATTGCCATAGAGCGCTGTCAGCGCTTCAATCTGCTCATCGGAAATTTCGTTGCGCTTGTTGTTCAAGCTTTTCTTCATCTTGCGGAAGAAGCGCGTGCCGTCGATCAACTGCACATAGCCCTGACGCTCTTCCGGCTTGCGATTGGTGACCAGCCAGACGTAGGTATAGATGCCGGTGTTGTAGAAAAGTTGATCCGGGAGCGCGACGATGGTGTCCAACCAATCGTTTTCGATGATCCAGCGTCGGATATTGGACGGCCCCGACCCGGCATCACCTGAAAATAGCGGCGATCCGTTGAAGACGATTGCGATTTTTGACCCTGGCTTATCAGGATTCCCCTCGTCGTAGGGGTGCATCTTGGCGATCATGTGCTGCAAAAACAGCAGCGACCCGTCATTGATTGCTGGCAAACCGGCACCGAAGCGACCGGCGAAGCCGAGCTTGGCATGCTCGTTCTCGACAACCGCCTTCTGGTCCTTCCACTCCACGCCAAACGGAGGATTGGCGAGCATGTAATGGAATCGCTCGCCTTCAAATCCATCCTTGCTCTTGCCATCGCCCAAGGTGTCGCCCTTGACGATATTGGCCGTGTCTTCGTCCTTGATCAGCATGTCCGAACAGCAGATGGCCCAGGATTCGTCGTTGTATTCCTGCCCGTACAGGTGCAGATGTGCTGCGGCATTCTGCCCAAGAATGAACTTCTCGGATTCGGATAGCATGCCTCCCGTGCCGCAAGTCGGATCGTAAATGCTGCGGACGATGCCAGGCTTGTACACCTCCTGCTCGCCGGTATAGACCAGGTTAGCCATCAGCCGGATCACTTCACGCGGGGTGAAATGGTCACCGGCCTCTTCGTTGGCCTGCTCGTTGAAGCGCATCACCAGGTGCTCGAACAAATATCCCATCTGCAGGTTATCGATGCGATCTGGATGCAGATCAATATCCGCCATCGCCTTGATGATCGTAAAAAGCCGGTTGCTTGCATCAAGTTTGTCGATCTGATCGAAAAACTTAAAACGCTCAAAAATCCGGCACGCATCTGGCGAAAAGCCAATGATGTAGTTCAACAAGTTTGGGGCGATATTCTCAGAGTCGCCCAGCAGCTTCTCAAAGGTGTAAGCGCTGACGTTGTATAGCGGAAATTTGCGCTTTGGATCAGCGGCTTTTCCGAGGAGCCTGTGCATTGCCTGTTCGGGCGTGTCCTTGGCCAGCAGCTTTGCGTGCTGTTTCAGCACAGCATCCTTGGTAGGCTCCAGTACGCAGTCGAGCCGCCGCAGCACGACCAGCGGCAGCATCACCAGACGATATTGTGGTGGCCGATAAGGACCGCGTAACCGATTGGCGATCTCCCAGATTTTTCCTTTGAGCTCCTCGTGAGTCTGATTATTCATTACGCCCTGCTAGTCGATATTTTGTAAAACGTGCCTGGTTCATTCAGACGAAAAATTTAAGCCGACGCGCTACTAATCTTCACCCGCCAAGAACCATACTGGCTTGAGCGGCAGGCGGGTACGCGCGCTATCGGCCAATTGCGCGTAGTGCGTGGTCCATAGCCCCACGAGCCGACGCGCATCGATCAGATTGATCCGCCGATGCGACTGCCGCGCCTCGTAGTCCGCGTCCTTGGTGAAGCCGGACAGCGCGACGTACAGACCGACATCGCCCTCTCCCAGAACCGCCATAAAGCTGCGCAGACCCGTCACATCGATCCGCGGCGAGTTGGCATTACGCTTGACCTGCACCTTGATGCGCGGCGGGCGGGTACCGAGCGGGTCGTTATAGGCAATGATGTCGGTGCCACCGTCCTTGCCAGGCGGCGCGACCCAGGCAACGTGATACCCCATCGCCCGCAGCAGAGAGGCCACGAGTTCCTGGAAGTCATACGGCGGCATCGCGGCGAGGTAAGCCTCGATCTCGGCCCATGCCATTTCTTCGGCTTCTTCCAGCGTGATGCTGGCCGATTCTTCGGTGAGCTCGCCTTCGGGATCGTCGACTTCGTCGGCAACGGGCTGGGCACTCTTCCATTTCTTGTACAGCTGCCCCACCGCGCGAATGAACTCCTCTGGGTCCGGATACGCGTCCAGCGCCGCTTCCCCCTCTGGCGTGAGGGTCCAGATGCCTTTGTCCTTGACCAGCCAGCCGGCCTTGACCGGCGCCACGGTGCTGAAGCGCACGATCTTCTCGAAGCGACGGCCGCCGGTTTCGTAGTCGCCCGCTTCGTACTCGGTGAGCACGACCTGCTTTTCCAGTGCGGCCAGCGCGTCTGCGGCGCGCATGCCCTCTGGCTGGATCTTGAGGATATGGAACAGCGCTCGGGTTAGTTCCCCCGTGCGGCGCCTGCTGATATTGGCCATCTACTTCCCCTATGGCACGACGTTGGCGCTAACGCCGTGCTTAATGATAGTCGTCTTCACGCTGATGCCTGGCTGCCAAAACGATGACGACCTGATCGCTTTCCACCTCAAACAACAGCACATAGCCGCTGGCACCGAAGCCGATCACCAGCTCCCGCAAAAATGGATCTGCCACCCCCGCCTTGCGGCAGCTCAATGGTGCTAGTTCAAGCACGGTAATGCCATCGCGGATAGCCTGCAGCGCGCGCTCGGCCAAGGTGAAGTCGCCTTCGGCACGCTGTAGCAGCCAGTCATAAAGACGCGCGAGCTCCTCGCGCGCTTGCTGGGTGAAGCGGACGGAAAATCCCACGCTGGCTTAGCCCTTGCGCGCCTTGTCTAGCTGGGACTGCAGCCCAACCAGGACATCCTTTGCGTCAACGTAGCAGCCAGACGCCTTGGCGCTGTCACGCGAGGCCAGCCCGCGCGCGATGAAGGCTTCCTGCTGTTGGCGCTGCTGCACCTGGGCGCGCACGGAGTGCTCGACAAAGCTGGAAAGCGTCTCACCTTCCTGCAACACGGCTTCAGCCGCTTCGCGCAGCACCGGGTCCACACGGAGCGACGGAAGAGATGCGGATTTCATGGCAGACCCAGTGCGTTGCAATTGCGATGCATCATCGCAAGCCAGCGCACGAGCTTCAAGGTTTTCTTTACAGACCTAACGCTGATGATGTCGCACCTACGCTGATGCGATGGCGCGTAGACGCTGAAGCACGACGGTTGTACCCGCCAGTTCGGCGACTAGTCCCAGCAACGCAGTCACAAAAGCAGGAGTGCCCAATAACCACGCGAACACGCCGCAGGCCTGCAGGCTCCGCGGCGAGCGCTGCAACCAGCTCGTCCCGGCCATCGACGATATAAAGCCCCGCAAGCGGGGCCTTTTGAATATCGCTTTTGCAGTGCTGCGCTCAGCCCTTCTGTTTCTTCAACCATGCCGCAATCTGCGGCACGCGCTGCTCGCGCAGCTTCACCCGCGTCTGAATGGTGCTGATGGCAGTTTCTGCATCGCGGCGTGAGGTGGGGGCCAGGTACTTGTCGGCATACGCCTTGATCTTGTCGACGGTCTCCAGCTTGCTCGAGCCTGCGGCCAGGTGCGGGTAATAGCGGGCGCGTGAGGTGGAGCCGATCAACTGGTCCACCCGAGTGCGATGCGCCAGCGCGAAATCGAATGCCAGCTCGGGGTGCTCGGCAGCAACGTCGCCGATCATGCTGGCGCCGGTGGTGGCGCCAGGTTCGTCGGTGAGCGCCAGTTTCAGGGCGCGCTGCGCCAACGCCGGGTCCTTGGCGTAGGCCAGCAGGGCGTAAGACTGGTCGCGCAGCATCGACGAGGTTTCTTTCTTCGCCATGGCATGCAGCGCCTCCCATGTCGCGGTGTCGGCATGGTGTGCGACGATGCCGAGCACGGTGCGACGCAGTTCCGGCGACAAGGTGGCGGAGTCGGTCTGGAAAGCGGCGAAGCGACGCCGCGCTTCGGCGATCACCTGCGCATCGTCCAGCGCGCTCAGGCCGCCGAGCAGGCTGGTACGCAGCTGCTTGGTCTGTGCACTGTCGTCCTTGCGCTCGTCCCAGCCTAGCGTTGCGAACTCGGGAGCAAGCCGCGCACGCGCGAAGCGCCGCCACGTGGCCTGGGCCTTGGGGTCGCCGTCGAACAGGCTATCGATGCCGGAATACGTCTCGTAGACCACTTGCCACAGATCCGGCGCGCCGCCGACCGGCACCTTGGCGGTGAGTTCGAGCAGCTCCGCTTCGGGCTGCAAGCCCACCGGCGCCAACGCACCGGTATCCATCAGCACGCCCAACTGGTCCACCACCGGCAGTGTGCCAAAGCCCTTGCTGAGCGCGGTGAACTGCGCCGGCGCATACAACGTGCGGAAGTAGCCCTTCTGCCCGGCATTGACCACGACGGGGGCATTGCAGCCGGGTAGCTGCACCTGCGCACGGCCATCCACCAGTACACGCACCTGCTTGCCGTCGGCGCCACGCACCGCCACGGGCACATGCCAGCGCACCGGCTGTTTGTCGGGGCGATCGACGGTGTACTCGCCTTGTTCCAGCGTCACGGTGGTGGTGCCGGCGGTGCAGCTGGCGCTGACCTTGATCAACGGCACCCCCGGTTGCAGCGTGAAGTCGTGCGCCACCTGGGTGAACTGCTTGCCCGGTGCCACCGCATCGACCTGCTGCCACAACGCATCGGTGACGGCGTTGCCGTATTGATGCTGTTTGATATAGCTACGCACGCCGCTACGCCAGTTGTCTGCGCCCACATAGTCTTCGAGCATGGCGATCACCGCCTCGCCCTTGTCGTAGGTGATCTGATCGAATGCCTGGCTGGCCTGCTCCACCGTGTCCACGTGCTGCACCACCGGGTGGGTGGTCACATACGCATCGCGACGCATCGCCGCGCGGCTCTTGAACGCCGCGCCGGTGTTGTCGATATCCCACTCCGGATGCAACTTGTGCGTGGTACGCGCTTCCATCCAGTTGGCAAAACCTTCGTTGAGCCACAGGTCGTCCCACCACGCCATGGTCACCAGATTGCCGAACCACTGGTGCGCAATCTCATGCGCTGCCACGGTAAAAACGCTCTGCTTGTCGTTGATGTTGGAGGTGGCCGGGTCGAGCAGCAGCGAGTATTCGAAGGTGAAAATCGCCCCCCAGTTTTCCATCGCACTGAAAAACTGGCTTTGCCCGGGTGCGGCGATGTTGTCCAGCTTCGGCAACGGATACGGGATGCCGAAATAGGCGTTGTATTCGTGCAGCACATCGCGACCGGAATCCAGTGCGAACTGCGCTTGGCCTACCTTGCCTTTCTGCGCGATCACGCCGATCTCGGTGCCGTTGTCGGCCTTGCGCGTCGCCCGATCGAAATCGCCCACACTCATGAACAACAGATACGTGGACATCTTTGGCGTGGTCTGGAAGACCACGCGTTTCATGCCACCGGCACCCTTGCTGGACGAGGCAACCGGCATATTGCTCACCGCCATCTGCGCGGCCGGCGCATTGACTGCGAGGTCGAACGTAGCCTTGAAATTGGGCTCGTCCCACGACGGAATGAAACAGCGCGCATCGGAATTTTCGAACTGGGTGAAGAGCGCGCGGCGCTGACCTTGCGGGGTCGCGTAATCCAACGCGAACAGGCCATTGGCCTGCGTATTGATCACACCGCTGTAATCGATGGACAACACATAGTTGCCTGGTGCCAGCGGTTTGTTGAAGGCGAAGGTGGCGGTCTGCGCCTGCTCATCGGTGCTGATCTTGGCGGTCTGTGGCGCGCCGCCCTTGCGCTGCGCCAACGTACTGCGCGCGAAGCTGAGGTTGGCCGCCTGCAGTACGATGCGGTCGGTGGGTTGCAGCACGACGATGTCGATCGCGACCTTGCCGTCGAAAGTCATCTTGTCGGCATGCGGGGTGATCTCCACCGCGTAATGGGTGGGCTTGGCCGTGCGCGGCAACTGGCTGGTGACCTGCGTAGCGGAGGCGCTGACTGCATCCGGAACAGCGGGAGCCGACGCAGCGGCGGAGGTGCTGGCCAAGGCCAGCGCAATAGCAGTCACCAGGACCTGGCGCATGAGATTCCTAAAAGAAGTGATGACGTAAACGAAGCGAGTGCAGCGGCCAGCATCATGGCCCCGGCGCAGATGACCGCACACAGCCGAAAGTCATGCGCCTGGCTTGCAGATGCGAAGACAAGGACGTCAGCGAGAAGCCACGGCAACGACGGGGTGTGAGTGCATCAGACCGGGGCAAGCAATCCCCACTGGCGCACGCATGCTACAGGGCTGTGCTGAACACGCCCCGCACCGATAGGGCGTGGGCGGCTGATGACACGTCATGAGCAGTTGGCAGATAGGGACGGGGGGCGCAGAGCCGCCGCGTTCGTGTGACACATACCAAGCCCAGGCACCGATTGCGCGCATCTGGCATCCGGGCAGTCGCTCTGTTGGCCGCTCTTATGGAGGCCGGATGATGCGGCGCCTGCGCAAAACGATTCCCTGCGTCCAGGCCGTTCTCTGCATCGGTTCGCGCAGGCGACCTGTTGCCTTGCAACCGATGTGGTTCGATCACCCACACTGCAGAGATTCAGACGCAGGCCACCGCGGTCGCCGTGCCCATATCCCCGCCAAAGGCAACGCCCGCCAGCATCATGCAAACAAAAGCCCCGCTTTCGCG
>NZ_FLTX01000049.1 GCF_900092025.1 Xanthomonas bromi
GCCGATCCCTGAGCAAATCGAGCGCTTGCTTCCCGGCGCCACGATTACCAACGTGCGGCGCCGTGCGAAGTACTTGCTCATCGACACGGACGCGGGTGGCAGCGCATTGCTGCATCTGGGAATGTCCGGAAGCCTGCGCGTCCTGCCTGGCGACACGCTGCCGCGGGCACACGACCACGTGGATATCAGTCTGCAAAATGGACGCGTCCTGCGCTTCAACGATCCGCGTCGCTTTGGCTGCCTACTGTGGCAGTCCGACGCACAGGCGCATGAATTGCTTGCTGCGCTTGGTCCAGAACCATTATCGGATGCATTTACTGGCGATTATCTGCATGGGCTGGCGCGTGGCCGCCGTGCCGCGGTCAAAACCTTTCTGATGGACCAAGCTGTGGTGGTTGGCGTTGGCAATATCTATGCTGCCGAAAGCCTGCATCGGGCCGGAATCAGCCCGCTGCGCGAGGCGGGAAAGGTGTCGTTGGATCGCTATCGGCGGCTGGCTGCAGCGGTCAAGCAGATCCTGGGGTATGCCATTCAACGGGGTGGTACCACTTTGCGCGACTTCATCAGTCCGGATGGTGCACCCGGCTATTTCGAGCAGGAGCTCACCGTGTACGGACGCGAGGGCGAGGCCTGCAAACAGTGCGGGCGGACGTTGAAGCACGCGACGATCGGCCAACGCGCCACGGTGTGGTGCGGGAGCTGTCAGCGGTAAGTAGTACGCCATACCGATGCAGCGTTAGACGGCTGGCGTGATAACAGTCTTGCCCTGATCATCCCGCCGAAAGTCCAGCAAAGCGACTCGCACCAAGCCTCACGTTGCTTGCCAAGTTGCATGCTGCGCATGTCAGTACCGCGCTACGCGGCGACGAAACCGGAAGCATGTCACATGCACTTGAGGTTTTCAGAAATGCATCGGCTGGGTGCGACGCTTTTGCGTGCGGAGGTGCCGAGAACGGCCGCAGACTGTGCGCTTCTTGCTTTTACGCATCTACCTGTCGAACCGTGGCGTCCGTCTGTTCGAGCGTGGTGAGAAGCCGCCAGCCTGACGCGCGCCTTCCCGCAGACACACTGCCGATTTGCGACCCGCTTGCATCGACAATCCCAAGAAGCAGGCACAACTGGCGTTGTTCTGGTTTCCACGCATGCAGCGGGCCACAATCCCGAGGTCCGTGGATGGAAAGCGCTTTATGTGCAGCTCGCCAAAGTTCGTCATTGTTCTGGTGCTTACCGGTGCATGTGCGCTGTTGTCCATGACGTCGTCGGCTGGCGCCGTTGCGCCAACGGCAGCGGACGCCGCTGCCGTAGAGCGCTTGCAGTTGAATACCGAAGCGGTGGAGCTGAGCGCCACGCCGGCATTGGGTGGGCGCGTGCTGTCGTTCAACGTGCGCGGCCAGCCCAATGTATTGAAAGTCGGTGCGGCGGTGGAACAACAGCCTACGCCCGAAGTTTCGGCCATCGCGGGCAATATTGCGTATTTTGGCCATGACGTGTGGGTCGGGCCGCAGAGTCAGTGGTGGCTGCATCAAGAGCTCAACCACGAGCGTAAGGCGGCGGCAGCGGTGTGGCCGCCGGATCCGTATCTGTCATTGGCGCAGACGCGCGTCACCCTGCGTCGGCATGACGCGTTGGAGTTCGAGGGCGTGCCAAGCCCGCTGACCGGCGTGCAATTGCGTAAGCAGATCAAACTTTCTGCAACGCGTGCCGACACCGTGGAGATCCAGGCCAGCGCACGCAATATCCGTAAGCAGCAGATCGCCTGGGATTTGTGGTTCAACACACGCGTTGCAGCAACGACGCGGGTCTTCGTGCCGGTTGCCGCTGTTACAGATATTCGTCTGCAGCCGCCGAGCGAGGCCGGCACGATTGCGCCGCATTACACGCTCAAGCGCGGCGTGTTTGCGCTGCGCGCCGATACGCGCCAAGACGGTCTGATCCAGCGCGGCAAGGTGTTATTGCAGCCATCTGCGGGGTGGATGGCGGGTTTTGCAGGCGGCCAGGTCTTGGTGATTCGTTTCGCGCATCAACCACTGGCAGCGATCCATCCCGCGCAAGGGCAGGTGGAGTTGTATCTGGATGCGCCACCCCAGCATCTGGAACAGGGATTGCTGGAAATGGAGATGCACGCACCGTATCGGCAGTTTGCGCCAGGGGCCCAAATGCAGGCGCAGGAGCAGTGGACGCTGCTGCGCTACACAGGGCCCGACGAAGAGCAGGCGCAGCGGCAGTTCCTGTGCGGCAAGGCCAAGGCGCTAGCGCTGGCCAATGCATGCGATGTGCCGCCCACGCATGGCTGATGCGCGCATTCACCTTGATGGCGGGCTGTGGCTATGATGTGGCCCAATCCCCGACCAGATCGATGCGCATGCAACGACGCCGTTTCCTGAAGAATGCTGCTGCCGCATTAGCCGCGCTCGGTTTGCCGACGTTGCCGCAGTGGGCACTTGCGGCCAAGGCCGTCGGGCTGCGTCGACTCGGGCAGCCGCAGCCGTTCGACTACGCTTGGTTGAAAGGTCAGGCGCGCGAGCTGGCAAAGGCGCCGTACAAGAGCCACAAGCAGGTATTGCCGGGGCCGCTGGAGGCGCTGAACTGGGATCAGTATCAATCGATCCGCTATCGGCAGGACCACGCCCTGTGGGCCGATGGTAACGGCAAATTCCAGGCGAAGTTCTTTCATCTGGGGCTGTATTTCCATACCCCGGTACACATCTACGACATCGTCGATGGCAAGGCGCAGCAGCTGGCGTACGACCCGGCCGCATTCGATTACGGCAGCAGCGGGCTGGGTGGCAAGCAGTTACCGAAGGATCTTGGCTTTGCAGGTTTCCGGCTCAATACGCGCAAGGACACCGATCGCGACTTCTCGGCATTCCTGGGCGCGAGCTATTTCCGTGCTGTCGGCAAGGAAGGCCAGTACGGACAATCAGCGCGCGGGCTGGCCATCGATACCGGCACCGGTGGGCCCGAAGAGTTTCCCGATTTCATCGCCTACTATCTGGAGCAGCCGGCCGACGAGTCGGACACGGTGGTGGTTTACGGATTGCTGGATTCGCCCAGCGTTGCCGGCGCGTACCGGTTCGCCATCACCAATGGCGAGGTGCTGCTGATGGAGATCGACAGCGCGCTCTATCCGCGCAAGGCGATCGAGCGGCTGGGCATCGGCCCGTGCACCAGCATGTATCAGGTTGGCGAAAACGATAATCGGATGGACTGGGACTGGCGTCCTGAAATTCACGACACCGATGGCCTGGCGATGTGGACCGGCGGTGGCGAATGGATCTGGCGCCCGCTGTGCAACCCGCCGCACCTGCGCTTCAACATGTTCGTCGACGAAAACCCGCGTGGCTTCGGGCTGCTGCAGCGCGACCGAAACTTCGACCATTATCAGGACGATGGCGTGTTTTACGAAAAGCGCCCATGCCTGTGGGTGGAGCCCAAGAGTGGTTGGGGTAAGGGCTCAGTGCAACTGGTCGAAATTCCGACCGTGGACGAAACCTTCGACAATATCGTGGCGTTCTGGAATCCTCAGGACAAGCCGCAGCCGGGGCAAGAGTTGCTGATGGGGTACCGACTTTATTGGGGCGCGCATCCGCCGGCTAGTTCGCCGTTGGCGCACTGTGTGGCCACCCGCACCGGGTTGGGCGGCATCGTCGGGCAGAAGCGCAGCCATTTCTCCTGGCGCTTTGCGGTGGATTTTGCTGGTGGCGAACTGGCCGCACTGGCGAAGCAACCCAAGACCAAGGTGGAGGTGGTGCTGCAGGTTTCGCGCGGCACCACCGAAGTCGTGTCGGCGCGCCCGTTGCATGAGCTTAAGGGCTATCGGGCGATGTTCGATTTGGTGCCGCCGGACGAGGGCACCCAGCAGATCGATATCCGCCTGTATCTGCGCGCCAACGGCAAGCCGCTCACCGAAACCTGGCTGTACCAGTGGACTCCGCCGCCAACGAGCGAGCGCAAGATGTATTGAGGACGGCCGAGCAAGGTGGCGAGCGACTGTTGTTGCCGGCACCCGTTTGACGGCCTTGCGCTGCGGCGCTGCCGCATGCGGCAACGGGCGCGAGAGTGCTGATGGTCCCACTGCACACGCGGTGGGATGCGCCGCCTGCCGACGCGCTTCTCGGCGGGTTTCCCGCCGCGGCGTGAAGCGCTCAGGCCGGCGCTGAGGTGTCGACCAGTTGCAGGCGCCCGCGCGGACGTGCGCAGGCCAGCTCCACGCGGAAGCAGGTGCCGTCCTTGCCGCTGGTGATGCGTAATTCGCCTTGATGGGCCTTTGCGATCTGCGCTGCCATGTGCAGACCCAGATCGACATCGGGCAGCGCACGTCCGCCGGTATGCACATGGGTCGAGGCGTGCAGCACATCCAGCCGGCGCGGATCGATCCCGTCCAGATTGCAGACTTCAATGCGCAGCCGACCATGTTCGGTGACCGCGACCGCCTTGATCAGCGAATTTTGCGGGCCTTGCACCACCGCGTTGATCATCAGGCTGCCGAACATCTGCGCCAGACGGATCGCGTCGCCGTGCACCGGCTCATCGATGGCCACGTGCGTGGACAGCACCTGGTGGGGGTAGGCCGCGCGGGTTTCGTCCACCACCTGAGACAGCGCATCGAGCAGGTCGCTACCGTCGCCATAGTCCAGCTGCAGCCAATCGCGTTCGATGCCGCGAGCGAAATCGCAGGCGAAATCGATCAGTTCTTCCATGCGCAGCAGGCTGCGCTGCATCGAGCGGATGGAGCTGCCGTAGCTCTGGTTGAGCTGGTCGACGGACAGCATGTCCACCACCGCATGCATGGACTGCAAGGGGTTGCGCAGGTCGTGCCCGAGAATACCGATGAATTCTTCGCGCAAGCGTGCCGAGGCACCGACGCGGCCCAGTTCGCTGCGCGCCCGCCGCGATTCCTGTGCGCTTTCTTCGGCGCGTTGCTCGGCCTGGATCTGTGCGGCCAATAGCTGCGCGAGCAGTTCGACTTTTGCCACCAGCGGTGCGTCCATGGCGCGCGGCTGCGGATCCAGTGCGCACAAGGTCCCGAACACGCTGCCGTCGTCGAACTTGATCGGCACCGAGACGTAGCTTTCGAAGCCGTAGAGCCGCGGCGAGGGGTGATCGCGATAGACCGGGTCATCGGATGCATGCCCGAACCAGACCGAGTGGCCCCTGACCCGCACGCTATCGCAAAACGTCGTGGCCAGCGGCAGCTCATCCCCGGGCCGCAGGCCAAAGGACAACGTGTCGTGCACCTGACAGGTGATCCAGCGCGCTTCGGTCACGCGCGCGACGGCAGCAAACCCCATCCCGGTCAAACGGGTCAGGACGGTCAACACATCGGGAACCGACGAAAGACGGCCAATACGCGCGACATCGGCGCGTAGTGCGGGAGGCAGTTGACCCATGAATTGCCCCCAGAAAGTGGATGGTTGCCAGGTTAGAGGACAGCGGTTGCGCCTGGTTGCGTGGCGCGCCGTTGGTATTACAGGCGCCACGATACGCTTGTCTGCCAGCAACTGCGATGCCGCCGTGACCGCATGCCCGCGCAGTTTTAGGAGCCCCTGCCTAGCGTCGTATAGATGGTGGTTGGTGGGTCGCGGCGAGCTGCCGAGGACGCCAACCGCGCCACGTGCAGACGTGTGGGTTCCAGCGGCTGGCGTTAGCGCGGCGGCGAGGCAGTCAGTACTGTCGAGAGCGCTAGCCAACTGGCAGCGGCAAGGCGATTTGCAGCGGATCGATACGGCCTTCGCCGCGCATGATCTTCTTGAACTCGGCGCGGCTGACCGAGACATAGCGCTCGTTGCCGCCGATCTCCACCTGCGGGCCGTCCTGCACCGCGTGCCCGTGCGCATCCACACGCACGGTCATGGTCGCCTTGCTGCCGCTGTGGCAGATGGTCTTGATCTCTTCCAGCTCGTCGGCCCAGGCGAGCAGGAACTGGCTGCCTTCGAACAACTCGCCGCGAAAATCGGTGCGCAGGCCATAACACAACACCGGGATGCGCAGGCGGTCGACCACCTCGCTCAACTGCCAGACCTGCGCACGGCTGAGGAATTGCGCCTCGTCCACCAGCACGCAATGCAACGCGCCGTCGTTGTGGATGTCGCGTTCGACCAGCTGCTGTAATTCGGTGTCGCGCTCGAAGATGCGTCCATCCGCGCGCAGGCCGATCCGCGAGGCGACCACGCCGCTGCCGGCGCGGTGGTCGAGCTTGGGAGTGAGGATCAGCGTGCGCATGCCGCGCTCGCGGTAGTTGTGCGCGGACTGCAGCAAGGTGGTGGTCTTGCCGGCATTCATCGCCGAATAGTAGAAATAGAGCTTGGCCATCGGGCGATTTTACCGGGCCGGGCGACTGGATGCGGTGCCTGCGTGTGCCGCGTTGGCACGGCCCGGGGGGTGCGACGCCCGCCGTCGAGGAGGTAGGAGCGCAGCCCGCGGCGATGGGACGCGGCTACCCGCAATGGAGACATGAACCCATCGCGCCGGCCGGCCGCAGGCAGGCCCGGTACAATGACGCGCTCTGTCGGAAGCCTCTATGTACGGTCTCAATCCCCCGCAAAGCGCCGCGGTGCTGCACTGCGAAGGTCCCTTGTTGGTGCTGGCCGGTGCCGGCAGCGGCAAGACGCGCGTGATTGTGGAGAAGATCGCGCACCTGATCGCCATTGGCCGCTATCCGGCCAAGCGCATTGCCGCGATCACCTTCACCAACAAATCCGCCAAGGAAATGCGCGAGCGTGTGGCCAAGCGCATTCGCGGCGATGGCGCCGACGGCCTGACCATCTGTACCTTCCATGCGCTGGGGCTGAAGTTCCTGCAGATCGAACATGCTGCCGCCGGCTTGAAACGCGGCTTTTCGATCTTCGATGCGGACGATGCCGCCGCGCAGATCAAGGACCTGATGCATGGTGCCAAGCCCGACGCGATCGAAGACGCCAAGAACCTGATTTCGCGTGCCAAGAACGCCGGTCTGTCGCCGGAACAGGCCATGGCCGCAGCGCGCAGCAATCGCGAGAAGGAGGCGGCCAGCTTGTACGAGCGCTACCAGGCGCGGTTGACCACCTTCAACGCGGTGGACTTCGATGACCTGATCCGTTTGCCGGTGCAGATTCTGGAAGCCAACGAAGACATCGTGATGGGCTGGCGCGAACGCATCGGCTACCTGTTGGTGGACGAGTGCCAGGACACCAATGATGCCCAGTACCGGCTGCTGAAGATGCTGGCCGGGCCGCGCGGCAACTTCACCTGCGTGGGCGATGACGACCAGAGCATCTACGCCTGGCGCGGCGCCAATCCGGAAAACCTGCAGCAGATGGCGCGCGATTATCCGGCGCTGGAAATCATCAAGCTGGAGCAGAACTACCGCTGCTCCAACCGTGTGCTGCGCGCGGCCAATGCCTTGATCGCACATAACCCGCACGAGCACCTGAAAACGCTGTGGAGCGATCAGGCCGACGGCGAGCGCATCCGCGTGTGGGAATGCCGCGATAGCGAGCATGAGGCCGAAAAGGTCGCCGCCGAGATCTCGTTCCTGGGCACCGCCAAGCAGGTGCCGTGGAGCGATTTCTGCATTCTGTTCCGCGGAAATTTCCAGTCGCGGCCGCTGGAAAAAGCGTTGCAGTTGTTGCGCGTGCCCTATCACCTCACAGGCGGGACGGCGTTCCTGGAGCGGCAGGAGGTCAAGGATCTGTTGTCGTGGTTGCGGTTGATCGTCAACCCCGACGACGACGCGGCGTTCTTGCGTGCGGTGCAGTCGCCCAAGCGCGAAGTCGGTGCGACCTCGCTGGCGCGTCTGGCCGAGTTGGCCAGTGCGAAGTCGGTGCCGATGTCGCGCGCGGCCGAGTCGATGGGCGCCTTGCAGCACCTGCCGCCGCGCGCGGCCAATGGGTTGAGTGCGTTTACCGACATCCTGCGCGACATGCGCGAACACTCGGCCAGCATGCCGGCCGGCGAGCTGGTGCGCCTGCTGGCCGACAAATCCGGCCTGCTCAACGACCTGCGCAATCAGTCCAAGGACGATACCGGCTTCCAGCGGCGCAAGCGCAATCTGGACGAACTGGCCGAGTGGTTCGAAGGCGGCCCGCGCGGCGCCAGCGCCAGCGATCTGGCCGCGCAGCTGGCGCTGTTGTCGCGCAACGACAAGGACGATGGCGGCAACCAGGTGCGCATGATGACCATGCATGCATCCAAGGGCCTGGAGTTTCGCTACGTGTTTATCGTCGGCTGCGAAGACGGCGTGTTGCCGCACGAAGTGAGCCTGGAAGAAGGCAATCTGCAGGAAGAACGCCGCTTGTTGTACGTGGGCATCACCCGCGCCAAGGAGCAGTTGTGGATGAGCCACAGCAAGCTGACGCGTAAGTTTGGCGAGCATGTACGGCTGAAGCCGAGCCGGTTCTTCGACGAGATTCCGGCCGAAGAATTACAGCGCGATGGTGCCGACCCGGTGGCCGATGCCGAGCGCAAAAAAGAGCGCGCCACTGCGGGGCTGGCGGCGATCCAGGCATTGTTCGACTGACGTGCAGTCCATCGCTTGCCAGTGACGCACCAGCACGGCAGTCTGGTTTTTCATGATGCCGGAGTGTGCCGTGACCGTTGTCATCGAAACCCTGCGGCTGCGCTTGCGCACGCTCGACCCCGAGCACGACGCCGACGCGATGCTGGAACTGGTCAACGACCCTGGCTTTATCGCCGGTATCAACGACCGCGGCATCCGCACGCGCGAGCAGGCGCGCGCGCATCTGTGCGATTGGGCGCAAGCCCACCACGCGCGGTATGGTTTTTCGCATTGGGCGGTGGAGACCCGCGAGGACGCACAGTTTATCGGCACATTGGGGCTGCTATGTCGCGAGACCTTGCCGGTGCCGCATATCGGTTTCGCGTTGCTGCCTGCGTATCGCGGCAAAAGGGCTATGTCACCGAAGCCGGCCGCGCGGTGCTGGAGTACGCCCGCGATGTGCTTGGCTTGTCGCAGCTGTGCGCCGTCGTCTCGCCGGACAATGCCGATTCGATCCGTGCACTGGAAACGCTCGGGCTACGCCAACATGGCTTGCGCGAATTGAGCCCGGAGGCAGCCCAGTGCTGTATTACGCGATCGATCTGGGGCCTGCCGCCTCGGTTGCTGAAGCAGCCAGGCGTTGAGGCACTGATCCAACGGTAACGCGGCTGGCGGCAGTTTTGGTATCACCGCTGCAGCCCAGACGTGCATGGCGTACTGGGAACGGAGCGAATATAACGACTGGGCTCACCATCAGGCGGGCGCGATTGTTGCTCGGTGCCGGCACGGATACTCCGGTTCCTGCGCGCCGTCCACGCCGTCTGACGAATACGCGCTACCGTTCGTTCGCCGCTGTGTTGCCGGGGCGAGTGCCTGCATCGGCTCTGGCCGACGCAGCCCTCCCACCGTGCGGCGGCATCATCGTGTTGTCGGTTGCTCTCCAAAGGACGCTGCATGTCACTGTTGGTCAATGCTTATTCCACACTGCGCGCGCCGCTGTGGCCGGACTTTCTGCCGCAGGCCGCTGTGCAGCGCCGCGACCATGCCGACCCGGAGCTGGTCAATCACTTGCATGGGTTCGTGGGCTATGTGAACCAGGCCGGCGATGGGCAGATGACGCAATCGCGTTATCACTTGATGCGTCATGTGCAGCGGGTGCGGCAGCACTTCAGCTTCGATGTCGACGACGCGAACTTCGCAGCGCTGGCGCACTGGGCCGAGCAGGCCAATGCGGTGTGTTTCCTGGCCGATGCCAGCGTGCGCGACCCGCAGGGGCGAGTGCTGATCAGCCAGGGCGAGCCGGCCATCGACGACGATGCGCAGGTGCCGTATCCGCCGGATGCGCTGCAGCGCCGCGCGCAGCAACGTTCCCGGCTGACCGCGCAAGGCATCCGCGTGCCGCCTAGCCTGCCGCCGGTACCCGGCGAGGCGGAAGCGCGCGTGCGCGATGCGGCACAGGTCGGCCAACGCATGATGGCGTTGTTCGCGGTGGCGCTGCGTGCGGAGATCCTGGCGGCTGGCGATACGCCGCCGTCGCTGGACGAGGTGGAGGTGCGCCTTCCCGGCGTGGCAGATGCGCTGTCGCCGCAGGAGCGCGCTTTCTTCGCCGAGGCCGCGCCGGATGCGCAGGCGCTGGCCAACTTCGGCTGGCGCTATGAAGGTCTGGCCATCCTGCAATGGGCTCTGGGGCTGGCAGACTCGCTGCCCGAACCAACTGCCCTGTGCGATGTGCCCCTGGCCGCACAGCGCGCGCTGGACAATGCAGAGCCCGCCGCGCGCGCGGCGCTGGCGCTACGCCCGCTGCCCGACCTGCTGGATGCACTCGACCGCCACCTGCGCTTGCACTGGGTGGTACGCCAGGCCGGGCAATCCGGTCAGCCGGTACCCGCCGGCATCGTGCCGGGTGTGGTGTACGAACGGCATTACGCGCTCAACTGGTTACTGCACTTCGAAGATGCCGAGTGGGACGAGGTGGATACGCCGACCTGAGCGGGGCGCCCTCCCGACCACGGCGTTCAAGCGCGGGCCGTGCTCCTGCAATGCCGAGGCAGTACTGGCCTGTGCATCCATCCAGCACGTGTGCGTGGTCACCGGTTCAAGCCGGGCGATTGGATGCAGGCATTGTGGATCTGGACGGGGTGCAGGCCTCAGCGTGCCGGGTGCGCGTTGAGCGATCCCGTCGCTGCCGGATCACCTGAAGCGAGAGGCGCCGATGCCGCAGACCACCTGCAGCGCCGCCACGGCAGCCGTCGGCGGCTGCAGCCGACAGATCAGGCGCCGGCCGCGTCCAGCCGCGCCTGTACTGCAGCCAGGGCTTCCTGCAATTCGGCGACCGTGGCTTCCAGGCTGTGCACCCGCGCTTCCAGTTCGCTGGTATCGCTAGCGCTGCGCGCGCTTGGTGCCGCACGCGCCGCGGCGGCCTGCAGCGCTTCCATATCCAGCTCACCGCTGAGCAGATGTGCGTAGCGATCTTCGCGCTGGCCGCTGGCGCGCGGCAGTTGTACGGTCAGGCCGCGTTGGATCAGCCGGTCCAGGTGATGGCGCACGTCGTCGGTGTCGTTGAAGCGCGCCAACCGCTCGCTGCGGGCATACAGCTCGCCCAGCGTCTGCGGGCCGCGCAACAGCAGCAGGCCGATCAGGGCGACCTGCTGGCGGGTCAGATCCAGCGCGCTGCCCAGGCGGTGCTCGTAACGCTCGGCACGCGAAGAGAACTGTTGGCGCACCAGGCCCAGCGTTTCCAGCTGGCGTAGCGCGTGATGCACCATGCCGGTCTGCAGGTTCAGCACCGGCTCGCGCGCGGTCTTCTGGTTGGCGGCCACCTGTGCGGCGTTGACCGTGAGCGGGTAGGCGTCCGGGGTGGTGGCCTCTTTTTCGATCAGGCAGCCAAGCACGCGGGCCTGAGCAGTATCGAGAACGGGCGGGGGCGAGGTCTCTGTCATGGATGGCTCCGGGGCAATCAGCGCATGAGGATATGCCGATCTGCCACGGGCGTTTTTCCAATGCGGCCATCACGCGGCTTGGCCTCCCACACCGACATCCGTATCGAGCCCGTCTGCGTGGTGCGATAAGCCTGCACATCGAGGAACGGTGCGCGGGCACACGGCGGTGGCGTGCAACATCCGTTCGGTCAGGCGGCTATACCGCTCGCGTGGCGACGACCGCCATCGGCGTGCCTCTGCCGCCTCCACGAACGCTGACATCCGCCGGAGCGAGCGAGGCAGCGCGAACCCGCTAAAATCGCACGCTTCATTGTCGCTCCTGTCCTGGTGGATGCCATGCGCCCCTCGCTTTACGCACCCTTGTCCCTGCTCGCCTGCACCGCGTTGTCCCTGAGCGCCTGCAAGCCCGGCGACACGCAACCGGCCGCGCGCGCGCAAGACGCCACCGCAACTGCCAATGCCGACGCCAGCGCCGCGGTCAGCAAGGCCGCGACGTCGGCGACCACCGCGCCGGCCGGCGACGACAATCTCAATGCAGTGCTGTGGATGCAGCGCTCGGAGGAATACCGCGCCGTGGCCGAGCAGACCTATCGCGCTGCGGCCGACAAACTCGATACCGCGCTCAAGCAACCCAACTGGGACGCGCTGGTGCCCGAAGAACGCGGTAACGCCTCCACTGGCCTGAAGCCGGCGGTGGTGCTGGACGTGGACGAGACCGTGCTGGACAACTCGCCCTACCAGGCGCGGCTGCTGCGCGATGGCAAGGAATACGACGAGCTGAGTTGGGACCAATGGGTGGCGGAGAAAAAGGCCGCCGCGATCCCCGGCGTGGTGGATTTCGCCAAGGCGGCCAATGCGCGTGGCATCACCCTGATCTACATCTCCAACCGTGCCGTGCACCTCAAGGACGCCACGCTGGCCAATTTGCGTAGTGTGGGTCTGCCGGTGGCAGACAACAGCGTGTTTCTCGGCTTGGGCACGGTGGTGCAAGGCTGCGAGCAGAACGGCAGCGAGAAGAACTGCCGCCGCCAGCTGGCCGGGCAGACCTACCGCGTGCTGATGCAGTTCGGCGACCAGCTGGGCGATTTCGTGCAAGTCACCGCCAACACCAGCCAGGCCCGTGGCGCGCTGCTGCAGGAGTATCACGACTGGTTCGGCGAACGTTGGTGGATGCTGCCCAACCCCAGCTACGGCGGCTGGGAGCCGGCGCAGTTCAACAACGACTATTCGCAGCCCTGGCAAAAACGCCATGACGCCAAGCGCGCCGCGCTGGAGGTGGCCCGATGAGCCGCGCGCCGTTGCCGCTGGCCGCGCACGAGCGGCTGATCTTCGCGCTGGATGTGCCCAGCCATGACGAGGCCATCGCCTGGGTGGACCGCCTGGGCGAGTCGGTGTCGTTCTACAAGATCGGCATGGAACTGCTGGCCTCGGGCGAGTACTTCCATGTGCTCGATGCGCTGGCCAAGCGCGACAAGCGCGTGTTCGTGGACCTCAAATTCTTCGACATTCCCGCCACCGTGGCCGGTACCATCCGCCGCCTGTCGCAGTGGCCGGTGAGCTATTGCACCGTGCACGGCTGGCACGTCGGCATGCTGCAGGCCGCCGCTGAAGCCAACCAGGGCGATATGCGCCTGCTCGCGGTGACCGTGCTGACCTCGATGGGCCGCCCGGACCTGGCCGCGATGGGCATCGACCGCGAACCGGTGGAGGTGGTGGTGGAGCGCGCGCTGGCCGCACAGGCCGCCGGCATCGACGGGGTGATCGCCTCCGGCCAGGAAGCCGGCCCGATCCGCCGCGCCACCGGCCCGGCCTTTTCGATCGTCTGCCCCGGCATCCGCCCCGGCGGCCCGGTCGGCGACGACCAGCAACGCACCGTAGGCGTGGCGCAGGCCTTCACCGACGGCGCCGATGCGATTGTCGTCGGCCGCCCGATCCGCCTGTCCGACGACCCCGCAGCGGCTGCCAGCGCCATCCAGGACGAGATCCGCGCGGCGGTGATGCCGCACCGGGACTGAGCGGAAGTTCGTTCAGCTGTCCCAGCCTGCGATATAAATCAATGGTTTAGATGGCAATAACTAAAGTATTGCTTTAACGTGAAAGTCTCGTTAACATGCCGGCGTCCGATGTCAGTCGGAAGCTGTGCCACTCATTGTCCACCGGGCTTGTCCCGGTTTTCGAAGGGATCGGGCCTTGTGCCCGATCCTTTTTTTTGGCCGTCATCTTTGCGTTTCGCTGGGACCAATGGCGACGGCTGGACGCGTGTGCAGTCGATAGCGCGTGGTTAAGCGCAACAAGCGGAACGTACCGCCTGCAAGGCCGGGCAGCTGTACAGGCGGTTCAAGTGCCGATACTTTCGCCGGCCATAGCCACGGCGCCGGCCACCGCCCGGCAGCGGCCGCAGTGCAAACCAACGCACCTACGGCAGCGCAGGCGCCTTGCAATAGCGGTCGATAAATTGCTGATGGGTCGGCATGACATCCACGCAGTGGCTGATGGTCTGCGCCACGCTGGCCAGGAAGCCTTCGGCATCGCGGTCGGGCACCTGATCCACCAGCGGGTGATAGCCCTGCGGGACGATGCCCTGGCCCACCATCACCTGCACCCAGCTGATCTCGGCAAACATCTCTTCGGCATTGCGGTAGAAGCGCCCGCTGTCGCGGAACAGATCCAGCGTGGTCTGTAGCTCCGGGGTGATCGGCATGCTGCGGCAATGCCGCCAGAACGCGCTGTCGTCGCGTTCGGTGGCGTGGTAATGCAGCAGCAGAAAATCGCGAATACGATCAAACTCGAACGCCGATCGGTCGTTGTAGCGCTGCACCAGCACCGGGCTGATGCCCTCGCGCGGAAACAGCTCCAGCAGCTTGGAAATGCCGGACTGGATCAGATGGATGCTGGTCGATTCCAGCGGCTCCAGAAATCCGCTGGCCAAGCCAAGCGCGACGACATTGCGGTTCCAGAATTGTTTGCGCCGGCCGGTGGTAAAGCGCAGCGGGCGCGGGTCGGCCAGCGGCTTGCCATCCAGGTTGGCGAGCAGCGTGGCAGCCGCTTCGTCGTCGCTGATATGCGCACTGCAATACACATAACCGTTGCCAGTGCGGTGTTGTAGCGGGATGCGCCACTGCCAGCCGGCTGCGCGTGCGGTGGAGCGCGTGTACGGCGTTGGTGGGCCCACTTTTTCGCAGGGCACAGCGAATGCGCGATCGCACGGCAGCCAGTGGGTGAAGTCGTGGTAGCCGGTGTGCAGCGCTTCTTCGATCAATAGCCCACGAAAGCCGGAGCAATCGATGAACAGGTCGCCGTGCACCACCTGCCCGGACGCCAGTTGCAGCGATTGCACGTGGCCACTTTCCGGATGCAACTGCACCTGCTCGACCAACCCTTCGATGCGGGTAACGCCGCGCTGCTCCGAATACCGGCGTAGAAAGTGCGCGTAGTGCGTGGCATCGAAGTGGTACGCATAGGCGATGTTGGCCAGCGGCGAGTTGGCCGGCACATCGCCGGCCGAGGTCATGAACTTGCCGCGCGCGGCGGCCACGGTGTTGAGCGTGTAGGCGCCCAGCGGCTGCGCCTTGCCGCGCGCATGCTGCTTGATCCAGTACTGATGGAATGGCAGCAGCCCGAGCGGATGGCCGATCTGAGTGCCGAAGCCATGCATGTACGCCGTGCCGGGGCGCTGCCAATCGACGAACTCGATCCCGAGTTTGAAGCTGCCCTGGGTCTGCCGCACGAACTCGGCTTCGTCGATGCCGAGCAGATTATTGAAGGCCTTGATGTGCGGCACGGTGGCTTCGCCCACACCGACGGTGCCCAGCTGCTCGGACTCGATCAGCTGCACATTGAAGGTGGGCCCAAGCACGCGCGCAAACGCGGCGGCCGCCATCCAGCCGGCAGTACCGCCACCGACAATGACGATGTTGCGGAGGGGAGCGGGGATCATGCGGAGGCATTCCTGAGCAAAAACAGCGGACGGACACACGAACGGGGCCAGCTGGCCCCGTTCGAAATACCACATACCCGTGTCGGCGCATGTGGCAATGCACCTGCATCAGAACTTGGCGCCGACTTCCAGCACGACACTACGTGGCACATAGCTGATTTCGCCGTTGTCGACCACGGTGATATCAGGCTGCAGGCGTCCGTCGCTACCGAAGCTGTTGTACTGGTACTGCGTGAAGTTCTTGAAGTTGAAGGCGTTGAGCACGTTGATACGCGCGTTGAGCTTGAAGTCGCCCACCACCGTGAACTCCTTGTTCGCCTGCAGATCGACGGTGCGATAGCCCCAGATCTTGCCGCCGACCAGGAACTTGCCATTGCCCGGGGGCGTCACGCCGACGGCCTGACAGGTACCGCCATCCGGATCGGTGAAGCCGTAGCAGGCGATCGTGTTGATCGGCTGGGGCGTTGCCAGCACCAGCTTGGCACCGAAGGTGACGCCCCACGGACCATCGATCGAGCCGGACGCCACGAAGCGATGTGCCGCCACAGCATCCGACTTCACGAACGGATAGTCGCGAATGGTCGCCTTGTCGAACGCGAACGGTTCGTCGATGGTGCGGTTCTGGCGCGCGCTGGTGTGGGTGTAGGACAGGTTCAAGCCCCAACCCGATTCCTTGGTGTAAGGCTTTTCGGCCGACAGCAGGAACTGGCTGCTGCGTTGCTCCAGGCCGTTGTAGCCCAGGATGGTATTGCGATATCCCGGCACCGGTTCGCCCCACGGCACGCTGCCAGTGGAATCGAAGTAGGCACCGTTCGGATAGCGATTGACCAGGCTCATCACCAGACCATCGTAGGCCAGCACACGCTGGAAGGTCACGTCGGTCAGCCAGTCGCCCACCTGGTTGCTGATGCCGATGCTGTACTGATCGCTATACGGCGTCTTGAGCTTGTTGTTGAACATGAAAAGTTCGGAGCTGTCGTTGGTGCCCGGAATGGTATTGAGCTGATCGATACCGTTGAGATAGCCCGGATTCCACGGCGTGCAGACGCGGTCATCGCGGAAGCAGGGCTGCCCGCTGGCCGCATCGCTGAAATACACCACCACCGGCGACAGCGCAGCCTTGACCGATTCCAGCGCGAGCTGTTCGAACAGGTTGCGATCGTAGGAGCGGCCGGCACCACCATGCAGCACTGCACGCTCGTCGCCGAAGAAGTCATATGAAAAGCCGAAGCGCGGCGCCCAGGCATCCTTGAAGTTCTTGCGGTTGTTGCCGGTGCTGATGTAATCGGCCACATTGATGCCGCTGGGCAACAAGCGGTTCGCCCACGGCTGGCCCGGGTTGTCCGGATCGTCGGAATACAGCGCATTGATAAACGGCTGCGAGGTCACGAAGTCGGTGTAGGCCGGGGTGTCTTCATAGTCGTAACGCACGCCGATGTTGAGCATCAGCTTGTCGTTCACCGCCCAGTCGTCCTGCAGGTAGATGCCGTACTGCTTGGACGGCGATTCCACCACCGGCACCTGGCCGGGATTATCGAACGCACGGATGTAGCGCACCTGGAAAGGCACGGGCGCAATGCCGTTTTGCCCGACTTCATAGCTGAACTGCGGGTTGAGCGAGCTGGACTCGCGCGAAGTCAGCTTGATGTCGCGGTAGGTCACACCCGTTTTGATGGTGTGTTCGCCGTGCCACTCCAGCGCGTTGAAAGTCAGATCGTTCTGGAACGACCAGCCTTTCTGGCTACGCAATTTGAAATCTTCGCCGCTGGCGGCTCCGGTGTTGAGGAACACCCACTGGCGCGGATCGGCTTCGGTGCGGTCGATGTAGGTATAGATGGACCCGTTGCCAGTGCCTCGCGGCGTCGGCACGTTGCTCGAATCCTCGGTGGTGATGATGGCTTCGTTGAACCAGCTGTCGGCACTGTGCTGCCAGCGCAGGCTGGTGCGCTTGTCCTTGTTGATCTTGTCCACCGCGCGATCCGGTGCGTTCTGGCCGCCGACGTTACTGACCTGGGTTTCGTCGCGGTATTGCGTTGCCAGCTCGATGCGATCGTTATCGGTGGGCTCGAAGTCGATCTTGCCGAAGTACAGGTCTTCGGTGAACGGCATGTTGGACGCACCGAACTGATCGCGCAGGTTCGAGGGCAACAAGCCGACGAACGGCGAGGCTTCGGCACTGGGCTGCACGCTCTTCGGTGCCACATTGTCCTTGCCTTCGTAGGCGAAGAAGAAATGCATGCGGTCCTGAATCAGCGGGCCGCCGATCGCAAAACCGTATTCCTTGGTTTGCGAGTCGACCTTGCCGTTCTCTTCGTCCGGACGCTCCTTACGCAGATCCTGATTGGTGAAGCGGTAAAACGCCTCGCCATGGAATTCGTTGGTACCGGACTTGGTGGCAGCGGTGATGGCCGCGCCGCTGATCTGGCCGTATTCGGCCTTGTAGTTCGACGTGATCACCTTGTACTCGCCGATGGCGAGCTGCGGGAACGGGTTGCCCTGGGTCTCGTCCTGGCCGGCAATACCACCGCCGGAGACGTAGCTCTTCTGGCTCACACCGTCGATGTACAAGTTGCTTGAGCTTGCGTTGGAGGCACCGCTACGCAGCTTGGTGTTGCCGTCCTGGTCGATGGTGAACACCATGCCGGGAACCGTGTCTGCAAACTCGAGGAAGTTGCGCGTGGCCTGCGGCAACTGCTGGATCTGCCGCAGCGACACCGTGTTCCCCACCTCAGAGGTCTTGACGTCGCGAATCATCGGCGCGCTGACTGTCACCGTGTCCAGCGTCGTTGCATCGCCGGCGGGCGCAGCAGCCGTTTCCTTGCCCAGATCGACGGTGGCACTGGAGGCCACCGACAGGGTCACCGTGCGGCTGATGCCGTTGGATTCGACGGTGTAGGTGCCCGGCTGCAAACCGACGATGGTGTAGTTGCCGTTCGCATTCACCGGCGCGCGTCGCACCGAGCCGGTAGCGATGTTGGTGACGACGACTTCGCTGCCGCTTTGCGCGGAAGCGACCTGGCCGCGCAACGTGGCGTTGCTTGACTGGGCCATGGCGGGGGTGGTGGCGAACAACGAGGCGGCCAGGGCGCAGCACAACAGGCTGCGTGCCGGCAGTGTGGAGACGGTGCGGTGATTCTTCATGACTTTCCCCCTCCCAGGGGTAAGGCGCGTACCGGCAGCGTGGTCGGCGTGGCGAAGGGTAATGCGCTATTTCAAGGACGAAAAAGCAGCGGCGAAAGGCTGCAATAGCGTTATAAAAAACATAAGAAAGCGTAAATAATTTGTGAAAGCAAGGCGAGGCGCATGGGCGTCAGTGCTCGGGCGTGCCGCGTGCGGCGCTGGATGCACGCACGATCAGTTCCGGAACCATCTCCGAAAACGCCGGCGGTGCAGCATCGGCGGGCGGTGCCGGCGCATCCACCAGCTGCTGGCCCAGCAGCAACTGCAACGCGCGCGCGCCCAGGCCGGCGATATCTACCCGCATCGTGGTCAGCGCAGGCAGCACGTAGCGCGCCATCGGCACATCGTCGAAGCCGGCCAGCGCGATGTCCTGCGGCACCTTCACCCCGGCATGGCCGAGTGCGAACAGGCAGCCCAGCGCCATCATGTCGTTGGCGGCGAACACCGCATCCGGGCGCGTGTCCTGGGCCAGCGCCTGGCCGGCGCGGTAGCCGGATTCTTCGTCGAAGTTGCCGGGCAAGACCCAGGGCTGCGCGGCCGGATCCAGCGCCAATTCGTCGCGATAGCCGCGCAGGCGCTCATGCGCATCGAAGTTGTCGTCCGGCCCGGCGATGAAGGCGATGCGGCGGTGACCGCTGTCGCGCAGGTGTCGGGTCATGACCCGGGCGCCGCCGTAGTTGTCCACATTGAGCACCGGGCGCTGGCTGGCGCTACCGGCGCAATTGAGCAGCACCGCCGGCAGGCCACCGGGCAATGCGTCTTCATGCACGCCCGAATCGCCCAGCGACGGCGACATCACCACCACCCCGTCCACGCGGCCGGGCAGACGTTCCAGCGCCCGGTGTTGCGCCTGCGGGTCGCCATGCGAGCTGGACACCAGCAGGTGGTAGCCCTGCTCCCGCGCCACCTGGTCGATGCCGCGGATCAGTTCGGAAAAGAATTCGCCATGCAGGTCAGGCAGCACCACCCCGATGGTGTGGGTGCGCCGGCTGCTGAGACTGCGCGCGGCGTGGTGCGGGATGTAATTGAGTGCACGCGCTACCTGCAAGACGCGCTCGCGCACCGACTCGGCCACGTGCTGATGGCCGTTCATGGTGCGCGAGACCGTGGCCACCGACACCTGCGCTTTGCGTGCCACGTCCTTGATGGTGACGCTACCGCCTTCGGACCGTGGCCGGCTCATGCTGGGGCTTTCTCCAAGTCAACGCGCGGCGCGCCGCGCGCCGGGGTAGGGCGCACGGTCCGCAGGCGCAGCGCGTTCGTGTCACGGATGCACATGAATGACATCGGCCCCAACCGATGGCGACCTCAGAGCGAGATGTGGCGCACGCTAGCAGGAACTGCAAGCGCTTACATGATGCACCGCAGCATTGCGCCAAACGCAAGTGGCGCAAGGGCTGGAACCCGAGGGCTGGACAAGTTTGTCCGAAGTAAGACATCAGCAGCCAAGATCAGACACTGGTCGGTCATCTGGCGGAAACTACGAAAACGTAACACTTGAGGACCATACTTGAGCGCATGGTTAGGGCATGCCTTGCCGCCGATGCATTCAGACAGCAAGATGCGCCGATCGATCAGGGGGAACATCGTGCGCATGTCGCTACCTACCGTCCGCGCAGGGCGGTTCCAGTCCGCTGTGTGGCTGCTGCTCGCCGCGCTGTGCGTGAGCGGCTGCCAGCGCACCGAGACAGCGCCTGCATTGCCGGGCGCCGAGGCCGAGCCGGCCGCAGCGATGCAGGCGATGACGCTCCCGCTGCGCCGCAACGATCTGGTGGCGTATGCGCGCATTCGCGTGACGCCTGCGCAATACACCCAGCTGGAGGCCGCTTGGCGCAGCGGCACCAGCCGTTGGCCGCTGACCGAACTGCCTTTGCCAAATGAAGTAGGCGCGCTGCTGGGGTCGTTGTCGGCGCCCGATGCCGAACGCCGCATGCAGCAGGCCTTCGACGCACAGCTGGCCGGCCAGGCGCAGGGCATTGCCCAGGCCGCGCAATCGCTTGGTCAGTTCGGCGTGCAATACCTGCGCAGCCGCAACGATTACCAGCCCGAGCAGCGCGCGCATTACGTGCAGCTGGTCGATGCGCTGAGCGCCTGGGCCGCGACCGCACCGCTGGCCGATCGCCCACGCGCCAAGGCCAGCATCGCCGACCTGGTCACCGCCGCCCGCGCCACCGGCATCACTTCCGATGCCGATCTGCAGCGGCTAGGCATGGAAGAGAGCCTGCGCCGGCTCGGGCCGTTCTGGGCAACCTGCAAGAAGGTGCTGGAGCGCTACGACCTGTCGATCGACACCAGCCTGGACGCGCTGCGCACCGGGTTGATCAAGCAGGACGCCGATACCGCCCAGGTACGGCTGCGCTATCCGCTGGCCACCCACCACATCGATCTGACCGTTGCGCTGATCAAGCGCGATGGCCACTGGTATCGGCTGCAGACCCAGAGCGAGGTGCAGGCGCTGCTCGACGCCGCACAGGCCGCGGCCCCCTTACCCGACGCTACTGCAGTGCCCGACCCTGCCGCCGCCGCGCCCACCGACACCGGGCAGCGCCCGGCTGGGCGATAATGACCGTGATGCCAGAACAGAATCCCCTGCCGTTCCCGGACGGCCAGCCCACCCCGCCCAGCGCTGCTGCAAGCGAGACCGGTGACACGACGGCGACGTTGCCGCCCGCTGCGCCGGTTCCGCCGGTTCCGCCGGAGGGTGCGCCATCGATCGGGCCCGGCGTTGCCGCCGCCCGCAGCGCCAAGCGTCCCTGGTGGGCGCGCCTGCTCGGGCGCCTGGTCGATCCCTGGCTCAGCCTGACCATCGAGCCGGAACAACCGGGCCGCTACGACGACGGCCGTCCGGTGGTGTACGTGCTGGAAGACTACGGCATGTCCAATGCGTTGATCCTGGACAAGGCCTGCCGCGAAGTCGGCCTGCCCTCGCCGCTGGTGCCGCTGCCGGGCGACCCGCTGGAGCGCAAGCGCGCCTATCTGGCGCTGTCGCGGCGTAGCAGCAGCAATTCGCTGATCCCCGAACAGCGCGGCGGCAAGACCCATTCCGATTCGCTGGCCAGGTTGCTGCAGGCGCACCGCGTGCGCGCCGACCTGGACGTGCATCTGGTGCCGGTGTCGATCTTCGTCGGCCGTGCGCCGGACAAGCAGAGCGGCTGGTTCGCGGTGCTGTTCTCGGAAAACTGGGCGCTGGTCGGTCGCTTCCGCCGCTTGCTGTCGGTGCTGCTCAACGGCCGCACCACCATCGTGCGTTTCGCGCAGCCGATCTCGCTGCGCCAGACCATGGCCGAAGGCCTGCCGCCCGAGCGCACCCTGCGCAAGTTGCAGCGCGTGTTGCGCACGCACTTCCGCCGTATCCGCGAGGCGGTGATCGGGCCGGATCTGTCCACCCGCCGCCTGCTGGTGGACCAGGTACTGGCCGCCGAGTCGGTACGCGAAGCCATCGCCATCCAGGCCAAGCGCGACAACTCCAAGCCGGTGGATGCCTGGCGCAAGGCGCATGCCTATGCGTGGGAAATCGCCGCCGACTATTCCAGCCCGGTGGTGCGCTCGGCCAGCTTCCTGCTCACCCACGTGTGGAACCGCATCTATGCCGGCGTGCTGGTGCATCACCAGGACAAGTTCAAACAGGCCGCGCCCGGGCATGAAGTGGTCTACGTGCCCAGCCACCGCAGCCACATGGACTACCTGCTGCTGAGCTACGTGCTGTACGAACGCGGCATCGTGCCGCCGCATATCGTGGCCGGCATCAACCTCAATCTGCCGGTGGTGGGCACGCTGCTGCGCAAGGGCGGCGCGTTCTTCATCCGCCGCTCGATCAAGGGCAACGCGCTGTATTCGGCAGTGCTGAGCGAATACGTCGCCCAGCTGGTGGCTGGCGGCTATTCGATCGAATACTTCGTCGAAGGCGGGCGTTCGCGCACCGGGCGTCTGTTGCAGCCCAAGGGCGGCATGATCGCGATGACGCTGCGCGCCTATCTACGCCAGCCGCGCAAGCCGGTGCTGTTCCAGCCGGTCTACATCGGCTACGAGAAGCTGATGGAAGGCAACAGCTATCTCGACGAGCTCACCGGCCGGCCGAAGGAAAAGGAATCCATCTGGGGCCTGCTGTGGTCGATCCCCAAGGTGCTCAAGCAGAACTACGGCCAGGTGGTGGTGAACTTCGGCGAGCCGATCGCGCTCAACGACGTGCTGGCCAAGTACGCGCCGGATTGGGATGGCGAACCGCTGCCGGAAGATGCCAAACCCAGCTGGCTGGCACCGGCGGTGGATACCCTATCCACGCAGATCCAGACCCGCATCAACTGCGCCGCCGACGTCAACCCGATCAACCTGCTGGCGCTGGCGCTGCTGTCCACGCCCAAGCACGCGATGGGCGAGGCCGACCTGATCGCGCAGATCGAGTTGTGCAAGAAGCTGCTGGCGGAAATGCCGTATTCGGACCGCGTCACCGTCACCCCGCATACCCCGGCACGCATCATCACCCATGCCGAAGAGATCAACGTACTCACGCGCGTGTCGCACCCGCTGGGCGATGTGCTCAGCGTCAGCGGCGATAACGCGGTGTTGCTGAGCTACTTCCGCAATAACGTGCTGCACCTGTTCACTGCGTCCTCGTGGGTTGCCTGCTGCTTCCAGAACAACCGGCGCATGAGCCGCGCCGGCCTGATCCGGCTGGGTCGTACGGTCTACCCGTTCCTGCAGGCCGAGCTGTTCCTGCCATGGAGTGAAGACCGCTTTGCCGAACGCATCGAACAGACCATCGACATGTTCGTGCGCGAAGGCCTGCTGCTCAATGTCACCGACGACGACGGCGGCATCCTGGCGCGCAACACCGGGCAGACCGATGAAGTGTTCCGGCTACGCGCCATCGGTCATTCGTTGCAGCAGGCGTTCGAGCGCTATTACATCGCCATTTCGGTGCTGGTGAAGAACGGTCCCGGCGTGCTCGGTGCCGGTGAACTGGAAAGCCTGTGCCAACAGGCCGCGCAGCGTCTGAGCCTGTTGTATGCACCGGCCGCGCCCGAGTTCTTCGACAAGACCCTGTTCCGCAGCTTCATCCAGAAGCTGCGCGAACTGCGCCTGGTGTGGCCGGACGAGAACAGCAAGCTGATGTTCGACGAGCGGCTGGATGCATGGGCCAAGGACGCCAAGTTCATCCTGGGGCGCGAACTGCGCCACACCATCGAACGGGTCAGTCCAGAAGCGGTCAAGCCGAGTGTGGTGTTGCCGCCGCAGTGACAGCGGCTGACAAAACGTTTTCAAGGCCTGTTTATTGCAGATGTCAGCGCTTTAAGGCGGTAAGTCTTGCGAGAAGCGTCGGGCGCGTAATGACGCGTCTGTGGGCGAGGCGAGGCCGGCCTTCACACGGTGGTTCCGTTCGCTTCATCGGCCGCTTGCAGCGCTCCCGATAGCATCGCAGCACCTTTCACGATGATCGGCGCGTTGCACCACGGGCGTCGCCGGCAGGAGACTTCATGCGCGCAGCCATCCATACCCAGTTCGGCGATCCGGCCAAGGTGCTCGAACTCGTCGAACGCCCCACACCGCAACCCGGCAGGGGGCAGGTCCGCATCGCGATGCGGTGTTCGCCCATCCACAACCACGACTTGTGGACGGTGCGCGGCAACTATGGCTACAAGCCCGCCTTGCCAGCGATTGGCGGCAGCGAAGGGTCGGGCGTGATCGATGCGCTCGGCGAAGGTGTCGACGGCTTGCAGGTCGGTCAGCGCGTCGTCGCGGCCGGCGTGCATGAGAGCTGGGCCGAGTACTTTCTGGCCGATGCAACCGGCGTGGTCCCGCTGCCCGACACACTCGATGACGACCGCGGTTGCCAACTCATCGCCATGCCGTTGAGCGCGTTGATGCTGATCGAGTTCCTGCATGTCGAAAAAGGCGACTGGATCGTGCAGAACACCGCCAACGGCGCGGTCGGCAAGACGGTTGCCATGCTTGCCGCAGCACGCGGCATCAACGTGATCAATCTGGTGCGTCGCGACGCCGGCGTGGGCGAATTGAAAGCGCTAGGAATCGGCAATGCGGTGTCGACCGCGCAAGACGGTTGGCAAGACAGCGTGCCCGCGCTGGCCGGCGATGCACCGATCGTGCGCGCGATCGACTCGGTCGCCGGCAAGGCAGCAGGCGAGCTGATGGGTCTGCTTGCCGAAGGTGGCGAGTTGATCTCGTTCGGCTCGATGACCGGCGAGCCCCTGGAGATTTCCAGCGGCGATGTGATCTTCAAGCAGGCCACCGTGCGCGGCTTCTGGGGCAGCAAGGTTATGCAGGCCACCAAGTCCGAGGACAAGCGCCGCATGATCGGCGAGCTGTTGAAGGCCGCGCTCGACGGCAGCCTGGCGCTGCCGGTCGAAGCGGTGTTCGATCTGGACGACGCGGCCAAGGCTGCAGCAGCCAGCGCCGAACCCGGGCGACGCGGCAAGATCCTATTGCGTGCGGGCTGAGCAGCTGCACACGGCAGTCTGAGAGCGGAGGACACCACGCCTGTCCTGCAGCCGCCAGGCGTGCGTGGCCGGTGACCGGAATTTGCATGGGCCACGCGCACACGCCGGCTTCTGTGCGCTGGCCGTGTCTGCCCCCCGACGAGTTGCTCGCCAGGCTCTGTCAGCCGCTCTTGGGGGCCTGCAATCCTTCGAAGCGCCTGGCGCGCGGTGTCTTGGATCGGCCGCGCTGTCCAGCTGCCGCTGATCCGCTCGCGGTCGCTATCGCGGCGGGAAAACTACTCTCTGCCCGTTCGGTCAATTGCTTTCTCTCGCCCTGAGCTTTCCCTTCTCCCGCTTGCGGGGGAAAGTGCCCGAAGGGCGAAGGGCGAAGGGCGAAGGGCGAAGGGCGAAGGGCGAAGGGCGGGGCAGGCGGCAATAAACGCGCCACACCTCACCTCGCGCCTGCGAAAGTCGCCATGCACGTGTCCTTGCTGCTACCCCGCGCGATGCGCACGCCTGCATTCCGCGGTCCAGCCGCGCCTCCCGGCACTCGGCCAGGCAGTCGCTCCACCAAAAGTACGGGTGTCACCAACCAGACCACGCGCAAGGCCGCCTCACGCCGGTTCGTCGGGCACCAGCTCCATTTCGAGCCGAATGATGCAGTCCTTGATCTGCAGCTTGCGCTTCTTGAGCCGCTTCATCTGCAGCTCGTCTTCCAGATTGGTGGGCATACGCTGGATTTCCTCGTCCAATGCACGGTGCGCGCGTCGCAACTCGGCGATCTGTTCGACGATTTCGGCGGGTGAGAGGGTGTCCACGCCCCGAGCATACACAACCCCGGGCGATACGCGTCACCTGCGCTTGCCATGCGTCCGCAGGCTGCGACAATGCCAGCGCGCCGCGGGGAAACGGCGGCGCGCCTCATCCATCATTGCCGCGCGGCCACGGCCGCCGAGAAAGGAGTCTTTTGATGCGTTTGCGTTCTTCCCTGCTGGCCCTGAGCCTGCTCACCACCGCCAATCTGGCTTCAGCCGCCGATGTGGCCAAGTACGACGGCTTTCTGTGCTGCAACCTGCGCACCGACGGCAGCTGGATCAGCGACAGCAACTACGCCGAAGACGGCAAGCGCGTGCTCCCGGTCGGCACCCCGGTCAGCGTCACCGGCTTTGGCCGCAATCGCGTCAACCTCAAGATCGCCGGCGAAAAGCAGTCCATCGGCAACGACTACAGCCGCGACCTGGACAACACCGCCTTCGCCGCCCGCTACGTCGTCACCGCCGATCCCAAGCTCAAGCTCGCCACGTATCCGCCCAAGATCCGCCAGGCCATCATGGACGGCAAGCTCACCGGCGGCATGACCCGCGAACAGGTGCTAATGGCGGTCGGTTATCCGATCAGCAGCGAAAACCCGAATCTGGAAGCCTCGCTGTGGCGCTACTGGCGCGACAGCTTCTCCGAATACCAGGTGCAGTTCGGCCCCAGCGGCAAGCTGGTCAAGGTGACGGCGGATCCGCAGTTGATGAATCTGGTCTGGGTGCCTTAGCAACACTTGCTTGGCGTAGTGCGCATCTGCCAGTGGTCTGGGAAGAGGCAACGCACTTTTCGGTTTTGCTGAGTCTTGCAGCAGAGACATAGTTCAACAGATGTCTCTGCTCAGCGGCTGCAAGGCGCTGCCTGTGCAATGGTTGGCCTTGTAAAAATTTTTCCTTGAGAAATCGCCGAAGGCAATTTTCATACATTGGACATTCTCATTCCATTTCTCTGCGTTGCTGCAATGCTCGGCGTGCATGTGTATTTTCATTCCAGACGGTATCGGCCACCGAGCAGGGTGGAGCGCGGCTTGGCGATGCTGTGGCTGGTGATCCGGCGGCTGTTATGCTTTTCCGTGGCGCTGTCGTTCTGGGGAGGTGCCGTCTATATGGGCTATCTAGTGCTCACCAGAGCCGCCTCGCCATCCCTGCTGTGGTGGTCTGCCGGGCTGTTGCCTTTCGGCTATATCTTATTGCACCTGGGCTTGTACGGCGCAGGGCATAAACGTTATGACTGGAATGAGGATAAGAAAGTTCATGCAGAGCGCAAACGCCGGTATGGCTGGCGTTGGTAGTCGTTAGAGACTGTAGAAAATGTCCGGTCAATCGGGTCAGGAAGCCGGGGGAAATGATTTGCATGTCTGAAGTTGCAGGCGGGATCGCTGCGAGCAAGAAAGTTGACTTAGAGCGTCTAACAAAGCCATTGAATTCGAGTCTGTGAATTGAACTGTGTAACTGCCCTTTGACAAGCTACCGGCCCCGACCGGTGAGAGGAGCAGGCAAGTGGAACTGGATAAGGCGACGCTGGACGAACTGACGTCAGGCTGCAAGACGCCACAGGACGTGGAGAAACTGTTTTCGCAGATGTTCAGCACATGATCAACCGCTCGCTGGAGGCGCAGATGCAGGCCCATGTGGGCCATGCGTCGCATGGACGCGCAGGCGGCAACGTGCGCAATGGCAGAAGCCGTAAGACGGTGCAAAGCGCGGTGGGCGACTTGCAGATTCAGACCCCGCGTGACCGCGCGGCACGTTCGAACCGCAGTGGGTGAAGAAGCGCCAGATGCGATTGGCGGGGATGGAGGAGAAGATTCTGGCGTTGCACGCGCGAGGCATGACCACGCGCGACATCGCGTCGGCGCTGGTGGACTTGTACGGGGTGGAGATATCACATGCGTTGATCGCGCAGGCGACCGATGCGGTGCTGGAGCAGGCGCGGGCGTGGCAATCGCGGCCGCTGGATGCGATCTATCCGATCGTCTGGCTGGACGGCATCGTGGTAAAGGTGCAGCACAACAAGCAGGTCATCAACAAGGCCGCACACGTGGTGCTGGGGGTCAACCTGCGCGCAGAGAAGGAGGTCCTTGGCTTGTGGTTGTCTGAACACGAAGGTGCCAAGTTCTGGCTGTCGGTGTTGACCGAACTGCGTCATCGCGGCGTGGGCGACATCTACATCGCCTGCATGGATGGCATGAAAGGCCTGCCCGAGGCGGTGCAAGCGGTGTTTCCGCACACGCTCACGCAACTGTGCATCATGCACCTGCTGCGGGCCAGCCTGCACTACGTCAACGCTGGCGACAGCAAGGCGGTCGTGGCCGCGCTCAAGCGCATCTATCAGTCCGCCACGGCCGAAGAAGCGGCGGCGGAACTGGAGGCGCTGGACACGCAGTGGGGCGGCAAATACCGTGCGGTGGTCCGCTTGTGGCGCGGCAACTGGGACACGATCATTCCGTTCTTCCAGTTCGTGCCGCAGATCCGCAGGGTGATCTACACCACCAATGCCATCGAATCGTTAAACATGCTCATGCGCAAGCTCACCCGCAACCGGCGTATTTTTTCCAACGACTGTGCCGCGCTTAAATCGCTGTTCCTGGCCGTGCGCGAGGCATCGAAGAATTGGCGCTCAATCCATCACTGGAAACAGGCTCTGCAAAGTTCCAGGTGATGTTCGGCGAAGACCGCGTACCGATGAGTGTGCTATGAAAAACATAGTTACACAGTTAGCTTGACAGACCCTAGCTCCACTTCTGGCGTCCTCTAAAAGCGGGGGGATTACCAACTTCGAACGATCTATGAAACTATATCTCAATTCAATCCAGGCATTGAGCTACCATCCTACATAACCGGACAATTTGCAAATCCTTCTCAAAAAAGACAAGTTCGAAAAATAAGGAAGCCTCGCAATGCGGCGCCCCTCACCAGATCGCCTTGATGCTGAGCATCGGTTATCAGATCGCATAATCCTCGCCGAATGATTCGGTTATAGTTTTTCCAAACAAGCAAAGCCGTTGGCAGCATCGAAATAAATGCTCTTTTCTTTCAAAATTCCAGCACCGAGACGCCAAGAAACTGGAAAGACCATCGCTTTTTGATCCGTAACGATGGCGTCGATGTCCATTGCTTGGTTGTCAATGACCATAGAGACATTTGACTCTGCATATTGCAATGTCTTTTTGCCGAACACATCAACGACTTCTTTTTGCTTGAGGCTTTTTTCTGGAAATCCAGCGAGCCCCACGCCGGAGGCCTCTAATATTACTGAGGCGCCGGTGTCCAGATGCACCAACTCACTCTTCCCTCTGATGGTTGCAGGCATGCGTGCAGCCATTGGAGTGCCCCACAACATCGATGAGTATCTGAACTTGTTTTTGCACGAAGAAGCGGCAGTTGGCAATAGCGTCAAACGTTCCTTGCTGATCTTGACTGCACCTAACTGCCTCAACAAATCAAGCCCGATGACATTGGCCTTTACGTCTTTGCTCGTGGAAAACGATACGTTTTTAAATGTAACGCTACCAATCTTTAGATCAACCGGATCAGTGAGCCCGAACTCAACAAGCTTTGAGGTGTTAAGCGCCTCGGAAAAAAACTTCGGCGTAATCGTCAAGCCCATCGCCCCTGCAAATTCCTAACTAATAATTGAGCGTGTCGAACCGGTGTCTAGAATAAAATCGGATTCGCCGGATCGCGGCTTGCCTTCCACCTCGGCTGATAGCATTCCTTTGATCAGGGGGATGCCGTGAGTCATGTCGAGGGCTATTTGTTCTTCTTTCGAGAGTGGCTCCAAAAGCTTTCCCGAAGGTGGCCTACCTACAAATGCTTGGAAATCCGGCCTTGTCAAGGGCTCGGTCTCATCCCCGGTCTTCAATAAGGGCTGCACCTCTGCCTCATATATTTTTTTGACCTCCAACATTCCTCTTGCCCAAGCATCAATATTGCCGTTGGCCAGGAAATTTCCCGAGCCGAGGCTTTTACACAAATACATTGCGCCTTGGCCTTTTTGACTTTTAACGCCTGCATCACCGATGCATCTACTGACCCACGCGTCCGATTTCTTCAAGTCTGAGTTAACTCGTGCCCACGCGGCGGCGGCGGGATACTTTGCCACTCCATCGGATTTTGCCAATACCCTCAAAGTTTCCTCATCTGCGCGCAAGGTCATCAAGGTAATCCCAGGACCATCTTGCGGCAATACATTATCAGCGTGAGCTGTTGATGCATAAACCAACATCAGTACTGGGAGCAATGAGAGCGTCTTTTTATTTTGCATGATTTCACCCGAAAAGCAGCTACCCAAAGGTGGCTGCCGCTATGGTATCAACCTGCCGAATTACGGACCCGAAGGAATGGTGAACTTCACTTCGCTCTTGTAATCATTGGTTGTTGCATCGTAATTAATACTGAACTGGAACGTCAGTCCACCACCCCAGTCATAAGTGTAAGCTGCACTTGCTCCTGTGATGGTGAAGTGGTCCGTCGTCATACCGAGCGAATAGTTATTGCCATTCAACGAGAAGTTGCCGTTTGCAGCAAGACCCCACGCACCCGTGGTTAGATTGTAGCTCTCTGACATATTGAGGGTCAGAAATAGATCGGGGTTGGTCCAGCTTTGAGATGCATGCGCGATGCCACTGGCATCAATCCAAGCCTTGTCGGTTTGAGTCCAACTGTCACCGCTAACCTGGACAGACCCATCACCGCCGCCACCGCCACCGCCATCACCTGGATCCCACGGATCACTAGGAAACCCTGAATCGTTCGGCGGGAAGTCGGGCTCAGGATCAGGCGTTACCGTAACACCCGGCAGATCCTGCGTTTCAACCTGCGCGCCTCCGAATACCAAAGCTCGCTCTTCGGCAGACAACTCCCTCAACTTTTTCTCTTTGCTCATCCTTAGAAGTCCTTTTGTTCCTTGATAAGTTCGATTGGCGCCTTCTTAGCGCCCACCTTTCTTAGCAAAGCTCGCTACAATGCAAAAGCCACCGAAGCAAAAATTGAGAAGCAAAACCATCTTTAACGACTTATTTGCACTAATCAAATACTTTATTAGCTTTACAGCTGTGAGCTGAATGTATGCTTGCAATATATTGACATATATGCAAGGAAACTTAATGATGTATAGGCAATGGATGGCCGATCACGCCAAGGCTGGCGCAAACATCAAGGATATCGCAAAAACTGCGCTGTCTTTACCACTGTTTAATGCGGATCAAAAAATTAATGTCGATCGCGTCGTGCATACCGTCGCCGACTACTTTGGGATCAACATCTGGTCTTTTAAGGTTGCGGGATCGGCCAGGTTTGGCTTTTCCTTAAATACAGGCGAGTGTTTTGATCCCCGATTTTCGGATCTCGATATTGCTTTAATTAGTAGCGAGCTATTCGCAAAATGCTGTTCAACAGATCTTTATCCGCTTGGTGATGTGAGATTTCCAGACTCGCAGCTCCCGCTGCCACAGCGCGCTAAATATAGAAAATTCATCAGTGAATTATCGAGGAGTCACGAACGAAACTTCTCACAGATCTCCATTGCTGTACACCGGGATTTAGCGAGTGTGGTATGCACAACTGCCTCAGCAATTGAAAGATTTTTTCGCCCAAATTCCCTGAGCCCTCAAATTGCAGATAGGCTCAATCAAGACAGGGTAATTGCGTTAGATGCTCAGCCTGGTCATGGTTTTTTCCCGAACAACATCGCTGATGCTACCCCATTCAATTCAGCACCCTTCGTGGTGGACTGGGATCATATACAAAATCACTACTTGGCTAACAGCAGGCGTAGGGATATCTATGATTCGCTCGGGCTTTTTATCCAATTAGTGGAAGAAGTTGCGGAACTATCGTGCTGCCTGATCGGAGGGAGCTTCATTGATCCTGAGGTTGAGCACCCAGCTGATATTGACGTTGTGATTTTTTATACGGCCCGATCTGGTTTAGACCGTGATCTTGGCCGCATGTTGAAAAAAATTACCAACAGAGCGCTGATGCGCGACATTGACGTGCGCTTCGTGCCTTGTGATACAGCACCTTGGATCACCATCAAGATAGCTGCGTTCTTCACCACGCTGTATCAGGCATCTCGAGACGGTAGGCCGCGTCCTGGTCCCCTGTTGACTATTGATCAAAGCATCTGAAATGAAAGAAATATCGACAGGGGCAAGCCGCGTTCTGATTAGCTTACCGCTTCCACCGCCGTCCCATCAGGTGACTTCGTTCTTGGATCAATGCGAGCGGCAAGTTCAGCGTGTGGGGGCTGCCAACGGAGCAGATTTTCACAGAGCGTCGTGGCGAATTAGAAGATGGATATATCCTTCCCATAAGCTCCAAAGTTTTTTAGAGATCGAACATCAAGACTTGGAGCTAGTCGAGCAAGCTGAAGTCGCAGACAGGGTTGACTACCAAGAGTGGATCAAAAAAGCGGGGGACAATCTTTCCATCAACGAGATCACAGCACTCAATCAAACGTTCACAAAACGCCTATCTGGCATGAGAACTTACGCAGCATCGCTTGCTCAGCACTCACATGGTGCTGAGCGCATTCTTCTTCCCGAGTGGGAAAAAGCACAAGATCGGATGAGGCAGATTGTAGAACTTGTTAATGAAGAAGCACTGGGCCAAGGCATCGTTGCCGCAACCCGTGCATTGGTGCTTATTAATAACGCACACGCCTTTTCTGATGGAAATGGACGCACCGCAAGAGCGGTTTTTAATTGGATATTGAGCCGCTCAAAGATGAACGATCCATTTTATATCACTTTAAAAACTCTGTCGGCCTATTCGTTTGGCGCTTACGAGCTTCATCTGAGAGAGGCAGAAATATTCTCGCGCTGGGATGGAGTTTTTCGTTTCCACGCCCAAGCAGTAAGAACAGCGCTTGATGTTCACGAAGAATCTTCCTATTGAGCCAATCTTATGACCAGCAATCGCCACTGGAGAATACAGTCTGAGCCGAGCGAATGATACGCCCAGGGTTCCGTAGACACTTAAGAGCGGCTAACAAAACCATTGAATTCTGTCGAACCGGCGGCATCATTGCCGGCATGAAACGTCGCAACGAGATCCCAACTGCGCTGTGGAAGCGCATCGAGTCACTGATTCCGCAGGTCAAGCCTTCCCCCAAAGGTGGACGACCTCGTGTCAGTGATCAGCAGGCCCTCAACGGCATCGTCTATGTGCTGCGCACGGGCATTGCGTGGGAAGACCTGCCTTTGGAACTTGGCGATGGCAGCGGCATGACCTGCTGGCGTCGGCTGCGTGATTGGCAAGCCAACGGGGTGTGGCATCGTCTACATCAAGTGCTGCTGGCCGAGCGACGTCGCGCCGACACACTGGACCTGAGCCGAGCAAGTCTGGACGCCGCCAGCGTGGCCTCCCCCCGGGGGGCCCGTATACAGGGCCAAACCCAACCGATCGCGGGAAACTCGGCAGCAAACGGCATGTGATCGTTGATCGAAACGGCGTACCGC
>NZ_FLTX01000129.1 GCF_900092025.1 Xanthomonas bromi
AGCGGCAATCCCGCACTGCCGCCTTTGCCTGACGGCTTGAAGAAGCCCGATGGCACTGCACCTTTCTCCGTCTAAGGAAGGACATCAATGCTTATCAGCTATCCCATTCTGCCCGCAAACGCCTCCAATCAAAGCGACCAAGCGAAGTTCGATGCAATGGTGGCGCTTACACAACCGACCAGAGGACTCTACCCGATCACAACGGGAAACCGCTGGCATGGTGGCATCCACCTTACTCCTGGAACCGAGCCCATACGTGCGATCGCTGATGGCGTCATCGTCGCCTATCGCCTGGCTCCGGCTACCAAAGACTATCCAGGACAGGGCCTTTACGACACCAGTTTCGTGCTGATAAAGCACGACACGCATAGCGGCGAAAACACCCAGGTCGTGTACTACTCGCTGTACATGCATCTAGCTCCCAAAGGCTCGCTTACCGACCCTCAGCGATCACAGCTGATGCCATTCCTGCGAGATGCGGCAACTGGCGAATCCGCCAAGCAAGCGCCTGCCAATACCCGGGTTTGGCGAAAGGAAGTACTCGGCTTCGGAGGCCAGCTCTACGGCGTGCCGACGGTGCACTTCGAGATATTCACCACGGAAGCAGACCTTGCGAGGTTCTGGCGGGACGCCAGCGCTGTCGCGGCAGGTGGACATGGCTCCAATGATGTCTTTGGAGATACCCACTTCATACTCCCGGCCAATCTCAGCTTCGTAACGCGTCATCCGCATGCAATTGCTCCACACCGCATAGACCTAGCCGGGCATAATCAATTCTACGAGCTGCCCATTGGCGTAGCAGGCCAAAGCACTGAACGCCTACACGTGGTAGTAGAACTAGGCAAAGGACATCGCATTGCCACCACTTATCGCTTGGATGCTCAAGGAAAGCTCGCGGGGCAGATCGGTCTCCCCGTGAGACAAGATGACTATGAGTACGAAATTTTCCGACTTGCAACGACACTTTACGCGGATTGCCCAAGTGCAGGATATGAATACCTGCGCTTTGGTCGCATTTTGAGCAGCGACACAACAACGCATACAGAAAACTGGCAATTGATCCGATATGACGAGGATGCTATCGGTTACATCAACTTGGCTGATCCTAGGCATAGCGTTATTGTACTTTCGGACGCGGACTTTCCTAACACTTGGCAAAAGCTATCCGAAGGCCGGGCAGCGAGCCCTGAGGATGGCATCGCAAACTTAGATGGCTTAAATTAACTTCTTAACTTACCTGCATCGCCATCTGAGCCATCCTTGTCGGCTGCACCAAGCTTTCTGTCACGGGCTAGCGACGCCAGCGTTATCAATCTACTGCGGCATTTTATTTGCGAACATCCTAGCGAATGGGATACAAGCGATATCGACACCAGATATGCCGTGCTGAAGCAACCGGGCAAGCCACTTAACGATCCCACTACTTGGAAGAACTTCAAAGACCACGTTGAAGCGATGGCGTTTTGGCCTCAGTCCGGCCTAGCAGACCGGAGCGTCTGGCACTTCCATCCTTTGACTTTCATACAACACTACATGAAATGCGGGTGGCTTAGCGTTAATGAGTTCGCTAAATGCCTGCCAAGAAGCAGCCTTTCAGATCGCAACTTGGTTTGGAATACGGCATTGACTAGGGCAACGAGGCATTCGATTCATTACAACAAATACATACGCAAGTTTTGTGGCAATTCCAGAAAAAGGCTCGCTCACAACCTAGCCCAAAGTTATATCGAAACGGGAATTTTGTCATTGATGGAAGAAGGAGGAGCCGGCAATGGGCATCCTTATACTGCTTTTTTCGGCAGAGGCTACCACCAGTTAACGTGGGCTGGCAATTATCGAGGATACGGCGAGTTCAAAAACCTCCCACAGCACACAGGCGCTTATTCTGACAGAAGAATTACCAGAACATCACAGCACCCCCTAGACTCGGGAGGAACACTTATCACATGGTCACCGCGTTATGATCCGGCGATCATCTCATCCGACCTCGATCACGCTGGAGAATCAAGTGGATTTTTCTGGGTATCCAAAAGTTTTCGAGGCAAAAAGAACATGAACCGAGTTGCGGACTTGGAATTTAATGAGTCATCAGTAGGGTTTTGCTGCTGGCTTATTAATGGTGGCGGAGCAGGCTATTCCAACCGACAGCAATTTGCTAAGTTTCTCGCCAACATCCTTCTTGACGAACCATTAAAATCCGGCCAAGTTAACTTTACCTACCCTCCATTGTCACCACCAGGAAACCCCGCACTCTGTGCCAACTTCCCCCCTGCGACAGTACCTTACACAGAAAGGCAGACCATCGATTATGAACCTCAAATTCCTCCTGTGTAGCACACTAATTGGGATCTCCCTACTTGGCTGCGCAGAAGACGCCTCGGCAGAAAAAGATAACCCCGCAGATTGGCCAGGCTCAATCACAGGGAAATGTTACCCTTCACTGAAGGACTATATTTTTTCGGAATTTCCATTGACGAAGGATGGAGATGATGAAAATATACAAGTCACCGAAGTAAGTAAAGCGAAAAATTTAGAAAATTTTTATGCGTGGATAATTGACAAAACTCCAGGCACAAACGTGACGCGCACTCTTTTCAGGGTTAGCAAGACACAAGCGTGCGTAGTGCTTAATGCACCAATGTCAAGTTCAATCGAACTTAAGATGGTTAACAATAAATTACCCGATGAGGCCATCTCCATCGACACTCCGCCTCCCGGAATGCCAATGACTAAAATCATCTACAAACTAGATAGTGACAGTGAAAATTTTCGTCCATATCGGTGCGAAACGATCACCCAACCCTCCGGCATCGCTAAAAAAATCGATTGCCTTGAAGCGTTCAAATCAAATTGAAAGCCATCTAAAAGCTGCCCCATTAAAATCTGATTCATTAAGTGT
>NZ_FLTX01000054.1 GCF_900092025.1 Xanthomonas bromi
CCTAAGAATTGGACTCCAAACTGCCGTGTTACTCAAAATCGGGGGGACGTCGCACTTCCAAGTGGCCTTCCCGACAAGCGGCGATCAGCGCCCGACTGTCCCTCGCCTTGGCGTCCGAGCATAGAAGCAACTGAAAGACGACATCAGCGTGGCCATGGCGCGCTGCGTCATACAGCGCCTGAGAATCGCCTTGGAGGGGATTGCCCCCTTTGAGCAGGCGTTTGACGCACTGCGTGTGCCCGTGCCTGGCAGCAAGCACCAATGCCTCGTCATCCTCTGCATCGCAAAATGCCATGAGCTGCTCGACCGCTCGCACGGAACCCGCCTTAGCAGCCACATCAAGCGGATAGACCTCAAATGACTTTGACAGCAGTGGAACCAACTGATCGACCAAGCTCTCCTTGCCGCTCGTGATTGCAACATCAATGGCGTAGCGTGCAGCAGCATCGATGTCACCTTGATCCAGGCAGAGCGATGTCACATACGTCTCGCTTCCCTGCTTCACTGCCTGTCTAATCTTTCTTTTAAGTGTCTGGTCCATTTTCTCTCTTCCCCTTCAACTTAACGCCATCACGCCTTTCGTCAAGATCGCAGCGTGACAGCGTCAGTCGATTAGAGAAGCCCAAATGGGACTTACAGATCATCGATGTCAGGAACATCATCCTCGTAGTCGCACGCAATGAGCGTTCCTGTTTCATCTTCGATGCGAAGGATCTCAGGTGCGCTCTGCCATTGGTCGAAATCAAAGTCGCTGTAAGAAATCGCGTTGATATCGCATTTGGAGAGTGCTTCCTCTGGCGAGCTCGCCTCAATCGTTGCCCAGTGGACGATTTGGGCATACGCATTAATCTCGATAGTGTATTTCATCTTGCTCTCCGTGCTTGGCGACTTGCCAAGCTTCGGAACGCAATCTATGCATCAGGCCCGGATAGCTAAAGGACGAGGTCGTCCCGGGTCGCTGAACAACCATTCATCCGTTGCCTACAATCCTGACGATAAGATGCGCCAGGCAGCCGTTACGTAGGGTGGGTGGTCACGCTACACGGGCTTTGTGTCCTCTTCCAGCTCCTGGCGATCCAGCAAGGCCATTTGGGCTGCATGGACCGTCAGCAGATGCGACCGGTAGGCATTTCGCCAAAGCCTCTTCTCGCCATTTGACTGCCAAGGTAGCGCTAAGGCTTGATCAATGGTCAGAGCCACCACCGTTGCCCCATCGCGGAAGGCTTCTTCAATCGCACTCATGTCGAGGTCCGTGATCCCCGCGTGCGAGACCACGCTCTTGATTTTTTCTGAGGACTCGCGAATCACAATGAAGGGAAAGCCCTTCCGCGTTCGGCCAAACTTGCCCGAGATCGGCTCTTGGATCTTTTCGCGTGCTTTGGTGACTTGGGCATACCACGTCAAAAGCTCGGCTTTGGTGATGGATCGTGGTGAGCTTTTGCTCCCTGCAAAGGGATTGCCGTGCTCTCGTTTGAGCTTGTCGAACTGTCGTCTCGGGATACCGAGGTAGAACTCGGCCATCGGCTGCGTGAAGCGCGTCGTGCTCGGTGAGCGATCAAGTCGCTGCTTTAGGCCATCGAAGTCCTGGCTGTCGATGATGGCCTCGCGCTCATCACGCTTCGTGATGACTTCAAGTGCTGCACGAAGAAATCCGTCGTAGAAGCTTTCCGCCTTCCCGATGTTCGTCATCCGCCCCCCTCACTTGTTCAGGCCTTAATGCGAGAACCTTACACCGCAAGCTTGCCACTCATCAGCATGACAGCCTGTGGGCGATGGCGCTTGCCTGAAAATCCTAACGTATTCGTGGAGAAAGCACATCGGAAAAGCCATCCGCCGTCTTGGCGACCCAGCGCACCGCGTCTTGGCTACCAGTTGTGATCGCGAGTTGCATGTGAGCCATCACCACCAACGCGTTGCTTTGTTTGACGACCAGCTCCACGAGCTCAAGCGGGAGGCCCGTTCGTAACCGATGAAGTGCATGTGCACCCGCGTGGACAAACGAGTTGAGTGCCGCCCAAGAGTATTTCTTGATCTCCAAAAACGCCCGCAATGGCTCGGCTGCCTGCTTCACTGTTTCCGGAGCTTGGAGCATCTTGGAGAGCATGGGCAAGCGAGCAGCTAATGATTCACTTGTCGGCGTCAATTCGTCTTGCAAGCAGGCCACCTCATCATCGCTTGCACAGTAAAAGACCCAGACGGCTCTCACCAGCGCTTCGAACTGCGCGCGGTGGATGATAACCGTCGATGGTCCCGCATCAACTGCAAGAAGACAGCGAATCGCAACGGCATGTTCAATCGAAAGCAAACAAAGTGCGCGACAGACTTGCAGCTTGGCCGTTTGATCAAACGGCGGAGCCGCTGTGATCGGCCCCAAGGCCTCTAACAGCGCGTCGGACCCATCAAAGAGCTTCTCAACCTGCTCAGACATCGTGCTTCCCCAAGCATTGTTTCGGGTAACTACCCTGCGATCAGACCTGCCGTAACAGCAAATTTGGCGAAACCGGCTCGATGAGCAGCATCAGCCCGACTCTCGTGCACGATCAGACGTGCCATGCCTCGTTTAAGAGAATTTTTTGATCTGCTTTACATCAAGTCCGGATCAATGACCGGAAGCAAGTCCAGATCGACCAGACTCATCTCTACTTGATTGGCCTGTTTGATGGCTTGGGGGTCAGATAAATCAAGCAGGGGCGTCGACAGGATCAGGGTTCCGCTCCTCAGCCGTTCAAGCCGTGCCGCATCCGGGACCTGTTGGGAATTAAGAACATGAGGCAGATAGCCCATCCAGCCAAGAAACTCACGGTGAGGGAATGGCGCTCGATCGACGCTGTAAAGGAGCAACTCATTGTTGACACGCTGCTTCACGTTTGTCTGAGCGAGCGTCACCCGAGAGTCCGAAACCAGTGCTTTCAGCAATGGCCAAGCAATGTCCACAGGCGACGCATACAACTTTTCCGCCCCGCTTATTCCGAAGCGGAGGTCTCCCGCACTTGGTTCGATGGACAGCGAAACTTTCCCTTTCTTGGCCCAATCTTTTTCGTTGCCAGCATTCGTCAACAAGATCCCGTTGCCCGCGCCCGGGGAGGCATCGGAGGACTCCTCGCCTATGTCATCATTCTCGCCTCGTAGGCGAGAGACAATGGCAGGCCTGTCAGAAAACGCCACAAAATGATCTTCCGGACTCAATGGATTGGCCCACCAGTCACGAAACTCCGGGCCCACTTCTGTTAGCCGCTTGACCCAACGAGCCGCCTCTTCATACGTTTCCTCAGCGGTCAGGCTTTGCGAAGGGAAACGACAGACCATCGTAAAATTCATGGGAAAGAACCAAGGATATAAGGAGTAAATCTTGCGGACGCAGCAGGGATTCCAACTTCAAGTCCTGCCAGATAAGCAGACTGGTCCATGAAGTGCCACTCAAGCTTTCCTTGCGGCTTCGTTGGAGCCACGATCGCCGCCTGCTTCATGAAGGACGATCGCCATTGACCGACAACGCCGCGCGCGAAAGGCTTGCCAAAGTCCCCGTTTTCGTCAAAGAAGTGCCCAAAGTTTCCTTTGGCCTCAACCACGGTGCAGCGGCTGCGCCAGAAGCCATCGAAAGCAATACCGCCAAACAACCACTCCAACGTCACATACTTGCCGCCACCCCCAAAGAAGTCCTTGATGGCGTTCAACTCGATGTTGACGATCGTGTCGGTGTTGTCGCCGCGCTCCACATAGCCAAACCGCTCAGGTCCGGCAAACATGTTCGCAATTTGGAGCTGGTAGTCATAGTTGATACGGTTGCCCTTGGTGATATAGCGCGGCGTGGGTGGCTGCCCCACACGGCCATTGGTCAGCTTGCACTGATTGCATTGGGTCGCGTCGGGCGTCTGCGAGCAATCGGCCTCTCGCGCCTTCACATCAGGCTTGGTCGCATCCTTGGCAGCGTTCGCCGCCGCAGCGGCTGCCATTGCCGCTGCTGCCCGCTCGGCCAGCTCTTTGAGCCCCCATCGAATCGGAATGGCGACCATCAGGGCGTCTCCTTGGGCCAACGATGCATGGAGCCCAGCGCCCCAAGAATGTCTGCGGCTTTGAGATTGGGATCGGCCGCATTTCGCATGGCGAGATCAATGTCGGGGTTGCGGTGGAGTTCTCCCCCGCTCCCAACATCGGCCTTTGTCCATCGGACCAAGATGGGCAAACGGGTGATCCCCAACTCATGGGAAGCGTAAAAGTAGCAGCGATCGGTCTCGGCCAAGAGTTCCTGGTCGCTCATACGGCTCACCAACTGGGGCATGTCGCGGCGGATGCCGGGGTGAGAACTCAAACGGGTCAGGCAAGCGCAGCAGCGCTTCCTGTCGGGCATCCAGCTCAAGCATCCGAGGTCTCCAACTGCGACCGATCCAGCTCCCACATCTGGCCCTGCAATCGCACAGACCAGCGCGTGACTGGGCCGAAAAACGCTTTGCGCTGGGCGGGGGTCAGCAATTGCCAGACCCGATAGAGCGCCCGGCCATCCCAAAACCGAAACATGGCCAGACTTCCGTCGGCCAAGCGCAGATCCAGACAACCTTCCAAATGATCAAACAGAGCTTCGAAGCCCACATCGGCTCCAAGCCTCGCCACCGCGCCCGGACGGCGGTCCATGACATGGAGCAGATGCCGAAGCCCGGCATGGCCGTCCAAAACAACCAGCCAAGGTCCAGCGTCGGCCAACGATGATTCGGGCTGGCGCTCGAAGAGGGAGCGAGCCAGGCCGGCCTCCATGTAGGGCTGCAAAGCGGGGGCCGCATCGGGACTCGCAGCGGCATCGATCAGCGCGTAGTCCATGTCAGCGCCTCATGACCGGAGCGCCCGACTGGCTGCCGGCCAGCAAGCACTCTTTACACACGGGCGGTTTCTGGGCGATCGCTTCAAGAAGCGCAGCCCCCGGAAGGGTTTCGGCCGCGGCGCTGGCTGCAGCTGCCCCTGGGCCCTCATCGAGAAATACGCGGGATTGCTTGCTGGAAAGCACCTGGCAGCCGCACGCCAAGTAATCGCCGTGAAGCGCGACGGCTTGGCCGTCCATCATGATCGTTAGGTTGCCGCCCACAATGGCGAAGCTGCCATTGTGCTTTCGGCACAAGGCGCGGTCGCCCACACGTGCGAGCGGCTTTCCGTCGATGTCCGTGAATGGAGATCCGGAAATCACATGCCCGCCACCGCTGGTCGGATCCCCTGCAACAATGAAGTTCCTTGGCATGCCAACAATGCTCCTGGCCGACGCGCTCCCTGCTCGCTGCGAGCGCCAGTCGCTTGGCAAGTTCCCGGAGCGTCTGCCCGATACTACGCAATTGGCCTCCTGATGAACAATGGATGCCAGGCTTCGGCCGGTTATTGTGTGACGCCTTACTGGAACCACATCCCCTCAGCAGCCCCTGTCTACTGTGACCAGAGCGCATCAATGAGGCGAAAGCGGTCATTGCGCATCGTTTTCTTTGCGCTTGATGCTGGGTTTGATCCGTCGCCGTTTGAGACGAGCGAGGCTGCGCAGGATATCGTATGCCTTTTCGGCATACAGTTTACCCAACCAACGGCGCGGATGGCCCTGCTTGCTTCAATCACTCGGCTGCATTTGCACCATGCCTTTGAGGCATGGGAGAGCAATGGATTTTGCCATTACCGCGCACATGGTCAAAATGCGCTTTCTTGGTTTTCCCTGAGGGGATTTCTACGGAGTCGCGTCGTTATAAATAGACCACTTCGAAGACATAAGCTCTTCAAGCGACGAGTCCAGATGGCGATCAATCAAAACTCCTCGATCGGTAAAATTTATTGTCGCCAAAATACTTGGACTAGCAGGGGCAACCTCACTTCCGTAAGTGAAATAGCTTCCAGGCGCTACAAAATCAAGGCCCAACCTGATCTCGGTAACATTATTCTTTCTCGCCATGTTGACTAGGCGAGACTTTTCCGCCTCAAGGTTCCCGGCTTGTTTAGGCTCAAAATACGCAATGAGAGCCTTTTCCATGAGAATCCCTTCATCGGCAGCACCCAATATTCCCGCAGCATAATTTGTTCCAGCAAACAGTAGGCCATACTTGTTTGGTGCAGATATGATATTAGCTTTCAAGGAATGGAAATAGACAAAAAGATCACTACCATCCGAAGAGCGCGCTTCTCGACTGCGAATGTAACCATCATGCCCGCCGTTTGCGCTAGGACTTGTGGCGGGAAGGACTCGCAAATCTGGGTAAAACGTTGTGCCGACATATTCAACTCGCGACACATGACCCAGGTCGACACCCTGCATTTCTAAAATAGAGTGCAAATCCATACTCACTTTCTTTTTCCCGCCAAGGCCAAGATCATAAACATCGAAAGTTATAAACTTGTCGGTAACTCTGAAAGGAACTTTCAACGGAGCATCATCAAGCCCCCTTATAGGGCAAGGGAAGTGGATCTGCTCAAGCTTTCTGGAGCCCCCAATCTCAAGCCAGAGATACATCCTATCCCGCCATTTCGAATATCTTGAATTTTTAACTGTAGAGATACGAACGCGATCGCGAGAGCAGATAAAGTAAACGAATCTGAGTGAATTATTCTCTGCAACAACGCCTTTCAATTCTTTAAGCTGCTTCTGCGCATGCTTGCGTGCATTCATTCCCTCCGGACCCTCATCTAGGCAGTCCAACCAGATCAACTTGCTTTCAATGGCCTCCACCATCCAAGTCTGGTTCGCCCCCTCGATCACGGGCTTCAAAACGGAATTGAAGCTTCCACGCATGGTATCTCTCCGATTGTCGTTCGACGAGACAAGCTTGTAGCGATTAGGTCTCAAAACTTGAGATTGAACCACCACGGAATTCAGGGAGGCTCGAAAACCCTCACCAGACAACGGCCCTGACATATAGGACCTTCTCAAGTTCACCCTGGATACTTGGGGAACTTTTCGTTGGGGTGCTTCGCCTTCCATTCCTTATAAGAGGCGCTACCTTCCCAGATGGTGAAGGCCTTGGGCGGACGACCACGCCCTGACCATGTCTCCTGGTTGTGGGGCAACCAATACTTCGGCGCCACCTCTTTTGCAGGGGGAGCCTTGCTCGGCTTGGCCACAACAGCACCGATCAGAGCCGCAATCTCCGACTTCTGTTTTGCAGTGAAATGACCGGTGTATTGATCAAGCAGCCTAATGACCTCCGAGCAGGCTTCGGACGACTGCTGCTGGCGCAGCTGAATTTCCTGTTCTTCCAATTTACGGATTTCCCCCACCAACTTTTCTTTGGCGGCGGCAAGAGCACTCAAAGACGCAATTTTCATTCAGATTATCAAATTAGTTTATCAACAGAACTGCCGACTTGACATGCCCCATTATTCGATTACAAAAAGCAAGCCACCCCAATCGATAAAACCCACATGAAAGTTGAACAATTTTGGAATAAAGCCTTCCTCGCAGCACTCACCCGCCTACCTGCCGACGAAGCGAAGGCAAAAGCCGACAAAGCGACTGAACTTTGCATCAACCACTGGCGCTCTCACGCCACGCACTGGGAACCGAAATACTTAGTAGCCTGGAAAGATCAGGAAATAAACAAAATTATTTGAAATGATCACGACGCACCAAAAATATCAAATCGAATGATCCGATCCTAAATTAGCTCGATAGCTAGCGCCTGCTTCCCTTTGAGCCTTCAGGACTAGAAGCGATGACCTAGCTTGATCAGGCTGGGAGAAAATTTCCATAATACTCAATCTTCCCATGCCGAGTTGGGCTAACATGTAGCGCGACGCGGGCTGACTTTCTGATCTCTTCGCGTGCCCGACCCCGCCCTCCCAAATTATTAGCTCCATCACCGCCACACCAATATCTGGCTCAAAAGCGATTACAGAATTTGATTCGTACGTTACGCCGACGTTGACGATTGAGTCTTGATGAGCACTTGCTTTTATTCCAAAAAATCCTTGATTCCCAGATGATGAAACCAAAAAATAATTTTTATCCAAGCTCTCCAAAGCCTCTTCGTAGCTTTCGAAATAATCACCAACCTGTTTCGGAGAGACTCCGCCAGTTGATACGATGAACTGGATATTCTCTTTTATCTTTTCCCCAGCCACATATGGAACGACGATTTCGCAAATTACCACTTCGACCATATCTGCCACTCCATAAATTCGTTTACGCAACTATTCGAGCCATACATAAAGAGCTTCTTCGTATTCAGGAATAATGACCGGCGGCCTAAATCGCGCCAAGGTCGCCACACGATCCGGAAGCGTTCGTCGATCAATGTAGAACTTTTCAAACACCCCCTGCCCTCGCGCGTGACCTGTGATTGCAGCAATGGCTGAGGCCGATACACCCGCCTCATCCAGACGCGAAGCGATCGTATGGCGAAAGCCATGAAAGCCTTGCCCCTTCGCCGTGATCCCTTGGCGTTTAATGTAGACTGAAAACTGTCGGCTCAACTGTCGACCAAAGCCCAGTCCGGTGCTATTGGGTAGATGCGGGAAGATTTGCGTGTGCCCCGTTTGGCGCACTTCATCGATGTAGACCAGAAAACCGGCATCGATCACCGGCTTGGCCAACGGCACAAAACGGCGGCTGTTTTTGTTCTTGACGCTCTGTCCCTTCCCACCCTGTCGCACGAAGAAGCCCGGCACACCATCGATCGTGTCGATGTCCTCCACCCGAAGCTGCGCGATCTCGTTCACGCGCGCCCCTGAGTAAAGCCCAAGCATCGGACCGAACCATCTGTGCGGATACTTCTTGGCCCATGCAGGAAAAGCCACCGGATCGAAGATGGCCTTCAACTGGTCGTCGGTGAAGGGCTCGCCCGTGTCGTCTGCGTCAGGCGTCGAAATCGCACGGATACCGGCCAACGGATTGCTCGCCAAAAGCCCCGCCGACACGAGCGACACCAAAAACACCGACAAGCGCTGCCGATGCTTGGCAACCGTCCAAGCGGCAGGCTCGGGAACTTGATGGGCTTGGGCAAGCGCCACAACATCCATGACTGCGAGGCCCTTATATGGCTCGCGCTTGGTCGCATTCGACGGCCACCACCGCACGACATCGAAAAATGCCCGCACATGGTCTGCCGTCAACGCGGACACTGCCAGGTCTTGCCCCAACCGCACCGGCAAACAAACGCAATGAGTGGCGGCTTTCAAGCACTGTCTTGCTGTGGAGCTTCGCGCGATCCAAGTCCCCCAAGTGATCAGCAATCGCTTTGGACAGCAGCGGGCCAGACGCCTTGGCCTTCCCGGTGCGCCAACCGCTTGGCTTGGCAGGTGCGGCAAGCTCGGTGGCAGGCTCACGCAGCAACTCAGCAAACAGCGCTGCGTCCTCGGGCGTGTCGATCTGAGCCTTGCCCAGACGCGTGCCATTAGGCAGCGTCACATCGGTCAATGTGAGTTCGCGCAGTCCTTGCTCTCGGATGCGCCGCAGCACTTCGTCCAGATCCACCGGCTTCCCCTGCCTCAATGCTTGGAACGCGTTCGATAGTGCCATCCCCATGCAGGCAGACACCAGACGCGCAGTATCGCCGGGGCGAAGATGGAGAGGACGAACCAGAAAACGCGAGCCGACCTGCCCCCGCAAATCAACAGGAACCAAGAAGCGCACGTAGAGGCCTGACGGCCGATGCAGCAAGAGGGGCTTTGGCAAAACGATACCTCAAACGATACCTTGGAAGGTCGTTCGAGGCGGTCTTCAACCAAGCAAAATAACCAGCACAATCAAGAGCTTAGCGCTGAACTTCGCAAGACTGGAGCGGGCGATGGGAATCGAACCCACGTCAGTAGCTTGGGAAGCTACAGCTCTACCATTGAGCTACGCCCGCATGGCGCTGGCAGAGTTTATGCGGGTGCAGGTGTCTGGCGCAATGTGCGCTGACAGAACGAGGGCCGGTTACCCGGCCCTCGTGTCTTGCTGGCTACCTGTGGCTGACCGCGCGCCTCAGAAGCTGCCGCTGAAATTCACGAACAAGGTCGCGTCGCGGGCGCTGCGCTGGGCCGTGGTGGTGCTCAGGCCGACATTGCTCTGCAGGCCCCACAGGCCGGTCCGCGCACCCAACACCACGGTGGCGTAGTTGCGGTCGAAATTCTGGCCCGGAACGGTGTACATGCCCACTTCCGGCATCGACTGTAGCCAGGCGCTGGCTTCGCCGCCGTCCTTGAACTCGTGGTCGTAGGTCGCCTGCAGGTACGGCTTGACCATGGCACCGTCCAGACGCACCTGGAAGCCGACGCGGCCGACCAGCGAGTCGACGTCCTGGTTCGCGTAACCCAGCGCGGTGGAGCTGTCGTTGCTTTCGGTGTAGCCGTCGAGCTTGATCTTCTGCCAGGTCAGGCCGGCCACCGGGCCGTACTTGACGTTGCCCTCGCCCAGCGAATAGCCGGCGTTGACCGCGGCGGTGAGGTTGCTGCCGTCCGGCGAGCCGCTATGGACGCGCGTGGCTGGCCCAAGCTGCACTTCGCGGTCCACGTCGTAGCTCAGCCAGCTGTAGCTGACCTGGGCGTTGACCCACACCGGGCCGGTGTACCAGCCGAAGAAACCGCCCAGGGTGGTGTCGTCCTGCTTGAAGCTGCCGTTGCGGTTGCCGAAATCGGCGTCCATGCGGCCGAAACCGGCAAAGCCACCGAACACCAGGTCGCCCGCAGTCCAATCCACGCCGAACAGGCCGGCCGGGGCCATGCCGTCGTAGAGGTCGGCGTGGCCGTAGCGCTGCATGTCGCCGCGCACGCTCCCCCACCAGCGCAGGCCATCTGCGTCCGGCTTGCCGTCCAGATGCCAGGCCACCTGATCGGCGCGCGCGCGGCCGACGGCCTGTGCGGAATGCGTCAGCACCTGCTGCAGACGCGGCGCTTCCAGCAGCGAGATGGCGTATTCGCCCAGGATCTGGTGCACCGCCGTGGTCGGGTGGATGCCGTCGGCGAACACATAGGTGTTCTGCGCATTGGCGGCGACCAGGCTGGTCGGGTTACAGGCCGGCAGCGGCACGGCCGGGTTGCAGGCGGTGCTGGTGACATTGCTGAAACCGTAGGTGCCCGGGTTGGCGACGATTTCCTGCAGCATATGGAAGGTGTCGACCGGGATCACCCGCAGGCCGGCCGACTGCAGGCCGTTGAACAAGGCGGTGTTGTACGCGGTGGCCGCGCCGGTGCCCTGCGCCATTCCCACAGCGCCGCCAGCGCGGAAGCGCGGGGTGAGGCCCACATCCGGAATGGTCGGCACCATCACGTAACGCGCGCCGGCGTTTTGCAAGCTGGCCACGGCGCCGACCTGCGCAGTGACCGCGCTGCCGATGACGGCCTGCGCCTGCGCCTGCGCCTGCGCGAGGGACGCGGCGAGCAGGTCGTTGGCGCCACCCCACACGGTGTACAGCGCATTGGGGTTGGCGCGGCCGCCGTTGGCGGTGAGGTAGGTGTTGATCTGGCTGGTCACCGACGGCGCAGCGCCGAGTACGCTGACCGAACTGGCCTGGATGCGTGCGCCGCCAGCCGCGTAGTTGTCGCCGGTCTGACCATTGCCGTTGGGCGCGGCATTGGTGCCGAAATGGTCGCCGACATATTCGGCCCACACCCAACCCGGGTTGGTGGTGAACTTGCCGGTGACTGCGCGCGAGGCGGCCGGCAGCAGCGGGTTGTAATAACCGCTATCGGTGAGGCTGTCGCCGAAGAATACGGTCTGGTCGAAGGCCGCCTCAGCCATGGCCGGGGTGGCCGCGATAGCGATGGCCACGGCCATCAGGGAGCGGATCGGGCGAAATGTTGAAGCCATGGGTGTGCCTGTCTGAAGTGAGTGGGACCGGACCGGCCTGCATACGTACGCCGACGAATGGCAATGGTTTCATCCCCGCCGTCCGTGCTCACGCTGCAGTGCCGCATAACGCAAAAACGCGCGCCGGAGCGGCACGCGATGTAACAATGATGCCATGGACATCCAACTCAACGGCAGCCCGCGCACGCTTCCTGACCACCTGCCGCTGGCGGCCCTCCTCGAGCAGGAAGGGCTGGCGCAGCGACGTGTGGCAGTGGAGGTCAACGGCGAAATCGTGTCGCGCGGACGGCATGCCGAGCACGTACTGCACGAGGGCGATGTCGTGGAGATCGTGCATGCGCTGGGCGGCGGTTGATGCAGCGCGCAGGCAGGCGCATCCGCGCCCGATCGGTGATAATTGCCACATGACGAATCCCCCCCACTCTGATGCGCTGGTCATCGCCGGCAAACGTTACCGTTCGCGCCTGCTCACGGGCACCGGCAAGTTCAAGGATCTGGACGAAACCCGCCTGGCCACCGAAGCCGCCGCGGCCGAAATCGTGACTGTCGCCATTCGCCGGGTGAACATCGGCCAGGATCCTAACGCCCCCAGCTTGCTCGATGTGCTGCCGCAGGATCGCTACACCCTGCTGCCCAACACCGCCGGCTGCTACACCGCCGAAGACGCAGTGCGCACCTGCCGGCTGGCGCGCGAACTGCTGGATGGCCACAACCTCACCAAGCTGGAAGTGTTGGGCGACGAGAAGACGCTGTACCCGGACGTGGTGCAGACCCTCAAGGCTGCCGAGCAGCTGGTGGCCGATGGTTTCGAGGTGATGGTCTATACCTCCGACGATCCGATCCTGGCCAAGCGGCTCGAAGAGATCGGCTGCGTGGCGGTGATGCCGCTGGCCGCACCGATCGGCTCGGGGCTGGGCATCCAGAACAAGTACAACCTGCTGGAAATCATCGAGAACGCCAAGGTGCCGATCATTGTCGATGCCGGCGTGGGCACCGCCTCGGATGCGGCGATTGCGATGGAGCTGGGCTGCGATGGCGTGCTGATGAACACCGCAATTGCCGGCGCGCGCGATCCGATCCTGATGGCCAGTGCGATGCGCAAGGCGATCGAAGCCGGGCGCGAGGCGTTTCTGGCCGGGCGGATTCCACGCAAGCGCTATGCCTCGGCATCGAGCCCGGTGGATGGTGTGATTGGATGAGTAGGTGGTCTGCTGTCGCCGTGCGTTCGACCGGCTGCATTACGCAACCGTCAGGCAGTGGCCGCTCGACGATGGGCGTGATCGGATCCGGCGTCGCTTCGCCCGTACCCTCACCCCAACCCCCGCTCTGCGCCCCGGCCCGCGCCTGCGTCGCGGGCGCTCCTCGGCACGCGCGCCCAAGGCGCGCAAGCTCTGCCCCCTCGCCCCGATGGGAGAGGGGCTACTTTCAGCTCCTATGTGGGGCGCGATGTGGTTGTCGCACACGCGCGGAGCGTGTGTTTGCTGACGTGACCGACCTTCCATGACCGACCCGTTCACCAGCGACGGCGCCAAGATGCCGCCCAAGCCCTTCACCATCGAAGAGGGCCGGCGGCAGGTGCGCAGCTTTGTGCTGCGCCAGGGCCGCTTCACGCCGGCGCAGCAGCGTGCGTTCGATGAGTTGTGGCCGCGTTTCGGGCTGGATTACGTCGGTACGCCGCGCGATCTGGCTGCCACCTTCGGACGCGATGCGCACAAGGTGCTGGAGATCGGCTTCGGCAATGGTGCAGCGTTGCGCTTTGCCGCGCAGCAGGACCCCAGCCGCGATTACATCGGCATCGAGGTGCATGCGCCGGGTGTGGGCCGCTTGCTCAATGCGCTGGACGAAGACGGCAGCACGCATGTGCGCCTGTACCACCATGACGCGGTGGAAGTGCTGGAACACGAGATCGCCGACGGCGCGCTGGATGAAGTGCGCATCTACTTCCCCGATCCGTGGCACAAGAAGCGACATAACAAGCGTCGCCTGATCCAACCAGCGTTTGCGCAGTTGCTGGTGCGCAAGCTGCGCGATGGCGGCCGCCTGCATGCCGCGACCGACTGGGCCGACTACGCCGAACAGATGTGGGACGTGCTCGACGCCGCACCGGGTCTGGTCAACCGCGCCGGCCCGCGCGGCCACGTCGAACGCCCCGCCTGGCGCCCGCAGACCCATTTCGAAACCCGCGGCCAGAAGCTCGGGCACGGCGTATGGGATCTGGTTTATGACCGGGATTCGGGAATCGGGATTGGGGATTCGTAACAGCGCTTTCCCGCACACTCGACGCCGCAGCAGCTCAACCAAACCCCACTCCCGAATCACGAATCCCAGCCCCCAATGGATACCGCGCTGACGCTGACCACCGACATGAAGCTCGTCCTCGGGCTGGTCGGTTTCACGATGGCGATGTTTCTGTTCGAGCGCATTCGCGCCGACGTGGTGGCGTTGATCGTGCTGGTGGTGCTGGGCGTCACCGGGCTGGTGGCGCCGGAAGAACTGTTCGGCGGTTTTTCCGGTAATGCGGTGATGAGCATCATCGCCACCACCATTCTTGGCGCGGGGTTGGAGCGCACCGGTGCGTTGAACCGGTTGGCCAGTTGGCTGTTGCGGCGTTCGCATGGCAGCGAGCAGCGCCTGATGATGATGACGCTGGCCATCTCGGGCTTGAATTCGTCGTTCATGCAGAACCCATCGGTGATGGCGCTGTACCTGCCGGTCGCCTCGCGCCTGGCTGCACGTACCGGGCTTACCTTGCAGCGCATGTTGTTGCCGATCGCCGCCGCCATCGTGATGGGTGGTGCGCTCACCATGGTGGGCAACTCGCCGCTGATCCTGCTTAACGACTTGCTGGTGTCGGCCAACAACAACCTGCCCTCGGGCATGGCCAGCATCGAGCCGTTGACGATGTTCGCGCCGCTGCCGATCGGCGTGGCCTTGCTGATCGCCGCATTGCTGTATTTCCGCTTCTACGGCGACCGCAAGCTGATCGAAGAAGAAAACCTGATCAACGAAGGCGTCACGCCCTCGCGCACCGAAAGCTATTTCGCCAAGACCTACGGCATCGACGGCGATGTGTTCGAGCTCATCGTCAGCGCCGAAAGCCCGCTGGTCGGCATGACCCTGGGCGAAGCCGAAGCCATTCACGACGCGCCGCTGCTGCTGGCCCTGAAGACCGGCAACGACACCCGCCTTGCCCCGCCAGCGGACATGCGCATCTGGGTCGGCAGCGTGCTGGGGGCGATGGGCAAGCGCCAGGACGTGACAGACTTTGCGCAGAACCACTTCCTGCGCATGTCCTCGCGGCTACGCAACCTGGGCGACCTGTTCAACCCCAGCCTTGCCGGTATTTCCGAAGCGGTGGTCCCGCCCAACTCGCGGTTGATCGGCAAGAGCGCCGGCGAACTGCGGCTGCGCAAGCAGGCCGGCATCAGCCTGCTGGCGATCAACCGCGACAAGCAGGTCATCCGCGAAGACGTGCGCAGCGTGCCGTTGCGTGCCGGCGACATGCTGGTGTTCCACAGCATCTGGCAGGATCTGGCGCAGGCGGCGGAAAGCCGCGACTTCGTGCCGGTCACCGACTTTCCGAAAGGCGAGCAGCGTCCGCACAAGTTCAAGATCGCGATGGCGATCTTCGCCTTCACCATCCTGATCGCATTGACCTCGCGCCTGCCGGTGGCGCTGACACTGATGACCGGCGTGGCCTGCATGCTGGTCAGCGGCGTGCTGCGCATGGACGAGGCCTACGCCTCGATCAATTGGAAGACCATCTTCATGATGGCCGGGCTGATCCCGCTGGGCTGGGCGATGGACAGCAGCGGCACCGCGGCCTGGGTCGCCGGCCATACCATCGACCGCCTGCCCGAAGGCGTCCCGGTGTGGGCGCTGGAAATCAGCCTGGCGTTGTTGACCACTGCATTCTCGCTGGTGATCAGCCATGTCGGCGCGACCATCGTGATGGTGCCGATCGCGGTCAACCTGGCGCTGGCCGCCAACGGCAACCCGACCGCATTTGCGCTGATCGTGGCGTTGTCGGCCTCCAACAACCTGATGACCGCGTCCAACCCGGTGATCTCGATGGTGGCCGGCCCAGCCAACTATCAACCGCGCGAACTGTGGCGCGTGGGCGCACCGCTGTCGCTGATCTACATCGTGGTGATGGTGTCGATGATCAACCTGATGTTCTGGTGGGCGGCGCGCTAGGCGACTCCCGAACGACCGCGCTCACCGGCGCACGGTGCGGCATGGACCACGCCTACACGTCGGCCCGCTCACTCGCGCTACGTTCCCCCTGACGACGGCGCGCCAGGTTTCTAGCCGCTCGAAGTGGATCGTTGCGGGTTGGCACTCACGCAAGCAGGACCTGCCCGTCCTCGACCCGTACCGGCACCGCAAACAGCGATTGACCGCGGCACGGGCCGCTGACGCATTCGCCGCCGATCAGTTCGAACGCGGCACCGTGCGCAGCGCAGACCAACTGCCCTTCCTTGGTCTTCAGGAACTGCCCCGGCGCCCAGTCCAGCCGGCGACCGGCATGCGGGCAGATATTCAACCAGGCACGGACCTGCGCGCCCTCGCGATACAGCACCACCGACTCGGCGCCACCATCCAATAATGCTTCCACTTCCAAAAACCCGGCATCGGGAATCTGCGTCAGCGCGGCAAGCGAGGTGGGCGATGGCGAAGACATGCAGGCGACCGGAAACGATGAGCCTGGATTGTGGCATGCGAGCCTGGGCAGCACCGCGCGCCTGCGCGGCAACGGCACACGGATGCGCGCGGCTGCGGCATCTCAAACCAACCGGGCACAACGGCTGTGCCAACGCCTCTTGACGCGCATCGAGCGTGATCAGATCCGCAAAACGCAGCGCCACTTAACGAACTTTTCACTCAATGACATGAAACCGCAACGATACTGCGCGTTCGTTTCCTGCCCGGCAGCCCACCGCCATGCCTGCACGCATCTTTCAATCCGGCAACATCCACCACTTGCTTGCGCCGCGCAAACCGCGTCACCCGTTGGTGCGCGTTGCCGCCGGCCTGGCTGGTCTGGTGATCCTTGCGGTGCTGATCTTCTTCAGCGTGTTCGTTGGCGCGGCAATGATCCTGGGCGGCATTGCCTGGAAGTTGTTGAGCAAGTCCAACCGCCGCACGCCACAGCACACGCGCGTCGTCGACGCCGAGTATCACGTGGTGCGCAAGCGCGCGCTGCCGTTGTCGCACTGACAGCTGGGTGATTGCAGCGCTGCGCCGCCGTCCGGGCTGCGCAGTCTCCGGGTAGGCATCTATCCGTACCGATAACGATTCTTTTCGGCAAGCCGCACCTGGCCTGCAATCGGCTAGCGCGCTTTCATCACTCTCATGCGCGGAGCGATGTGGTGCGCTGATAGTCGGGCACCAAGCGTTGTTGCATTGATCAGTCGCTCGGTGCGGCTCGTTCGGTGCGCGGCTCGCCACTTCGTCCAGGTGCACGCGCCACCACTGAGCGCCGACGTTGCTCCCTGACGCTTCGCAAGCTCTGCCATTGCGTGTCATGGTCTGGGGGCAAGTGCAGCGGTTCCGTCCTACACAGGCAACCCGCTAGACTCACGCGCCTGTGTTCTTGAGGATGCGCGCATGACCCACGATGTGATTCCCGCCGCCGATGTTCCGCGCATTCCGGTGGTTGGCGGCGGTACGTTTCCGGTGCACCGCATCTACTGCGTGGGACGCAACTTTGCCGACCATGCACGCGAGATGGGCGCCTCCGCGCCGACCTCCAAGGCCGAGCGTGGCCAGCCGACCTTCTTCATGAAGCCGGCCGATGCCATCGTGGTCGGCCACGGCGACCATATCCCCTACCCGCCCGGCACCAAGGAACTGCACCACGAAGTGGAGCTGGTGGTGGCGTTGGGGAGCGATGCGCCGGCCGGCGAGATGCCGGTAGAACAGGCCGAGCGCCTGATCTACGGCTACGGCGTCGGCCTGGACCTGACCCGTCGCGACCTGCAGGCCGCCGCCAAGGCCAAGGGCCTGCCGTGGGATATCGCAAAGGGCTTCGATCACTCCGCACCGATCAGCGAGCTGGTGCATGCCGGCGAAGTCGGCGCGCTGGAGGCCTTGAATCTGTCGCTGGAGGTCAATGGGCAGGTGCGTCAGCAGTCGTTGCTGGATCAGATGATCTGGAACGTGCCGGAGATCCTGCACGAGTTGTCCAAACTCTATGCGCTACGCGCAGGCGATCTGATTTTCATGGGCACGCCGGCCGGCGTGGGCCCGCTGCTGCCGGGCGACCAGTTCAGTGCGCGCCTGGAAAACGTCGCCGAGCGCCACGGCATCATCGCCGGCTGACATCGGGCCGGCTACGATCGGGCCGCGGCAGTTGGTCCGCGACCAGTTGGAGTGCACTATGGGAATGGTCAGCGAGTTCAAACAATTCGCGATGCGCGGCAATGTCATCGACCTGGCGGTCGGCGTGGTCATCGGCGCGGCGTTCGGCAAGATCGTCACCGCTTTGGTCGAAAAGATCATCATGCCGCCGATCGGCTGGGCCATCGGCAACGTGGATTTTTCGCGCCTGGCGTGGGTGCTCAAGCCGGCCGGCGTCGATGCCACCGGCAAGGACATTCCGGCAGTTGCCATTGGCTACGGCGATTTCATCAACACCGTCGTGCAGTTCGTGATCATCGCCTTCGCGATCTTTCTGGTGGTCAAGCTGATCAACCGCCTCACCCAGCGCAAACCGGATGCGCCGAAAGGCCCAAGCGAAGAAGTGCTGCTGCTGCGCGAGATCCGCGACTCGCTCAAGAACGACTCGCTCAAGCCGCCGGGCGCGCTGTAAGCGAACACAACCCACTGGCGCATCTTGTGGCGAAACTTCGCGCAGAAGGATGACATTTCGCATGCAGACGGGCGGCTTCGCGCTGATAAGCTCGTGGTCCCCCCTTGTCGTTGGAGCCGCCCTGCATGCGTCGCCTTGCTGTTGCCATCTCGGCCCTACTCGCCTGCTCTTCCGCACTCGCCGCACAGACCAGCATCTCCGACAGCGCACTGCACACCGCGGCGCAATTACGCGAGTAAGCGCTGGCCGATAACACCGGCTTTGCGGTGGTCCAATCGTTGACCACCGAAGTAGGGCCGCGCATTGCCGGTGGCGACGCGGACCCGCGTGCGGTGGCCTGGGCCAAGGCGAAATTCGCTGCGCTGGGCTTCGACAAGGTGTGGACCGAGCCGGTGACGTTTCCGAAATGGGAACGTCGCAGCGAACGTGCTGCCGTGCTCGGGGCGCATGCGCAGCCGCTGACCATCACCGCACTGGGCGGCAGTCCGGGCGGTACCGTCGAAGGCGAAGTGGTGCGCTTCGAGACGCTGGCCGCGTTGCAGGCCGCGCCGGCTGGCTCGCTGGCCGGCAAGATCGCATTCGTCGATTACCAGATGGTCAAGGCGCGCGACGGCAAGGACTACGGCAATGGTGGCGCGGTGCGCAGCAAGGGGCCGTCGGAAGCGATTCGCAAGGGTGCGATCGGCTTTGTGATGCGCTCGGCCGGCACCGATTCGCATCGCGTCCCGCATACCGGTATCACCCGGTTCGATGAAGGCCTGACGCCGGTGCCCGCCGCCGCATTGTCGGTACCCGATGCCAATCAGCTGGCACGTCTTGCCGCGTTGGGCACCACGCGTATCCGGCTGGCGCTGGATTGCGGATGGGATGGCACGTCCACTTCGTACAACGTCATCGGCGAAATCACCGGGCGCAGCAAGCCCAAGGAAGTGGTGGTCATCGGCGGGCATCTGGATTCGTGGGATCTGGGCACCGGTGCGATCGACGATGGTGCCGGCGTGGCGATCACCATGGCCGCCGGCCACCTGATCGGCCAACTCAAGCAGGCACCCAAGCGCACCATCCGTGTGGTGGCGTTTGCCAACGAGGAGCAAGGTCTGTACGGCGGCAAGGCGTATGCCGCCGCGCACGGCACCGATGCCAAAGACATGGCGCTGCATCAGATCGGCGCGGAGAGCGATTTCGGCGCCGGGCGCATCTACGCGTTCAACACCGGCGCGGCTGCGCCGGAGGACTCGCGGGCAGCAACCAAGCAGATCGCCGACGTGCTTGCGCCACTGGGCATCGCGTATGAGCCGAGCAAGGGCGGCCCCGGCCCGGATGTCGGGCCGATTTCCGCCAAGGGTGGCGCCTGGGGATGGCTGGCGCAGGATGGCACCGACTACTTCGACCTGCACCACACCGCCGACGACACGCTGGACAAGATCGACCCGAAGGCGCTCGCGCAGAACGTGGCCGCCTACACCGTGTTCGCGTATCTCGCAGCCGAAGCCGATGGCGATTTCGGCAGCCGCGCGAAGAGCGTGCAACCGCCGAACGAATGAGCGGCAGTGACGCGCTGGCGCGTGCTTGGGGCGCTAGGCGGAGACAGCGACTTGCTGATCTTCAAGCGCCGAGCGCAGGCATCCCAGCAGTCCTGGCGCTGCTGATTGCCTAGATCGGCGCGTTCGTCTGGGGAACGCGCCGTTGCTTTGAAGCGGCTGCCATTGGCCACGCGTCATGCCAGGGGGCGCATCACTTGCTCGGCAACGGCGCTTACGCGTTGTACGCGCCGATGACGCACGACCGCGCTGGCGCTGCATGACGTCATCGATCGGTTGCTTTTGGTCGTGGCCTTAAACGTCGGACCCGTAGCGCGCCTACTCCGCTTCTACCCCAGGATGGGCACAAAGCGGCAACGCAATGCGAACACTGCGGCGACGTTGTTGGATGCAGCCAAGGGTGCACACAGCGATCGCGTGCTGTGTCGCAAACTGTCGCCGCGTCTGGACGACCCACACGGGCGGTCAACATCGACGCCAAGGGCCGCGATTTTGCGACGCCATAGCGGGCGATCATGCTCAGCGATAACCCGGCGAGCCTGATCGAATCCACGCTGATGTGCGCACTCAATCCGCCACCCGCCTTCGATGCCAGTTGGGTCGGTTCGGGAAAACCGGCAGGGGAGTGGTGGTCGGGCGGTCTGGCCAGCGGTATAGCGAACCCGGGCATGAGTACCGCCACCATCCAGCGCTATATCGACCATGTGCAGCAGTTGAAACTGCACTACCTGCTGATCGACGACGGCGGGGATTACGGCAGCACCGGCGATGCTCAGGACAACCTCGACGCAGATATTCGCCGATCTGTCGAGCGACTCGATCTCCCTGGCCTGGTGAACGACGCACGCCAGCGTGACGTGGCCTTCTGCCCGTTTGCGCAACCGCTTTCCCCTTACGCGCGGAGTGCATGCGCCTGGAGATGGCATCAAACGTGCGCACCGCAGCAGCGCAGGTTCTGCAACAGCATGGTGTTACGGCAAATCCACTCCTGCGCAGACCGCCGGACGCGCGTCCTTGATGGGTTGCACGCCACGTGCATCGAACTGCAGTCCTGCATGCGTCGGCGCAAACGCCGGCCAGGACGGCAGGCCCTTGGCATTCGGATTGCCATGCTTCACGAACGTGGCCCAATAGCGCTGCAGAGACACCGGTGGCTGGCCGATCGGTAGGTTCTTGAACAGGAACGGCAGCTCGGCGCTATGCGTCACCTGCCCGCCGGGCACGGCGGTATCGAACACGTAATGCCACACCGGCACACCTAGCGCAGCCTGGCGTTGCGCCACCGTCACCGCCGGGCAGCGGAAGGTGAGATCGGTAGACAACTGCATGGATGCATTGCCTTGTCGTGCGGCGCGCTGCGCGATGCCGGCGCGCTGCGTTTGCAGGATGGCGTCGGCGTGTTCGGGATAGTCGCGGCGCGCCCGCTTCTCGGCTCCTTCCTCGCCGCCATAGCGCAGTTCCTGCACCACATAACCAATCAATAGCGGCACCTTGGCCTGCGCGCCGGCAGCCAGCATCTGCGCCGGCGCGCGCGGCAGTACGCGTCCATCGACCACCGCCTGCAGCCAGACGTAGCCGTCGTCATCCAGCGCCGGCACATCCACGCCCTGCCCGGCCTTGAGCAACTGCTCGACCGGCAACGCACGCAATTGCGCCAGGCGCGTGGCGGGATCGTCGATGCCTGCGCGCTTGGCGATGCTGACGCCCAGTGCGCGGTTGTCCTCCAGACTGCGCGCCGGCAACCCGAACCCGGCAGTGCCGCTCTGTTCGATCGCTGCCGAAAACAGGCCGCGTGCGAGCGGGCTGAGCATCAGCAGACCCACATCCTGGCCGCCAGCCGATTGCCCGGCGATGGTCACCCGCGCGGGGTCGCCACCGAACTGCGCGATGTTGTCGCGCACCCACTGCAACGCAGCGATCTGGTCGAGCAAGGCGTAATTGCCGGCGGCCGCGTTGTCGCCATCAGCCAGCTCCGGCAACGACAGGAATCCCAACGCGCCCAGCCGGTATTGCAGCGTCACCACCAGCATGTCCTGCGCCACCAGAGTGGTGGGAAGATGCCCATCGGCGCCGCCAGCCACATTCGCACCACCGTGGATCCACACGAAGACCGGCAGCGGCTTGGCCGGATGCAGCTGCGGTGTCTGCACTTCGACATAGAGGCAATCTTCGGTGCCGCGCTTGGCCATGGCGTTGTTCCAGCCCAGCGCCGGCTGCGCGCACGGTGTGGCGGCCTGAGTGGCATCGCGCACCTGCGTCCATGCCGCAATCGGCTGCGGCGGGCGCCAGCGCAGCGCGCCCAACGGCGGCGCGGCAAAGGGAATTGCCCGGAACACCGCGCTACCGTCGTTCTGCCATTGGCCGCGCACCGCGCCATGATCGGTCCGCACCTCGGGAGGTGCAGCAGGCGTGGCAGCGGACGCGCTGGCGCTGAACACACAACTGCTCGCAAGCAGCAACGCAGAAAGACACGGCATCAGTGTGCTCCAGTGAGGACGCGCGCGTGCCAGGCGGCCTGGAAGACGGCAGTGGCCGAGGCAACGTTGAGACTTTCCACCTTGCCGCTGCCACGGATCGACAACTGCAGATCGCAGTCGCGCGCAAAGTCGCGGTCCATCCCTTCGCTCTCTGCGCCCATGACGTACACCAGGCGCTGCGGCAACGCGGCGGCGAAGACATCCTGGCCGCCATCGACCAGCGTGGCCGCAATGGCGAAACCGGCCTGACGCAAGTGCGCCATGGCGGTTGCAGTGTCGGGCAGTTGCACCAAGGGCACCGCTTCGGCGCCACCTTCGGCCACGCGTGCCGCCGCGCCGGACAGGCCCAGCGTGGAGCCGGCCGGCAGCAACAGTCCGGCAACACCGAAGTGCGCCGACGAGCGCAGCATCGCGCCGAAGTTATGCGGGTTGCCCACCCCATCCAGCCATAGCGCCAGCAACGGGCCCTGCGGCAATGCGGCCAGCCACTCCTGCAAGGGTTGCGGGGTGACGCGCAGCACCTCTGCCACCACGCCTTCATGGTGCGCACTGGCCGCGAGCTTGCTCAGATCGGCCTCTTCCACCACGCGATAGCCGATGCGCTGGGTCACGCACCAGGCCAGCAGCGCCTTGAACTGCGGAATGCGCGCTTCGCTCAAATAGAGCTTGCGCAGCGCTTCAGGGCGCGCCTTGAAGACGGCCTGCACGGCGTTGATGCCGTACAAGCGCATTTCGTCGCGCGGGTTGCCGGCAGCCCTGCCCGCGGTAGGGGCCGCGGTGGACGGGGCTGGACCTGCCGATGACGGTGGATTGCGCGGCGTCGCCCGGTTCCAGGGATTGCCGGCGGCGACGGATCGCGGGGCGCTCTCGCGAGGGGGGCGCGCGCCGCGCCCATCGTGCTGCTTCATCACGTTGTCCAAGTTGTGCTGCGATGCGACGCAGGCGCTGCGACAAGCACGGCGCGCCGGACCGAGGGAGGATCCGGCAGCGCCATCGCAGGCGCCGCGGGACCACAGGAGCGACGATGGTAAGCCACCGGCCCACCCGCAGACAGGCAGCCGTCATCACCGGCCCACCATTGCCGTTCTCAGTCAGTCGCCAGACGTGCGAACACATGCAGGTCGTGCAGCCCATCGGGCTTGCGGATCGCCCACGCCGCCGGCCCTCTTCGACGAAGCCACTGTGCAACAGCACCGTGGCCGAGGCCGGGTTGTAATCCAGCACGTTGGCCTGCACGCGCGACAGCGCGCAGCGCTCAATTCCCAGGCCACCTACAGACCGACGATGCGGGTCATACAACCCAGATTCCACGACGCACGCCCCAGCCGGTCGCCTAGCTCGGCGCTATGGCAGCGTTCGCCCTTACCAAGACGGGCGCCGATGCCGCCGCAGGCCTGCCCATCGACGACGATGGCCAGCACCGGATCGCCCGGGTCGATCACCCGACCGGCGAGAAAGGCCTCGCAGTCGGCACGCGTCTACGGCTGCGGAAAGCGGTCGCTGAGCCTGCGCGGTACCGCTGGATCATCGGCGTGGTGCAGCAACGCTTCCAGATCGTCCGCACACCAGCGGCGCAACACGCACCACTCGCCTTGCAGGTGTATTACCAGATCCATATCGGCAACCACGATGGTGGAAAGGTCATGCCGCTCCCACCACAGCGAGCGCGCAATTCATTGCCTGATGCCGCGTTGGGCATCAGCGGGGACTGCTTCGCTGGACGCGTCAGCCGTCTTGCAGTGGCCCAACGCACGCGCAGGCTCCAACCACCTGTGTCGATCAGACGCCATGCAAACTATTGCGCACAGCCTCCCGAGACGCCCCTGCAAGCGCTCGTTCGTCTCGTTGCGAGAACGAAACCGGGGTAAATATTCGAATGCGATGCAGCTCATGCTTATGGAAAACATGCGTTTTTTCGGCAATCAATGCGACGAAAATCTACAAGCCGAACCGTTATAAGCCGTTCATCTTTGCCGTCCCTTTGAGCCGCCCAGCAGGGACCTCTCGACGACCAATCACCCATCGCGTCTAGACATCGCGACTGTGCAAACCCCTGCGTGCATTTGTTTGCATCAACCTGGCAGCACAGCTCGACTCCTGAACCTTTTTAACCTGCTTTGGAGAGACTCGTGCCTTCCGAATCACCGACCCAACGCTTCGCGTCGCGCCGTTATGCCGGCGCTGCACTATGGCTGTTTTCCACCGTGGTTGGCCTGGGTGCCATCAGCACCGCGTTTGCGCAGACCCAGGCGCCCGACGCACGACTCACGCGCGTGGCCAATCTTGCCAGCCAGCACAAGCCTGCTGGTGTCCCACAGGACTATGTGCAAACGCCGTTCGGATATTTCGCACCAGCCTGTGTTCGTCATGTTGGCGCTGGCCAACGCATTCTTGCCGACGGCGCGCTACAACACGCCGATGGTGTCCGGGAACAAACCGCAAGCTGCAGCCAGGATAATTTCACCGCCAACGGCATTCGGGTACGGCCCAATGGTCTTGGCCTGGACGGCAAGCAGGTGCGCCGCGGCGCGTCTAGCGCTGCCTTCAAACAGCCTCGCCCCGTCCCGGCAGCCGTCGACCACGCCTACATCAGCGCCTCCGCGTAGTACAGCGGAGTGTCGCCCGGACGCATCGTGGCGAACTGGAAAGTGCCGCCAAACCCCGCGAACGTAGCGAGCCAGACGATCTACTTCTTTCCGTCATTGCAGAGCGATACGCCTGTCATTCTGCAACCGGTGCTGGGTTACCGCGGCGAAAGCAACAGTTGGGACCTGAGCAGTTGGAACTGCTGTCAGCAGGGCGTCGTCTGGTATGGCGATTTCATTCCGGCCAAGAGCGGCGACCAGATCAATGGAGACGTCTATGCGACATGTGCGGCCGGCAGCGTCTGCTCAAGCTGGAACATCGATGTCCACAATCTCACCAGCGGACGCAGCACAAGGCTCAGCACCACCTCCTATGGCGACCTGACCCAGATCATGGCGGGCGCGCTGGAGGTGTACTCGGTGGACAGTTGTGACCAGTATCCCGCGAGCGGCAATATCACGTTCACCGGAGTGGCCGTATACGACTACCGGATGCATCAGGTCAGGTCGCCGCCGTGGCAGGAAATCATCGATAGCTCCGGCCTCGACGTGCAATGCAACTACCAGCTGGACACGACCTCCACCACGGCGACCATCTACTACTAAGGCGTACTCTCGCGCCGCCACGCGAGACCGGCGGTGCTCCACGCCCGCAGAAAAAACACGAGGGCCGGCGAACGCCGCAGGTCGTGCGGCCCTCTACCTGAGCTGCTTGCTGCATTACAAATATCAACCTTGTGTAGCATCGTCTCGGCATGCGTAAACACTCACTCCAACCTAGAGCGCTGGTGTGGCATCTGGTTGCGAACGCACTGCCTATAGCGCTTTCGCCGGCGAGCGATACACGGGAACCGGGAACGTACCTCACTGCGCGGGTGACCATCCTCAGGGCTCACGCCACCTGCGATGGTGCCATGCGGCACCGCCGGAGCGGCCACCCTCAGCGCTTACGCGCCTGCGCCTGCTGCAGCGCCGCGCACAGGCGGATGCTCTCGCCGGTCTGGGCCAGGCCACGGTCGGCGCCACTGAGCTTGGCCAGGCGCGGTTTGAAGAACGCATCCAGGCGGTCGGCTTCTTCCACGCTGCAGCCGCCGGACGCCCCCAGCGCCGGCAACCCGCCGCCATCGAACGAGCCGCTGCGTTGCACGATGCGGTCGAAGTTGGCGGTGAACCACGGCCACATCGAATCGTGCGAGGTCTCGTAACTGTGACCGCGCGTCAGCAGGCTCTTCATCTCGCCCACCTTGATCGCACCGGTCAGCGCGAAATCACGCACCTGTTTGAGCAGCGCCGGGTCCTGCACCGCGCCCAATGCGGCGATCATGGCGTTGCGCTGGGCCGGGTCGGCATGCGTGCGCAGTGCCGCGATCAAGCTCTGCACCGCCGGTGCGCCGCGCTCCTGCGCGGTCACTGCCAAGGCGGTGCCGAGCAGATCTGGATTGGCTTTGGAGAAGTCCAGCGCGCCGTTGCCGCCGGCCAGCACCGCATCGCCCTGCGCGAGCAGTGCCTTGCGTACGTCCGCGTTCTGCAGGCGCAGCGCGAACAGGCCGGCCAGCGACGAACGCAGCGTGGTGTCGTCGATCGACTCGCCGCGACGCCGCACATAACCCAGCTGACGCAGGCGCGGCAGATAGGCCTGTTCGGCCGCCTTGCGCAGTGCGCCGCGCTGGGCCTCGGTGGTGGCCTGGTAGCGCCAGATCCACACCAAGCGGTTCAGCAGCGCCGTGGCGACATCGGCCGACTCGGACGGCGCCAACTGTTTGAGCGCGGCCAGCACGGCGTCGCTGTCGGCGTCGCCGTGGCGGTAGGCCGCATCGATCGCATCGGCATAGGCCAGCCGCTCGTTTTCGTCCAGCTGGCCGACCTGCTTGCCCAGTGCGGCCAGCTGTTTCTTGGGCAGGCCGAAACGGTAATAGCCGGCGCCGCGCGCGTTCGGGAACACCCAGGTGTTCTTGCCGGCGCCGTCCAGCACCAGGCTGCCGCTGCCGTCTTCGAGCATCTGGCAGGCGGTGCCGACCTGGTTCTTGCCCTTGCCGTACTTCACGCACACGGGCACGCCCCATTGCTGTGCGGTGGAGCCGGTGGAGCCCAGTGGCAGGTAGCGCTGCTGCTGCAGTTTGACCACGGTCTTGCCGCCTTCCTGGGCAACCTGGGTCTGCAGATACGGCACGCCCGGCTGATTGAGGAAACTGCGGAATGCAGCCTTGAAATCGTCGCCCTTGCCTGCGGCGTCGGCGATCGCATCGACCAGGTCGTCGGCAGTCGCGTTACCGAACTTATGCTTGGCGATATACGCGCGCATGCCCTCGCGGAACACGTCTTCGCCAACGAAGGCCTCGAACATCGCCAGCACTGCCGCGCCCTTCTGGTAGGTAATGCCGTCGAAGGCGGTTTCGATATCGCCATTGCCGGTGATCGGCTGGCGAATCTTGCGCGCACTCACCAGGCTGTCGTTCTCCATCGCATGCTGCGCGCCGCCGATGCGGTCCAGGTTGGCGTGGTATTCCGGATGCAGCTGCATGGTGATCTTCTGCTGCATCCAGGTAGCGAAGGCTTCGTTGAGCCACAGGTCGTCCCACCACGCCATGGTCACGGTGTCGCCGGTCCACTGATGCGCCAGTTCGTGCGCATTGACGTTGAAGGAGCGCTGCACGTTCTCGGCCGGCGAATCCTTGTCCAGCAACAGCAGCCAATCGCGGAAGGTGACGAACCCCGGGTTTTCCATCGCGCCGGCGCTGAAGTCCGGCGCGGCGACCAGATCGAGTTTGTCGAACGGATAGCCAAAGGCGTAATAGTCCTCCAGCGCAGCGATGATGGCCGGGGTCTGGTCCAGTGCAGGTGTGATGCGCGGGCCCTGGCCCTTGGCGGCAATGCCGCGCAACGGCGTGGCGGTGGGGCGCTGCGGGGTGGCCGGCATGGGCGCCACATCCACCACGTCCCACGGGCCGGCGGCGTAGGCGACCAGATAGGTCGGCAGCGGCACGGTCGGGGCGAAGGTCACCGTCTTCCAGCCCTTGCCGGCCGGTTTGGTCGAGGTCGCGATCGTATTGGCCAGCGCCTGGTCGCCGCTGGGCACGGTCAGGCTGAGGTCGAACGGCGTCTTGAACGCCGGCTCGTCGAAGCCCGGGAACGCGTAACGCGCACTGATCGGCTCCATCTGGGTCATCGCATACGCCTTGCCCTGGTATTTCACCTGGTACAGGCCCTGCAGCTGCTGGTTGAGCGGCGCGCTGTAGGCGATCTCCACGGTGAGCGTCTGCGGCGTGAGCGTGCGGCCGAAATCCAGCCGCGCCACGCCGGTTTGGGAATCGGCTTCCACATAGCGTGCGGTCAGCGCCTTGCCCTTGCCGGGCTTGATCGTGACCTTGCTGACCTTCAGTTCCTTGCCATGCAGCCAGAGATGGTCGGACGCCTGCTTGAGCTGCACCCGGATGGTGGTGCGGCCGCTGAATTGGGTTTGCTCCGGGTCGATCTTGAGCGAGAGGCTGTAGCGCTCCGGTACCGCCCAGGTCGGCAGGCGCCCATTGGGAATCGGCTCGCCGGACGATTGCGCCAGCGCGTTGCCGCAGCACAACGCAAGAAGGGAAGGAGCAAGCAGGCAGGCGAAACGACGCATCGACAACTCCGGTGATGGCAATCGTCGAAGTGCACCATATTCATCCATGCCTGTCATGCGTCATCGATTGGCGAACGGGTCGGACCATCGCTGCGCTGCCCATGCAATACCGGCCACACCGCACGCCCGTATTGGTTCGGCGCCGTGACCACGTTCGTCGCAACAACCTACCGTGCATCGCCTTATGCAACGTATCGCACCGCTCGGCAGACACCGCGCATGGATGGTAGTGCGCAACGCAGCGCTGCCGGATACTCAGATGTACGCATTTGCATGCTGGCCATGGGTGTCGACCGCCTTACGCCGTCCCCGCATCGGCGAATGCCGGCAGCAGCTGTGCCGCCGGCATCGTCTACGCATGCCCACCCACCGAAGGCGTCTGCGCTTCCAGCGTTTCCAGCTGGCGTGCCACCGCTTCGGGCGACTTGGTGAACGGGGCGATCAGGCTGTAGAACGCCGGCACCACATACAGCGACAGTAGCGTGGACAGCGAGACGCCGAAGATCACCACCACGCCGATGGTGGCGCGGCTGGCCGAGCCGGGCCCGCCGGCCACCACCAGCGGAATCGCGCCGACCACCGTCGCAATCGAGGTCATCAGGATCGGGCGCAAGCGCACCGATGCCGATTCCACGATGGCCGCGTGCACGCTGCGGCCTTCGTCGCGCAACTGATTGGCGAATTCCACGATCAGGATGCCGTTCTTGGCCGCCAGACCCACCAGCATCACGATGCCGATCTGGCTGAAGAGATTGAGCGTACCGCCGGTGAGCCACAGGCCGACCAGTGCGCCCAGCACCGCCAACGGCACGGTGAGCATGATCACCAGCGGGTGGGCAAAGCTTTCGAACTGCGCCGCCAGCACCAGATACACCACCAGCAGCGCCATGCCGAAGGTCAGCAAGACCGCGCTGCCGGATTGCTGGTATTCGCGCGATTCGCCCTTCCAGTCCACCTGGGCGTATTCGGGCAGTTCCTCGCGCGCGGCCTGCTGTGCCCAGGCGATGGCTTCGCCCAGCGGGTAGCCCGGTGCCAGGCCAGCCGTAATGGTGATCGCACGCAGGCGATTGAAGCGGTTCAAGGTGCCGGCCTCGGCCACTTCGCTCAACGTCACCAGATTCGAAAGCGGAATCAGCTCGCCACGGTTGGAGCGCACGCGGATCGCGGTGAGGTCTTCCGGCGCCATGCGGCCTTCGCGCCCGGCCTGCAGCATCACGTCGTACTCCTCGCCGTTGTCGACGAAGGTGGTCACGCGGCGCGAGCCCATCAATGCTTCCAGCGCACCACCGATGGCGGTCACCGGAACGCCCAGATCGGCCGCGCGCAGGCGATCGATATTGACGCGCATCTGCGGACGGGTTTCCTTGTAATCCGAGTCCGGGCCGACCAGACCGGGATTGGATTCCATGCGCTGCAGGATGCGATCGCGCCATTGCGCGATCTCGGCATAATCCGGCCCGCCCAACACCAACTGGAACGGCTGGCCGCGGCTACGCACCAGCCCGCCACTGACCTGCGTGCGTGCACGCACGCCGCTGAGCACATTGAGTTTCTGCTGCACCTCATCGGCCACTTCGGTGGTGGGGCGGGAGCGTTTTTGCCAGTCCTGCAGAAACACGCTCACGCGGCCGGTATGCATTTCCTCGCTGCTGCCAAAGCCGCCGGGCACGCGCGGGTTGGCACGTACGATGGGTTTGTCCGGGCCCACGTAGGGGCGCAGGATGTCTTCCACCTGATGCATCTGCCCCACGGTGTAATCGAAGCCGGCACCTTCGGGCCCGTCGATCATGATCTGGAAATTGCCGCGGTCTTCGGCCGGCGCCAGTTCGGACGGAATGCGGCCCACCAGCCAGGCGCTGGCGCCCAGCGCCAACAGCATCAGCAGCGCAAAGATCCAGGTACGGTGCACATGTCGCTCCAGCGAACGCCCGTACGCACCGGACACCGCCTGCATGCGCCCATCGAACCATCGATGGAAGCGGTTGGGCTTGGCCTGGCGGTGCGAGCGCAACAACTTGGACGACATCATCGGCGTCAGCGTCAGCGCCACGAAGGCCGAAATCGCCACCGCCGCCGCCAGCGCCACCGCCAGCTCGCGGAACAGCCGTCCGGTACTGCCTTCCAGAAAACCGACCGGCAGAAACACCGCCACCAGCACCGCTGTGGTCGCAATCACCGCAAACGCCACCTGTCCGGTGCCGCGTTTGGCGGCCACCAACGGCGGCTCGCCCAGGTCGATGCGGCGCTGGATGTTTTCCACCACCACGATGGCGTCGTCCACCACCAGGCCGATACACAGCACCAGCGCCAGCAAGGTGAGCAGGTTGATCGAGAAATCGAACGCGTACAGCGCGATGAAGGCGGCGATCAGGCACACCGGCACCGTCACCGCAGGAATCAGGGCGGCGCGCGCGCTGCCCAAAAACACCCAGATCACCACCAGCACCAGCACCACCGCTTCCACCAGCGTGTGATACACGCGTTCTACCGCCGCATCGATGAAGGTGGTGGTGTCGAAGGCGACGAAGATGTTGGTGCCCTTCGGCAGCGACTTCTGCACTTCTGCGGCCTGCGCGCGCGCTTCGCGTGCCACGTCCAGCGCGTTGGCGGTGGAATTGCGCACGATGCCCAGGCCCACGTTGGGCACGCCGTTACTCTGGAAATACGCGCGGCGCTCGGCCGAGGACAGCTCGACCCTGGCCACATCGCCCAGCCGCACCACGTAACCGCCCTCGCCCTTGTTCAACGGCAGCTTGGCGAAGTCTTCGGGCTTGAGATAACTGCGCTCCACGCGCAAGGTGAAATCACGCTGCGCCGATTCGATGCTGCCGGCGGGCAACTCCACGTTTTCGTTCTGCAGCGCCGCTTCCACATCGGCGACGGTGAGTGCGCGTGCAGCCAGTTGGTCGCGGTCCAGCCAGATACGCATCGCATAGCGTTGGCGTCCGCCGATGCGCACCTGCGCCACGCCATCCAGGCTGGAGAAGCGATCCACCACGTAGCGCTCGGCGTAGTCGGACAGCTGCAGCGTGTCCATCGTGCTGGAGCTCATGTTCAGCCACAGGATGGGGTCGGCGTCGGCCTCGACTTTGGAAATCTCCGGCGGGCGCGCCTGGTCGGGCATGCGGTCGGAGACACGGCTGACCGCATCGCGCACGTCGTTCGCGGCCGCTTCCATATCGCGCGATTGCACGAACTCGATACTGATGTCGGAGGAACCATTGCGGCTGCGTGCCTCGATGGTGGCGATGCCCTCGATGCCGGCCAGCGCGTCTTCCAGCACCTGGGTGATGCGGCTTTCCACCACTGCTGCGGAGGCACCGGTGTATTCCACATCCACCGACACGATGGGCGGGTCGATCGCTGGCAATTCGCGCAGGGTGAGGCGGGTGAACGACATCACCCCCAGCACGATCAGCAACAAACTCATCACCACCGCCATCACCGGGCGGGTGATCGACAGGTCGGAGAGTTTCATTGTGTTGCCGCCTGCGGGCGGGTCGCCGCGGGCGGGGCCTGATTCACCACCTTCAACCCCGGACGCAGCTTGCCGGTGCCATCCACCACGATGCGCTCACCGGCTTTGAGGCCTTCGAGAATTTCCACCTTGCCATCGCGGCGCTCGCCCAGGCGCACGTCGGCGCGCTCCACGCTGCTGTCGGGCTTGACCCGGAACACATAGGACTCGCGCCCCACCTGCACCACCGCAATTTCCGGAATCACCACCGCCTGCCGCGCCGGCTGGAACAGCCGCACATCCAGCAGCATCCCCGGGCGTAGCCGGCGATCGTCGTTGGGGAAATCCGCGCGCACCGTCACCGAGCGCGTGGTCTCATCGATCCGCGAATCGATGGTCGCCACTTCGCCCTCGAACTGCGCACCCGGATACGCCGCCGCGCGGCCGCTCACCGCATTCCCCAGTTGCACCAGACCGAACTGCGATTCCGGCACCTGGAAATCCACATACATGCGCGCCACATCGTCGAGCGTGGCGATCACCGTGCTGGCGGTGATCAACGAGCCCGGGCTGATCTGGCGGATGCCGAGCACACCGGAAAACGGCGCGCGCACCTCGCGGTCGGTGATTTCCGCGCGCATCTGCTGCACGCGCGCCTGCGCGGCATCGCGTAACGCGCGCTGCGTATCGACCGTGGACTTGGCCACCAGCTGCTGGCCCACCAGGCTCAACTGGCGCCGGTACAACTGATCGGTTTCTTCGAAGGTGGCCTGTGCGGCGGTCAGTGCCGCCTGCTGCGAATTGCCGCGCAGACGCAGCAGCAATTGCCCGGCCTTGACCTCGTCGCCGCTGTCGAAATACACCCGTTCCACCACATCGCTCACCGCGGCGGTCAGCGCCACCGATTCGCGCGCGCGCGCGGTCGCAATCGACTGCACGGTCGAATTCCAGGGCTGGGTGGCCACCGACTGCACAGAGACCGGAATGGGTTTGGCAGTGGCTGGCGCGCTGGCCTGACGACTACAACCGGCCAGGACAGCGGCCAACAGGAGCGCGGCGCAGACGCGCGCGCTGGGCAGAACAAGCATCAGAACATCCTGGCGGGGTACGTCGAAAGTTTACCGACCTAGCCGCCATGAATTGACAGAAAGGGCGCGCTTTGCACCATGACCAAAGACCCTTGCTGTCCCTGGCACGTTGCGCTGGTCAGCACGACCACGACCCTGCGGCGCCTGCGCCAGAGGCGGCAGAGCCGATGCGCAGGGCTGCATGTATGCGTTCATACACTGCCATCCTGCACACCGACCATGGTCGCCTGACGACCGCCTGCCCTGTCGTATTCGACGCTCTTAGAGCGGCTAACAAAACGTAGCGAGCAGTCGTCAGGCGGGTGTGGACGGCGCGCAAGACCCGCAGTGTACAAGTGGTACATGAGGATTCCGAGCACCGGCCGCGCCCGCTTGGCGGCTGCGTAGTAGTTTTGTTAGTCGTTCTTAGCGTTCCAGCCCCAGATACGCTAGCACCTGACGCGCCAGCGCCTCTACATTCTCACCATCGGCGTGAAGATGGATCTCCGGCGTCTCCGGTGCCTCATACGGCGAGTCGATCCCGGTGAAATTGGGAATCTGGCCGGCACGCGCCTTGCGATATAGCCCTTTCACGTCACGAGCCTCTGCAACCGCCAGCGGCACGTCCACAAACACCTCGACGAACTCGCCCTGATCGAAACGCTCGCGCGCCAGTTGCCGCTCGGCACCGAACGGCGAGATGAAACTCACCAGCACGATCAGGCCGGCATCGGCCATCAAGCGCGCCACTTCGGCCACGCGGCGGATGTTTTCCACACGATCTTCGTCGGTGAAGCCCAGATCGCGATTGAGCCCGTGGCGCACGTTGTCGCCGTCCAGGATGAAGGTGTGATACCCCAACGCGTGCAGACGCTTGTCGACCAGGTTGGCGACGGTGGATTTGCCCGCGCCCGACAGGCCGGTGAACCACAGCACGCGCGGCGTCTGGCCCTTGATGCGCGCACGCGCACTGCGATCCACCTCCAGATGCTGCCAATGCACGTTGCCGGCGCGGCGCAAGGCGAATTCCAGCGTGCCCGCGGCCACCGTGGCATTGCTTTGGCGGTCGATCAGGATGAAGCCGCCGAGCACGCGGTTGCGCGCGTAGGACGAGAACGCAATGGGCTCGTCCAGCGCCAGATTGCAGTAGCCCACCTCGTTGAGCTCCAGCCGTTTGGCGGCCAGCCGCTCCTGCGTGTTCACATCGACCTTGTGCTTGATCTCGCTGATGCTCGCGGTGACCGTGCGGGTGCCGATCTTGAGCCAGTACGGGCGCCCGGGCAGTAGGGCGGCATCGTCCATCCACAGCAGATGCGCCGCGAACTGGTCGGCCACTTCCGGCGGGTCGTCGATGGCAGCGACGATGTCGCCACGGCTGATGTCGATCTCGTCGTGCAAGGTCAGCGTCACTGCCTGCCCGGCGCGCGCGCTGTCCACTGCGCCATTGGCATCACGCACGCTGGCCACCTGCGTGCGGCGCCCGGACGGCACCACCAATACCGCATCGCCCACACGTACCTGGCCGGCGGCAATCGTGCCCGCATAGCCACGAAACTGCGCATTGGGGCGGTTGACCCATTGCACCGGCAAGCGGAATCCGCTGCCCGCTTCCGGCGCGTCCACTTGCACGGTTTCAAGATGCTGTAACAGATGCGGGCCGCTGTACCAACGCATCCGCGCCGATGGACTGGACAAATTTTCGCCATCCAATGCCGATAGCGGAATGCATTGCACATCGGCAATGCCCAACTGCGCCGCCAGCGTGCGATAGCCCTCGGCGATGGCGGTGAAGACGTCGGCGTCGTAGTCCACCAGATCCATCTTGTTGACGGCCAGCACCACGTGACGGATGCCCAGCAACGACACGATGTAGCTGTGCCGGCGCGTCTGCGCCAGCAAGCCCTTGCGCGCGTCCACCAGCACCACCGCCACATCGGCGGTGGATGCGCCGGTGGCCATGTTGCGCGTGTACTGCTCGTGCCCGGGGCAATCGGCCACGATGAATTTGCGCCGGTCGGTATCGAAATAGCGGTAGGCCACATCGATGGTGATGCCCTGCTCGCGCTCGGCCGCCAGCCCGTCCATCAGCAAGGCGTAATCGATGCCCTCGCCCTGCGTGCCATGCCGCCGGCTATCGCTTTCCAGCGCGGCCAGCTGATCGTCGAACAAGCGCTTGCTGTCGTATAGCAACCGCCCGATCAACGTGCTCTTGCCATCGTCCACGCTGCCGCAGGTGATGAAGCGCAGCAGCGGTTTGGATTCGTGCTGGTGGAGATAGGCACCGATGCTGCCGGGAATCGGGAGTCGGGAATCGGGAATCGCAAAGGCGTTCCCCTCCACCGTGACGTTCACTGCCAGCCGCTGTGGCGATTCCCCATTCCCCATTCCCCATTCACTGCCCATCAGAAATACCCCTCAAGCTTTTTCTGTTCCATCGAAGCGCCCGGCGCATGATCGATCATGCGGCCCTGGCGCTCGGAGCTGGTGCTGACCAGCATTTCGGCGATCACCGCTTCCAGCGTGTCGGCGGTGGAATCGATCGCGCCGGTGAGCGGGTAGCAGCCCAGCGTGCGGAAGCGCACCGAGCGCAGCTGTGGGGTTTCGCCCGGATGCAGCGGCAGGCGCGCGTCGTCGACCATGATCCAGGCGCCGTCGCGCTCCACCACCGGGCGCGGGGCGGCGAAGTACAGCGGCACCACCGGAATCTTTTCGCGGTAGATGTATAGCCAGATATCCAGTTCGGTCCAGTTGGAGAGCGGAAACACGCGCACGCTTTCGCCGGGCCGGGTGCGCGCGTTGTACAGATTCCAAAGCTCCGGACGCTGGTTCTTCGGGTCCCAGCGATGGCGTGCATTGCGGAACGAGAACACCCGCTCCTTGGCGCGCGATTTTTCTTCGTCGCGGCGCGCCCCGCCGATCGCCGCATCGAAGCCGCCCTGCTCCAGCGCCTGTTTCAGGCTCTGGGTCTTCATGATGTCGGTATGTACCGCTGCACCGTGGCTGATCGGGCCGACGTCCTGGGCGATGCCGTCCGGGTTGATGTGCACGCGCAGGTCTACGCCGGTCTCTGCCGCGCGGCGGTCGCGGAAGGCGATCATCTCGCGGAACTTCCAGCGCGTATCCACGTGCAGCAGCGGAATCGGCGGCCGCGACGGCGCGAATGCCTTGAGCAGCAGGTGCAGCAGCACCGAGCTGTCCTTGCCCACCGAATACAGCATCACCGGGGCCAGGAATTCGGCGGCGACTTCGCGCAGGATGTGGATGCTTTCGGCTTCGAGCCGGTCGAGATGGGACAGCGGCGGCAGGGTCATCGGGATGTCGGGTGCAACGGCGGGCAGACCAGCCGATGGTAGGGCAAGGCGCTGCAGTGTGTGCCGCCGTGATGACGCCACGAAATAAGCGGCCGGCATAACGCGATAACGGCTGCTCCTTTCTGGTGGCTACAACGCGTCCCTAACATCGTCTGTCTAATCAAAGCCCCTGGACCCGAATGAACTCCGCCAGTTCCGCGCTACCGCCCAGCCCCTTGCCCGACGAGTGCAAGGCGCTGCTGGAGCGGTTGGTCGGCGGCCTGGATGCCGCATCGCTGTGGTGGCTGTCCGGCTACACCGCCGGGCTGGCGCAGGGTCATCCGCCGCGCGCGCTGGCCGTGTTGCCTGGCGGGCAGCCACAGGCAGTGGCGCAGGACAGCCAGCGCCTGACCGTGCTGTACGGCAGCCAGACCGGCAACGCCCGCCGGCAGGCCGAACAGCTGGCCGCCGATGCCGAGGCGGCAGGGCTGCACGTGCGGCTGCTGCGCGCCGATGCCTACCCCACCCGTGAGCTGGCCAACGAGCGGCTGTTGTACGTGGTGATCAGCACCCAGGGCGAAGGCGACCCGCCGGACGATGCGATCGGCCTGGTGGAATTCCTCACCGGCCGTCGCGCGCCCAAGCTACCCGAGCTCAAGTACGCTGTGCTGGGCCTGGGCGATTCCAGTTACGCCGATTTCTGCGGCATCGCGCGGCGCATCGACGAGCGCCTGGCCGAACTCGGCGGCAGCCGCGTGCAGCCGCGCGGCGAAGCCGATCTGGACATCGACAGCATTGCCGTGCCGTGGCGCACGCAGGCGCTCACGCATGCCCGCGAACAGCTCAAGAGCGGCGCGCCCTCGGCCACGGTCACGCAACTGCGCAGCAGCCCGGCCACGCCGGTATGGTCCCATCAGCAGCCGTTCGCCGCCGAGTTGCTGGCCAATCAGATCATCAGTGGCCGCGACTTCAAGGGGCCTGGCTTTCGGGTTTATGCCACGCCCGGCAAGCGCGTGCGGCATCTGGAATTTTCGCTGGAAGGCAGCGGCCTGGGCTACGAGCCGGGCGACGCGCTGGGCATCGTCCATCGCAATCCACCCGCATTGGTGGATGCCGTGCTGCAGACATTGCAGTTGGACGGCGATGCCGCAGTCGTCGTTGGCGAGAAGACGCTGCCATTGAACACCTGGCTCGCCACCCAGCGCGAGTTGACCAAGCTCTCGCGGCCATTTCTCACCGCACACGCCGAGCGCGCTGGCGCCCAGGAACTGCAAGCGCTGCTCGCCCCCACCCAGACTGCCGGCCTGGCGTCGCTGCTCGCCGATCATCAAGTGATCGATGTGCTGCGCCGCTGGCCGGCGGCTTGGGACCACGCCAGCCTGCTGGCCGCGCTGCGCCCGCTCACGCCGCGGCTGTATTCCATCGCTTCCAGCCGCAAGCGTGTGGGCGATGAAGTGCATCTGGCCGTGGACGAGCTCAACTACCAGGCCCACGGACACGCGCATCTGGGTTCGGCCAGCGGTTTTCTGGCTGCGCTTGCCGAAGGCGACACCGCTCCGGTCTACATCGAACCGAACGAGCGCTTCCGCGTGCCGGCCGATGCCGATCGCGACATCCTGATGATTGGCCCGGGCACCGGCGTGGCGCCGTTCCGCGGCTTCGTGCAGGAGCGCGCGGAACTCGGCGCCAAGGGCCGCAACTGGCTGTTCTTCGGCGCCCAGCATTTCAATACCGACTTCCTGTATCAGGCCGAATGGCAGCTGGCCCTGCAACGCGGCGAGTTGGACGCGCTGGACGTGGCGTTCTCGCGCGACCAGGCCGCAAAGCTCTACGTGCAACACCGCCTGCGCGAACGCGGCGCCGAGGTCTACGCCTGGCTGCAGGGCGGCGCGCATGTCTATGTCTGCGGCGCCATCGGCATGGGCAAGGACGTGCATGCCGCCCTGCTGGACATCGTGACCACCCACGGCGCCCGCAGCGCCGAAGACGCCGCTGCGTATCTCACTCAGCTGCAGGTGGAGGGGCGGTATGCGCGCGATGTTTATTAGTGCCGGGAATCGGGAGTGGGGAATCGGGAATGGGGACTGCCCATGCCCGAATTCTTCCGACCACGCACGCCGCTCCTCACGATTCCCCATTCCCGACTCCCGATTCCCATGACTCACTCCGTCGAAGACATCAAATCCCAAAGCCACCGCCTGCGCGGGTCGCTGGAGCAGAGCCTGGTCGATCCGGTGACCGGCGCGGTGCGCGAGGACGATCAGACGCTGATCAAGTACCACGGCAGCTACCAGCAGGACGATCGCGATATCCGCGATGAGCGGCGCCGGCAGAAGCTCGAACCGGCGTACCAGTTCATGATCCGCACGCGCACGCCGGGCGGGGTGATCACGCCTACGCAGTGGCTGGCGCTGGATGGCATCGCCACGCGCTACGCCAATCATTCGCTGCGTATCACCACACGCCAGGCGTTCCAGTTCCATGGCGTGATCAAGCGCGAATTGAAGGCCACCATGCAGGCCATCAATGCCACCTTGATCGACACGCTGGCGGCCTGCGGCGATGTCAATCGCAATGTGCAGGTGGCAGCCAATCCGCTGCTGTCGCAGGCACATGCCACGCTGCACGCCGATGCTGCGCGCGTGTCCGAACATCTGTTGCCCAACACGCGGGCGTACTACGAAATCTGGCTGGACGAAGAGCGCGTGTCCGGCTCCGGCAGCGAGGACGAGCCGATCTATGGCGACCGCTATCTGCCGCGCAAATTCAAGATCGGTTTTGCCGCACCGCCACTCAACGATGTGGATGTGTTCGCCAACGATCTTGGCTTTATCGCGATCCTGCGCGATGGGCAGTTGCTGGGCTACAACGTCAGCATCGGCGGTGGCATGGGCGCCTCGCACGGCGATACCGACACCTGGCCGCGCGTGGCCAACGTCATTGGCTTTGTCACCCGCGATCAGCTGCTCGAGATCGCCACCGCAGTGGTCACCACCCAGCGCGACTTCGGCAACCGGGCCGTGCGCAAGCGTGCTCGCTTCAAATACACCATCGACGACCACGGCCTGGACACCATCGTGGCCGAGATCGCACGTCGTGCCGGCTTCGCGCTGCAACCGGCACAGCCGTTCGCGTTCGACCACAACGGCGACCGCTATGGCTGGGTGGAAGGCGAAGACGGGCAGTGGCATCTGACGCTATCGCTGCCGGCCGGTCGCATTGCCGATACCGACACGGCAGCGCATCTGAGCGGGCTGCGTGCGATTGCGCAGTTGAACGCCGGTCAATTCCGCATGACGCCCAACCAGAACCTGGTAATCGCCGGCGTCCCTGCGCAACAGCGTGCGCAGATCGATGCGCTGGTCGCGCACTATGCGCTGGATGCCGGCAACCAGGCCGCCACCGCCCTGGCACGAGGCGCGATGGCCTGCGTGGCGCTGCCGACGTGCGGCCTGGCGATGGCCGAGGCAGAGCGCTATCTGCCCGACTTCAGCGCCGCACTGCAGCCGCTACTGCAGCAACATGGGTTGGCCGACACGCCCATCGTGCTGCGCCTGTCCGGCTGCCCCAATGGCTGCTCACGCCCGTATCTGGCAGAGATCGCGCTAGTGGGCAAGGCGCCTGGGCGCTACAACCTGATGCTGGGTGGCGACCGCCGCGGTCAGCGGCTGAACACCCTGTACCGCGAAAATATCACGGAAGCAGAGATCCTGGCCGCACTGGAGCCGCTACTGGCCCGCTACGCCGCCGAACGCGACCACACCAACGACGAAGGCTTCGGCGATTTCCTGCACCGCGCCGGCCTGATCGCATTGCCGCCCTACCCCACGCACCGTCGCCTCGACCTGGAATTGCTCGCATGACCGCGCTACCTGCCGTATCGATCACCTCTTCTGTGTTGGACGATCTGGACGCACTCAATGCACAACTGGAAGACCTGCGCGCCGATCAACGCGTGGCGTGGGCGTTGCAGCACTGTCCGCAGAACGCGGCACTGTCGTCCAGCTTCGGCGCGCAGTCGGCCGTCACGCTGCATCTGCTCAGTCAGCAACGCCCGGACATTCCGGTGATCCTGATCGACACCGGCTACCTGTTCCCGGAAACCTATCGCTTTGCCGATGCCTTGGCCGAGCGGCTCGAGCTCAATCTCAAGGTGTATCGCCCGCTGGTCAGCCGTGCCTGGATGGAAGCGCGCCACGGCCGCCTGTGGGAGCAAGGCATGGTGGGCATCGATCAGTACAACAACCTGCGTAAGGTCGAGCCGATGCGGCGCGCACTGGACGAGCTCAACGTGGGCACCTGGTTTACCGGCCTGCGCCGCAACCAATCCAGCAGCCGCGCGCAGACGCCGATCGTGCAAAAGCGCGGTGGGCGCTACAAGATCAGTCCCATCGCCGACTGGACCGATCGCGACGTGTGGCAATACCTGCAGGCGCACGATCTGCCGTATCACCCGCTATGGGAACAAGGCTACGTGTCCATCGGCGATTTCCACACCACGCGTCGCTGGGAGCCGGGCATGCGCGAAGAAGACACGCGCTTCTTCGGCCTGAAGCGCGAGTGCGGCATCCACGAGGATATCTAGCTGCAGCAGCCCACTGCGACGTGCGCGTGTATGCGCGGCTCACTCGCCAGCAGGTGCGGCCTGTGTTTGAGCACGCTGTGCAACAACGACGGCAACGCGCTGCGCGTTGAGCTCCGGCACGCGCTCATCGCCCTGCTGTGGCCTCCGCCTGCGCACGCTGCATCCAGTAACGATCGACTATCCACATCAACAACAACGACAGGCCGACCAACGGGAAAATCAGCCCGCACAGCACCAGCAGCGCCATCAGGCCACGCAGCGTGCGTGGATCGGTCGGCAACGGGGGCACGCCCAGTCCACCGCTGGGGCGGCGCTTCCACCACATCACTGCCGCGCTGACGCACAACAGCACAATCGCGATGCAGGCCAGCAACAGGATCACCTGGTTGGCAGTGCCGTACTGTTGCCCCAGATGCACGTTGATGCCCCATTCCAGCAGCTTGGCCAGCGGCCCGTAGTCGCGGTAGCGCATGTCCAGCAGCACCGCACCGCTGTACTGATCCAAATGGATCACCCGCTGCCGCTGCAGATCGGCCGGATAGACCGACGCGGTATACACCCCGGTCGCACCGCGCGGCGGTGCCACGCTATATCCCGGCAGGATGCCGCGTGCGTCGAAGCGCGCAATCGCCGCATCCAGACCGATCGCGCCGCGTCCCGGCGCAGCAACGCCGCCTGCGCCGCCATGGGCAACATGCGCGCGCTCTGCCGAGTGCGTGTGTTGCTCTGCGTGCGCTGACTGAGCAACTTCCTCCGAGTCTTCTGACTCACCTGCGCTCTTTGCCTGTTCTTCGTGGTCTGCATGCCCTGCATGTACCGAGCCTGCGATGTGCTCGGCGTGCTCGTTGCCTACCTGCAGCCCACCCGCTTGCGCGTCATGCAACCGCTCATCCGACCCGACAGCCCTTTGTGCCGGCACCACGGACTGCGGCAAGCGCGCCTGCCGCAACGACCACGCCGGCTCACCACTGTCTGTCAAGCGCTGCTCAGACATCGGCTGTTGCACGCGCAGCCCGGCGGGATAGCCGAAATCATGCCCATTGGCCCAACGATTGATCTGCGCACCCCAGAGCCATGACCACGGCATGCCGGTCAGCGCCAGCAATAGCAGGATCGCGCCAACCCCGGCACCGGTCACCGCATGCAGGTCACGCCAGAACAATCGCTGCGTCGGCTTGCCACGCACACTGATCACGCCGCCGCGTCGTCCGCGCGGCCACCATAGATAGACACCGGTGAGCACCAGCACGATGGCCCATCCGCCGGCCATTTCGATCAGGCCACGCGCATATGGCCCGATCAACGCAAGGCTATGCAGCCGGCGGATCGTCCAGCTCAGCGTCCCGTGCTCCGGCAATGCGCCCAACATCCGCGCACGATAGGGATCGACATAGACCACCTGCCGCACGCCGTCTGCATCCACCAGCCCGACCTCGGCACTGGCATCGGCGCGTTTGGGCGTGGTGTAGACAAACAACCTGCCGCCGTAACGCTCTTGTGCAGCGGCAACCAACTGCTGTGCGGGCAGGCGCGCTTCGCCTACCGGCACCACCTTCAACGCATGGTGCACGCCGCGATCGATCGCGTCCTGATACAAAAACGCAGCCCCGGTCACCGCCAGCCAGATAATGAAAGGCAGCACCAGCAACCCGGCATAGAAATGCCAGCGCCACACCACGCGATAAAAACGCCAGCGCCCGTCCTGGCGTACCTCGGCTACGCTGCCCGGGTCAGTGGTTGCAGGCATCAAAAACTCCAATCCCACGACAACGACAACGCCCGCCCATCGCCGGGCGAATAGCCGGAACTGCCGCTGTCGTACCAGGCATACACATACGCACGATCAGTGGCGTTGCGCAGCTGCAGACTGAGCGCGTTGCGCGCATCCACAGTCCAACGCGCGCCCAGATTGAGCAATGCGTAGCCACCGGTGCGGCCCCGGGTGTTGGTGCGATCCAGGTAGTAGTCGCCTTGCGCATCGCCCCAGGCGCTCAACTGCACAGCCGCACCGACCTGCCACTCCAGCCCGGCAGTCGCCAGCCAATGCGGCACGTTTTCGATTTCCTTGCCACGCGTGGCCGGGGCGCTCGGATCGGGCGTGGCGATCGTGGCCTTCTGGCGCGAATACGAGACCCATGCGCGCCAGTGTTCGGCCGGCTGCAAGTTGAGCTGCGCATCCCAACCACGCCGCAGCGTGCGGCCGACATTGGTCACATCGCCAACGCCCACCACGCCATTCACGCCAAAAACGGTCGCAACCTCACCGGATGCGCGTTGCTCCCAATATGCCAGGCGCCCGTCGACCAGGGACGCCGGGGCGAACTTGAAGCCGGTCTCCCAGCCGTCGTTGATCGACGGCCCCAGATTGCCGGGTTGGCGGCGGTAAGCGCCATCGCCGCTGCCGATCTGGAAGGTGCGTCCCCAGTTCGCATACACGCTGCTCTGCTCGCCCACCCGGTAGCTCGCACTGAACTTGGGTTGCTTGATGGTGCCGTAGTCGTAGGTTGGCGCAACGATGCCTGCAAGCACGTCGTGCAGTTGCCCATCGACGCGATCGATGCGATACCCCGGCACCAGCTGCAAGCGCGCAACCGGCGTGAGCACCGCCTGCACATACGCACCACGTGTGCGCAGGTCGTACTCCCAATCGCGCAGCTGCGCACCGCGTACGCGGGCCACGGTGCGATACCGCTGCGATTGGTTGTCCTGCCACTGTGCATCCACCCCGGCTTCCAGATTGGCATGCAGCGTTCCCCAGTCCGGCTGCCAGTTGCTACGCAGCAGCAGCCCACGGTGGGTTTCATCGGTATCGCGTTCCTGCTGCAGGCCGGCCGCGGAAAACCGCACCCAGCGCTGATTACGGTAGTCGTTCTGGTAGGCCTTTGCACTCCATTGCGCCTGCTCACCTAACTCACCGTCCGCATGCAACGCGGTCTGACGCAGACGACGCTCGCCGCGATCGTTCTGTGCATAGTCCGGCGAGCTACGCGGCGCCGCACGCGCGGTGGCTGCGTCCAGATAGCCGGCCTCCAATGCATGGTTGTCGTAATACCGCGTGGTGAGCCCGGCGCGGAATGCACCGTCCGGGTCGGTGTAAAACCACTTGCCCGCCACGCTGCGTTTGCGCGCATCGGCATGATCGCGATAGCCGTCCGAGTCGCGCCAGGCCAGCACGTAGTTCTGGCTCCACGCGCCCTGTTCGAAACCTTTGCCCAGTTGCACCTCGCGCGCACCGAAGCTGCCGGCCGTCACGCTCAAGCGGCCATCGTTGCCGCCGGTACGGGTCAGTACGTCCACGCTGCCGGCAATGGCGTTCAAGCCATAGCGCGCATCGTTGGTGCCACGCACGATCTCGATGGCGCTGATGTCCTGCGGAAACACGGCGTCCAGATACGGCATGGCGCCAGCATTGTCGTTGCTGGGGATACCGTCGATCAGCAGTTTCACCGCATTGATGCGCCCCTCGCCATTGAAGCCCCGGAACGAAAAACGCCCCGCATCCGTGCCCATGCGGAACTGGGTGATCTGCACCCCTGGCGCGCGCATCAGCAGTTCCCAGCTGTAGTCCACATGTTGATCGTGCAGCAGCTCGCCGCCGATCACATCCACCGAGCTCAGCACGCGCGCAGTGCTCGGGCTGCGCTGCGCGTGTTCGCTCACCTGCACCTTGCCCAGCGTCAGTGACGCGTCCTGCGCCTGCACCTCGCACGCAGGCCCACACACCAGCGCCAACGACGGCGCATACCACATCGTTTTCAACAACCGTAGACGCATGACCAACCCTTCGCCGTGGCAGCACGGCCGCACAGCCGTGCGCTGCCACCAGCGTGGCGCGCATCGGCATCATTCGATCAAGAAGCGCGTCGTCCGCGGTGTCCGGCTGCTACGCCGATAACTCGGGCGCGCGTTGGGCTGACTGCGTGGACGCCCGCGCGGGGGCAAGCTCACGCGTGCAGCGGCGGCCCACGTGCACCGAGCGCGGACCACCGCAAGACCGAACGTGCCCCGGCCTGCGTGCGCGCCCGCGCCAGCGTTGGCCGCAGCTGCAGCAGGCACAACACCGCCACGATGAGCAATGGCAACAAGCGTGCGGCCAAGACGCAGTAGTCGCAGGCTTCGCCATGCATCGCTGCATCGTGGGTGCCTGTGTGCCGAGAGCCCGACAGGGCGAGGGCGCTGTGATGCGGATGCGCCGCAGCGGCTGGCGACGGGGTTCGATGCCCAGCATGGAGCGAACTCTCTGCCGACAGTGCCGGGGCGCTCATGCACATCGGCTCGGTCGGCTGCGCCTGGCTCCAGCGGCTGATCAGCGGAGCCACCAGCATCAGCACCACCGCCAGGCAGGCAAGCAGGGGCAACAGCCGGTGGCGACAGAACGAATGCAGCATGCGCTCAAGTGTAAGCCGCCACGCCACCCGGAGCGATGGGGACGGCCGACGCGCGACCGGATGTCGCACCCGACTGACCCGCTGTACCCGACGACCCGTGCCTGGGCATGTGCGGTCAGCCTGCGCCCCGTCATCGGCTGTGCCTTTTCGCCACAGCCAGCCCGTCCGGTCGCTCCGACCTCACCTGCACGCCGTGGTCCAGGTCGGTAGTCACATTTTCACCGCGTCCGTGACCGCAGACACATGCCGGGCCTTGGCATGCCCTATGCTTGCGGATCACCACTCTCACCTGCGCGCATGAGTACCGTCCTGTCCGATCCCGCGGCCGAACCGCTTCCCTGCGCACCCAAGCCACCGAGCGAAGCGCTGCGTCTCCAGGCGCTGCGCAACTACGGCATTCTCGACACGCCGCGTGAAGCGGCGTTCGACGACATTACACGGCTCGCCTCGATCATCTGCCAGACGCCGATCGCGCTGATCAGCCTGGTGGACGCGGATCGCCAGTGGTTCAAGAGCGAGCTCGGCATGGGCGAGCGTGAGACTCCTTTATTCAAGTCGATGTGCGCGCACGCCCTGCTCGACAACGATGTCCTGGTGGTGCCCGACACCCGCGAAGACATCCGCTTTGCGCGCAACCCCTTGGTCACCGGCGAAGCGCCGCTGTACTTCTATGCGGGTGCCTTGTTGAAGACGCCCGATGGCCTGCCGCTGGGTACGGTCTGCGTCCTGGACCGGGAACCGCGTCATCTCACCGATGAGCAGGTGGAAGCCCTGCGCGCACTGGCACGCCAGACCATGGCGCAACTGGAATTGCGCCGGGCATTGGCGATCGCGCAGGAATCGGATCGTTACCGCAGCCGCCTGATGGCGATCGCCGGGCACGATCTGAAGACTCCGCTGCGCACTGCCGCCTACGCCATCGACAAGATGCGCCGGCATGCCAACGTCGATTCCATTCCGCCCCTGGTGACCGCGCGCGATGCGATCAGCCTGGTCGGCCGTAGCCTGGACGAATTGGCCACGCTGGCTGCCGCGAGCGAAGCCGCCATGCCGGACCTGCAATCCCTGCAGCTGGAAGACGTGCTGCATGCGGTACTCGGCGTGTGGCGTCAACCCGCCATCGACAAGTGCCTGGCGCTGCGCCATGTACCCACCTCGGTACGCGTGCGCAGCCATGCGACCTTGCTGACCACCTTGATCGGCAACCTGGTCGGCAACGCCATCAAGTACACCGAACGCGGCCGCGTGCTGGTCGGCACCCGCCGCCGTCCCGGTTTTGCGGTGGTGGAGATCATCGACAGTGGCATTGGCTTGAACCTGGAACATCCCGAACAAGTGTTCCAGGCGTTCCGTCAGGCCGACCCGCGCAGCGACGGTTTGGGCATCGGTCTGTGGATCGTGCATCGCACTGCCGAGACGTTGGGATGCGAGGTGGACGTGCGTGCGCGCGCGCAAGGCGGCACCTGTTTTTCGGTGCGGATTCCGCTGGCTTGAGGGTCTGTGGCGCGCAGATTGTTCGCCAATCTGCGGCGAACGCCTGGGCTCGCCATGCGTGAAGCGTTGGTCGGTATCCGGACCAAGACGAGGCCGCCAACGACAACCCGCAGAGCCGACGTTGTAGCAGTGCGCAGCATGTGCGAAGCGAAGTTACGCGTCAGCGGCGACTGCTGAGACCCGGCAAACTCACCGCAGCTGTAGCCGCATCCAGCGCCAGCCCTGATCGCGCATCGCCTGCATCGCACACGGCACGTCTTGGCGGTTTCCATCCAACATGTCGTGTCGCCGCGCGCAGCAGAATATAAGAACGGCCAACAAAACGTCGCGAGCGCTCGTCAGGTGGGTGCGCGGAAACCGGCGTGTACACGTGCTCATGCCGATGCCGAGCACCGACCGCGCCTGCCTGGCGGCCGCGCACCAGGTTTGTCAGATGCTCAAAAAAAAAGCGGATCCGGGCTCCCGACCCGGATCCGCCACCAAGCACGCCAGGCCTCTCCCCAGGGACCCGGGTGCGCCAGCCGCTCTGTGCGCAGCCTCGTGCAACAGTGGTGCGGCAGCGCTGGCAACCCTTCGACGACACCGCGAAACATACCGGCAATGCGATCAGCTGCATCGCCAGCTCTGCGCCGTCCACCCCTAGACGTTCGAGAGTGTCGCGTCATGGCTGCTATAAGGGTTTTCGACAGCGCAGCGCGCAACTTGATGCGCCCGGCCAACGCCGACTGCGTCGCCCTGACACGGGTAGGGGAAATCACCGACAGCACGCGCTGACGCGCTACGGAGCACAACCGTATCGCATTGATGGTGCTGGAATTTTTTCGAGGCCACTGCGCTGCAACGCAGCAAGCATGAAGAGCGAACACAAGCGTAAGCGCCTGGATAGCCCAATGCAGCCGTGACATGCAGGCGGCAAATTTCAACGTCATGGTTTCCTGCAACTGCCCATGCACTGGTTTTCGGACAAGCCGCGTCTCGCCGCATCACCATCATCAGCACCAGCACGCAATCGGTCCCAACCGCTTAACAGCAGCGAACACTGCAACTGCCCAGACGCAGGGCGCCGCTGCTCGGAATCGGCGTATGTCACGCGTCCGCTCCGGCGGCCTGTGCGCTGCCCACACCGCCTGACCACTGCGCGCGGTGTTGGTCGCTTTAAGAGCATCTAACAAAACCACGGCGCGCAGGCAGGCGCGGCCGGTGCTCGGGATCGGCATGGACCACGTGTACGCTCCGCTCCTCCGCGTTGCCCGCACCCACCCGCCGACCGCTCGCGACATTTTGTCAGCCGCTCTAAATTGCGACTTCAGACATCGGACCCATCTGCATCCTGGCGTGCGAACCACTCCGCCGAATGCACATCCTCGGCGGCAACTTCCAGCGCCTTGCGCAGTGCCTCCAATGGAATCTGCACGCATGCGTCGTCCACTTGCAGCGCCACCCACAACGCTTCATCGCGCGGGTCGGCCAGCACCGTCAGTAACGCGTGTTCGCGGCCCTCGATCGTGGCCGAGAGTTGCAGCGACATGCCGCCGTCTGGCTCGGACGACCACAGCCTGCTCAGTGCGGGACGCAACGGATCGGTCATCGCGTGGCGCTCAACTGGTGATGGTCTGGGTCAGCGATTCCCAGGTCGGCGGCAGCGGCCAGTCCGGCGCCTGATTGCCGTCCAGCACCCGGCGCAGGTCGCGCTTGTCAATCTGCGGGGCAAGCACATGCACCAGATCCAGCGCGTAGTCGCGCAGCACGCGGTCGCGTGGCAGTACCGCCCAGGCGATGCACTCGGCGATCGGCGCAGGCGCCGGCCAGGCGCGTAGATCCTCGTCGAAGGCGTTGACCGCCATCTCCGCGACCAAACCCACGCCAAGCCCGGCGCGCACGTAGGTCTTGATCAGGTCCGCGTCCAGCGCGGTCAACGCGATGCTCGGCTCCAGCCCCACCTGCGCAAACGCGCGCTGCAGCGACGAGCCCGGCCGGGTGGACGATTCGTAACTGATCAGCGGATGCTCGGACAGCGCCTGCATGTCCGGCGCCGTGCGCGGGTTATCCAGCGCATGCCCACGCGGCACCACCACCAGCCGCCGCCAGCGATAGAGCGGCACGGCGATGCCGGCGCTGGGCTCGCCGCCCGCCGTGCTGACCACCGCGATATCCGCATCGCCCTGGCTGAGCAGATCCAACGCCGCGCTTTCGGCCGCCTGCTGCAAATGCACGCTGACCTGCGGGTAGGCGTTCTTGATCTGCGCCACCGCCGGCGGCAGCACGAAGCGTGCCTGGGTGTGGGTGGTGGTCAGGGTCAGCTGGCCCTGGCTTTCGCGGCGCTGGTTGGCTGCATAGGTGCGGATGTTGTTGGCCTCCGACAGCACCGCGCGCGCGCGTTCGATCACTTCCACACCGGCAGGCGTCACCGCATCCAGGCTGCGCCCCTTGCGCACGAACAGCAGAAAGCCCAGCTCGTCCTCCAACTGCTTGAGCTGCTTGGACAGGCCGGGCTGGGTTGCGTGCACGCGCGCGGCGGCCAGCGTGATGTTCAGCTCGGCATCGGCAATGGCCAACAGATAGCGAAGTTGGGTCAGCGTCATGGCTTATATCCAAAAAAGCGCGAGGCGCTACAAGGGCTTCGACTGTAGAGGAGTTCTGCGGACCAGCTTATAACCGAACGCTATTTTCAGGATGGATGAAGTCATTTCCGACCGCTATAAGCCGGCGTTACGGTCTGGCGCTCCCTCATCGATGCTGCCGATCCGTGTCTTCTGCGTTCCCGCTCCTTGTCGACCTGCGTGGCCGTGCCGTCCTGGTAGTCGGTGGCGGTGCCGACGCCGAACGCGCCACCGCCCAGCTTCTACAGGCCGGCGCGCTGCCGCTGGTGGGCGCACCCGAGCTCACTGTGCAATTGCGCCGCTGGGCGCACGCCGGGCAACTGCGCTGGCTGGCAGGGCAGTTCGACTCGGCATGGCTGGCGCTGCCGGGTCAACCGGTGTGGCTCACCATCGCTGCCAGCGAATCAGCACCGCTCAACGACGCCCTGCGCCATGCAGCGCGCGCCCACCGGTTGATGACCCACGATGCGGTGCCTGCCGCTCCTACAGCGGCTTCTGCGCCCTCCCCCGCGCCGCGCAGCGGCATCGGCCCGCTGTCCCCCGGCAGCGTGACCCTGGTCGGCGCAGGCCCCGGCGATCCTGGCCTGCTCACCCGGCATGCAGTGCGCGCACTGCGTCAGGCCGAGGTGGTGCTGTACGACCGTCTGGTCAGCCCGCAGATCCTGCGTCTGGCAAGGCACGGCGCGCGTCTCATCGAAGTGGGCAAGTCAGCGCAAGGCCATAGCACGCGTCAGGAACGCATCCACGCACTGATGCTAGAGCACGCGCGCGCCGGTCGACGCGTGGTGCGGCTGAAGGGTGGCGATGCGTTCGTGTTCGGCCGCGGCGGCGAAGAGCTGGAGTTCCTGCACGCGCACGGCATCGGCTTCCAGGTGATTCCCGGCATCACCGCTGCCATCGCCTGCGCCGCCTACGCCGGCATCCCGCTCACTCACCGCGACCACGCGCAATCGTTACGCCTGATCACCGCGCACTGCAAGGATTCGTTGGACACACTGGACTGGCACGCGCTCGGCCAGGAGCGCCAGACGCTGGCCTTCTACATGGGCGTGGCAGGCCTGGATGCCATCCAGCAGCGGCTGCTGCAGGCTGGGCGCGCCGCCTCCACCCCGTTTGCGCTGGTCGAAAACGGCTCGCGCCCGCAGCAACGCGTGATCACCGGCACGCTCGCCAGCCTGGCTGCTACCGCGCAGCAGCACGCCGTGCGCGCTCCAGCCTTGCTGATCCTGGGCGAGGTCGCCGGGCTGGCCGCCAGCTTGCACTGGTACGGCGCGCCGCCGTTGACCGGCCCCCTGCTGCTCCCGCACTCACCCATTGCAACGCCGCACGCGCCCACACTTGCCCACGCAGCCTGATTCCGACGGAGACCCCATGGCCCTGTACGACAACATCCTCGACACCATCGGCCGTACCCCGGTGGTCAAACTCCATCGCCTGGCCCCGGACAACGTGACCTTGTACGTCAAGGTGGAATCGTTCAATCCCGGCGGCTCGGTCAAGGACCGGCTGGCGCTGGCGATCATCCTGGACGCCGAACAGCGCGGCCTGCTCAAGCCCGGCGACACCATTGTCGAAGCCACCTCCGGCAACACAGGCGTGGCACTGGCGATGGTCGCCGCCGCGCGCGGCTACAAGTTCGTCGCCACCATGGTGGAAACCTTCTCGATCGAACGCCGCAAGCTGATGCGCGCCTACGGCGCCAAGGTCATCCTGACCCCGGCCGCCGAGCGCGGCAGCGGCATGGTGCGTAAGGCCAAGGAGCTGGCCGAGCAGCACGGCTGGTTCCTGGCCAGCCAGTTCGCCAATCCGGCCAACCCGGCGTATCACCGCAACACCACCGCCGCAGAGATCCTGTGCGACTTCGCCGGCCACCGGCTGGACCATTTCGTCACCGGCTGGGGCACCGGTGGCACGCTCACCGGCGTGGGTGAGGTACTGCGCGTTGCCCGCCCGGAGGTGCGCATCACCGCCAGCGAACCGGCCGGTGCGGCGCTGCTGCAGGGTCAGGACTGGAAGCCGCACAAGATCCAGGGCTGGACGCCGGACTTCGTGCCCGAGGTGCTCAACCGCGATGTCGCCCATGAGGTCCTGAGTGTGGAAGACACCGATGCCATCACCGTCGCCCGCCGCCTGGCCGCCGAAGAAGGCATCTTCACCGGCATCTCCGGCGGCGCCACCGTCGCCACCGCGCTGCGCGTGGCAGAATCCGCAGCGCCCGGCGCGGTGATCCTGGCAATGCTGCCCGACACTGGCGAACGCTACTTTTCTACGCCGCTATTCGCCGACGTCAACGAAGGCTCCGACGACGACTGGCTGGCCGGGCTGCCCTGATCCAACGCTGTGGACGAGGCGATACGAAGCCGCGCGATGCGCGGCTTTTTTACAGCCCGAATAGACCGATCGCGCGCCGAAGAGCAACGCACACGGCGGAACATGCGCGTCCTTCGATCTACGGCCGCTCCGGCGGAAAGCGCGCAGCGTTACAGGGGCGCATAACGCTACAGCTTGCCTATCGGGACCTACGTCGCGTGCAATTCTCGGCCACGATTTCCCACTTCCAGAACGCCCGCACTCCCGCCGATGTCAAGGAAACGTTAGGATAACCGCCGCCATGTAGGGAGACAGGTGTGAGCAACCGGCCGTATGGACACAGCGATACCCTTGCCACGCGGGCGCCATGGCTGGTGAAGATGACCTCCCCGGTCCATTTCGCAGTCGCTCTGGGGGTTGGCGCGTGGTTGCAAGAGGCGCTGGAACTGCCCCTGCCCGCTCCGGTGCCGCTTGCCTGGATCGAGCTAGCTGGTGGCGGCATCGCCGGTCTGGGCCTGGCGCTGGCGGTGAGCTGCTTCATCCTGTTTGCGCGCCAGCGCACCACCATCATGCCGAGTGGCCATCCCTCGCGTCTGGTGTCGGACGGCCCGTATCGCTTCACCCGCAACCTGATGTATCTGGCGTTGGTGCTGAGCTACGTGGGCCTATGCCTGCAACTTGGGCTGCTGTGGGCGGTTGCGCTGGTGCCGCTGCCATGGTTTGCCCTGCAGCGCTATGTCATACCGTTCGAAGAAGCGCGCCTGCGCACCGAATTCGGCCGCCACTACAGCGACTATTGCGCGCGCGTCCGCCGCTGGTTGTAACGCGCGACACACACACACTGTCGTGCGCGGCAATTGAAGCAGCCGATCGCTCCAAAGCGGTTTCAGAAACACAGGTGGGCAGCGCATATGCCAACCCGCCAGACAGTCGCAGCAGATGAGATGAATGGCCGATAGCGTGCGGTCTCCGCAGCGTGCTCCCCATCACGCGCCCATCATGCAATTCGCATAATTATCGCGCCATGAGAATCGAAGTCTGGCAAGGCGACATCACCGAACTTGACGTTGACGTCATCGTCAACGCCGCGAACGAATCATTGCTGGGCGGTGGTGGCGTCGATGGCGCCATCCATCGTGCCGCCGGGCCGCGGCTGCTGCAAGCCTGCGAAGCCTTGCCGCAAGTGCGTGCGGGCGTGCGCTGCCCCACCGGCGAAATCCGCATCACCGATGGTTTCAACCTGAAGGCACGGCATGTGTTTCATACCGTTGGCCCGGTCTGGCGCGATGGCAAGCACAACGAGCCGGAACAGCTGGCCAATTGCTATTGGCAATCGTTGAAACTGGCCGAGCAGATGATGCTGCATTCGATTGCATTTCCGGCAATCAGTTGCGGCATCTACGGCTACCCGCTATATCAGGCAGCCCGCATCGCCGTGACCGAAACGCGCGATTGGCAGCGCTCGCACAAGGTGCCCAAGCATATCGTGCTGGTGGCCTACAACGAGGCGACCTACAAGGCGTATCAGCAGGCGTTGGCGACGCAAGAAACTGCAACGGCGTGACGTTGGCCTGACGCCGATGAGAGGTCGCATCGACCGATTGAAGTGAAGCACATGTGGTTGAAGCGAAGGGCGCCGCAAGGCGCCCTTCGCTTTGCATGAGCATCCTGCCGAACGCATGGATGCAACAAACGAAAACGCCGGCAGCGATGCCGGCGTTTTCGTTTTCTCGATGCGGCTGCCTTGCAGCCGTCATCAATCGATCAACCCTTCCACTTACCCAGCGCGGCCAGGCCGTTTTCCTTGGCGCGCTCATAAATCACCTGCTGCGCCTTGGCGAAGTTGCCGGTCATGTCCTTGGCCCAAAGCTTCAGAGCGGCCTGCTGCATGGCGCGGCCGTAGGAGAAGCTCAGTGGCCACGGCAGGTTGCCGAGCTGGTGCATTTCGTTGAGGTGGGCGGTGGACTGCTCGTCGGTCTGGCCGCCTGACAGGAACACGATGCCCGGCAGGATCGCCGGCACGGTGGACTTCAGGCACATCACGGTGGACTCGGCCACCTCCTCGATGCTGGCCTGCTCTTCGCAGCTCTTGCCGGAGATGACCATCGATGCCTTCAGGATGGTGCCTTCGAGCACGACGTTCTGCTCATACAGCGCACCGAACAGCGAGCGCAGCGTGGCTTCGGTCACTTCGTAGCAGGTCTCGATGTCGTGGCTGCCGTCCATGATGACTTCCGGCTCGACCATCGGCACCAGGCCCTGCTCCTGGCACAGCGCGGCGTAACGCGCCAGCGCGTGCGAGTTGGCCTCGATGCAGGTGCCCGACGGGATGTCTTCGCCGATGTTGATGACTGCACGCCACTTGGCGAAGCGCGCGCCGAGTGTGTAGTACTCCTCGAGACGCGCACGCAGGCCGTCCAGGCCTTCGGTGACCAGTTCGCCCGGCATGCCGGCCAGCGGCTGCGCGCCCTTGTCGACCTTGATGCCCGGAATGATGCCGTGGGCAGTCATGTACTCGGCGAACGGCACGCCATCCTTGGTTTTCTGACGGATGGTTTCATCAAACAGGATGGCGCCGGAGATGTAGTCGCTCAGCTTGGGGGTGGTCAGCAGCAGTTCGCGGTACGCGCGACGATTTTCTTCGATGTTCTCGATGCCAACGCTGGCAAAACGCTTGGCGATCGTGCTGGTCGATTCGTCGATGGCGATGATGCCCTTGCCCGGGGCGACCATTGCCTGGGCGGTTTCGGCAAGCTGTTCGATGCTCATGTAGTTCCTGTGGCAGCTGCGGGGGAGAGCGAAAGTATAGCGACGAAAGTCGTACACATTCCTTCATGGAATGCCTGCAACCGATTACACGTGAAGCAAGTGACAGAATGTGTGGGGCTGCTCGCATCGCGGGAATCGGGAATCGGGAATCGGGAATCGGGAATCGTCAAAGCTGAGCATGGCGTGCGGCTGTTGCGTGCGGTGCTGTGATGCATGGCTGCAATGACGTGCGGCGGCGCTGTTGACACTGAGCCGTGCGTGAGTTGGTTGGCGTTTGTAGTGTTGGTCGCGTTGCCGCTTCGCCTGGGTGTATAGCGCTGCGCGCCTGTGGCGCGCTACATCGTGAACGGGCGTTACCTTGAGGCACACAGAGTCCGCCCTGGCAGCGCCGTTACGGCAGCGTGGCGGCGATGTTGCGCGGGTTGGGCATTCGCCGGATCCGGGCATTGACTCACTATCAGGCCAAGGCCGAGCGTTTGCCGCGGCTGGGATCGCCACACAGCACAACGGCAGCCCTGGGGCCGCCGCTGCGTGTCGCGTCCAGTACGCGGCCAGGTCATGCGCCGGGGCCGTCGAAGGGCGTTACAGCTCGCCCAGACCGGTGGCGCGGCCGTCTTCGCCCACTTCCAGCAGACGCAGCGTATTGGTGGCGCCGTGGGTTTCCATGTGCTCGCCACTGGTGAACACCACGCGGTCGCCCGGGCCCATGCGCTCGTTCTCCACCAGCAGACGGATCGCCGCACGTGCAGCTTCGCGCGGGGTCAGGCCGCGGCTGTCGAAATTGATCGGGAACACGCCACGCATCATCGCCATCTGGCGACGCGCGCCGTCATGGCGGGTGAACGCGTAGATCGGCATGTTGGAGCGGAAGCGCGACAAAAAGCGCGGCGTGCCGCCGGATTCGGTCAACGCCACCACGCCGCCAAGACCGATGTGCTCGGACAGGAACATGGTCGCCATCGCAATGGCCTGGTCGGCGCGCTGCAGGTTGCGTTGCGCGGATTCGAAGTCGGTATCGAATTCGAACTGGTGCTCGGCACCCAGGCAGATGCGTGCCATCGCTTCCACCGCACGCACCGGATAGGCGCCGGCGGCGGTTTCGGCCGACAGCATCACCGCATCGGTGCCGTCGATGACCGCATTGGCCACGTCCAGCACTTCGGCGCGGGTCGGGATCGGGCTTTCGACCATCGACTGCAGCATCTGCGTGGCGGTGATCACCACCTTGTTCTGCGCCAGCGATTCGCGAATGATCTTCTTCTGCAGGCCCGGCAATTCGGCATCGCCGATTTCCACGCCCAGGTCGCCACGCGCCACCATCACCACATCGGAGGCTTCGACGATCTCGACCAGGTTCTCGATCGCTTCGGTGCGCTCGATCTTGGACACCAGTTGCGCATCGCAGCCGTGCTGCTGGGCGATCTGACGCGCGTCATGCATGTCCTGCGCATTGCGGCAGAACGACACCGCGATGAAGTCCACGCCGATCTTGGCAACGATGCCGATCAGCTCTTTGTCGCGCTCGGTCAACGCGCCCAGCGACAACCCACCGCCCTGCTTGTTGAGGCCCTTGCGGTCGGACAACACGCCATCGTTGAGCACGGTGGTGACGATGCGCGCGCCCTGCACCTCGGTGACCTGCAACTGCACCAGGCCATCGTCGAGCAGCAGCACGTCGCCAGCGGTCACGTCCTGCGGCAAGCCGAGATAGCTGACGCCGACCTGATGCTGATCGCCGGCCGGCGCATTGGCGTCGGCCACCAGGTCGAAGCGCTCGCCCATGGTCAGCTTGATCTTGCCTTCGGCAAAACGTTCGATGCGGATCTTCGGGCCCGGCAGGTCGGCCAGGATGCCGACCTCGGCGCCAACGCGGGCGGCGGCGGCGCGCACTTCCGCGGCACGCTTGGCCTGACCGGACGGATCGCCATGGCTGAAGTTGAGGCGCACCACGTTGACGCCCGCCTTGAACAGCGTATCCAGCACACCGGGCGCATCCGTTGCCGGTCCGAGGGTGGCGAGGATCTTGGTGCGGCGTTGACGTTCTTTCATGATGGCCTCCCTGTAAAAGTCGCGAAACTTAACACACACGTCACGCACCAAGGATGGCATTGCGGCATAGCCCCCCTCCGATTCCGGCATGTCTTACAGACAGTGCGGGACAGTACGTACGCCTGCGCCCGCGCTGCCATGGGCAGTGCGAACGGTCGTCACCCTAACCCGGCGACAGTGAAGATGGTTCTGGGCCATGCGAACCGCAACTGCCGACGCGTCCACCAAGCGAACGCAACGGGCCACGCGCCCTGTTCATGACGGAAGCAACGCCGCCAGCGCAGCCGGCGTGCGTGCCAGCGTACCGGCACCGGCGGCGCGCAATTCGGTTTCGTCGCCAAAGCCCCACAACACGCCGATGCTATGGATGCCGTGATGATTGGCGCCATCGATATCCATGCGCCGGTCGCCGATCATGACGCAGCCAGTTTTCTCGATCTGCAAACGGCGCAACGCTTCGGCAATGAGGTCCGGCTTGAAGCGACGCTCGCCGTCTTCGCTGGCCCCAATGACCTGTTCGAAGCACGCGCCGAATGGCAGATGCTCGACGATGCGCCGCGCATAGCGCTCATTCTTCGAGGTCACCACGGCCAGCCGATGGCCGGCGCGCTGCAGGCCGGTGACAACCTCGCCAATGCCGTCGAACACGCTGAGTTCGGTCCAGCCCACCGCGTCGTAGCGTGCGCGGTAGAGCCCGAGCGCACGCTGCACCAACGCTGGATCGTTCGGAAAACACTCGGTGAAGCTGTCGCGCAAGGGCGGACCGATCCAGGCGCGCAAGGTCTGCGCCGATGGACGCGGCTGCCCGATGTCGTCGAAGGCATGCACGATGCTGGCAACGATGCCCGGTTCCGAATCGACCAGCGTGCCGTCCAGATCGAAAAACAGCATGGCTGCAGTCACTGACCGCGGGCCTCGAGCGCGGCCACTGCCGGCAGGGTCTTGCCCTCCAGAAACTCCAGGAACGCGCCGCCGCCGGTGGAGATGTAGGTGACGTCCTTGGCGATGTCGTACTTGTCCACTGCGGCCAGGGTGTCGCCACCACCGGCGATCGAGAACGCCTTGGAACTGGCGATCGCACGTGCCAGGGTTTCGGTGCCGTGGCTGAAGGACTCGAATTCGAACACGCCGACCGGCCCGTTCCACACCACCGTGCCGGCGCTGGCGATCAGCTCGGCATAGCGCTGCGCGGTGTGCGGGCCGATATCCAGGATCAGATCATCGGCATCGACGGCGTCCAGCGACTTCACGCTGGCCTCGGCCTCGGGCAAGAACTGCTTGGCAACGACCACATCGGTGGGCAGCGGAATTTCCGCGCCACGCGTCTTGGCATCGGCCACGATCTGGTTGGCGGTCGGGATCAAGTCCGGCTCGTTCAACGACTTGCCCACGTCATGCCCGGCTGCGGCGATGAAGGTGTTTGCGATGCCGCCGCCGACGATCAGTTGGTCGACCTTGTTGACCAGGTTGGAGAGCAGCTCCAGCTTGGTGGAGACCTTGCTGCCGGCCACGATCGCCAGCAGTGGCTTGGCCGGGTTGTCCAGCGCCTTGGCCAGGGCGTCGAGTTCGGCCATCAATAGCGGGCCGCCTGCTGCGACCGGGGCGAAACGGATCACGCCATGCGTGGAGGCCTGCGCGCGGTGCGCGGTGCCGAACGCGTCCATCACGAACACATCGCACAGTGCGGCGTACTTGCGCGCCAGCGTCTCGTCGTCCTTGCCCTCGCCGACATTCATGCGGCAATTTTCCAGCAACACCACCTGCCCCGGCGCGACCTCGACACCGTCGACCCAATCGCGCACCAACGCGACGTCGACACCCAGCAAGGTGGTCAGACGCGCGGCCACCGGCGCCAGCGAATCCTCTTCGCTCCAGCTGCCTTCCTTGGGGCGGCCCAGGTGCGAGGTGACCATCACGGCGGCGCCTTTTTCCAGCGCCAGCTTGAGGGTGGGCACCGAGGCGGTGATGCGCTGCTCGGAGGTGATCTGGCCGTTGTCGATCGGCACGTTGAGATCCTGGCGGATCAACACGCGCTTGCCGGAAAGATCGAGGTCGGTCATGCGGACAATGGACATGGGTTCAGCTCGTTCGGTCTAGGGAAGGGGAGTCGGGGTTGGTACGCCGCAGCAACGCAGCGCGTGTGCCGAGGCAAACGTCCCAGCGCTGTGCCGTCACGGCCGCTGGTTGCGATGGCGTTGCGCCGTCGGCCTGGTCGCGTGGCGCGCACAGTGCTCACCACGCGTGGCGCCGCCAACAGGGTTGGCAACGCGGGGAATACGTGGTCGAACACGACGGGCAAGACGGCTGCCTTGGTCACGGGGACGCCCATTGTCCGACCTTCGCGCCGCAGCGGCAAACCGCCTTGCGACGCGGGTGCCATCAGCCGTTGCGATCGGTCGACGAACGACGCAGCAGACTCACTGCGAAACCACAGACCAGCACGGCACCAAAGACCAATAGGCCCCACAGCAGCCAACGCTTCCAGTCGTGCGGCGTGGCCGCCGGCTGCAGTGCGTCTTCGCCCGCCAGCGGCTGTGCCTGTGCGGCGACACTGGCCTGCGCCGGTTGCCACTGCGCGCCGCGTTCGCGCCGCAGTGCCTGCAGCATCGAGGCCAGCGGTGCGTCGCCGCGCTGCGCACGCGCACTGCCAGCGACCAGCGCATAGGGCGGCTGGCCCTGGGCAAGAAACATCAACCGCTCGGGCTGATACCCCACACGCAACTTCGGCACCGCAGTGCTACGCCCTTGCGCAGCGACCAGCCGCCATTGGCGATCGCGCACCGGGGCGGACAGCGATTGCGGCGGCGACGCGGCCGCCGCGCCCTTGCCCAGCCGATACCCTAACCAGGGGCCGGCACGCTGTAACCATGGCGCATCGTCGGCATCGCGGCTGGCCACGATCCACTCGACCGCCTCGGCCTGACTGGCACCGACATCGAGCTGGGTGATCGGAAAGCGCCCCGGCAAGGCATACACCACAGCGGCATCTTTCGCGGTGCCTGTCAGCTCCAGCCACTGCGGCGGTGCGGAGGCAGCGATGCCCTCCAGTTCCGCCTCGACCACGCGCAAGGCCGGCAACTGGCCTGACACGATGACCAGGCGCAGGTAACGCGCGCCGGCGTCGAGTGCGATCCGACGCTGCTGCAATCGCTGGGTCTGATTGTCCAGCGCCATCACCGTGGCATCGGAGGCAAGCACGCGCCAGTCGCGCAGATCGTCGCTGCCTTCCACACGCAACCGGGCCTGCACCGGCATGTCGCCGTCCCAATCCAACCGCAGCGCACGCGGGCGATCGCGCAGCGCGCTGGCATCGATCAACCAGCTCCCACCGCTGCCTGCAGCGGCGGCGGCACCGGTTGCGAAGCGGCCTTCCAGCCGGCGTACCGCGCCGCTGGCATCGCGCTCGGCAATCAATTGCAGATCGCCATTGGCCGGCGCCGCACCGGCCGGCAGGGCAAACAGGGGCAGGCGCTGCCGGCGCGCCGCAGCCGCCGGTGTCGCATCCAGCGGCAACCAGGCGGTGGGCAGCTCTTCGCCACGCGCATCGATCACCGTCACATCGCGCAGCGCCGCATCATGCGCGGTGCGATACACCGCCGCGTTCAAGGTCAACTGATAAATGCCGGCATCCGCCCCGCTCACCTGCAGCGGCCACTGCTGGCGGTAGTCCTGCCGCACATCGGCGGCCTGCGCCAGCATCGGCACCATCGCCAGCAGGGCCCATCGCATCGATTTCATGCCTGATCCTTTTCGACGCCGTCGTCTTCGACAGCATGACCTTCTGTCGCCAGCGGGCGCGGTGGTGCCGGCGCCAGGTAGCCCACCACGGTGCACAACAGGCCATAGGCCATGAACGAGCCGATGCCGAGCAAGTTGCCCAGATGCTGGCGGTCGACCAAGACCAACGTCGCCAATACCAGCCCCATGAGCAACGCGCCACCCAGCCACAACCCACGCTGCCCGCGACGCGACCCGATCACCCAGCCCAGCACACCCAGCACGCTCCACACGATGGTGAGACTGGTCTGCGACAAGGTGGCGCCGATCAACGCCGAATCCCACGCCACGCCGCCCCAGTGATGCACGCTGTGCAAGGTACTGCCGGTGATCAACGCCCAGCCGAGCACACCCAGCGCGGTCACGCGCCAACGCTGCAGCAAGGCTGGCGCCGGTGCCGACCAGGCCCAGCGCGCGAGCAAGGCCAGCACCGCCAGTTGCGCCAGCTCGGCCGGATTGAGCAGCGGCAGCCAGGGCAACGGCGCTGCGCTCACCGGGTCCAGCAACACCAGCAGCCAGCCGAGTCCCAGCACCGCAAACACGCAACTCAGCAAGGCGTTGCGTGCAGGATCGAAGCTGGCTCCCTGCGGCCAGGCCAGCCACGGCCAGCGCAACAGCCCCTGTGTCGCGATGAGCAACCACGGCGCAGCCAGCAAGGCGCAACGCCAGCCATTGGCCAGCAAGAACGCATCGGCCAACCAGGCTGCACCCAACGACACCACCCAGGGCCACAGCAACCACCAGATGACTTGTGCCGCCAGCGCGCCAGTGCTCCGCTGCATCCGCAGGCACCACAGCGCACGCGCGCCTGCTAACGCAAACACGCCCCATGCCAGCGCTCCCCAGTGCGCGAATGGCTGGAAGTGCGCCTGGCCCTGCCACAGTGCCAATGGCGCCGCCAGCGTCAAACCCGCCATCACCGTCCACACCAGCGACGTTGCGGGACGACGGCGATGCACTTCTGCCGCCAGCCACAGGCTGAGTGCGACGAAGCCCAGCAGCAGGTCGGGTTGGCTGCGCAGATCGGCAAAGCGCAAGATCTCGTGCACGCCGCACAGCGTCCACCAGCCCAGCCCCCACACATACGCCACCAACGCACGCCGTGGATGCCCCGCATCGCGCAGGAACCAGGCACTGGCCCAGCCGGCAAGCGCGATCAGCAAGGTGCTCATGCAGGTCGCATTGGCCACCGCGACCGCGTCGTAGCGCCAGGCATCCACGCCGAATGCAACACCGACCGCCGCGAGCACCTGCAGCGCCACGCCGCTGACCTGCGCAATACGCCGTTGCTGGCGTAACCCCAACCACAACAAGCCGACGCCTTCCAGCGCAAACACACTGGCAGTGGCGCGTGCAGACAATGCCAACGGTATCGCTAGGGTAGCGAAACCGACCGCCAGCATCGCATGCGCCTGGCCCAGCAAACGCGTGGAGGCGCGGCGCAACAGCCAGTTCGCCAGGCCTGCATACAACACGGCCACCGCCACCGCGCACAACGCCAACGGCAGCCGATCGCCTTCAAGCAGGCGTGCCTGCAATGCGAAGGCGACCAGCGGCGTCCCGAACACCAGGCTGCCATCGATGACCTTGCCTGCGCCGGCGTCGCCGCGGCGCGCGTGCAATACCGGGATCGCCACGTACATGGCGAAGAACAGCAACAGGAACGACTCGGTCGTAGCGAATTTCGCCGGGGTGTACTGCAGCGCGCCCCACAACGTGCCGATGCCGAAGGTGAAGGCGAAACCCAGCAAGTTCAGCACGCGCCACGGACGTGTCCACGCAATCGCCACGATGCCGGCGTTGAGCACGGCGTAATACGAAAACAGCGCCACATGATTGCCGCTGCCGGTGGACAACCAGATCGGCGCAAGGAACCCTGCCAGCACGCCCAGCAACGCCAACGTGCGCGAATCCTGCAACACCGCCAGCACGCACATGCCCGCGATCAGCACCACGCTGATCCCCAGCGCCGGTCCGGCATCCAGCAACCCGTACAACTTGAAGGCCGCGAACACGGTCAACAACAAGCCACCGATGGCGCCGCCCTGCAACGCCAGCGCAAAGCCCGGTCGCTGCTCGCGCTGCTTCCAACCGAACACCAGACCGGCCAATGCGAGAACGCTGATGCCAGCCAGGCGCAGCTCGATCGGCATGCGCATCCAGCCCTGGTCGCTGGCGTACTTCAACAACGACGCTACACCAGCCAGCAACACCAGCATGCCGACCTTGACCGGCACATTGCCCTCGGCAAACCAACGCTTCAATGTGCCGGCTGCACGCACGATGACGCCGGGCTCGGACGGGATATGGGGTGATTGCGGCTGTATGGGCTGCGCTCGCGGTGGTTGCGGCTGCGCCGAATGAGCGCGCTGGCCGGGAACTTCCGGGGTCGCGGTTGCGCCGCCTGCCATCGCAGCTGCGGGGGCCTGTGCAGGTAGAGGAGGCGGCACCGCGGAGACATCGACCGCGTCCTGACCAGCAGCAGACACGCGCCAGCCGTCGCCCGGTTGCGCTGCGCCAGACCTGCTGGATCCAGGCACATCGCGATCGGCAGTGAAACCTGGTTCGGAATCGGGATCGGGATCGGGCACCACGTCGGGCCGCTCCCACGCTCTTCCCTGCGCCTGCGCCTGCGCTGGCGCATCCGCGCGGTCGACACCACCGGCCGGCCACTGCGCAAGCCGCTGTTCCAGCACCGCCACCCGCCGCCGCAGCCCGGCAATCCAGACCAGCGCGACCACCACACCCACCGGCACGGCAAGCAGCACCAGGGCCGCCAACACGATCATCGTTTCCAATGTATCAACCCCGAGCCGGCCTCCAGCCGAATGCGCGAACCATATAGCGTCAAGCCACGACTAGGCAGCCAACCCCTCGGCCAGACGCTTGGTCAAGGGTTGACAAGCAACGGAAGTCAGCGATTTCGGTGCGAACCCTGGATATGAAAACGCCCGGAAAACCGGGCGTTTTGACTCGTTATTCGCGGTAGCCGCTGTCGTTCTTGTTATGGATGATCCAGATCAGGTTGCCGCCGGTATCCATTGACTTGCCGGCAAACACCAGACGGCCCTGGCCCTTGTAGGCCATCTCGTACCGGTAACGGTCGCCACCGAAGAAGAACGGAATGAACGCCTTGCCGGTCACATAGGAACCCTGGTCGTTCGGCTGGCCGATCAGATCGGTCACCTGCTTCATCGGCATGCCGATCTTGAGCTGGGTGAACTTGCTGCCGGGTGCCGGCTTGCCGGTGATCTCGCCCTCGTAATCATTGACGCCCTTGACGGTCTCGCCATAACCGGCTTCGACCTGCGAAGAGTTGGTGACCTCTCCGTCAGCATTCATCCAGGCCGGCGTACCGGTCTGCTTCTTGGCCGCCAAACTATCGAATGGTGCAGAGAACGCCACCACGACTCCAAGCGCCAGCGCGCCTGCCAGAAATTTGTTCATTTTGATTGTCTCGATCCATGGAGTTCCCCGATCCTTCGTACACGACACGGGAACGACCGCCGTGCGCGAGAATTAGGGCACGTGGATCGTCCAAAGTCCATCCTTGATACCTGTAGCTGCATTGCACGTCACCAAAGAAACCCAATAAAAAGGCCCCGCCATGGCGGGGCCCTCTTGCTCATCTGTAAAGCGCGATTACTTGGCCACAACCCGCACCATTTCCAGGCACTTGTTGGAATAGCCCCACTCGTTGTCGTACCAGGACACCAGCTTGACGAAGGTGGAATCCAGCGCGATGCCGGCGTCGGCGTCGAACACCGAGGTGCAGGTCTCGCCGCGGAAATCGGTGGCCACCACCTTGTCTTCGGTGTAACCCAGCACGCCCTTCAGGGCGCCTTCGCTCTGGGCCTTCACTTCGGCGCAGATCTCTGCATAGGTGGCCGGCTTTTCCAGCTCGACGGTCAGGTCAACCACCGACACGTCCGAGGTCGGCACGCGGAAGCTCATGCCGGTCAGCTTCTTGTTGAGCTCGGGAATGACCACACCCACGGCCTTGGCCGCGCCAGTGGAGGACGGGATGATGTTCTCCAGGATGCCGCGGCCACCGCGCCAATCCTTGTTCGACGGGCCGTCCACGGTCTTCTGGGTGGCGGTGGCCGCATGCACGGTGGTCATCAGGCCACGCTTGATGCCCCACTTGTCGTTGATGACCTTGGCCAACGGCGCCAGGCAGTTGGTGGTGCACGAGGCGTTGGAAATGATGGCCTCGCCCTTGTAGGTCTTGTCGTTGACGCCGTAGACGAACATCGGCGTATCGTCCTTGGACGGGGCCGACAGAATCACCTTCTTGGCGCCCGCGTCGATGTGCTTCTGCGCGGTGTCCTTGGTCAGGAACAGGCCGGTGGATTCGATTACCACATCGGCGCCCACGGCATCCCACTTGAGGTTGGCCGGGTCGCGTTCCTGGGTCAGGCGGATCTTCTTGCCGTTGACGATCAACGTGTTGCCGTCGACCGACACCTCGGCCTTGAAGCGGCCATGCACCGAGTCGTACTGCAGCATGTAGGCCAGGTAGTCGGGCTCGAGCAGGTCATTGATGGCCACGATCTCGATGTCATTGGCGAAGTTCTGCACCGCAGAGCGCAGCACGTTGCGGCCGATGCGACCGAATCCGTTGATGCCAACCTTGATTGCCATGTTCACTAGCTCCTGCAGCCGCGAGCGCGGCGGATGGAAAGGGGCTGTCATTCTAGCAGCGTCACTTGTCTGCAGCCGTGTTGCTAAGGGCGGGGGGATTGGGGATTGGGGATTGGGGATTGGGGTGGCGGGTTGCTGCTGGAGCTCCTTTGCGCGTCACGCTTCGCTGGAACCGACCCGCAACTGCATCCGGCCCATCGAAGTGGGCGCATGGCCGACGACTCCAGGCGTCACAGCAACGGATGCCGATCGATTACCGATGACTTCACGCCGATTCGCATGAAGCGCCATCCCCACCCGGCACAATGAAAGCCGCCATACCCAATATATTTCAGCCACTTAAGCAAAACCCGATACGCTGAGAAGCGTATCCAGCACTGTTTCCAATAGCAGCATGTCGGCACCCGTGGATTTCGGTACTGGCTCTGCCTGCCGAGGCCCCCATCGATCACACGGAGATACCCGTAAGTCGCATTCTTTACTCCCCGACTCTTGCGGACACGCGGGAGCTGGCGGGTGGCGAGGAACGCGAAGTCGCCGCGCCGTTCGATACCTGGGCCGCAGCGCTGACCACCGGCAACCCGCACAAGGTGGCCGATCTGTCCGCAGCGGACGGCGTGTTGCTACCGACGGTTTCCAACGACGTCAGCAGCTCGCGCGAGCAGTTCGCAGTTACTTCGAAACCTTCCTGACCC
>NZ_FLTX01000061.1 GCF_900092025.1 Xanthomonas bromi
GTGTGGTGATCGGCAGGGTCGTGGAGAGCTGCGAGGCGCTGGGCGATGAAGGTGGCTGTCAGGGGCTGGGCGCAGTCGATCTCGATGCAGTGGCGCCAGGCGGAATAGCTCTCGGGGAGATGGTGTGACATGGGCGGCTTCTGGACGAGGAGATGAACGCGGGTGCGTAAGACGAAAGCGACAGGCTTGTTTTCGCCGGATTAGTGTTACTTTATAACACTCTATCGTCGCCGCGCAGTCTTACCTCCCGTGTCGTCCCTTCTCGCTTTTTGGATGTGTTGTCCGGCCTCGTGCCAAGGTCTGTGCTGCCGCCCGCTATCGCAGGTCGATTGCTTGGGTCGTGAGGGCAGGGCGTGATGAAGCGTCGTCACCTGTTACAGGGCGGAGCTGCTGCGTTGATGCTTTCGCCGGCGTTGGGATCTGCGCAGGGGCTGCCGGTCTTGCGGGAATGCAGCGTGCAGCAGCAGGGCGAGTTGGTGCGCCTTCGGCTGGAGTTGGGTGCGCAGGTCGTCTATCGCAGTTTCCGGTTGACCGATCCCGAGCGTTTGGTCATCGATCTGTCTGGCGTGTCGTCGCAATCGCCACACATCGATCCGATGCCCGCCGGTGCTGCGGTGACCCGTATACGCAGTGCCCCGCATCTCGATGGTCTGCGCGTCGTGCTGGATCTGCAGCGGCCAAGTTCGACCAACATGCACTGGGAGGACGGTGCGCTTGTGCTGGAGCTTGCCGCCACGTCCGGCGGCGCGGTGCTGGACGCAGGCGACGCAGCGGCAGCGACAGCGCCAGTAGAGCCGGCCCGCTCACGCCTGCATCCCTACGTGGTTGCCATCGATGCCGGCCACGGCGGCAAGGATCCGGGTGCGGTCAGTGCCGATGCGCGTTACGAAAAATATGTCGCCATGGCGGTCGCTGGGCGGCTGCATCAGCGGCTGGCCGCCGATGCGCGCTACCGGCCGACCATGATCCGCAGCGATGACCGCTTCGTGCCGCTGCACGAGCGCGTGTTGATCGCGCATCGCCACAGCGCCGATCTGTTCGTCTCCATCCACGCCGATGCCGCGCCGACACGCGAAGCGCGCGGCGCTTCGGTCTTTGCGCTGTCGCAGACCGGCGCCAGCTCCGCATTGGCGCGCTGGATCGCCGACAGCGAAAACGCTGCCGACGACATGGGCGACACCGCGCGCCGGCTGCGGGTGCCGAGCAATCCGGTGCTGTCGCAGGTATTGGCCGACCTGTCGTTGAGCGGCACCATCGCCAGCAGCCTGGCGTTCGGCACGTTGATGCTGGAGCGCCTGCAGCAGGTGACGCACCTGCATCAAAACCAGGTAGGCCAGGCAGGTTTTGCGGTGCTGAAGTCGCCGGATATCCCATCGCTGCTGGTGGAAACCGGCTTCATGAGCAATCGCGACGATTGCCAGCGCCTGTGCGGAGATACGCATCAGGACGAACTCGCACAGACGCTGCATGCGGGAATCGACGACTACTTCGCTGCGTTTCCCGGTCGCGTCTGAGGCGCGGTTGTCACCTTCATCCTCCGACGAGTGCCTGATGTCCGCCACGCTTCCCGATATTGCCGTTACCGAGCCCTCCACGCTGAGCGCGCCCTTGCGGTGGGTGGGCATGCAGGACATCGCCATTCCCGTGCATCTGGACGTCGGTGGCAGTGCGCTTGCGGCGCGCGCCGGCGTGCAGGTGGATCTGCCGCGGGCAGAGCTGAAAGGCATTCATATGTCGCGGCTGTATCGCCTGCTGGATCTGCATCTGCAGCAGCCATTGTCGCCTGCCATGCTGTCGCAGCTGCTGCAGGCGCTGATCGAGAGTCATGCCGATTGCGCAAGCCGCGCCGCGCGGCTGACGCTCGGCTTCGAAGTGATGCTGCGCACGCCGGCATTGCGCAGTGAGGGGCTGAGTGGCTGGCGTGCCTATCCAGTGCAGATCGCGGCGCAGTGCCGGGCAGGGCACACCACGATCCAGCTACACGTCGATGTGCTGTACGCGTCTACCTGCCCCTGTTCGGCGGCGTTGTCGCGTCAGTTGCTGAGCGATGCGTTCGTGCAGCAGCACGCCGGGCGCGATGCGCTGCCGTTGCAGGACGTCGCGCAATGGCTGCAGGAGCACGGTTCCTACGCCACGCCGCATAGCCAACGCAGCGTGGCACAGGTACGCGTCGATCTGCCCGCGGATGCGCCGCGCTTCGCTATCCCGCAACTGATCGGTCGGTGCGAGCAGGCGTTGGCAACCCCGGTGCAGGCCGCAGTACGGCGTCCCGACGAGCAGGCATTTGCGCGCTTGAATGGCGCAAACCTGATGTATGTCGAAGACGCAGCACGACGCCTGCGCAAGCAGCTGGCCGAGCACTACCCGGTGTTTCATGTGGCGGTACGCCATCTGGAAAGCCTGCATGCCCACGACGCCGTCGCCGAAACCGGCAGTGACAACGAGACCTCTTTCCAGGTAACCGACTGAGCACACGCCATGTACTGCAAATTACCAAGGCGGCCTGCACGCACGGCGCACAAGCCAAGCCGGTTGACTGCAGCAGCCAAGCGCAGCGAACTCGGCTTGCGGGGCGCATTGCTGGTGGATCCGTCTGTTTTTTTCTGTGTGTTGATCTGGCTGATATGAACGGCGTAACCGTGATCGATACGTCGCCGAACGCTTACCCCGCGATGCCCTCGGAATATGCACGCGCGTTGGCTGCAGTGTGTGGATGTCCACGCTCGCATGGCGTCCCGACACGCGCCGATGCATGGCGCGCGTCCGATGCGATCTGCGCATCGAGGCGGGCCGGCAACCAACCTCGACCAGGTCGTGGTCAGGTCGATCCTGTCCAGACCAAGGCGCGCCGCGGAGACCGTCGCGGCGCGGCGCACGGCGGCGCAGTCCAGGGCGGATGCGATGTGCCTGCGCTACAACGCAAAAGCCCCGCAATGCGGGGCTCTGGCGTTTCTGCAGCGAAACGAGAGGTGGTGCTCCCTAGGGGGCTCGAACCCCTGTTTTAGCCTTGAGAGGGCCACGTCCTAACCATTAGACGAAGGGAGCTTTTGTCACGTCTCGTGCAGCGCGCTAGTATAGTGAGGTAATAGCCGTTGGGCAATCCTGCAACACAAGACGGAAGCGCCATCATCGAACCCTCAGTTACATCTCCGTTCACGCTGCGCGTCATTCCACGCGATCAGCACACTATCTCGCGCAAGGACATCAGCCCCAATGCGCTGCGCGTGCTGTACCGCCTGCGCGAATCGGGCTTCGGCGCCTACCTGGTCGGCGGCGCGGTCCGCGATCTGCTGGTCGGCGGCCATCCGAAGGATTTCGACGTGGCCACCAGCGCCACGCCGGAAGAGGTCAAGGCGCTGTTCCGCAATTGCCGCCTGATCGGCCGCCGTTTTCGCCTGGCGCACGTGGTGTTCGGCCGCGAGATCATCGAAGTGGCCACCTTCCGCGCCAACGTCGACGACGGCAGCGGCGACCGCGAACTCGATAACGGCCGGCTGGTGCGCGACAACGTGTACGGCACTATCGAAGACGACGCGATCCGACGCGACTTCACCTGTAACGCCTTGTACTACGCCATCGAGGATTTCTCGGTGCGTGACTACTGCGGTGGCTTCGAAGACGTTCAGGCGCGCCTGATGAAATTGATCGGCGACCCAGAGCTGCGCTACCAGGAAGACCCGGTGCGCATGCTGCGCGCGGTGCGCCTGGCGGCCAAGTTGAACTTCGATATCGAAGCCGGCAGCGCCGAACCCATTCCGCGTTTGGCCGGGCTGTTGTCCGAGGCCGCGCCCGCACGCCTGTTCGAAGAAATTCTCAAGCTGTTCCTCTCCGGGCACGGTTTGGCCAGCTTCGAAGGCTTGGAGCGTTACGGCCTGCTCGGTGCGCTGTTCCCGGAAAGCGCGGCGGCATTGAAATCCAACCGCAGCGGCGCGTTGCGCGCGATGGTGCTGGAAGGCCTGCGCAATACCGATGCACGCGTGGCCAATGACGAGCCGGTGTCGCCGGCATTCTTGTTCGCGTTGCTGCTGTGGCCGGCGTTCTGCCGCACTTTGATGGGGCTGCAGGCGCAGGGCGTGCAACCGGAAGATGCGCAGCGCCGCGCGGCCGATCGCGTCACCTTGCATCAGCTGGAGCGTGTCGCGTTGCCGCGCCGTTTTTCGTTGCCGATGCAGGAAATCTGGTTGTTGCAGACACGCTTCTCGTCGCGTCAGCGCAAGCGGGTGTTCCGCACCTTGTCGCATCCGCGCTTCCGTGCGGCGTTCGATTTCCTTGTGCTGCGTCAGTTCGCCTCGCCCGATCATGCCGCCGATGTGGAGTTCTGGCGCGAAGCGCAAAAGTCGTCCGGCCAGGAACTGGTGGATGCGATCGAATCGGCGCAGGCCGACCATGAAGGCGATGAGGGCGCACCGCGCAAGCGTCGCCGCCGCCGCCGTCGCACTGGCGCACCTGCAGGCGAGTAGGGGATGCAGACCGCCTTTGTCGGCCTGGGTGCAAACCTGGGCCGCGCCGAGGCCAGCGTGCGCGCGGCCATCGCCGCGCTCGGCGCCTTGCCGCAGACCACGCTCATTGCGGCCTCGCGCCTGTACCGCACGCCGGCCTGGGGCCGCGAAGATCAGCCCGACTTTATCAATGCCGTGGCGCAGCTGCGCACTAGCCTCGCGCCTCTGCCGCTGCTGGAGGCCTTGCTCGGCATCGAACAGTCGTTCGGCCGTGAGCGCCGCGCGGGCGAGCGCTGGGGCCCGCGTACGCTGGATCTGGACCTATTGCTTTACGCCGAGCAGGTGGTCGATCTGCCGCAATTGCAGGTGCCGCACCCGCATCTGCAGGCGCGCGCCTTCGCGCTGCTGCCGCTGTCCGAACTGGCGCCGGAGGCGATCATTCCGGGCCATGGAACAGTGCGGCACGCCCTCCAAGCTATCGATATCTGCGGGCTGGAGCCGATTGAGTAGATAATGGCCGGCTTATCACTCCACGTAATGACTTCATGAGCAGCCACGCCGACAGCAAGCCCTGGACCGTGCCCGCCTTGGCGCAGGCCAAGCGCGAGGGTCGAAAACTGGTCATGTTGACCGCGTACGACGCCGGATTTGCGCGGACCTTCGACGCCAATGGCGTGGATCTGATCCTGGTCGGCGATTCGCTCGGCATGGTCGTGCAGGGGCACGATTCCACCTTGCCGGTGACCACCGCCGACATGGTCTACCACACCGCCTCGGTGGCCCGTGCGCTCGATCGGGCCTTATTGGTGGCCGATCTGTCGTTCCAGGCCGACTCCACCCCTGAGCGTGCATTGGATGCTGCCACCCAGCTGCTGCAGGCCGGTGCGGAGATGGTCAAGATCGAAGGCGCCGGGCACAAGCTCGAGGTCATCCGTTACCTGGTCGAGCGCGAGATTCCGGTCTGCTCGCACCTGGGGCTGACGCCGCAATCGGTGCTTCGGTTCGGCGGCTACAAGGTGCAGGGTCGCGGCGAAGCCGGCGAGCAGTTGCGCCGCGACGCACAGGCGGTGGTCGATGCCGGTGCCAGCCTGGTGGTGCTGGAATGCGTGCCGACGCCGATCGCCGCGCAAATCAGCGCCGAACTCCGTGTGCCCACCATCGGCATCGGTGCCGGCCCCGCTTGCGATGGCCAGGTGCTGGTGATGCACGACATGCTGGGCCTGGACAGCGGCCACCGCCGGCCCAAGTTCGTCAAGGATTTCCTGGCCGAAGGCGGCTCGGTCGCCGGCGCGGTGCGCGCCTACGCGCAGGCCGTGCGCGACGGCAGCTTCCCCGATGCCGAGCACGCGTACGCCGCATGATCCAGACGCTCACCGATCTTTCCGCACTGCGCGCCCTGGTCACCGGCTGGAAGCGCGAGGGCCTGCGCGTGGCGCTGGTGCCCACCATGGGGAACCTGCACGCCGGGCATTATTCGTTGGTGATGCTGGCGCGCCAGTACGCCGACCGCGTGGTGTCGAGCGTGTTCGTCAACCCGACCCAGTTCGGGCCGAACGAAGATTTCGCGCGTTATCCGCGCACCCCCGAGTCCGACCTGCGCGGCCTGGAAGATGCAGGCTGCGACGCATTGTGGCTGCCTGACGTGGACACCATGTACCCGCTCGGCACCGCGCTGGCCACGCCGATCCATGCGCCCGGCGTCAGCGACGTGCTGGAAGGCGTGTGCCGTCCCGGGCATTTCGATGGCGTCTGCACGGTGGTGGCGCGGTTGTTCAATCAGGTGCAGCCGGACGTGGCGGCCTTCGGCAAGAAGGATTACCAGCAGTTGGCGGTGATCCGGCAGATGGTGGCCGACCTTGCGTTTCCCATTGAGATCCTGGGCGGCAGCATCGTGCGCGAGGCCGATGGCCTGGCGATGAGTTCGCGTAATCAGTATCTCTCGGCCGAGGATCGGCCGGTGTCGGCGCAGATCCGCAAGGTGCTGCTGCAGGTGCGTGACAGCTACGCCGCCGGCACGCCGCGCGCGCAGGTGGAAGCCGCGGCCAGCCACGCGCTGGAGCAGGCCGGCTTTCGGGTCGATTACGCAGTGGTGCGTTTGCCCGACCTGAGCGAGCCGGGCGACAGTCCAACCGGCGCACGCGTGGCCTTGATCGCGGCCCGCCTGGGCAGCACGCGGTTGATCGACAACCTGGAATTCTGAGCAGGCCGGCGCTGCGTACGCGGCGTCCGACCCAGCCGGCAATGCCAGCAAACCAGTGGACCCGCGTCTGCTCCAGATGCGCCGGCCTGAAGCCCTTACCACCGTCCGTAGCGCAAGCCGGTGGGAGCGGGCGCTTTCCGCTAAAATGCCGGCTTTCCTTTTGCCGTTGCCTGCGTCCATGCACCTGTCCCTGCTCAAAGCCAAGATCCACCGCGCCACCGTCACTCACTCCGAGCTCAATTACGAAGGCTCGATCGCCATCGACGGCCTGCTGCTGGAAGCGACCGGCATCCGTGAGTTCGAACAGGTCCATATCTGGGATGTGACCAACGGTGCGCGCTTCAGCACCTATGCCATTCGCGCCGAAGACGGCAGCGGCATCATGTCGCTCAACGGCGGTGCTGCACGTCACGTGCAGGTGGGCGATCTGATCATCGTGGCGGCGTTCGCCAGCATGAGCGAAGACGAAGCCAAGACCTTCAAGCCCAATCTGGTATATGTGGACGCGCACAACGCGATCTCCCACACCAACCACAGCATCCCCACGCAGGCCGCATGACACACACCAACGGATTCGACGCGCTTCACGCCCACGCCCAGCGCCTGCGCGGCGCTGCCATCCCCGCATTGCTTGCCGCCGAGCCGGAACGGCCGACGCAATACGCCAGGCAGGTCGGTCCGTTGTATTTCAACTTCGCGCGGCAGAAGTACGACCGTGCCGCGCTCGATGCCTTGTTCGCCATTGCGCGCGAGCGCGATCTGGCTGGTGCGTTCCAGCGCCTGTTTCGTGGAGAGCAGGTCAATGTCACCGAACAGCGCGCTGCATTGCACACCGCGTTGCGTGGCGACTTGACCGACGCGCCGGTGGCCTCTGAGGCCTACGCCACTGCGGCAGAAGTGCGCCAGCGCATGGGTGCGTTGATCGAGCAGCTGGACGCCACCGACGTCACCGATATCGTCAGTGTCGGCATCGGTGGATCGGACCTGGGCCCGCGTCTGGTGGCGGACGCACTGCGTGCGCCGTCCGGTGCGCGCTTCCGCGTGCATTTCGTGTCCAACGTCGACGGCGCCGCCATGCAGCGCGCGTTGGCCACATTGGACCCGGCACGCACCGCCGGCATTCTGATTTCCAAGACCTTCGGCACCCAGGAAACCTTGCTCAACGGCAGCATCCTGCATGCCTGGCTCGGTGGCAGCGAGCGGCTGTACGCAGTGAGCGCCAATCCCGAGCGCGCCGCCAAGGCCTTCGACATCGCACCGAGCCGCGTGCTGCCGATGTGGGATTGGGTCGGCGGTCGCTATTCGTTGTGGTCGGCGGTGGGTTTCCCGATTGCGCTGGCGATCGGCTTCGAGCGTTTCGAACAGCTGCTCGAAGGTGCTGCGCAGTTCGATGCGCATGCGCTCAACACGCCGCTGGAAGAGAACGTCGCCGTGCTGCACGGCCTGACCGCGGTGTGGAACCGCAATCTGCTCGGCAGTGCCACGCATGCGGTGATGACCTATGACCAGCGCCTGGCGCTGCTGCCGGCGTATCTGCAGCAGCTGGTGATGGAAAGCCTGGGCAAGCGGGTCAAGCTCGACGGTTCGGCGGTGGACAGCGACACCGTGGCGGTGTGGTGGGGCGGTGCGGGCACCGACGTGCAGCACAGCTTCTTCCAGGCGCTGCACCAGGGCACCAGCGTTGTGCCGGCCGATTTCATCGGCACCGTGCACAACGACGACCCGTACGCGGAAAACCATGTCGCGTTGATGGCCAACGTGCTGGCGCAGACCGAGGCGCTGGCCAACGGCCAGGACAGCAGCGACCCGCATCGCAGCTATCCGGGTGGCCGCCCGAGCACGGTGATCCTGCTCGATGCGCTGACCCCGCAGGCACTGGGCGCGCTGATCTCGATGTACGAGCACAGCGTCTACGTGCAGTCGGTGATGTGGGGCATCAATGCGTTCGACCAGTTCGGCGTGGAGCTGGGCAAGCAGCTGGCCAGCCAGCTGTTGCCGGCGCTGAAAGGCGAATCGGCCGATGTCGCCGACCCGGTGACGCGCGAGTTGCTGGGCAAGCTGCGCGGCTGAGCGGTTGCGCATCGTGTATACGGAAAACGGGGCTTGCTGGCCCCGTTTTGCTGTGGCCAACACCGTTGAATGCGCTGTTGGGCCAAAATGGACAAATTTCCTAAATTGGGAAATTGAGAGTAGCCTGATCGCCATCACTCCGCGCCGGACTGTCCCATGTCGCGCTTCCAAGATCTGCCCGAGCTCGAAAAATCTCCTGCCGCCGACATCAAGGTGAAAGGCTGGCCCAGCCTGATGCGCAAGGTGCGCTCGCACGGGGCGGTCGTCATCACCAACCACAATCACCCCGAAGCGGTGGTGGTGGATGCCGAGGAGTATCGGCGCCTGGTCAATCAGGCGAGTGCGGCGGCGGTAGCCTCGGCGCGCGCGCAATCGCTGCAGGCATTGCAGGCGAAGTTCGATGCGCATCTTGCAGCGGCGACCGACGGTGCAGGCCTGGCCAAGGCGATCGGCACACCGGCACGCCGCGGCCGCAAGGTCACCCTGGGCCCGTCGCTGTAGCCGATGGGTCATCTCCTGGTGTTGGCCGGCGTCAACGGCGCCGGCAAGAGTTCGTTATTGGGCCGTTTGCTGCAGGAGGACGGCGTCACCTGGTTCAACCCGGACGCGTTCACCAAGGAACTGGCCGAGCAGGGCTGGGCGCCCGCAGAGGCGAACGCACAGGCCTGGGAAGAAGGCGTGCGGCGGCTGCGCCAGGCGATGGCAGATGGCAGCGATTTCGCCTTCGAAACCACGCTGGGTGCGACGACCATTCCGCGCCTGCTGCGCGAGGCCTGCGTGCAGCACACGGTGGCGGTCTGGTTCTGCGGGTTGGCGACGGTAGAACTGCACATCGCGCGCGTGGCGGCGCGGGTTGCGGCCGGCGGTCATGCAATCCCTGAGCACAAGATCCGCGAGCGTTACGACGCGTCGCGCGCCAACCTGATCGCGTTGCTGCCGCATCTGGCAGTGCTGCATGTCTACGACAACAGCGCGCCGGCCGACGCGGTGGGCGAGGCGACGCCCATGCTGGTGCTGGAACTGGATCGCAGCGGCCTGCATTACCCGCAAACACCGGAGGAATTGGCGCAGGTGCCCGATTGGGCCAAGCCCATCGTGATGGCGGCACTGGAAGCGCGTCGTATGTCTTGAATCGCGCATCTGGTCCTACGAGCGGCGAGGGCGCCACGTGCCGGACTCACTCAGTTTCTGGCGCTATCCAGAGACTGCGACGACTCAAATCCTTGGCTGCTTTTGCATCTTGTCTGCGTCTGGATGGAATTCGCCATTTCGGATAGATCAAATGCAGAGCGAATGATTTACAGCTTGGCTGCAAGGCCCTTGCCCGCCCACCATCGCGGGACACGCTGCAAGTACGTCCCTGTAAGCTCTTACGCGGCATCCATGTCGCGTAAGTTCCTGCGACGGTGAGCGGGCAAGGACCAGTCGGGCAGGTCGATGTGCCAAGTTTCAGCACGGCAACCAACAACCCTAGACCGCGCGAACTGATGTCCTTTGCTCTTCAACAAACCACCAGCCAACTCTCTGGTGCGGTGTTCTCGCCGATTGCGGGACCGTTGGCGGCATGGATGCCGCCATCGAGCCCCCAGGGACGGGTTTACGGCGTGTCCCGCGAGCGGTGAGGGCGCCGCGCCCTAAGCGCCACTCAGCGTTTGACCTGGTTTCTGCCGGCACGCATCAAAGTGCGGCCGATACAACCTGCACGCACCGCCAAGCGAGCGCTCGCAACGTTGTGTAGCCGCTCCAAGTCTATGCCCAAGGAACGCCACGATTGCACAAGCGCGGACCTGTCTCCCCCGATTCGGCAAGTATTGGTGTCTCGGAGCAAACGCGTCGCCAAGCCGCAGAAATGCAGACGGATCGGATTCAACGCATCGGGTTGTCCGCACGGAATGGCCCTATGCCTGCGCGCCCTTATGCAAGCGCCCGTCGCGCAGGTGAGACGACGGATGAAAGAAAATGCCGCTCGCAGCGCTTTACCAGCCCTGCGAGCGACGACATCTGCGCTTACGCCTTGCCCAACTGCACCGCCACCGGATCGCCGGTGAGGTAGCCCACCGCTGCGCCGAAGCGATCCTTGTAGTTGGCGCGGACCAGCGGATCCAGCGTGGCCTTGACGGTGTCGTGCAACGGGCTTTCCCAGTCGCCGGGGTGCTGGAAATTGCTCATCACATAGGTCCAGCCGTGGATCTCGTCGACCGCATGCAGGCCGGTCGATTCGGCGCCGGCCGGCACCGACAGCACGCGCGTCAGCGTGCCGTTGTCGACGTGGTAGGCCCACAGGAAATTGTTGACGTGCAGGCTGCTGTCTTCGCCGATGAACAAGGTGCGCAGCGACTCGGAGAACTTGAGGTTGTCCGGGTTGGCCAGGCGTTCCGGATCGGCCAGATTGCCCAGCGCATCGGCCTTGGCCAGGTTGTGGCCGGTGAGGGCCGCCGGGGCGGCCATGTCGATCGGCACCCAGTCGCTGTGAATCGGCGCGCCGTGACTGTCGCGCTGGCCGCCGCGCAGGTTCAATGCATACACCGCGCCGGCTTCCGGGCCCTGAACTTTCACATCGCCCGAGCCATTGAGCATGCTGGTGACGATGTAGGACATCGCCATGTAGGCGATCTTGTCCTTGGCATTGACGGTGGTGCCTTCGAGCTTGGTAAAGCCCAGGCTGCCGCCGGCCAGCGCGGCATAGCGATGGGTTTCTAGATAGGTGGCGGCCTTCTCCATGCCGGGTTTGATGCGGATCCAGTTGAAGGTGCCGTTGAACGGGATCTTGGTGAACGTGGCATCGCCCGGGTCGCTCAGGTGTACGTCGAGGATGTCTGCGGCGGTGAGGCGGTCGGCCATGGCCTGGATCTCGGTGCTGGTGGCGTGGCCCAGCTTGATCCAGCTCAGCGTGGCCGCGCCCGGGCCGACGCCGGAGGTCTGGTGCCACTTGCCGACGTACAGGGTGCCGGCAGAGAGGTCCGCCTTGCGGTCGGCAATGAACATGAACAGCCCGCCGTTGGTGGCGTCGTCGCCCATCAGCACGGTGCGCTGGTCGGGCATCACCTGCACCAGTTCGTGCGAAATGCGGCCCAGGCAGTAGTGCTTGCGCACGCTGCCGGTGCCGTCCGGATGCACGGTGATTTCCGGCAGGTGGCCGTAGTGATACGGATTGGCTTTTTCCGGGTCGCCGTACAGATGCGTGCTGTAGCTGCGGAACTGGGTGTTGCCGGCCAACGCGGTGGCGTCGGGCTCGTACTCTTCGCTGGACAGGTGGGTATTCCAAGGCGACAGGCTGGCGCCGCAGGTGGTCCATAGCCCGTGGACCGGCGCGGTGTCGACGTTGTGGTACTTCACCAGCGACAGCTTGCCGGTGGCCGGGTCCTGATCGAGGGTGAGCACGGCGATGGGCGCGGGCAGGTGGCGGTTGGTGTCGTTGCCGGCCTGGTCGCGGGTGGTGTATTCGAACTGCACCACCGCGAACACGTGGTTGCCCTTGACGCCCGTCACCTTGGCATTGGGCAGGGTCAGCAGCGAGGAGCCGTCGGGGCAGTCGGAAAAGAACGGACGTTCGGCACCGGGCCTGGAGCGGTCGATGATCGGGCGATGCTGGATGTCGTAGTACCCACCCGCCAGTAAGGTGCCGCCCTTGCCGTCCGGCACTTGGTCGCCGGTAACGAAGAACGGGTGGTAGGCCAGCGCATAGCGCTGCGTGCTTCCGTCGCTGCGCGTCACGCTGAGTGCCGAGCCGACCGTGGTGGTGGCCATTGCCGCAGGGTTCGCCAGGCTGGGGGCCGGCATGCCGTGGAAGGTGGCCGAGACCAGCCGGGGCGGGTCATTCGATGGACGCAAGAGGCGTGCGGCCGATGCCGCGCCACCCAGTTGTTGCAGGGCGGCAGCACTGGCGTTGCCGAGCGGCAACAGGGGAATCGCCGCCAGCAACTGCATCAGGCGACGACGGGAGGGGTCGGGGGAGGCGGACATCGAAACTCCAGGCAAAGGCAACGATCAACGATGGCAATGGCGCATCGGCAAGCCGGTCACGCTAGGCTGCGGATATGACAGTTGTTTGACAACAAGCTCACCGGTTGGCCTGTCGTCGAACGACTCGGCACGAGCGAGCGCTGCCAGGCGTCAGCCGCATGCCGATGCTGCGCACTGAACAAACCTCTAGGTGGTGCGATGCAGCAAAATGCGCTCGCCCCGAACGCCAGGAGCGTCAGCGGATTGGGCGGTTTTGCGCGGTTTCGCAGGTGCTGCCGATATTCCAATGCTATAGCCCCTGTCGATAAGTAGCCTGTTATTCGGCATATAGGCAGCTGTGGTTGACAGGGTAGGGGAATCACGCAAGCGTACGCCGCCTAATGGCCTGCGACGCAACGCATCGCCGTGGGAGAACCACCCTGGAGAACCGAATCTTGGACAAGCTGCTCCGTCGTACCGCCGCGCCCGTCGCGCGTTGCGCCCTCTGCCTGGCAACCGCTGCGGCGGTGCTGACATTGGCCGCCTGCCAAGGCAAGGACACCGCTGCCGAGGCGAGCAAGACCGCCCCGGCCGCCGCACCTGCCGAGGCTTCGACCACCATCCATCCGGACCAGTGGCCGTCGCCGAAGTGGCCGTTCGCGCAGGACGCGGCGCTGGAGCGGCGCATCACCGATGTAATGGCCAAGATGAGCGTGGAAGAGAAAGTCGCCCAGACCATCCAGGGCGACATCGCCAGCATGACCCCGGACGACGTACGCAAGTACCGCATCGGCTCGGTGCTGGCCGGCGGCAACTCCGATCCGGGCGGCAAGTACAACGCCAGCCCGGCCGAATGGTTGAAGCTGGCCGACGCGTTCTACGAGGCGTCGATGGACACCTCCAAGGGCGGTCATGCGATTCCGATCATCTTCGGTATCGATGCGGTGCACGGCCAGAGCAACATCGTCGGCGCCACGCTGTTCCCGCACAACATCGCCCTGGGTGCCACGCGCAACCCCGACCTGATCAAGAAGATTGGCGAAGTCACCGCCGCCGAAACCCGCGTTACCGGCATGGAGTGGACCTTCGCGCCCACCGTGGCGGTGCCGCAGGACGACCGCTGGGGCCGGACGTACGAAGGCTATTCCGAGTCGCCGGATGTGGTGGCCAGCTTCGCTGGAAAGATGGTCGAAGGCGTTCAGGGCGTGCCAGGCACGCCGCAGTTCCTGGATGGCAGCCACGTGATTTCGTCGGTGAAGCATTTCGTCGGCGACGGCGGCACCACCGACGGCAAGGACCAGGGCGATACCAAGGTGTCCGAAGCCACCATGCGCGATATCCACGCCGCGGGTTACCCGCCGGCGATTGCGGCGGGCGCGCAGAGCGTGATGGCCTCGTTCAACAGCTTCAACGGCGAAAAGATGCACGGCAACAAGGTCATGCTGACCGACGTGCTGAAGGGTCGGATGAACTTCGGCGGTTTCGTGGTCGGCGACTGGAATGGCCACGGCCAGGTCAAGGGCTGCACCAACCAGAACTGCCCGGCGGCGTTCATTGCCGGCGTCGACATGGCGATGGCCGCCGACAGCTGGAAGGGCATCTACGAAACCGAACTGGCGGCGGTGAAGTCCGGCCAGATTTCGGCCCAGCGTCTGGACGATGCGGTACGCCGCATCCTGCGCGTGAAGATGCGTCTGGGCTTGTTCGAGGCAGGCAAGCCGTCCAAGCGCCCACTAGGCGGCAAATACGAGTTGCTTGGCGCACCGGAACATCGTGCGATCGCCCGCCAGGCGGCGCGTGAGTCGCTGGTGCTTCTGAAGAATCAGGCGGGCATCCTGCCGCTGGATCCGAAAAAGCGCGTGCTGGTGCTGGGCGACGGTGCCAACGACATGGGCAAGCAGTCCGGCGGCTGGACGCTGAACTGGCAGGGCACCGGTACCAAGCGCAGCGACTACCCCAACGGCACGACTATTTGGGAAGGCCTGGACAGGCAGATCAAGGCCGCCGGCGGCAGCGCCGAGCTGGCTGTAGACGGCGCCTACAGGACCAAGCCGGACGTGGCCGTGGTGGTGTTCGGCGAAAACCCGTACGCCGAGTTCCAGGGCGACATCGCCACTTTGCTGTACAAGCCGGGCGACGACAGTGAACTGGCCTTGATCAAGAAGCTCAAGGCCGCGGGCATCCCGGTGGTGGCGGTGTTCCTGAGCGGGCGCCCGCTGTGGATGAATCCGTACATCAACGCATCCGACGCTTTTGTGGCGGCCTGGTTGCCGGGTTCCGAAGGCGAGGGCATCGCCGACGTGCTGTTGCGCAAGGCCGATGGCACGGTGCAGAACGACTTCAAGGGAAAACTCAGCTTCTCCTGGCCGAAGACGGCGGTGCAGTTCGCCAACAACGTCGGCCAGAAGGACTACGACCCGCAGTTCAAGTTCGGCTTCGGCCTGACCTATGCCGACAAGGGCGACCTGGCCGCGCTGCCGGAAGAATCGGGCGTGTCCGGCGAGCAGTCGGTGGGCGGGGTGTACTTCGTGCGCGGCAAGCCGGCGCTCGGTATTGCGATGCAGCTGTCCAACGCGGGCCAGGCCAACATGCCGGCGACCACGCTGCCGGTGGGCCTGTCCGATGGCAGCCTGAAGATGACCGCAGTCGATCACAAGGCGCAGGAAGATGCGCGCCGCCTGGTGTGGTCCGGCAGTGCGGCGTCCAGCGTGCTGCTGGTGTCCGGCAAGCCGGTGGATGTGTCGCGTGAGAGCAATGGCGATGTGCAGTTGCAGCTGACCCTGCGCCGCGACAGCGCAGTGACGGCGCCGGTGTGGCTGGGCGTGGGCTGCGGCGACAGGTGCAGCGGACGCGTCGATGCACACAAGACCCTGGCTGCGCTGCCGCAAGGCCAGTGGAAGGTGGTGGGCATTCCGCTCAAGTGCTTTGCCAAGGCCGGTGCCGACGTGACCAAGCTGACCCAGGTCGCCAGCATCGAAAGCGCTGCTGCGCTGGACCTGTCGGTGTCGAAGGTGGCGCTGGGCGCGCTCAACGAAGCCGAAGTCACGGTGGATTGCCCGGTCAAGTAAGCAGCATTCCCGCAGGCGTGCGCGCGCCTGCGGGAGATCGAACGAAACAGATGCGTCGCCAGTCCTGGCGACGCGTTATAGCGGCCACCCTGATCGGTGGTGTCATCAGCCGCCGCGGGACGCGTGCGTCGATCGGCCCGGATGGCCTGCAGCCGCGGTTCGCCGCGCTGCCCTGGCGCACGCTGTGCGTTGCGGCGGCATGCTGCAGGGTTATCCCGCCTTAGACGCATACCCCAAAGCCAGACAGGAGAGTGCAGTGGGTTTGGCGACGTTGGATATCGTGATTGTGTTGGTGTACCTGACCGGCATCTTCGTGCTCGCGCAGTGGGTCTCGCGCGAGAAGGCAGGCCACAGCAAGAGCGCCGAGGATTACTTCCTGGCGAGCAAGTCGTTGCCGTGGTGGGCGATCGGCGCCTCGCTGATCGCTGCGAACATCTCGGCCGAGCAGATCATCGGCATGGCCGGTTCCGGCTATGCGATCGGGCTGGCGATTGCGTCCTACGAATGGATGGCGGCATTGACGCTGCTGATCGTCGGCAAGTTCTTCCTGCCGATCTTCCTGCGCAACGGCATCTACACCATGCCGCAGTTCCTGGAGCAGCGCTACGGCAAGTGGATCCGCACGCTGATGGCGGTGTTCTGGCTGCTGCTCTACGTGTTCGTCAATCTGACCTCGATCCTGTGGCTGGGGTCGATCGCGGTCAGCCAGGTCACCGGCATGGACCAGACCCTGGCGCTGGCGTTGATCGGCGTGTTTGCGCTGGTCTACCAGCTGTACGGCGGGCTGAAGGCGGTGGCGCTGACCGACATTGTGCAGGTCACGCTATTGGTGCTGGGCGGTCTGTTGGTGGCCGGGTTGACGCTCGCGCGCATCGGCGATGGCGCTGGCGTGCTGGCCGGCTTCCAACACCTGTGGAATGCGCACCCCGAGCACTTCCACATGATCCTGACCAAGGACAACCCGTTCTACAAGGATCTGCCGGGCCTGAGCGTGCTGCTGGGCGGGCTGTGGGTGGTGAACATCAGTTACTGGGGTTTCAACCAGTACATCATCCAGCGCGCGCTGGCGGCCAAGAACATTGGTGAAGCGCAGAAGGGCATGGTGTTTGCGGCATTCCTGAAGTTGCTGATGCCGTTGGTGATCGTGGTGCCGGGCATTGCCGCAGTGGTGCTGGCGCCGGATCTGGCCAAGCCCGACCAGGCCTATCCGACCATGATGCAGCTGCTGCCGACCGGCATCCTGGGCATGGTGTTTGCGGCGCTGGTCGCCGCGATCGTGGCCTCGCTTGCGTCGAAGATCAATTCGGTGGCGACCATCTTTACCCTGGATTTCTACGCCAAGTTCCGTCCGCAGACCGAGCAGAAGCAGCTGGTGCGCGTGGGTCGGATCGTGGCAGCGGTGTCGGTGCTGATCGGTATCCTCACCGCGCGGCCATTGCTGGGCAACTTCGATCAGGGTTTCCAGTTCATCCAGGAATTCACCGGCTTCTTTACTCCGGGCGTGGTGGTGATCTTCATGCTCGGCCTGTTCTGGAAGCGCGCCAACGAAGCCGGCGCGCTGACTGCGGCAATCGGCTCGGTGGTGTTGTCGTTCGCGCTCAAGTTCGCTTGGCCGGAACTGCCGTTCATGGACCGCATCGGTGTGGTGTTCGTCGCCGCGCTGGTGCTGGCGGTGGTGGTGTCGCTGATGACTGCGCCTACCCAGGCACGCGACCTGATTCGTACCAACGATGTGGCCTACGGCACCACGCTGGGCTTCAAGATCGGCGCAGCGGGCGTGATCGCGATCCTGATCGTGCTGTACACGGTGTTCTGGTAGGCAGTTGATGTCGTGAGACGCAGCGCGGCGCGGCACGTCGAGGCCGCGCCGCGCTACGTTTACAGCCTGCGGTTTCGATGTTGTCTGGAGCAGCGGCTATCAACGCGTTGCGCTAGCCATCGTCAGGTGCGTGTGGGCGAGATGCAGGAACCGCAGCCTGCGCGTGGGATATGCCGCACCGCGCACCGCGCACCGCGCACCGGTCGCCCGCCGAGTGGCGAGCGCAGTCCGTTGTTCGATGCGATTAGACGCGTGCTGCGGTCAGGCTGGCGGCAAGCAGGTTGGCCGGCGCGGTATGCTGCGCGTGCCACGGCGTTTCCAGCCAGGTTTCTAGTGCGGCGGCCGGCATTGGTTTTGCGATCCAGTAGCCCTGGCCTTCGTCGCAGCCCCATTCGCGCAGCTGCGCATAGGCCTCTGCCGATTCGATGCCTTCGGCCACCACGCGCTGGCCCAGGCTGTGACCGAGCTGGATCATCGCCGGCACCAGGGTGCGGTCGGTGCGGTTGTCCGGCAGCGAGCGGATGAAGGATTGGTCGATCTTCAACGAGCTGGCCGATAGCTGCTTGAGATAGCTGAAATTGCTATAGCCGGTGCCGAAGTCGTCGATGGCGATATGCACGCCCAACGCAGCAATGCCAGACAGCTGTTCGGCCAGCTGTTCGGGGTGACGGATCATTGCGCTTTCGGTGAATTCGATTTCCAGCCGGCGTGGGTCCAGTTTGTGACGATCCAGGCCGCGCCGCAGCAGGCCGGCAAAGCCGGGACGGTCCAGATCGGCAGCCGATACGTTCAGGGCCAGGTTGAAGTCCAGACCCTGCTGCTGCCAACGCGCCGCCTGTGCGATGCCGTTGTCGATGACCCAGGCTGTGATGCGGTTGATCAGCGCGGTTTTCTCGGCCATTGGAATGAAATCCGACGGCATCACCGGGCCGGTCATCGGATGCTGCCAGCGCAGCAACGCTTCCACGCCCACGCAGCGGTGGTCGTGCAGATCCACGCGCGGTTGATAGTGCAGGCGCAGCTGGCTGGCGCTGTCCAGGGCAGCGGGCAGGGCGGTGAGCAGGCGGAAGGTGTTGCGCTGGGCCACATCATGCTTGCGCTCGTACAGGCTCCACGGCTTGCAGCGCTCGCGCGCGATATCCACCGAGGTGGTCAGCGAACGGATGGTGTCAGCGGCGCCGTAGCTGGAGTGCAGCAAGACCGCGCCGATCGACGCCACCGCGGTATGCGGGATGCCTTGATGTTCCAGTGGCTTGGTGAATGCTTTGGAGATCTTGGTGCACAGCGTGGCCAGGCGCTGGCCTTCGGCCTGCGCCAGGAAGCCGAAGGTGGTGGGGTCCAACCGATACAGCAGGATGCTGCCGGGTAGATAGGCGACCAGGCGGCGCTGCGCCATGGCGACATAGCCGTCTGCGTATTCCCAGCCCAGCGCCTTGACCATGTCGCGGAAGTAATCGCTGCCGCAGACGTCGATGGCCACCGCCGTGGTGGCCGGTGCGGCGTCGCGTTGCGACAGCCAGGTATCCAGGTCTTCGCTGAAACGCGAGCGGTTGGGTAGCCCGGTCGGACCATCGCGGTAGGTGGTGCTGCGCAGGTTTTCCACGCGCAGCACGGCCAGGTCGCGCAGGCCTTCCAGCTGGGTGAGCGCTGCTGCATCCAGTCCCGTGCGCGGGCTGGTGCCGATCACGCACAAGGTGCCGATGCTGTGGCCATCGCGCAGCTTCAGCGGTGCGCCGGCGTAGAAGCGGATGAACGGCGGGCCCAGCACCAGCGGGTTGTCGCAGAAGCGCGGATCCAGTTGCGCATCCGGCACCACCATCACTTCGTCCGAGCAGATCGCATGCGCGCAGAACGCCAGGCTGCGCGGCGTTTCGCGGGCTTCCAAGCCAATGCGCGCCTTGAACCACTGACGATGTTCGTCCACCAGTGACACCACCGCAATTTCCGCGTCCAGGCTACGCGCCGCCATGGCGGCAACGGTGTCGAATACCGGGTCCGGCAGCGAATCCAGCAGACACAGGCCGCGCAGCACTTCGAGCCGGGTGGACTCGTCGAGCGTGGGCGGAAGAAGAGGGTCGACGGAGGCAGGCACGGGATGCATGTGTCCGTATCGGCCTGAAGCGTCATCCCTTGATTGGCGGAGATTGACTCCATTCAGTTGCGGCAGGGCGAGGCGTGGGACGCGTTGTTGCTTATGAACCGCGCCACCGCTGCGCCAGTGGTCCACCGCACGCGCTCTGCGACGCCATCTGGCTGGCGCAACAGCCCCACGCTGTTCCCGCGACCGGTCACCGTCTGTCTGAGCGGGAAGGTGTATTAACACCAACATACATGTCGCGTGTTTTGTGCGGCGACACGCCTAAATATTACGCGTGCGCTGCCGATCATTGTCTTACCCACAACAATGCTCATTCAACGCAACCATCCTGTATCGCTCATGCGACCAATGATCGCTTGCGGATGTCTGTGTTTGCGCATTCGACTCAAGCGTGTAACGAATCGACGCGGCTTTCACTCGCGCTGCGAAATTCGCCATCGCGGTTGGTGGCGCCCTTCCTCTGGAATTCATCGTGAACTCACTGCGGTCTTTTGCACAACGCACGCTGTTGGTCGCCGCCGGTCTGGCGCTCTCGTCCGCCGCCCACGCAGGGCTCACTGTATCGGGCACGCAGTTGCGCGAGTCCAATGGCAATGCGTTGGTCCTGCGCGGCGTCAACCTTCCGCATGCCTGGTATGCGGGCCGCACCGATGCGGCGCTGGCTGCCATCGCTGCCACCGGCGCCAATAGCGTGCGCGTCGTGCTGAGTTCCGGCTACCGCTGGACACGCACACCGGAGGCCGACGTGGCACGCATCATCGCGCGCTGCAAAAGCCTGGGTCTGATCGCCGTGCTGGAAGTGCATGACACCACCGGGTACGGCGAACAAGCCGCAGCTGCGAACCTGGTCAATGCGACCAATTACTGGGTCAGCATCCGCAAGGCGCTGGTCGGCAACGAAGACCATGTGGTCATCAATATCGCCAACGAACCGTTCGGCAACAGCCTCACTGCCAGCGAGTGGGTCAACGGCCATGCCACCGCCATCGCGACCTTGCGCAAGAACGGATTGACCCACGCCTTGATGGTGGATGCGCCGAACTGGGGCCAGGACTGGCAGTTCTACATGCGCGACAACGCCGCCGCCCTGCTCGCGCGCGACAGCCGCCGCAACCTGATTTTCAGCGTGCACATGTACGAAGTATTCGGCAGCGACGCCAAGGTCAACAATTATCTGCGCGCCTTCAGAGATAAAAAGCTGGCGTTGGTGATCGGCGAATTCGGTGGCGACCATCGCGGTTCGCACGTGGACGAAGCGGCGATCATGCGCCGCGCACGCGACTACAACGTCGGCTACATGGCCTGGTCGTGGTCGGGCAACGACAGCGGCACGCAATCGCTGGATATCGCGGTCGGCTGGAATGCCGCACAACTGAGCAGCTGGGGCCGCAACTTGATCCTGGGCGCCGATGGCATCGCAGCGACCTCGCGCAGGGCAAGCGTGTTCGGCCCACGTTGAGATTGAAGTGCTCCAGCCAGCGCTTGTGGCTGCTCGGGGCGCATTGACCGGGCACGGCACAGCCGGAGATCTGCGACTTTGCTGCAGGCCTTGCCCGCCCACCAGCGGGCGCCGGCGCCGCGCACTCGACTCAGCAAGGCTTGACTGAAGCAGCGACCGCAGCCGACATGCTGCACAGGCGTGATGCCAAAGCTCAACGGCCCGGTTAGCGTAACGGTCCTGGACTAGGGCGCTTGGTCAACTTGCGCTGCAGCGAGCGGCGATGCATGCCGAGCAGGCGCGCGGCCGCCGACACATTGCCGCCGGTTTCGTGCAGCGCTTGCTGGATATGCTCCCACTGCAAGCGGCTGAGCGGGGTCATCATTTCCTGCGCGCTTTCTTCTTCGTCCGGCTCGGGCAGATCGTCGTCTTCTTCGCCCAGCGCCCGCATGATGGTGGGGATATTGGCCGGCTTGGGCAGATAATCATCGGCACCGAGTTTGATCGCTTCCACCGCAGTGGCGATGCTCGCGTAACCGGTGACCAGCAGGATGCGCATGTCGGCGCGGATCTCACGCAGCGGCTGGATCAGGCTCAACCCGGAATCGTGACCGAGCTTGAGATCGATCAACGCGAAATCCGGCAGTGCGCTGCGCGCAGTCGACAGCGCGCTTGCGGCATCGGTGGCGGTGAGCGTTTCCACGCCGCGGCGCGCGAGGCTGCGCTGCAGCGTCCGCAGGTACAAGGTGTCGTCGTCGACCAGCAGGCCGGTACGGATCGGGGGACTTGTCATGCGAGTGCCTCGTGTTCGGAGAGCGGCAGACGGAAACCGACGCGCGCGCCGCTGCCTTCGGCGGGCAGCATCCACAACTCGCCTTGCAGGCGTTCGACGGTGGCATGCGACAGCGCCAGCCCGACGCCCATGCCGTCGTGCTTGCCGCTGTTGAACAAGGTGCCCGGCAGCATCGCCTGAGCCGTATCGAAGCCGGGGCCGTAATCGCGGACTTCGCCGCTGAGGTGGTCGTCTTCCACCCGCAAGGTCAGGTCGATCTGCGGGCGCCCGGCGCGCTCGCCGGCATCGGCGGCGTTGTTGAGCAGCACCATCAGCAGATGGCTGACGCCGGGCTGCAGCATCAGCCGCATCGGCGCGTCTTCATTGCGGCGCAGCTCGATGGTGGGGCGTACCAGCCGCCATTGCTCCAGCACCTCCTGCACCGCCACTTCGCGGCTCAGGTGGCCGTTGTCGGCCGGCGCGGCCAACGCCAGCACGCGTTCGTGGCACTGCACCAGCAGCTCGCGCAGGGTGTCCAGGTCTTCGCGCAGTTCGTTCTGTTCGCACTGGTCGGCGATGTCGTCCACCAGCAGCGTCATGGTGGCAAGCGGTGTGTTGAGTTCGTGCGCCACCGACGCCGCATGCGTGGCCAGTGCCACGATGCCTTCGTTACGCGCGAAGCGCTCGCGCAGGGAGGAGATTTCGCGCTCGCGCTCGCGCATCGACAGGGCCAGCCGTGTGGCAAATGCCAACACCACCACGGTGGACAGCAGGAAGTTGGCCGCCATGCCCCACATGTGCAGGCTGAGCGGGTCGAAGCCGCCATAGGGCAGCGGCAGCCCGAACGCCGCGCTGATCACATAGCCGGCCACGCACGATGCCGCTACTGCCATCGCCCAGCTCAGCGGCAGCGCCAACGCCGCCAGCGCAATCAGTACCAGAAACAACGAACCGAAGGGGTTGGCGATGCCGCCGCTCCAGCCCACCATCCAGGTCAGCACCGTCACATCGACCAGGATGTGGCCGAACTCGGTCGCCGGGCTCACCGCGCCGCGATGCGCCACCCGCAGCTGCGCATACAGGTTGAACGCCGCCAGCGCAGCCACGCCGGCCCACAGCGGTTGTTGCGGCAGGTGCAAGCCCATCAGGCCGGAGGCGACCAGGATGGTGGCGGCCTGGCCGGCGGTGGCCAGCCAGCGCAGGCTGCACAGGGTCCGCAGGAAGGAGGCGTCGGAGCTGTTCATCACGGCAATGCTATGCGCTCAGGGAGATGATGGCCTGCGACAAACCGTCGCATCTGCCCGGATGGTGGCCCGCACGACGCTTCAGCTGTGAGCGGACGGCGGACAGGCTAAAATAGCGCCATGTACGACGCCGTGACTCGCCCAACCCCTCCCGCCGACGCCACCGCCTGGCCGCGCCGCATCACCCAGGCCGTCAAGATCGGCGGCGTGACCGTCGGCGGCGGGCATCCGGTGGTCGTCCAGTCGATGACCAATACCGACACTGCCGACATTGCCGGCAGCGTCAAGCAGGTGGCCGAGTTGTGGCGTGCCGGCTCGGAGATGGTGCGGCTGACCGTCAACAACGCCGAGTCCGCCGCCGCCATCCCGCGCATCGTCGACAAGTTGCGCATGATGGGAATCGAGGTGCCGCTGATCGGCGACTTCCATTACAACGGCCATCAGCTGCTTGCCGCCGAGCCGGCCTGTGCCGAAGCGTTGGCCAAGTACCGCATCAACCCGGGCAACGTCGGCTTCGGCAAGAAGAAGGATCTGCAATTCGGTCAGCTGATCGAATTCGCCATCAAGTACGACAAGCCGGTGCGCATCGGCGCCAATTGGGGCTCGCTGGACCAGTCGCTGGCCGCGCAGCTGATGGACGAAAACTCCAAGCGCGAATCGCCGTGGGACGCCGGTCGCGTGCTGCGCGAGGCGTTGATCCGTTCTGCCGTGGATTCGGCCGAGCGTGCGGTGGAGTTGGGTCTGCCGCGCGAGCGCATCATCCTGTCGGCCAAGGTGTCCGGCGTGCAGGAGCTGATCGCGGTGTATCGCGATATGGCCGCACGCTGCGACTTCGCGCTGCATCTGGGCCTGACCGAAGCGGGCATCGGCAGCAAGGGCATCGTGGCCTCGGCGGCGGCGCTGAGTGTGCTGCTGCAGGAAGGCATCGGCGATACCATCCGCATTTCGCTGACCCCGGAGCCAGGGCAGTCGCGCACGCAGGAAGTGATCGTGGCGCAGGAACTGTTGCAGACCACCGGCCAACGCGCGTTTACCCCGATGGTCACCGCATGCCCGGGCTGCGGCCGCACCACCTCCGAGTTCTTCCAGGAGCTGGCAGGCGTGGTGCAGAACCATGTGCGCGCCAAGATGCCGGAGTGGAAGATTTCCAACCCCGGCGCCGAGAACATGACCCTGGCGGTGATGGGGTGCGTGGTCAACGGCCCGGGCGAATCGCGCCACGCCAATATCGGCATCTCGTTGCCGGGGACGGGCGAAGCACCATCGGCGCCAGTATTCATCGATGGCGAAAAAAGCGTCACCTTGCGCGGCGAAAATATCGCCTATGAATTCATCGATCTGATCGATCAATACGTCGAACGCACCTATGTCCGCCGCGCCGGCTGAATCGCCGACGGGTTTCAGTGGGTGGTTGCGCAACAATGCCTGGCGCATGGCGTTGCTGTTTGCCGGCGTGCTGCTGCCGCTGGGGTTGTTCGTCGACCTGGCCGATGAAGTGCATGAACTGGAAAATTTCTATTTCGACGAACCCTTGCTGTGGAGCATGCGCAGCATCGCCACGCCCGAACTGGATACTTTTTTTGGCGTGATTTCCAAGCTGGGTTACCAGTACGGCGTGATCCCGATCGATATCGTGATCGTCTTGGTGCTGCTGGCCTTACGGCGCTGGCGCGAGGGGACCTTTGCAGCGCTGGGCTTGGGCGGTTCGGCGTTGTTGAACATGGGCGCCAAGCAGTTCTTTCAACGCGATCGGCCCAGTCTGTGGGAGTCGATCGCGCCGGAAAGCACCTTCAGTTTTCCCAGTGGTCACGCGATGGGCTCGATGACGCTGGCGGCGGTGGTCATCGTCCTGGCCTGGAACACCGGTTGGCGCTGGCCGGTGACCATCGCCGCCAGCGTGTTTGCACTGCTGGTGGGCATCTCGCGCATCTATCTGGGCGTGCATTACCCCTCCGACATCCTCGGCGGCTGGTCGGCGGCATTGGTGTGGGTGGTCGGGCTGTATCTGGTGATGTTCCGCGGCGCGCGCCGTCCGCACTGGCGCACGCCGGACGGTGCGGTGGTGGAGCAACCCGGGCGCGTGCCGTTCGCCGATTAAGCGCATCCAACAAAACTACTGCGCGGCAGGCAGACGCGGTCGGTGCTCGGGATCGGCATGTAGCACTGATACCCTCCGGCTTCTCCGCGCCGCCCGCACCCACCTGACGCCCGCTCGCGACGTTTTGTCAGCCGCTCTAAAAGCGGCTAATGACGATCTTGCTGCCATAGCCGGGCGCCAACGATGGCTCCGATGGATGCCAGCAAAATCACGTAACAGGCCGGTCCCATCGGATGCTGCTTGAGCAGCATCACCACCAGCAACGGGGTCAGGCCGCCGAACACGGCATAGCCCAGGTTGTAGGCGAACGAGACGCCGGAAAGGCGGACCACCGGCGGAAATGCTTCGACCATCACCCGGGGAATCGCACCCAGCACACCCAGCGCAGCGCCGAGCAGGGCATACAGTGGAAACAGCAATTGCGGGTCGCCGGCCAGGCGATAAAAGAGCCACGCGCTGATACCCAGAAACACGCTGCCTGCCAGCAGAACACGTCCGTTGCCCCAGCGGTCGGAGAGCGCGCCGGCCACCACCGAGCCGACCGCCTGCAGCAGCACCGCCAGAAGATTGGCCTGCAACGCGACCGGCGCCGGATAGCCATACGTGCTCTGCAGCAGCGTGGGCGTCATCAGCGACACCACCAGCACGGCGGCCGCGATCACCCAGGTCAGCCACAACGACAGTGCCAGACTGCGCGGATGATCGCGCAGCACCACCTTTAGTGGCGTCTCGCGCGCCAGTGCGCGCATGGCGACCAGCTCGGCGAACACGGGCGTTTCATGCAGCCAACGCCGCAAATACACCGACACCAGGCCAAAGATGCCGCCGGCCAAAAACGGCAGGCGCCAGGCGTACTCGGCAATTTCGGGCGGGGTGAACGCGCGGTTGAGCGCGCCGGCACTGAGCGAACCGAGCAGCACACCGGCAGCCAGCCCGGCGGTCAATGTGCCGCAGGCCAGCCCTCTGCGTCGCGCGGGCACGTGTTCGGCGACGAACACCCACGCGCTGGGCACTTCGCCACCGATGGCTGCGCCCTGCAGCAGGCGCAGTGTCAGCAACAGCAGCGGCGCGGCCACGCCGATCTGCGCATACGTCGGCAGCAGGCCGATGGCGAGCGTGGGCAACGCCATCAACCCGATGCTCAGCGCGAACATGCGCTTGCGGCCGAGCAGGTCGCCGAAGTGGGCCATCACGATGCCGCCCAACGGGCGGATCAGGTAGCCGGCTGCAAAGATGCCGAAGGTCTGCAACTGCCGCGTCCATTCCGGAACGCCTGGCGGAAAGAAGACCTCGCCCAGCACCTTCGCGAAAAAAATGAAGATGATGAAGTCGTAGAATTCCAGCGCGCCGCCCAGCGCGGACAAGCCCAGCGTTTTGTAGTCGCTGCGGGTGAGCTGCGTTGATGGGGCGTCGGTGGTCATGCAGTCGCATCCTGTCGCGAGTGGCGACGCAGTGCCATTGAAGCGTGGTAACGCGCCGAGCATCCAATGCTAGCTGCCATGCGAGGCCGTCGCTATGGCGTTTCGACGATGGAATGTCGATAGGACCTGGATGGCCTCACGCGGACACGCCCGCGTGCGTCGGTAACGCGCGTTGTTTCGGCCTTCGCCGCGCGCGTCAGTCGGACACACTTGCCAACGCCGCTGCTTCGGCGTGAAGCGCGGTGGTGTCGAACAACGGCAGCTGCGCATCGGTGCTGTCGACCAGCAGCGAAATCTCGGTACAGCCCAGTATGGTCGCTTGCGCACCGTGCTGGCCGAGGTCGGCCATGACCTGGCGGAAGTACTCGCGTGATTCGGGCTTGATCAGGCCCTGGCAGAGTTCATCGTAGATCACGCGATGCAGTTCTTCGCGTGCCTCGGCCGGCGGTACCAGCACGTCCAAGCCGCGCGCTTGCAGGCGCGCGCGATAGAACGGCTGCTCCATGGTGAAGCGCGTACCGGGCAACCCGACCCGGCTGATGCCCGCTGCGGCCAGTGCGTCGGCGGTGGCATCGTGATATGCAGCAACGGCAATGATGTGGCGGACGTGATCGCGTCGGCCACGCAATGCATGGTGTTGGTGCACAGCACGATGAAGTCGGCGCCTCCCACCTGCGGCGCACGCGCTGCTGCCGCCATCGCGTGACCAGCGCCATCCCAATCGCCAGCATGCTGCAGCCGCTCGATGTCATGGAAATTGACGCTGTACAGCAGCAGCTTCGCCGGTGCAAGCCGGTGCATACATGGCGCACGCGCTGATTGATGATGCGGTAGTAGGGCAGGGTGGATTCCCAGCTCATTCCGCCGATCAAACCGATTGTCTTGCTTGGAACCGGCATGCGAACTCCATGACAGTGCAGCGGATGGCGGATCGCGGGATGTGCGGCGCACGGCCTGCACTGCGCATGAGAACCGCAGTGTCCGTCTGCAGTACCGACAACATGCATTCCAGACCATGCTCGGGCCAGCTCGGGATCTTCGCTCACTCGCCCGGCTTGGCGCCTTCTACCGGGGCGTGCGTGGCGGCGCGGCGTGCCAGCACGGTTTCGCGATGGGCGATGTAGACGTTGGCACCGATGATGATCGCCGCGCCAATGACGGTGTGGCGTTCGATCGCCTCGCCGAACAGCCACCAACCCAGCAGCGCTACCAACGGCAGTTGCATGAAGCTGATCGGCTGCAATGCAGAGACTTCGCCCAGCTTGAGCGCGCGCGTCCAGAACAACTGCCCGGCGGTGCCGAAGATGCCGGTGGCCACCAACCACACCCAATCGATGCCCTGCGGCCAGGTCCATTGGAACAGCGCCGGAATCAGCGACATCGGCACCCAGAATACGTAGGTGTAGAACACCACCGTGTCGGAGTCGTCGCTGCGCGCAAGCTGTTTGATCTGGATCGCGACGATGGCGCTGATCACCGCAGCCAACAGCGCAATCAACAGGCCGGGCGTGAATGTTGACGAGCCTGGCCGCAAAATCACCAGCACGCCGATAAATCCCGCCGCCACCGCCAGCCAGCGACGTAGCCGCACCTGCTCATGCAGCCAGATCACCGCCAGCACGGTGACGAACAACGGGGTGGCGTAGGAGAGCGAGATGGCCTGCGACAACGGCAGATGGCCGATCGCCCAGAACCCGCACAGCATCGAGGCCAGCCCAATAAGCGTGCGTGCCAGGTACTGGGGTAATTGCCGGGTGCGCGGCAGCGGCTTGCCTGGCCGCACGATCAACGGCAGCAATGCCAATAATCCGAAGGCATTGCGGAAAAACGCGATCTCGGTCGTCGCGACAGTGCTTGATGCCATGCGGATGGTGATCGCCATCAAGCCGAAGGCGCATGTACTGGTGAGCATCCATAGCGCGGCACGCCGCGACACCTGCGCTGGCGTCACCAATGCGCCCCGATGATGCGCGGTTCCGGTTCCAGGATCACCGAATAGCGCTCGCGCACCGATTCGGCGATGCGTCGCGCAAAATCCAGCAACTGCGCGCCGGTGGCGGTGCCGTAATTCACCAGCACCAGCGCATGCTCGGGCGATACGCCGGCATCGCCTTCGCGCTTGCCTTTCCAGCCACATTGCTCGATCAGCCAGGCAGCCGACAATTTGCCTTGGCCTGCCTGTTCGCCGGGATACACCGGCATGTCGGCAAAGCTGGCGTGCAACGCGGCAATCTGCTCGCTCGGCAGCAGCGGGTTCTTGAAGAAGCTGCCTGCATTGCCGAGCACATCCGGGTCCGGCAACTTGCGCCGACGGATATTGATCACCGCTTGCGCGACATCGGCCGCGCCTGCCAGTTCTGCACCCATGCTGGCCAGCTCTTCGCGGAGACCGGCATAGTCCAGCCGCAACTCGTGCAGCAGTGGCAGATTGAATTCCACTGCCACGATCAGGTAGCGCTCGGGTTGCTGCTTGAACACGCTATCGCGATAACCGAACGCGCAGTCGGCCGCATCCAGCCGCACGAACTGCTGGCTGTGCCGATCGAAGGCTTCCACCATGTGGATGAAGTCGCCCACCTGTGCGCCGTACGCACCGATGTTCTGGATCGGGCAGGCGCCCACGGTGCCCGGAATCAAGGCGAGATTTTCCAGGCCCGACAACCCCTGCTGCAGCGCGTACAGCACCAGCGCATGCCAGTTCACGCCGGCGCCGGCGCGGACGATGGCGTGGTCGGCATGGTGCGCAATGATCGCGGTGTCGCGGTTCTCGAAACACAGCACGCAGCCCGGCGGGTCGCCAGCCAGCAAGACATTGCTGCCACTGCCCAGCACCAGCAGCGATTCTCCCGCAATCTGCGGCGCTGCCAGCGCCTGCGGCAAGGCCTCGGGCGTGTGGACGCGGAGCAACCAGCGCGCAGTGGCCTCGACATGGAAGGTGTTGAGCGCGTGCAGCGGCGCATGTTCGCTCAGCCGCCAGCCGGCCTGCGTCGTATCGCTCATAACGGCGACACCGCACCGCCGCTGGGTGCTTCGCGGCGGCGCCGGATTGCGTTGACGCATTCGCCGATGAGCGGCGGGCCGCGGTACACCAACCCGCTGTAGCACTGCACCAGGCTCGCGCCGGCCGCCATCTTGGCCACCGCATCCGCGCCGGAATTGATGCCGCCCACCCCGATCAACGGAATCGATTCGGGCAGGCGCGCGCGCAAGCGCCGCAGCACCAGCGTGGATTGCGCCAGCAGCGGCGCACCGGACAGACCCCCGGCCTCGGCAGCCAACGGGTGATTGGCGATCAGGGTGCGCGTCACCGTGGTGTTGGTGGCGATCACGCCATCCACCGCCACGTCGGCCAGCACGCGGGCGGCCGCGTCGATGTCGCGGTCGTTGAGGTCCGGCGCCACCTTCACCAGCATCGGTACGCGCTTGCCATGCTGCGCGCCAAGGGCTTCCTGTGTCTCGCGCAAATCGGAAATCAGGCGGCGCAGCGATTGTTCTTCCTGCAACTCGCGCAACCCGGCGGTATTGGGCGAGGAGATGTTGACCGTGATGTAGTCGGCCAGCGGATACACGCGTTCCATGCAGTAGCGGTAGTCGCTGGTGGCCTCTTCGTTGGGCGTGTCCTTGTTCTTGCCGATGTTGATGCCGAGCAGGCCTCCACGGCGGCGCGCGCGCTGCACGTTGGCGACCAGCGCATCCACGCCCAGATTGTTGAAACCCATGCGATTGATCACCGCCTGGTATTCGGGCAAGCGGAACATGCGTGGTTTCGGGTTGCCCTCCTGCGCGCGCGGCGTCACCGTGCCGATCTCGACAAAGCCGAAGCCCAGCGCAAGCAATGCGTCGATGTGCTCGCCATTCTTGTCCAGCCCGGCGCCGAGCCCCACCGGGTTGGGGAACATCAAGCCGAAGGCCGGCGTGGGCAACGGCACCGGTCGCTTGGCCAGCAGCGACGTGGTGCCGGTGCGGTAGGCGGTGTCGATGGAGCGCAATGCCAGCGCGTGGGCACGCTCTGCATCGAGAGAAAACAGGAAGGGGCGGGCAAGCGAATACATGCGGGTCAGTTCAATGTCCCGGCGAAAACACGGGTTTGGTATTGAAAGTCGATCAGCCCATCGTGCGCATACGCATCGAACAGCGTGCGCAGCGCGGCGAGCATCGGGGAATGCCGTGGATCGTGCGCAAGCGGGGCATACGAGGACGACAGCAGGCGGCCACGCAAGCTGTCGAAATCCAGTCGCTGCACATTCGGGAAGCGTGCCGCCGCGCGGAAGCCCTCGCCGAACCACGTTTGCATGGTGGCATCGTCCTGGTAACGCTCGGCCACAGCCGAATAGTCGGTGCCGTAATCCAGCAACAGCTGCTCATAGCCGCGCAGGAACGCGGTGCTGTCCAGCTCGCGCGAGTTCCAATACACCGCCGCCAGCCCGCCGGGCTGCAGGATGCGCGCCCATTCGGCGCGCACGGCCTGCATATCGAACCAGTGGAAGGCCTGCGCTACAGACACCATGCCCACGCTGGCATCGGCCAGCCCGGTGGCTTCGGCGGTGCCGTCGATCGCCTGGAACTTGGGGAATTCCGCCAGCCATTGCAGCGCGGCTTCGCGCATGGCGGGGTTGGGTTCCACGGCGGTCACCGCATACCCGGCTTCCAGAAACAAACGACTGGAAATGCCGGTGCCGGCGCCGATATCGGCGACCGCCGTCGCTGGCGTCACGCCCAGTTCTTCATGCAGCCAGCGCAGCAACTGCGGCGGATAACTGGGCCGGTAGCGCACGTAGGCCGCCACGCGGTCGTTGAAGCGCTGGGCGGAGGAGGGCGCGGACGTGCTCAACTGTTGGCCGCCGCAAGCCAGGCCATGCCACCGAAGAACAGCAGGAACAACGCAATTCCCACGATCCACAGCGCCACCGCCAGCCAGCCCATGATCAGGCCACCGATGGCCAGACCGTCGCCATCCAGGCCCTGCGGGTTGCGGCGGATTTCCGCCCGCGCCAGATGCCCGGTGATGATGGCGCAGATGCTGCCCAGGAACGGGATCAGCGTCCAGCCGAGAATGCCTGCGACCAGGCTGACGATCGCCATGGCACTGGTCTGTCGAACGACAACGTTCATCATGAACTCCTTGAAGGGCGGGCAGCGGAAGGCAGGCGCCGCACGATTATCCCAGAGCCGTCGGGCAAAAGGCGTGCCATTTGCGGCGAAACGCAGTTGTGGGGGCTGGTTTGGTGGATGGGGGGCGCTGAAATCGCCGCTCGTGCGGGTAGGGCGTGTCATGCCCGTTGAGTCGAGTCTTGCCGGACATGCTGGCCGTCGGCGGCGCCGAACCGGCGCTGGGTGGCCTGGCCGGCAGGAGCCCAGCGGTGCTGCATAGCACCCGCGTTGTCCCCCTGGAGGCAAACGCTACGCCGCCGATGGGATGTTGCGTGCTCTGCACAGCACAGCATCGGTGAGTGTCGACCGCAGCCGCCGATGTTTCTGCACTTGCGTTGCCACTGCGCTAATGAGAACCGGCGGATCGAGTGCGGCGCGTGTTCCGAACAGTCACCATCCTCATCTCGGCAACGCGACGCCACGCGCCGAGCCTGTGCCCGGCGCGCCTTGTAGGGTCGATCAAAGATCGAACTTGATGCCCTGGGCCAGCGGCAACGAATCGGAGTAGTTGATGGTGTTGGTCTGACGACGCATATACACCTTCCACGCATCCGAGCCGGATTCGCGACCGCCGCCGGTTTCCTTCTCGCCACCGAACGCGCCGCCGATTTCCGCACCGGAGGTGCCGATGTTGACGTTGGCGATGCCGCAATCGCTGCCCGCAGCGGACAGGAACTTTTCGGCCGCCTTGAGGTTCTGGGTGAAGATCGAGGACGACAGGCCCTGCGGCACGCCGTTCTGCAGGTCGATCGCCTCGTCCAGCGTGCGGTACTTCATCACGTACAGGATCGGCGCGAAGGTCTCGTGCTGCACCACCGCGTCGCTGTTCTGCAGCCCGGTCACGATCGCCGGCAGCACGAAGTTGCCCGGGCGGTCGATCGCGGTGCCGCCCACTTCCACCGTGCCGCCAGCGGCCTTGGCCTTGGCGATCGAGTCGAGGAACTGCGCAACCGCGCCCTGGCTGTTGAGCGGGCCCATCAAGTTGGCTGGGTCGGTCGGGTCGCCAATCTTGCTGTCGAGCTGCTTGTACGCCTTGACCAGCGTGGCCAGCACGTTGTCGTAGATGGACTCGTGCACGATCAGGCGGCGGGTGGTGGTGCAGCGCTGGCCGGCGGTGCCGACCGCGCCGAACACGATGCCGGGAATCGCCAGCTTCAGGTCGCCGGTTTCGTCCAGGATGATGGCGTTATTGCCACCCAGTTCCAGCAGGCAACGGCCCAGGCGGTGGGCGACCTTTTCGGCGACCACACGGCCGATCTGGGTGGAGCCGGTGAAGCTGATCAGCGGGACGCGGGTGTCTTCGACCAGCTTCTCCGACAACGAGGTGCCGGCATCGTTGATCAGGAAGAAGAGGTCCGGGAAGCCGGCTTCCTTCAGCGCCGCGTTGCAGATCTTCATCGTGGCGATCGCGGTCAGCGGCGTCTTGTTGGACGGCTTCCAGATGCAGATATCGCCGCAGATCGCCGCTAGGAAGGCATTCCACGCCCACACGGCCACCGGGAAATTGAACGCGCTGATGATCCCCACCAGGCCCAGCGGCTGGTACTGCTCATACATGCGGTGGCCGGGGCGCTCCGAGTGCATGGTGTAGCCGTAGAGCATGCGGCTCTGGCCGACCGCGAAATCGGCAATGTCGATCATTTCCTGCACCTCGCCATCGCCTTCAGGCTTGCTCTTGCCCATTTCCAGCGCCACCAACGAGCCTAGCGCATCCTTGTGCGCACGCAGCGCCTCGCCACACAGGCGCACAGCTTCGCCGCGACGCGGCGCCGGGGTGGTGCGCCACACTTTGAAGGCTGCCTGCGCGCGCTGGATGATCAGCTCGTAGTCTTCCGGCGTGGTGGCCTGCACATCGGCGATCACCGCATTGGTGGTCGGATTGAGCGGTTGCAGCACCCCGGCGCCGGTGGCCTGCGACCAGGTCGCCTCGCCGAGGTAGGTGCCGGAATTGGACGCGGCGAGGTCGAGCGCCTTAAGCAGGTCAGCGGACATGGGATCTCCTGGAAACGGTGGCGGTCGCGCGGCGGCAAAGCCTGCCTACGACACGGGTAGCCTCCGATTTTAGCAGGCTCCGCCGTCCACCTAGCGGCTTGGCAATCGCAACGATCGTGCGACAATGCCGCCCTTGGCCCCGTAGCTCAGCTGGATAGAGCATCCCCCTCCTAAGGGGAAGGTCGCCCGTTCGAATCGGGCCGGGGTCACCAGATTGAGGTTGCGGTTTCCAAGCGCTCTGCGAATTTGTCAACCGTCAGATGCCGTGCTCCTGATGTGCAGATCGGCAGCAACTTGCTTCATTTGGCAGCGCCTGGCTCTACAGCGTCCTTATTCAAGCGCCTCCAGCGACCGATCCTCAACGCGCGTGCCACACCTCCGCTTGGTTGCCGTGCGTATCGAGGACCCAAACGAACAGGCAGAGGTCTGACGTCACCACGCTGTCTGATACGCGGCGGCCTCAGCCTTTGGCTTGGTTAGGAGCGACTTCAGGTTGTCCACTTGGTAGTTAATGACTGGGGCTGTGGTGTCTTCGAACCTGGCTCTCGCATCGTCGTGAACCGTCCAGGCCGCTGGCGTCTCCGTACCGTTGGCGCTTGGTCCTGTATCGAACACAGCGCCGCCTCACGGTTGTACCTCTATCCCAGCTGCGCTAGGCATCACTGTTGTGGCAGACGCGTGCTGTCAAAGGTGCCCTTGCCGCATTCTGAAATAGAGTGCAGGAGTTGCTAGGACGCAGTGTCATTCGGCGTTATTTTCACGAAAAATTAACGACTTTATCGAGCGCCTCATGGTTTTGTATGCCTTTATAGGCATCTTCAATATGTAATTTTACCGGCACGATGGTGGACGTTAGGCCTACAAGTCTCAGCTTTCTAAGGCCGGGAGGGCAATGAACTTGCTGATACCTCATTTATTTTGTGATTTTAATCACAAAATAAAATGTCTCGGGTTTTTCTTACAGGGTTTCCCCTACATGGCACGTTGACCGTTTCCTAACGTTCCCGCACAGTCGCTCCGCATTCCAGCGGGCTGAAGGGGTGTGCTGCCGTTTTGGTGGCCAGGCACGCTGATGCGAGTGACGGCGCGCAGCAGCGCGACCGCCGCACAGGGGGCAGGACAGATGTGGATGCGATCAGCGCCATTGGCGCTGGCGGCTTGTCTGTGGGCAGTCGCCGGGCTAGCGGCTGCACAACAGTCGGTACCGACAACGCTGGATCGGCAGGAGCAATTGCGCCAAGCCGAGGAGATTCAGCGTCGCCAGGAGCAGGAGCGTCAGGCGCCCTTCGCCGGACCGCGCGAGGAAGCCGACCGCGTGGACGCGCGCAGCATCGTGCTACCCAAGGAAGACCTGTGTTTTTCGATCACCCTCGTGCGCCTGTCCGGTGCCGGCGATGACGCGGCGCGCTTTGCGTGGTTGTGGAAGTCCCTGCGCCGTTACGAAGGCCGCTGCATTGGGCGCGCGGGGATCGACATCATCCGGCGCCGCGCGTTGGATCAACTCGTCGCACGCGGTTTGGTCACCACCCGCATCGGCGTGCCGGAACAGGACCTGTCGCGCGGCGAACTGCGTTTCGAACTGATGCCCGGCCGCTTGCGTGAGGTACGCGTGGTGTCCGACACCGACGGCGCTCACTGGAAAACGGCATTGCCGCTGCGAACGGGCGACTTGCTGGATTTGCGTGCCATCGAACAGGCGGTGGAGCAGTTCAAACGGCTGCCATCGCAGGACGCCAAGATCGATATTGCGCCGGGCGAAGCGCCGGGCGAATCGGATCTGGTGATCACCTTGCAGCATGGGCGGCGCTGGCGCGGCGTGGCCAATGCCGACGATTCCGGTGTGGAAGCCACCGGCCGAATGCAGGGTGGAGTGGATGTTTCGCTGGATAACCCGCTGGGTCTCAACGATCTGCTCAGCCTTGGCTACAGCCATGACTTGGCCACGCGCGATGAAGAACGCGGCACACGCGGCAACATCCTGAGTTACAACCTGCCCTGGGGATGGTGGACGTTCGCGCTGTCGGCATCGGCCTATCGCTATCACCAGCGCGTGGATGGGTTTTTGCAGACCTTCCAATCCAGTGGCGAGTCCAGCAACGCGCAGTTGGATATCCAGCGCGTGCTGCGTCGCGATGGCACCAGCAAGACCTCGGCTGGTGTGGTGGTTGGCCGGCGGCGTGCACGCAGTTATCTGGATGGCGTGGAGATCGGCATCCAGCGCCGCGATACCAGCAGCGCGGAGTTCTACTTCACGCATCGGCGCTATCTGGGCGCGATGCAGCTGGACGTACGTCTCGCGCATCGGCGCGGAACGCCATGGTTCAACAGCCAATGGACCGGCTACGATCCGCAGATCGGCTTCCCGACATTTCGCTACGGCGTGACCACGCTGGACGTGAGCACGGCTCTGCCGTTCAAGCTGGGCCCGGTGCCGATGGCGTGGGAAAGCAGCCTGCGTGCCCAGACCGCCGGCGAGCTGTTGCTGGGCTCGGAGTTCGTCACCATCGGCGGGCGTTTCAGCGTGCGCGGTTTCGACGGCGAAGCGACGTTGGGTGCCGAAAAAGGCGCGTATTGGCGCAATACCTTGAGTTTCCCGGTGCAGCAGATCGGGCTGACGCCCTATCTGGGCCTGGATGCCGGCCGTATCGATGGCACCAGCGCCGCAGGGCTGCGCGGCCGCAGTTTGGTTGGCGGTGCGGTGGGCCTGCGTGGCGGTTGGTTCGGTGCCAGCGTCGATGCATTTGCTGGTTGGGCGATCCACCGCCCCGACGGATTTGGAAGTGCGCAGCCGGCCTACGGCGTGCGTGTGATCTACCAGTTTTGACACGGATCGTGCAGCCAGCCCGCTGCGCGTTTGTTGATTGATGACGCCAATAAGCGGCGAGAGAGAAACGATGGACAACGAAACGATGAGCATGCGTGGTTATCTGGCCGAGCAGGGCAAGCGTGCGCTTGCACTGTTGCTGTGCTGCACGATCACCTGGACATCGTTTCCGGCATGGGCGCAGGTTGCGCCAACCGCTAACCCTGGAGGGCAAACGCCCGGCCAGCAGGTCGCTGCCAATGGTGTGCCGGTGGTGGACATCGTCGCGCCCAATGCACGCGGCATTTCGCACAACCGCTACAGCAATTTCAATGTCGGCCCGAATGGGTTGATCCTCAACAACAGCGCGCAGATCTCCAAGACCGAGCTGGGCGGCTACGTTGCCGGCAACAACAACCTGCAGCGCAGCGGTGCCGCGTCGCTCATCCTCAACGAGATCACCTCGGCCAGCAGCCGCCTGCAGGGTTATACCGAAATCGCCGGTACCAAAGCGCCGCTGGTGATCGCCAATCCCAACGGCATTTCCTGCGATGGCTGCGGGTTCCTCAACACCTCGCGCGTGACCCTGACCACCGGCACGCCGACCCTGGGTAGCGATGGTGCGTTGAACGGTTTCAGCATCACCGGTGGTGCGCTGAGCATCGGCCGCAATGGCCTGGACGCGTTCAACGTGGATCGATTGGATTTGCTGTCGCGCCAGCTCAGCGTGGATGGCGCGATCTGGACCAAGGAGCTGGTGGCTGTTGCCGGCACCGGGCGCGTCAATTACGACGGCATGTTGCTGGATGTCTGCCAGGTACCGACGGTGCCGCTCCTGCAATCGGTATCGACGTGGCGCAGTTGGGGGGCATGTATGCCGACCGTATTCGCCTGATCGCCACCGAGGCCGGTGTCGGCGTGGTGAGCCGTGGAACATTGGCCGCGCAAAGTGGCGACCTGCTGATCGACAGCGCCGGGCAAGTGAGCCTGAGCGGAACCACCGTGGCACGCGATGGTGTGAATGTCCGTGCCACTGGCGCGCTGGACCAGCGTGGCGTGCTTGGTTCGCAACAAGGCGACGTGCGTCTGCGTGCGGCAAGCATGACGCTTGCGGGCGACTTGGTCGCCGCCGGTGCGCTGGATGCGCAAGCCGGTGGCGTGGTGAATCATGCTGGCCGCAGCAGTGCTGGGTCGATCCGTCTGTTGGGCTCGCAATTGAATGCCGATGGCAGCTTGCACACCACCGGTGCGCTGGAGCTGGGCGCCGATGGGCTATTTCGTAGCGGCGGTGCCGCCTACGGCGGGGCAGGCGCCAATGTGCGCGCGGCGCAGATTGCGTTGTCAGGCACCTTGCAGAGTGGGGCGGCCATTGCGCTAGACGCCAATACCATCGATGCACTCGGCACGCTGGATGCGGCAACTGCGCTGCGGATCAACGGCAATGGCAATGTGCGCCTGGCTGGATTGGCGCAGGCCGGGCAGGGCGCAGATGTGCAGGCGGGTGGCCGCCTGGAGCTGCAAGGGCAGCTGATCGCGGCCGATGTGCTGGCCTTGAACGCAGCGTCGATCGACATCGCACAGCGCGCCGCGGTGTCTGCAGGCAACGATCTGGACCTGCGCAGTGCCGGTGCAGTCAACAACGCGGGTAATGCGTATGCCGGCCGCGATCTGCGGCTGCAGGCCGCCAACGTCAGCACGGCGGTTAGCCTGTCTGCGGCACGCGATGCGCAGCTGGCGGTTGCCGGCGAATTGGTCAATAGCGGCACCATTGTCGCAGGCAATGCATTGAGCGCGGACGCAGCGCAGCTGGAGAGCTGGGGCGATATCGGCGGCCAGCGTGGCGATGCCACGTTACGCAGTCGCGGCAATCTGCGCCTGAGCGGCAATGCCGTTGCAGGTGGCGCATTAGCATTGGATGCCGCAAGCGGTGCCCAGATGTCGGGCGCTGTGAATGCGGCTAGCGTCAGCCTTCGTAGCGGCGGCGACGCCAGCCTCTCCGGCACGCTGCAGAGCACGCGTGGCCCGCTGAGCGTTGCCGCAGCAGGTGAGCTTGCAACCGATGCCACCCTGCGTTCGGCAGGTGCGCTCGAGTTGCAGGCCGGTGGCGCATTGCGCCAGCGCGGGCAACTGCACAGCGATGGCGCGTTGCAACTGCGTGGGGTCAGTGTCGCGCATGACGGTGTGATCGATGCGGGCGGCGACCTGCGCATCGCCAGCGCTGGCACGCTGGCATTGAATGGAACCGTGCAGAGCGCGGGCAGTACTACCTTGCAAGCGGCCGGCGCACTGGACAATCGTGCAAAGGTGATTGCAGCCGGCCCACTGCAGGTCGATGCAGCCATTCTGCGCAACGCGCAGGGCGCGGCGTTCTCTTCTGATTCCGATGCGCAGCTGCGGATCGGCGGCGCGCTTGAAAACGCAGGCAGCCTGTACGCGGCCAACGCACTGCAGATCACTGCCGATGCGTTGACTCAGAACGGGAGCGTCAGCTCAGGCAATACACTTTCGGCAACGATTGCTGGCACGTTCGACAATACCGGCAATGTGGTGGCCCGCAATGGGCTGCAGATCGATGCCGGCGATGTGCGCAGCAGCGGCCAGCTCGGCAGTGAAGCCGCAGGCGTCGTGCTGGGCAGCCGGGGCGATATCGCGCTGCAAGGCGTGGTGGCCGCCGCAACCGCCCTGCAGGCCACCGCCGCTGGCGATCTCCAGCAGGCCGGCTCGCTGAAGGCGCAATCGGTAGTGCTGCGTGCGGGCCGCGACCTCACCGCGAGCGGCACGCTGCAATCTGCCTCGACGCTGGACCTACAGGCACAGCGTGCATTGACCTTCGCTGCGCAAGGCCAGGCCGCTGGCGACATCAGCATGCGCGCCGCCACGCTGACCACAAGCCAGGATGCGGTCCTTCAGGGTATCGGTGCGATCGCGCTGGATGGCGCAACGATCGATAGCCGCGGCAAGCTCGATGCAGGCAGCGATCTGCGCGTGCGCAGCTTGGGCGAGCTGACGCTGGCAGGCATTGCACAGGGCGGCGGCGATGTCGCGCTGACGGCTGCAGGGGCGCTGACCAATGCAGCGCAGGTCTTTGCGGGGCGCAGCTTGACTGCGCAGGCGCAACGTATTGAAAACACCGCCGCAGGCGTACTCGCAGGCAATGGAGATGTAGCGCTCACCACCGCGACACAGTTGAGTAATGCCGGCCGCGTGCAGGCCGCCGGCGACCTGCAGATGACTGCGGCAAGCATCGATCAGAGCGGTAGTGCATCTGCCGGCAAGACCCTGCGCGGTACGATCGCCGGCACACTGGAGCATCGCGGCAATCTGATCGCCAAGGACACGCTGCAGATCGATGCGGGCACGTTGCGCAGTAGCGGCCAATTGGGAAGCGAGCTGGCCAATGTCGCGTTGAGCAGCCAGGGCGCGATGCAACTGGAAGGTGTGGTCGCCGCCGCGACTGCATTGCAGGTATCGGCCGGCGGCGATCTGCAGCAAGCCGGCTCGCTCAAGGCGCAGGCGATTGCGTTGCAGGCCGGGCAAGATCTTACTGCCAATGGCAGCCTGCAGTCCGCATCCACGCTGGATCTGCAGGCACAACGCACGCTTGCATTGAACGGTCAGGCATCCAGTTCTGCAGATGCCACGCTCAATGGCGCAACCATCACGACCGGCTCTGCGGCGGTGCTGCAGAGCGGTGCGGCGATCACCTTGGCGGGCAACACCATCGATAGCCGTGGCGCGCTCGATGCAGCTGGCGATTTGACTCTCCGCAGTGCGGGCGATCTGACACTGGGCGGCCTGGCGCAGGCCGGGCGCGACATTGCGCTGACCGCGACAGGTGACTTGAACAACGGTGCTCAAGTGATCGCCGCGCGCGATCTGAGCGTGCAGGCTGCCAGTGCCACGAATACGTCCGACGCAATCCTGGGCGCCAAGCGCGATCTGCGTGTCGATGTTGCCGGGGTACTGGACAACCGCGGTAGCCTGCATGGAGAGCACGCACTGTCGCTGACGTCCGGGTCGCTGCTGCAGCACGGTCGTGTCTATAGCGGCGATGCGCTGTCGATTGCTTCCACAGGTGCGTTCGAAAATGCAGGTCAGTTGATTTCCGGCAAAGCGTTGAGCATCACTGCCGGCAACATTGTCAGTCGTGGCCAGCTCGGCTCGGTGACCGGCGCGCTGACACTGACCAGCCAGAACGACATTGCGTTGCAAGGCCTGGTGTCTGCCGCGACCACGTTGCAAGCCACTGCCGGTGGCGATCTTTCACAAGCAGGCACGCTCAGTGCGCAGACCGTTGCGCTACAGGCTGGCCGCGATCTCGTTGTCGGCGGTACGCTGCAATCGGCGTCCACGCTGGACTTGCAGGCACAGTATGCGCTGAGCTTGAACGGCCACGCCCAGGCCGGCACCGATGTGGCCCTGTATGGCAACAGCATCGCGACCGGTCGCGATGCGGTGCTGAAAAGCGGTGGCGCCATCACCCTGGACGGTGCGGCAATCGATAGTCGTGGCACGCTGGATGCCGGAACGGATCTTGCAGTACGCAGCACGGGCGATCTTGCCCTGGCCGGTGTTGCGCAAGCCAACCGCGACGTCGTCTTGAGCGCCAGCGGTGCACTCGATAACGTCGGCCAGGTCTTCGCGGGCCGTGACCTCTCGCTACAGGCAGGTTCGATCAACAACGCTGCAGCTGGCGCACTTGCAGCAGCAGATGGCGTCACGCTGGCGACAGGTGCACTGCAGAACGCCGGCAGCCTGCAGAGCGGTGGCGATCTGCGTATCACCGCAGCCAGCATGGATCAGAGCGGTACTGCCGTCGCCGGCAAGGCGCTGACCGCCACGGTCACCGGCACGCTGGACAACCGCGGCAGTCTCATTGCCAGGGATGCGTTGCTGGCGGGTGCGGGCACGTTGCGTAGCAGCGGCCAGCTCGGCAGCGAAGCCGCGAACGTGACCTTGACCAGCCAGGGCGAGATGACCTTGCAGGGCGTGGTCGCAGCAGCAACCACATTGCAAGCTACCGCAGGCGGCGATCTGCAGCAGGCCGGTTCGCTCAAGGCGCAGTCCATTGCGCTGCAGGCCGGGCGCGATCTCACTGCCGCAGGCACGTTGCAATCGGCATCGCAGCTGGATCTGCAGGCGCAACGCGCACTGACCTTGAACGGTCAAGCGGTGTCCATGGCGAATGCAAACTTGCGCGGCGCGCAGATTGGGACCGGGCAATCTGCAGTGCTGCAAAGCGGCGCTGCGATCAGTTTGGATGCAGCGGCGATCGATAGCCGTGGCGCACTCGATGCGGCCACCGATGTCACTCTACGCAGCACCGGCGAGCTGGCGGTTGCCGGCGTGGTGCAGGCAGACCGCAACGCGGTGCTGAGCGCAACCGGTGCGTTGACCAATGCCGCACAGGTCGTGGCCGGTAGTGGCTTGACTGTGACTGCAGCCAGTGCAACCAACACCGGCACGGGCGTGCTGATCGCGCAAAGCGACGCCACGCTGTCCATCGCTGGCCTGCTCGACAACGCCGGCGCCGTGCGCGCTGGCAACCAACTCTCGCTCGGTGTCGGCTCGCTGCGTCAGACCGGTCAGGCGTATGGCCTGCAGCGGCTTGGCGTCACCGTCAGTGGTGCCGTGGATAACCGTGGCGATCTGATCGGCGGCAACGGCTTGCGTGTGGAGGCCGGGCAACTGAGCAGCAGTGGTCAGTTAGGTAGCGAGCGAGGCGATGTGGCGTTGATCAGTCGCGGCAACCTGCAGCTCGATGGTCGCCTGGCGTCGGCAGGCGCGCTGACGGCACAGGCCGATGGCACGCTGACGCAGAGCGGCAATCTGAGCGCAGCCAGCACACTCGACCTGCGTTCCAAACGCGACCTGACGGTTGCCGGCCAGGTCGCGGGCCAGCAACTCACGCTCGTCAGCGATGCGGTCGTGCGCCAGCAGGGCACTGTCAGCGGGACAACGATCGGCGTGCAAGGCGGGCGGATCGAAAATGCCGGGCAGACCACGGCGGCGGGCAATCTGAGTCTGCGCGCAGGCGAGATCGGCATCACCGGCACGGTGGGTGCCGGCATCAACGCAGACGGCAACCTTGGCAGCGGAAGTACGCTCAGCCTGATTGCCGACCGTCAGCTCACTGCCTCCGGCACCGTGCTGGCAGGCGGCAACTTCACCGCGCAGGGCAGTCAGCTGCAATTGGCTGGCAGCAGCACGCGTGCCACCGGCAATGCGGCGCTGACCACCGGCGGTAACCTCGATCATCGTGGCGGCAATCTGCTCGTTGGCGGCACGCTCACCGTGCAGGCCGGGGGCAGCATCGACAATGGCCGTCTCAACAGCGTCGGCGGGCAATTGCAGGCCAATCAGTTGAGCATCGACGGCGGAAGCCTGGGTAATGTCGGCGGACGCTTGGTGCAAAGCGGCGCTGGCCTGACCCGCGTCGCCATTGGTGGCGCCATCGATAACACCGCCGGCACGCTTGCCAGCAACGGTCAGGATCTGACCATCACCGCTGCCAGCATTGAAAATGCGCAGGGCCGCATCGAACATGCCGGCACTGGCACGCTGTCGGTGACCAGCCGCGGCGCATTCGGCAACAGCGGCGGACGCCTTCTGACGCAGGGTCAGCTGAGCCTGGGCGCCAGCGGCGCCTTGAATAACCAGAATGGCGCCATCGCTGCGGCAGGCGATGCAGGGGTGACGGCGGCCAGTCTCAACAATCTGTCCGGGTCGGTGTCGGCACGCACATTGAACGTGCAAAACAGCGGCGCGGTCGATAACCGTAACGGGCTGCTGCAGGCCAGCGGTGGTGCGCTGACCTTGCGCGCCGACAGCCTCAGCAATGCTGGCGGTACCGTGCAGGCGGTTGCCAATGCGGGCGTGGGCGGTGGTCTGCGCGTGGAATTGAACCGCGGTCTGGACAATGGCAATGGCACGGTTGGCGCCAGCACCGATGCAGTGATCATTGCAGAAAACATCAGCAGCGCCAGCGGCAATCTGCAGGCCGGTCGCGACCTCAGCATCACCGCGCGTGGCCAACTCGATAATCATCAGAGCGGCAAGCTCAGCGCCGGTCGTGATCTGAACGTTGCGGTCACCGGTGCACTGCTCAATAGCGGCGGCCAGCTCGATGCCGGCAACACCTTGACTGCATCCGGTGGACGGATCGACAACACCCAGGGCAGCATCGTCAACAACGGCGGCGGCCTGATACGCATCACCACCGGCGGCGGATTGACCAACACCAGCGGCAATCTGGGTGGTCGCGGCAGTGTGGTGATCGATGCGGCCAGCATCGCCAACAATGGCGGCCAGCTGGTGGCAGGCGGCGACCTGATCGCCAATACCAATGCGCTGAACAATCAAGGCGGCAACGTCTACGCTGGCGCCAACTTCCTGTTGCAGCGCGCAGGCGCCACGCTCGACAACCGGAACGGCAAGATCAAGGCCGAGCAATCGGTCCGCTTGAATCTGCAAAACCTGAGCAATGCCGGCGGCCAGATCGGTGCCGGCAGCGTGACCGGCGGCACCGGCGATGTGGTCATCGACACGGTGGGTTTCGACGGAGGCGGCAGCATTCTCGCGCAGAACCTGCTGGATCTGACCCTGCGTAGCGACTACACGCACCGCGCCAGCGCCGACCTGGTCAGCAATGGCAATTTCAACCTGCGCGTGGGCGGCAACCTGGTCAACGAGTCCACGCTCAAGGCTGCGCGGACCCTGGATATCATCGCCAGCAGCATTACCAACCGCGCCGGCGCCAATATCCTGTCCAACGATACCCGTCTCAATGGCGGCAATGTCATCGACAACGCCGGCAGTATTTCCGGCAACGGCGCGTTATCGCTCGTCGCCAACAGCGTCTACAACACCGGCAGCATCGTCGGCGGCAATGTCTCGGTGAATACCGGAACCTTGGTCAACGGTGCCGATTTCGGTGGTGCAACCGATAACGCTGCCTACGGTTCGGCATTGCTCGGCTCCACCGGCAACATGAAGCTGATCGTGCGCGATCAGCTGCTCAATCGCGACGCCCGCATCTTCAGCCTGGGTGATATCGCGATCGGTGGCGCGCAAGACGGTGCCGGCACATTGGTGTCGCGGACTGGTGCGGTGAATAACCTGTCTGGCAGTATTGAGGCCGATGGGAGTGTTTTGATTGCGGCGAGTCAGATCAATAATCGGCGGCGGGTGGTAAATGCTAGGACCGGCCCGTTGACTGACGCCGAACGTTTCTCTGCAAATTTAGCGATGCCTGAAGATGTGATTCGGCGTGATCCCAGCCCAGGGGCGACTGTCATGGGTATTCGCTATACAGGACATCAACCTGGGCTCTATCGATCTTACAGCGTGCGCGAGCGCGAACAACTCATTGCTGCCAGTGCGGAAGGGCGCATCGCTGCTGGTGGGAATGTCGCGCTGTCCGGATACGTGACGAACAATGGGTCCACCATCGCGGCCGGTGGGGCGCTACTGTTGAATCAACGCGGCGTTGCTCGTTTGTCTGACGCGATGCTTTCCAGCAGTGACGACGTACTCAATCAATCGCTGGCGCTAAGGCAAGTTGTCGACTATACGGACACCGAATACAGGGCCATGCCGATCAATGGCGACTGTATGCATCGTCCCGGTCAAAATCTTCCGTGCTATTGGGAAGAGGACGCGCGCGTTGTCGGATCCGGCACATTGGACAACAGCTACCTGGCGCTAGGCGCCAGCATGACCGGCGGCCAAGGCGTCAGCATCAATGGCGCCAATATCAGTAATGGTGCTGTCGGAAGCGATGGGCGAGCGGTCAGCGGCGCGTCGCTTGTCGCAGTCGGCGGTCAGGCTGGACTCAGCGGCCGTGGCAGGCAGATTGCTGGAAGCGTCGGCGGCCAGACCGTCGTCGGTCGTACCAATGGCGGCGCGAGCAGCATCCGTGTTGCCACCGCCACCGCCACCAGCGGCAGCGCAGGCACTCAAGTTGGCGCCAACACCCAGGACGCCACGCTTGCTACGTCGGGCGGCATCGTCAAGATGTCGGTCGCACCGGTCATGTCCAACGACAGTGGCCTGGTGCGCAGCACCGTCGATCAGACGAATGTGCAAACCACCGCAGCTGGTACCGGTGTCACCGCAGGCGCGAACGAAACCCGCAGGCAAGTCGACCCCGCCACCATTCCAGTCACCAATATCGTTGGCGGTGGCCAGACCTCGCTGACGCAGATCGATCTGCCCATCGGTGGTCTGTATCGCCTGTCCAATGGCATGGCCACCGATCGCACGGCGATGGGGCGCGCGGCAACCGGCCTTGGTGGCATCAACGCCTGGCGCAGCAACGGCCCGGGCCGTCGCTACCTGATCGAGACTGACCCACGCTTCGTCAACTACGACAACTTCATCAGCAGCGACTTCCTGCTGGACAAGCTGGGCGTAGACCCGGAATGGACCCAGACCCGCCTGGGCGACGGCTTCTATGAGCAGCGCCTGGTGCTGGATCAGATCACCCAGCTCACCGGCCGTCGCTATCTGGGCAACTACGCCGACGGCGTGGCGCAATACCGCGCCTTGCTGGAATACGGCGTGGCTGCTGCAGGCCAGCTGCAATTGAGCATGGGCGTCGGCCTCACCGCCGCGCAGGCGGCTGCGCTCACGCAGGACATCGTGTGGATGGTGGAGCAGGACTACCAGGGCCAGAAGGTATTGGTGCCGGTGGTCTACCTGGCCTCCAACTCGCTGCAGTTGCGCGGCAATGGCGCCTTGATTGCTGGTGGCAATGTCGAGCTCAATGCCACCAACGCCATGAGCAACCAGGGCGTCATCGCCGGTGCCGATGTCAGCGTCACCGCCGGCAATCTGCTCAACCAGGGCCGCATCAGCGGTACTGGCAGCGTGGCGCTGGAAGCGCGTAACGACCTGCTCAATCAGGGCCAGATCCAGGGCCGCGATGTCGCATTGGTGGCCGGCAACAACCTGGTCAGCGAAGCGGCCAAGGCCATCAACGGTGTCGGCATCCTGTCGGGCATCACGGCCAGCAACACGCTGCAACTGATGGCCGGCAACGACATGACGTTGACCGGCACCCGCGTGCATGCCGGCGGCAGTGCGGCGCTAATCGCAGGCAACAATCTCAGCCTCACGCCCAGCACCTTGCGCGACGACAACGGCCTGCTGCGCGGCGGCGACGCCGTGTCGGTAACCACGGGCAAGGACCTGATCGTCTCCGCAGGCAATGACCTGCAACTGCATGGCGTGACCGTCGCGGCCGGCGGCAGTGCAGCCCTGCACGCAGGCAACAACCTGTCGCTGACCCCGACCACCGGTCTGGACGGCAAGGTTGCCACCAGCACCAGCATCAGCACCGGCGACAGCCTGCAGCTGGCCGCCGGCAACGATCTGACCATCCGCCAGGCCGAGGTCAAGGCCGGCGGTGATCTGATCGCTGCAGCGGGCAACAACCTCAACGTCGAGTCGGTGCTCAACGACAGCGAGACCAACAGCTACAACTCGCGCAACGGCAAGACCCGCGTCAGCACCACCATGACCACCCAGAGCATCGACCAGCAAGCGCTCACCGCCGGCGGCAACTTGATCTTCAGCGCCGGTAACGACGTGAACTTGGTTGCTGCCAAGCTGGACGCCGGTAAGGGCCTAGGAATCAGCGCTGGCAACGACATCAATGCCAGCACGTTGACCACGGTCGATACCAGCACCACGGAGGAAACGCGCAAGCGCTTCAAGCAGACCATCAGCACCAGCGACGAAACCGTCCACGGCACCGAGTTCACCGCCGGCGGCAACCTCGCTATGCAGGCGGGCAACGACATCACTCTCACCGCCGCATCGGCTGCCACCAAGGACGGCGGCATCACCCTGGCCGCCGGCAACGACGTCAACCTGTTCGCAGCGAGCGAGCAGCACGACGCCGTGCAGGACATGACCAAGAAGAAGAAGGGTACGTTCAGCAGCAAGATGACCACCACGCATGATGAGTGGCAGGACAACGTGGCGGTCACCACCACGCTCAGTGGCGACACGGTGCAGATTGCGGCGGGTAACGATCTGCTGTCGCAGGGCGCGCAGGTCGCTGGCACTGGCGATGTGGTACTGGCCGCTGGCAACAACCTCATGCTGGATACGGTGCAGAACACACGTAGCGAAGAGCATGAGAAGACCGTCAAGAAGTCTGGTCTTTACGGCGGTGGCGGATTCAGCGTCGCCCTGGGCGTCACAAAGAACACCGATGGTCTGGACGTCACCGAGGTCACCAATACCGGCAGTCTGGTCGGCAGTACCGACGGCGCGGTGACGATGACTGCTGGCAACAAGGTGTCCATCACCGGTAGCGATGTACTGAGCGCCACCAGCACCACCATCGTGGGTAAGGAGGTCACGATTGCCGCGGCGGAAAATACCGTGGATACGGTGCAGACGTCTAAGCAGCAGAGCGCCGGCATTACGTTGGGATTGACCGGTGGGGCTGTAGACGCCGCGCAGGCGATCTACGGCGCAGTCAAGCGGGGCTCGGAGGTCGAAGACGATCGCCTGAAGGCGCTCTATGCCGCCAAGGCAGGCTATGCGGTCAGCGACACCGTGGGGCTGGTCGGCAATGGCCTGAAGGGCTACGACGGCCAAGCGGTTGCCGGAAACATGACAAAGACAGGCGCCGCCGCAGCCGATGGTGCGCAAGGTGCCGCCAATGCGACGGGGGTGAGCTTGCGCCTTGGCATCGGTGCCAGCAGTTCGTCGAGTAAGACAAGCACACATGAAGAGACCAACGGTGGTAGCCGCATCCTCAGCAATGGCGACGTCACCATTGCCGCGACCGGTGGCGATCTCAATCTCATCGGAAGCAAGATTTCCGGCGAAAACGTGGCCTTGGCTGCGGCAAACAATTTGAACCTGCTGAGTAACAAAGAAACCAATACAACCAAGTCCGAGAACAAGAATGCAGGTGGAGAGATCGGCATCAGTGTTGGTGCAGTCACCGGCTATTACCTGTCGGTGTCAGCGGGCAAGGGCAGCGCCAAGGGCAACAGCGATCTACGCACGGAAAGCGTCATAACGGCCAACGACACTTTGACCCTGGTCAGCGGCAACGACACCACAATCCAAGGCGCACAAGCCATCGGCAACAAGGTGCTAGCCAATGTCGGCGGTGATCTGCTGATCAAGAGCGAGCAGGACACCAACGAGTACAAGAGCAAGCAGCAACAGGCTAGCCTGACCCTGGCGACTGGCTCGGGAAGCGGCGGCAGCTACAGCGAACAGAAGGTCAATAGCAGCTACACCAGCGTGACCGAACAGAGCGGCATCCAGGCTGGCAATGGCGGCTTCGACATCACGGTGGGCGGCAAGACGAAGTTGGTGGGTGGCGCAATTGCCAGTGCAGCCGATTCCAGCCTCAATCGGCTGTCTACCGACAGCCTGACGGTCGAGGACCTGCAGAACAAAGCCGAGTACAAGACCAGCGGCGTATCGGTGGCTGGCGGCACGGGTAGCAGCATGGCCAGCGTAGCCGTTGGTGCCGGGTTGAGCATGTTGGGCAATGCCAGCGACAGCTCGAGCAGCACGACCAAGAGCGACATCGCCGCCGGCTCGATCCAGATCCGCAACGGAGACGCATCTGCGCTGGCAGGATTGGATCGTGGTGCGACCGAGTTGCAGCAGTCTGGCCTGAAGGAGATTTTTGACGAACAAAAACTTGCCGAGCAGCAAGAGCTTGCTCAGGCAGCTGGCGAAGTTGCGTTGCGGTCTGCCAAAGAACTAATTGCCTACAAGCGGGGGCAGGCAGCAGCAGCTGCAGACCAAGCGATGAATGATTTGTCTGTCGCCGAGCGTGATGGTGACGCAGCGGCGGCGGCCGAAGCCCGTGGTCGATTGGTAGATGCCAAGCAAAATTTGACGAGCTGGAACGACAAAGGAACTGCTAAGCAAATCACGCAAGTTGCTGCCGGTGCGCTCGCAGCAGCGGCATCTGGCGGTAACGTATTGGCAGCCGCAGGTGGCGTGCTTGTTAGCGAGAATGCACTCTCTAGATTTGCCGAGGCTTTGCAACGTAATGGCATTAGTCCCGGTAGTGAAGTCGAATCGGCGCTTGTGAGCGGCATGGCCGCTCTGTTCGGTGCCGCCGGTGGCCTTCTTGCCGGTGACGCGCAGGCAGGCGCCTCTATGGCGAGC
>NZ_FLTX01000052.1 GCF_900092025.1 Xanthomonas bromi
ACCATATCCAAGTTCCGAAGGCAGGTCTTCCCACGCAATGCCCGTGCGCAGCACATAGACGATGCCGTTGAGGGCCTGCTGATCACTGACACGAGGTCGTCCACCTTTGGGGGAAGGCTTGACCTGCGGAATCAGTGACTCGATGCGCTTCCACAGCGCAATAGGGATCTCTTTGCGACGTGTCATGTCGACAATGTTGCCGCCGACTCAACAAAATTCAAGGGTTTTGTTAGCGGCTCTAAGCTGATTGATCTTGTCGTGCTCCTGCACTGTGAGCAGGCTTATGGCCGCGACTTGATTGCAGAGTTCCGCAGTGGACGCTTTCTTACGGATACCGAAGTCGGAATGCCGGCAGACAGATGAGCCGCCGTTTGTTGAAGCTTCGGGAATTCCCCGTGTCAATGCTTCGCCTTCCCAATCATGGCTTCGGTGCAGCAAAGACATTCAGAGAGCTCCCCGCCAAACTTGATTCTACGGTCACCGCAGGAGATCGCAACGCGATGATGGAAAGCTTCAACGGCCGGCTGCGACAGCAGCGCCTGAGCGCGCATTGGTGTTTGTTGCTGGCCGATGCACGGAGCAAACAAAGCATGCCGGCGCTTCTAAAACGAGGAACGTCCCCCCAATGCATTGGTATCGAACACCCCTGCGGAAATTACCCGAGTACACGGCTCCCAAGCGAATCGCGAGGTGCCGAATCTCTGCCCAATAATGGCCCTGGATTTGACGGTGGGTCACGATACAACAGAGCCCATCAACGTAAGGCCTGTCAGGCAGGCGACACCTACGGCAGCGCTCGTTAGCAATGAGGATTTTTGTTCTTTATGCAGACGACAATCAACCGCTCGGGTCCTGAGTTACTGTCAGACCTATACGAGAATATTCGAAACGCCTACCCGGCACTTTCGCGCAAACTCGTCAAAACTCCCTTAGTCGCGTTGCCTTGGCTTA
>NZ_FLTX01000020.1 GCF_900092025.1 Xanthomonas bromi
TTCCTGCCTACGGCGGAAATTCCCTGCGGTGCAGGTAATGGGGTCGGCTTTCTCAATCTGAGGAAGCCCGAAATTCAGCGTTAGTAGTGGTAGCGGATCTGCGCAATCACGACAGCACCATTTTCGGCCTTGTAGACGATCCGGTGCTCGTCGGTGATCCTACGGGACCAATAGCCTGCCAGTGCGTGTCGCAAAGGCTCGGGCTTGCCGATGCCGGCGAACGGCTCGCGCTGAATTGCCTTGATGAGCTCGTTAACTCGCTTCAAGGTCTTTTTGTCGGTCTGTTGCCAGTAGAGGTAGTCGTCCCAGGCATGATCCGAGAACTGGATCGTCACTCAAGCAGTTCCCGCGCCTGACCCTTGCCGGCGTCGAGCTGCGTGATGGACTCAAGCAGCCGCTGTGCATTGATAGGGCTGCGCAGCAGGTAGGCGGTTTCCTCCATTGCCTTGAAATCCTCAAGGGAAAGCATGACCACCGCTCGCTCGCGGCTGTTACGGGTGATGATTACCGGCTCGTGATCGTTGACAACCCGGTCCATGGTGTCGGCAAGGGAGGCGCGTACGGCGGTGTAGGAGATGGTGTCCATGGGGGTGGTCCTTGTATGTACAGAAAAATGTACGCGCAGGTTGCGTGCCTGTCAACTCTGTAGCCGTCCTACTGCCTCGGCCAGCTTGTCTGGCGCCAGGTGTGCATAGCGCAGCGTCATGCGGATGTCGGAGTGCCCGAGCAGCTCGCGCACGGTGTTTAGGTCGACGCCGGCCATCACCAGGCGGCTGGCGAATGCGTGGCGTAGGTCGTGGAAGCGGAAGCCGGGCAGGGCGATCGCGTCGCACAGTTCCTCTCAGCTGCTGCTGATGTTGTCCATGCGCAGGCCTGTCCTGGGCGAAGGGAACACCAGCCCGGTGCCGGCGTCTTGCTGGGCCCAGCGCGCGAGCGTGTCGTGTGCCTCGCTGTTGAGCGGGATATGGCGGGCCTTGCGGCTCTTCGCGTTGGCCACCATGACGGTGACGAGCTTGCCCGGCAGGTTGACGTCTGCCCAGTCCAGGCAAGCAGCTCGCCGCGGCGCATGCCGGTGTTGAGCGCCACCAGCACCATCCGCACCGCGCGCTCCCGGACTTCCTGGGAATACTTCACTGGCTTGGTCATCAATCCATCCTCTCAAGAGTTGGAGCCTCCAGGAATCCCGGGGCGGTTCACCCCAGCAATGAAATTGGCGATGGCCGCGTAGCTCCACTTTTGGCGAACGCTAAAGGCGGGGGGATTACCACGTAGGCGATATCCAGCGAGGTTGCTTTAACCCTGATGGTCGTGGTCGGACGGGCAGGACAAGTGGCCGGCATCATGCCATGTGCCCGCTGGTGCCGTTCCACTGCACGCAGCAGCCGTCTGATTGGTTTACCATTCACGTCCAAGATCCCTTGCGAGAAGGTGGCCCGCGCTCCGCGCCGGCCCAGCGTGCGACATGAGCACTACCACCGCCCATCGTTGCCCGGACCGGCCCCAGCGCAGCTAGCGCCCGCGTGCCGTTGGTTTCCGCAGCACTTTTCGTACGTTCTTTCCGAGCCTGTCCAGCAATGGCCAGAGCTCTCATGGCAGCCGACCGCTGCAGCCAGCCCAGACCTCATTCTTGCCCATGATCAACATCACGCTCCCCGACGGTAGCCGCCGCGAATTCGAATCCCCCGTCTCGGTCATGCAGGTCGCCCAGTCGATCGGCGCCGGCCTGGCCAAGGCCACCATCGCCGGCCAGGTCGATGGCCAGCTGGTCGACGCCAGCGACGTCATCGACCATGACGCCAGCCTGCGCATCATCACCGCCAAGGACGCCGAAGGCGTGGAAATCATCCGCCACTCCTGCGCCCACCTGGTCGGGCATGCGGTCAAGCAGCTGTACCCAAAGGTCAAGATGGTGATCGGCCCGGTCATCGCCGAAGGCTTCTATTACGACATCTACAGCGAGCGCCCGTTCACGCCCGAAGACATGGCGGCGATCGAGCAGCGCATGCAGGAACTGATCGCGCAGGACTACGACGTGATCAAAAAGGTCACTCCGCGCGCGGAAGTGATCGATGTGTTCGCCCAGCGCGGCGAGGAGTACAAGCTGCGCCTGATCGAGGACATGTCCGATGACGTCACCGCGATGGGCCTGTACTACCACCAGGAATACGTGGACATGTGCCGCGGCCCGCACGTGCCCAACACGCGCTTCCTCAAGGCGTTCAAGCTGACCCGCATTTCCGGCGCCTACTGGCGCGGCGATGCCAAGAACGAGCAGTTGCAACGCATCTACGGCACCGCCTGGGCCGACAAGAAGCAGCTCGATGCCTACATCCTGCGCATGGAAGAAGCCGACAAGCGCGACCACCGCCGCATCGGCAAGGCGCAGGACCTGTTCCACCTGCAGGAAGAAGCGCCCGGTCTGGTGTTCTGGCACCCGAAGGGCTGGTCGCTGTGGCAGGTGGTCGAGCAGTACATGCGCAAGGTCTACCGCGACAGCGGCTACGGCGAGGTGCGCTGCCCGCAGATCCTGGACGTGTCGCTGTGGCAGAAATCCGGCCACTGGGACAACTACCAGGACGCGATGTTCTTCACCGAGTCGGAGAAGCGTACCTACGCGGTCAAGCCGATGAACTGTCCCGGCCACGTGCAGGTGTTCAACCAGGGCCTGCACAGCTACCGCGACCTACCGATCCGCTACGGCGAATTCGGTGCCTGCCACCGCAACGAGCCCTCCGGCGCGCTGCACGGCATCCTGCGCGTGCGCGGCTTCACCCAGGACGACGGGCACGTGTTCTGCCTTGAATCGCAGATCGAAGCGGAAGTCACCGCCTTCCACCAGCAGGCGCTGGCGGTCTACACCGCGTTCGGCTTCGACGACATCGAGATCAAGATCGCACTGCGCCCGGAAAAGCGCCTGGGCGACGACGTCACCTGGGACAAGGCCGAAGCGGCGCTGCGCAGTGCGCTGGGCGTGTGTGGGGTGGAGTGGCAGGAACTGCCGGGCGAGGGCGCCTTTTACGGCCCCAAGATCGAGTACCACCTCAAGGACGCGATCGGCCGCACCTGGCAGTTGGGCACGATGCAGGTCGATTTCATGATGCCGGGCCGCCTCGGCGCCGAGTATGTGGACGAAAACAGCCAGAAGAAGCATCCGGTGATGCTGCACCGGGCCATCGTCGGTTCGATGGAGCGTTTCATCGGCATCCTGATCGAACACCACGCCGGCGCTTTCCCGTCATGGCTCGCTCCAGTCCAGGTCGTTGTCGCAAATATCACCGACGCACAGGCAGGCTATGTGGATTCGGTTCGGAAAACCCTTGCAAATCAAGGCTTCCGTGTCAACGCCGATTTGCGTAATGAGAAAATCGGTTATAAGATCCGCGAGCATACGCTGCAACGCGTGCCGTACCTGCTCGTCGTCGGTGACCGCGAGAAGGAAAATGGCGCAGTCGCCGTGCGGACGCGTTCGGGGGAGGACCTCGGGACCATGACGGTCTCTTCCTTCATCGAACGCCTGCAGGCAGAGCAGGCAGCGTGAGCCAACCCCGGCCGGTCTGGATGATCCGGATGCGCCGGTTCGATTCCCCTGGGAGATTGCAATATCAGTACCCCTGACAACAAACAGAACCGCAAGAACCAAGAAATCCGTGTGCCGCGCGTTCGCGTGATCGGCAGCGACGGTGAGATGGTCGGCGTGTTGTCGCGCGACGAAGCGCTCGCCAAGGCCGAAGAAGAAGGCCTGGATCTGGTCGAAATCCAGCCGCAGGCCGATCCGCCGGTCTGCAAGATCATGGATTTCGGCAAGTTCAAGTTCGAGCAGCAGAAAAAGGCCAACGAGGCCAAGAAGAAGACCAAGCAGGTCGAGATCAAGGAACTCAAGTTCCGTCCGGTCACGGACGAGGGCGACTACCAGATCAAGCTGCGCAACATGCGCCGTTTCCTGGAAGAGGGCGACAAGGTCAAGGTCAACATCCGCTTCCGTGGCCGTGAGATGAGCCACCAGGAGCTCGGCCGCGAGATGGCAGCACGCATCGAGGCCGACTTGGGCGAAGACATCGTCATCGAATCCCGTCCGCGCCTGGAAGGGCGTCAGATGGTCATGATGATCGCGCCGAAGAAGAAGATCTGATTCCGCACCATGCTGGGCCCGACTGGGTCCGCCATGGTTGCGAGTCCATCGATTTGCAAGAATTCCCGGCAACGGGTAGACTGCGCGGCCCGGTTTTGCCGGGAGCCGTGCAAGCGGCACAGGACCTGTCCGGATCGTGTTCGATCAAGGACTTACAAGCAGGCAAGGGCAAGGATGGAAAGTGTGGTCGCAAGACTGCCGCCCGTGTCAGTGACAAAACACCATCAAGGACATTGCAATGCCCAAGATCAAGACCAACCGGGCGGCGGCCAAGCGTTTCCGCAAGACCGCCTCCGGCAAGTACAAGTGCGGCCATGCCAACCGTAGCCACATCCTCACGAAGAAAGCGACCAAGCGGAAGCGCAACCTGCGGCAGACGAATCACGTCCGTGCCGAGGACGCTGGCCGTCTTGACCGTATGCTTCCCTACCTCTGAGGACTGACCCATGGCACGAGTAAAGCGTGGCGTACAGGCGCGTCGCCGCCACAAGAAAATTCTGACCCTGGCAAAGGGTTACTACAACGCTCGCCGCAAGGTGTTCCGCGTTGCCAAGCAGGCGGTCATCAAGGCACAGCAGTACGCCTATATTGGTCGTAAGCAGAAGAAGCGTAATTTCCGTTCGCTGTGGATCACCCGCATCAACGCGGCTGCCCGCATCAACGGCCTGAGCTACAGCCGTTTCATGAATGGCCTGCTCAAGGCTGGCATCACCCTGGACCGCAAGGTGCTGGCTGATATCGCCGTGCACGACGCCGCCGGCTTTGCCGCGCTGGCCGAGAAGGCAAAGGGCGCGCTGGCGGCATAGTGCGAGTCCCTCGCAAGAGCCCGCATATCCATGTGCGGACTTTTGACAGAAGCGGGTCATCGTCAGTAGTCGCACCTCGGTGCGGATGCTTTCGATGCGTGGAAACGCATAGATGCAGGGGGAAGGGCGCGAGTCCTTCCCCTTTTGCGTTTTTGCGAAGCGGCCAAGTGGGCGATGGCAGAGCAATGCAGTGACAATGCGTTCCGGTGCACCCGGAAACACCGTTCGGCTAGCAGTTGAGGCGCAAGTGCAATGAGTGAGATTCAATCCCTGACCGAGCGCGCGCTGGCCGATGTCGCCGCCGCACAGACGCCGGACCAACTGGAAGCCTTGCGTGTCGCCTTGCTGGGCAAGAGCGGCAGCATCACCGCCCAACTCAAGCAGCTCGGCACGTTGCCAGCCGATCAACGCAAGGCGGCAGGCGAGGCGATCAATCTGTCGCGCGACGCGCTGACGGCGGCGTTGGCCGAGCGCAAGAGCACGCTGGAAACCGCGGCGCTGGACGCCCGTCTTGCCGGCGAACGCATCGACATCACCTTGCCGGGCCGCCGCAGCGAGCGCGGTGGTCTGCATCCGGTGACGCGCACGTTGGAGCGCATCGTCGAAATCTTCGCGCGGCTCGGCTACGAGCTGTCGGACGGACCGGAAATCGAAGACGACTGGCACAACTTCGAAGCGCTGAATTTCCCGCTGCACCATCCCGCGCGCGCGATGCACGACACGTTCTATTTCGGCGATGGACGTCTGCTGCGCACCCATACCTCGGGCGTGCAGGTGCGTTACATGGATGCGCACAAACCACCGCTGCGCATGATTGCGGCCGGCAAGGTGTATCGCTCCGATTCGGATCAGACCCACTCGCCGATGTTCCATCAGGTCGAAGGCCTGCTGGTGGACGAGCACTCCAACTTCGCCGACCTCAAGGGCACCTTGTCCGAGTTCGTGCGTGCGTTCTTCGAGCGCGATTTCGAAATGCGTTTCCGCCCCAGCTATTTCCCGTTCGTGGAGCCGGGTGCGGAAGTGGACATTGCCTGGCAGCAGCCCGACGGCAGCACGCGCTGGCTGGAAGTATTGGGCTGCGGCATGGTGCACCCGAACGTGCTGCGCAGCGTCGGCATCGACCCGGAGCGTTACACCGGCTTCGCTTTCGGTCTGGGCGTGGAGCGTTTTGCGATGCTGCGTTACGGCGTCAACGACCTGCGCGCGTTCTTCGAGAACGATGTGCGTTTTCTCCGGCAGTTTGCTTGACGGCGGGGATTGGTGATTCGGATTGGGGATTTGCAACAGCGACCCTGTTCCGCACCGTTCCGACCTGCTGCTTTGTACGAATCCCCAATCCCGATTCCCGAATCCCGGCTCCTCATGAAATTCTCTGAAAATTGGTTGCGCAGCCACGTTTCGATCCAGGCCACGCGCGACGAACTGGCCACGACGCTGACGGCGATCGGTCTGGAAGTCGAAGAGGTCACGCCGCTGGGCGAGTCGCTTTGCCAGGTGGTGGTGGCGCGTATCGTCGAGGCGGTGCGCCATCCTGAAGCCGATCGTCTGCAGGTCTGCAGCGTCGATGCAGGGCAGGGCGAGTTGCTGCAGATCGTGTGTGGCGCGCCGAATGCGCGTGCCGGTCTGGTGGCGCCGTTGGCACTGGTCGGGGCGAAGATCGGCGAGCTGACCATTACGGCTGCCAAGCTGCGCGGTGTGGCGTCCAACGGCATGTTGTGTTCGGCAAAGGAGCTTGGTTTGGATAGCGATGCCTCCGGCCTGTTCGAACTGCCGGACGATGCGCCGGTGGGGCAGGCGCTTGCCGACTATCTGGGGCTGCCCGATGCCAGCATCGAGATCAAACTCACTCCAAACCGCGCCGATTGCTTCAGCGTGCGCGGCATCGCCTTCGACGTGGCCGCCGCGTGCGCCAGCGAAGTGGTGGCATTCGACGCCGGTGTCGTGGCGCCGGCGTCAACGCGCACGTTGGCAGTCGAGCTGGATGCCGGCAAGGAGGCGCCGCGGTATTGCGGGCGTGTGATCGAAGGGATCGACCCGGCCGCGAAAACGCCGGTGTGGTTGGCCGAGCGGCTGCGCCGCAGTGGCGTGCGCCCGGTGTCGTTGCTGGTGGATATCACCCAGTACGTGATGCTGGAACTTGGCCAGCCGATGCATGCCTTCGATCTGGACACGTTGCACGGCCCCATCGGCGTACGCCACTCGCGTGCCGGCGAGCAGTTGGCGCTGCTGGATGGGCGTCAGGCCACGCTGGACGATAGCTTCCTGACCATCACCGATGCCGACCGCCCTGTGGCGCTGGCCGGATTGATGGGCGGGCTGGACACGCGCGTCACCGACACCACGCGCAATGTGTTTCTGGAGTCGGCGTATTTCGATCCGGCCGCGATCATGGGCCGTGGCCGCAAACTCGGCCTGCATACCGATGCCGGGCATCGTTTCGAGCGTGGCGTGGATCCGGCATTGCCGCCGCAAGCGATCGAGGTCGCCACGCGTCTGGTACTGGAGTTGGCCGGTGGTACGCCCGGGCCAGTGGTGCATGCGCAACTGCCGCAGCATCTGCCGCAGCCGGCGCGCATTCTGCTGCGTCGCGCGCGCATTGCACGCGTGCTCGGCATCCACATCGACGATGCCGATGTCGTGCGCATGTTGCGCGCGCTTGGCATGCAAGTCGATGCAGTTGCCGACGGCTGGGAAGTGATGGCGCCGAGCCGGCGCTTCGATATTGCGATCGAAGAAGACCTGATTGAAGAGATGGCGCGCATCCACGGTTACGACCGGGTGCCGACCACGCTGCCCGGTGGCGCCAGTCGCATCGCGATGCCGAGCGAGACCCAACTGGACGAACTCAGTGTGCGTCGCCAGCTGGTGGCGCGCGAGCTGCAGGAAACCATCAACTACGCCTTCGTCGATGCCGGATTGCTGGAGCGCTGGCAGTTCACCGATGGCTTGGTGCCGTTGGCCAATCCGCTCAGTGCGGAGCTGGCGATCATGCGCCCGCGCTTGTTGCCGGGCCTGGTCGCCACATTGGGCCGCAACGCTGCCCGTCAGGCCGGGCGGGTGCGCTTGTTCGAGTTGGGCAAGGTGTTCGCGGCTGCCGCTGATGCCGGCGCCGCACCGCAGGAATCGCAGCACCTTGCCGCAGCGGTGTGCGGCGATGCGCTGGCGCTGCAGTGGGGTGAGGCCGCGCGCAAGGTGGATTTCCACGATCTCAAGGGTGACCTGATGGCACTGGCGGCGGCCAGCGGTGCGCAGTTGGAGTTCCATCCGTCGACGCAGCCCTTCGGGCATCCGGGCCGGTCGGCCGATATCTACCGTGACGGTGGCTGCATCGGCTGGATCGGACAGGTGCACCCGCGCCTGGCCAAGGCGCTGGATATCGACGTGAACGTGATCGCATTTGAACTGCAGCTGGCGCCGTTGGTGCAGCGGGCGCTGCCGCGTGCCGGCGAGCTGTCGCGCTTCCCCTCGGTACGCCGCGATCTGGCCTTCCTGGTTCCGGAAGAGGTGAGCTGGGCGGCAGTATCGACCAGTGTGCGGACCACGGTCGGGCCGTTGTTGCGCGAGGTGCAGTTGTTCGACCGCTATGTCGGGCAGGGGATCGAGCCAGGTTTCAAGAGTCTGGCTATGGGCTTGATTTTGCAGGATAACTCGCGCACTCTCACCGACCGGGACGTGGATGCGGTCGTCACCGATGTGGTGGCCGTGATCGAGCGCGAGCATCGCGCCCGGATCCGGAGTTGAGGCGGTAACCAGGGGATTGGCATGGCATTGACGAAAGCTGAGATGGCCGAACGTCTGTTCGACGAGGTCGGTCTGAATAAGCGTGAGGCAAAGGAATTTGTCGACGCGTTCTTCGATGTGCTGCGCGATGCGCTGGAGCAGGGTCGTCAGGTGAAGCTGTCCGGTTTCGGCAACTTCGATCTACGGCGCAAGAATCAACGGCCCGGTCGCAATCCCAAGACCGGCGAAGAAATTCCGATTTCGGCACGGACGGTGGTGACTTTCCGCCCCGGCCAGAAACTCAAGGAACGGGTGGAGGCATATGCTGGATCCGGGCAGTAATCGCGAGCTACCGCCGATCCCGGCCAAGCGTTACTTCACCATCGGTGAGGTAAGCGAGCTATGCGACGTCAAACCGCATGTGCTGCGCTATTGGGAAACCGAATTTCCCAGCCTGGAGCCGGTCAAGCGGCGTGGCAACCGGCGCTACTACCAGCGTCATGACGTGCTGATGGTGCGGCAGATCCGCGGTCTGTTGTACGAACAGGGCTATACCATCGGCGGCGCGCGACTGCGCCTGGAAGGCGATGGCGCCAAGAGCGAGTCTGCGTTGAGCAATCAGATCATCAAGCAGGTGCGGATGGAACTGGAAGAAGTCCTGCAACTGCTGCGGCGCTAGGAAAACGTTTCACAAAGCCGCTATAATCGCAGGCCGCCCTCGCGGCGGATGCAGCATCTTCGGGGTATAGCGCAGCCTGGTAGCGCACTAGTCTGGGGGACTAGTGGTCGTCGGTTCGAATCCGGCTACCCCGACCAAACCTCAAGCCCATGACGGCACGTCGTGGGCTTTTTTGTTGCAGGGCAACATTACGTTTTGATGTCAGTGCTTGCTACGCTGTATATGTAGATCGGCATATTGGTGCTGAAGTATGAACGCTCAGCTAGCGCCTGATTTTTGCAGTCCAGTTCGCTATGGACTAGGGCTACGAAATGGTGCTAAGTGCCCGAAATTGCTCCGAAACATCCGGTTCAGACCACAACGTGGATCACAGACCGTTAACGCGGCATCGACGAACTTGAATCAATAGGCCAACGCCGTCAAAAAAATGGCGTGTAGTGTCTTGCAGTGCAATCTTTCTGTGCCATAGTGCAGTGCAACACGCCTTACCCTGTCGTGATCCCGATGTCTTGGGATGAACTCTCCGTCGTACGTTCTTGCTGGCGTGTTTGGCCGGTCGAATGCTGCGCGAGCTCCTGTCCCACCCAACCGAGGCAGCCAGCCACACGCATGAAGAAACTGATCGGACGATTTTGCCAAACGCTCAGCTTGGCGTTGATCTGCTCGATGACACTCGGCGCTTGCAGCACCGGGAAAGACATGGCGACGTCGTTGCCGCTTCCCGATCCGCTCGCAATGTCTGCAGTGCAGCCCGAGTATCGGCTCTCTCCAGGCGATCTGCTGCTGGTCAAGGTGTTCCAGATCGACGACCTGGAACGACAGGTCCGTATCGATCAGAACGGCCACATCTCGTTGCCGCTCATCGGCGATGTGAATGCGGCGGGCATGGGCGTCGGCGAGCTGGAAAAGATGGTGGCCGACCGGTATCACAATGGTTACCTGCAAAATCCCCAGGTCTCGGTGTTCGTGCAGGAATCCAACGGTCGCCGCGTCACCGTGACGGGCGCTGTCACTGAGCCCGGGATCTACCCGGTCATCGGGGCCAATCTGACCCTCCAGCAGGCCGTGGCGCAGGCGAAAGGCGTTAGTACCGTAGCCAGCCGCGGCAACGTCATCGTGTTCCGTGTGGTCAATGGGCAAAAGATGATCGCGCGGTTCGACCTGGCCGAGATCGAAAAGGGGACCAATCCGGATCCTGAGATTTACGGCGGCGACATCGTCGTGGTGTACCGCTCGGATGCGCGTGTGTGGTTGCGCACCATGCTGGAACTGACTCCTCTTGTGATGGTGTGGCGCGCTTACCGATGAGTATGAATTCCGACAATCGTTCCTCTTCGTCGCATCGTCACGGGCATCTCGAACTTGCCGATGTGAGCTTGCTCGACTACTGGCGCGCCCTGGTCTCGCAGCGTTGGCTGATCATCGCGATCACCGTGGCGGCTTTTCTGTTGGCGCTGGGCATCACGCTGCTGATGCCGGAGAAGTACCGCGCGACCAGCACGTTGCAGATCGAGCGCGATTCGCTCAATGTGGTGAATGTCGACAACCTCATGCCGGTGGAATCGCCGCAGGATCGCGATTTCTACCAGACCCAGTATCAGTTGCTGCAGAGCCGTTCGCTGGCGCGTGCGGTGATCCGCGAAGCCAAGCTCGACAAGGAGCCGGCGTTCAAGGAGCAGGTGGATGAGGCCTTGGAGAAGGCGGCGGCGAAGAATCCAGAGGCGGGTAAGTCGGTGGATTCGCGTCAGGCGATCATCGAGCGCAGCCTGACCGATACGTTGCTGGCCGGCCTGGTGGTCGAGCCCATCCTCAATTCCCGTCTGGTCTACGTCAATTACGATTCGCCGGACCCGGTGCTGTCGGCCAAGATCGCCAATACGTACGCGAAGATGTTCATCATCAGTACGCAAGAGCGCCGCATGAGGGCGTCCTCCTTCGCGACCAAGTTCCTTGCAGAGCGATTGGAGCAGTTGCGTGGCAAGGTGGAGGATTCGGAAAAGTCGCTGGTTGCGTACTCGACCGATGAGCAGATCGTGTCGGTGGGCGACGACAAACCTTCGCTGCCTGCGCAGAACCTGACTGACCTCAACGCGTTGCTGGCGTCCGCGCAGGATGCCCGCATCAAGTCCGAGGCTGCCTGGCGCCAGGCAGAAAGCGGCGATGGCATGTCGTTGCCGCAAGTGCTCAGCAGCCCATTGATTCAGAGCCTGCGCAGCGAGCAGGCGCGTCTCACCGCCGAATACCAGCAAAAGTTGTCGACCTTCAAGCCAGACTACCCGGAGATGCAGCGTCTGAAGGCGCAGATTGAAGAGTCGCGTCGGCAGATCAATGGTGAAGTCATCAATGTCCGTCAGTCGTTGAAGGCGACCTACGACGCGTCGGTGCACCAGGAGCAGTTACTCAACGAACGCATCGCCGGGTTGCGGAATAACGAGCTCGATCTGCAGGGTCGCAGCATCCGTTACAACATGCTCAAGCGCGACGTCGACACCAACCGCCAGCTCTACGATGCGCTTCTTCAGCGTTACAAGGAAATCGGCGTTGCTGGCAATGTCGGCGCCAACAACGTGACCATCGTCGATACCGCAGATGTGCCTACGTCGAAGACTTCGCCGAAACTGAAATTGAACCTCGCTTTGGGACTCATCTTTGGCGTATTCCTAGGTCTGGCCGTGGCGCTTGTGCGGTACTTCTTGCGTGGCAATGGACCGCAGACGCGGTTGAACTGACATCGTGATGTTGCAAAACGATGGTTAATTAAAGTGACAACTGATTCAGCGTGGAAAAGGTGGGATCCAGTATGTTCTGGATTCCCTCGTTTGAAGGTTTGTATCTGTTGAAACAAAGGGCTGTCGAGTGATCTGGGGTCGGTAAGTTACCGCGGTGATCGCTTGACGGAGATGATTGAAAGCTCGCGTGCGATTTGTATGTTCCCCCGCATACGTCGTATCGAGTTTGGAGGACATCCCCATGCTTTTGGCAGACTTGAGTAGCGCGACTTACACAACTTCCTCGCCGCGATTGTTGTCCAAATATTCGGCTGCGGCCGATCTGGTTTTGCGCGTCTTCGACCTGACCATGGTGGTGGTGTCCGGCCTGGTCGCTTACCGCATCGTGTTCGGTTCCTGGGTGCCGGCGGCGCCGTATCGTCTGGCGATCGCCACCACGCTGCTGTATTCGGTGATCTGCTTTGCGCTGTTTCCGTTGTATCGCAGCTGGCGCGGCCGTGGCCTGTTGAGCGAATTGATGGTGCTGGGTGGTGCGTTCGGCGGCGTCTTTGCGTTGTTCGCCGTGCATGCGCTGATCGTGCAGGTGGGCGAACATGTGTCGCGCGGTTGGATCGGCCTGTGGTTCGTCGGTGGCCTGGCCTCGCTGGTAGCGGCGCGCACGGTGCTGCGCGGCTTCTTGAACCATCTGCGTACCCAGGGCGTGGACGTCCAACGTGTGGTGGTGGTGGGTCTGCGTCACCCGGTGATGAAGATCAACCATTATCTGAGTCGCAACTCGTGGGTCGGCATGAACCTGGTCGGTTACTTCCGCACGCCGTACGACATTGCCGTGACAGAACAGCGCCAGTCGCTGCCGTGCCTCGGCGAGCCGGAGGCGTTGATCGACTATCTGAAGGAAAACCAGGTCGAGCAAGTGTGGATCTCGCTGCCGCTGGGTGAGCGCGACCACATCAAGCAACTGCTGCAGCGCCTGGACCGTTACCCGATCAACGTCAAGCTGGTGCCGGACCTGTTCGATTTCGGTTTGCTAAACCAGTCCGGCGAGCAGATCGGCAACGTGCCGGTGATCAACCTGCGCCAGGGCGGTGTGGACCGCGACAATTACTTCGTGGTGGCCAAGGCGTTGCAGGACAAGATCCTGGCCGTGATCGCGCTGATGGGCCTGTGGCCGCTGATGGCCGCGATCGCCGTGGGCGTCAAGTTGAGTTCGCCGGGTCCGGTGTTCTTCCGCCAGCGCCGTCATGGCTTGGGTGGCCGCGAGTTCTACATGTTCAAGTTCCGATCGATGCGTGTGCACGACGACCATGGCACTGCGATCCAGCAGGCGACCAAGAACGACGCACGTATCACGCGTTTCGGTGCGTTCCTGCGCCGCAGCAGCCTGGACGAATTGCCGCAGATCTTCAACGTGCTGTGCGGCAACATGTCGATCGTGGGCCCGCGTCCGCACGCTGCGCAGCACAACACCCATTATGAAAAGCTGATCAACCATTACATGCAGCGTCACTACGTCAAACCTGGTATCACCGGTTGGGCGCAGGTGAACGGCTTCCGCGGCGAGACCCCGGAACTGCGGACGATGAAGAAGCGCATCCAGTACGACCTCGACTACATCCGTCGTTGGTCGCTGTGGCTGGATATCCGCATCATCGTGCTGACTGCGGTGCGCGTGCTCGGACAGAAGACCGCGTACTGATGATGGTGGGGAGCGTGCGACCTGGCGCGTCCGGCGCCGCGGGCGGCTGCATGGCAGCCGCCCCTTTCAGGCAGGCGTCTGCATGCTGATCCGAATGAGCGAAGAGACCCGCGTTCGCTGGCACAACCTGCTGATCGAGCTGACATTGCTGGTCGGCGTGGGTTACAACCTGGTGCTGGCGTTCATCAACGCGAACGTATTCACCGTGCGACCGGTAATCACCTATGCGGTCGAGTTCATGGTCTACGCGGCCTGCTTCGTGCTGGGCATGGGCTCGCTCAGTCGCAAGCGCATTGCGCTGATCATCAGCGGACTCGGCTTGATCATCACGCTGATGTTCGTGCGTTTTTTGGTGAACTGGCAGATCGACCCCAAGTTCTTCCGCGATGCGCTGGTGGTGTTCGCGTTCGTCGTGCTTGGCTCGGCTTACACCGGTTCGGTGCCCAAACTCTTCATCCGCATGACGATCATCGTTTCGCTGGTTGCCGCCTTCGAGCTGGCGATGCCAGTGAAGTACGGCGATCTGATCAATCCGAAGAGCTTCTTCGTTAATGCGCGCGGCATGAGCGCCGAAGGTTTCTGGAACGAAGACAGCAATCTGTTCGTCAGCGCCACGCGGCCGGGCGAGCGCAATTTTCTGCCGGGCTCCAACCTGCCACGCGCCTCCTCGATGTTCATCGAGCCGGTGACGATGGGTAACTACATCTGCTTCTTTACCGCAATCTTGCTCGTGTTCTGGCGATGGATGCGGCCGGCGGCGCTGATCCTGTCGGTGGGGTTGATCGGGTTCATGATAGTGGCCTCCGACGGACGATTGGCGGCGGGCACGTGTGTCTTGATGGTGTTGCTGTCGCCGCTATTGAAACGGCTGGATCAGCGATTGGCGTTCTTGGTGTTTCTGCTGGTGATCGTGAGCGCGTGGTTGCTGGTCTGGGTCACCGGCATCACCGCGTATCAGGACACCACAATGGGGCGAGTGTTCTTCACCGTGTATTCGATGAATCACCTCTCGTTCGAGTCCTGGATGGGCCTGGATTTCGACCAGGCGTACCGCTACTTCGACAGCGGCATTTCCTACTTCATCGCATCGCAATCGATCGTGGGCGTACTGGCCTTTCTGCTGGCCTATTCGTTCCTGCTGCTGATGCCGAGCAAGGAAGGACAGCTGTTCAAGAACCTGGCGATTTTTGCGTTCGCATTGAGCCTGCTGGTGTCCAACGGCTACTTCTCCATCAAGACGTCGGCATTATGGTGGTTCGTTTGTGGTTGCATGTGGCACATGCTGCCGGCCTGGTCTGCGTCCGGTACGCCGACTGCTCTGATCAAGGACGATCCAACGGTAGATGGCGCGCAGTTGCCATTGCCTGCGGGAGCATCACGATGAGCGTGTCGGCAACGCCGGCGTCGTTGTCGGCCTTGCCGGCCGCCGGCGCGGAGGTGGCCATCACCGGTCGCGCTCGCGACCCGCGCATCGATGCCACCAAGGCGATCGCGATCCTGCTGGTGGTGTTCTGCCATGCCAAGGGCGTTCCACATGGCATGACCTTGTTTGCCTACAGCTTCCACGTGCCACTGTTTTTCCTGGTGTCGGGATGGCTGGCGGCGGGTTATGCCTCGCGCAATACCGGCTTGACGCAGACGATCAGCAAGCAGGCGCGGAGTCTGCTGCTGCCATACGTTACCTTTTATCTGTTGGGCTACGCGTACTGGTTGCTGACACGCAACATCGGCGAGAAGGCCGCTCGCTGGGGCAGTCATCCGTGGTGGGAGCCGATCGTTGCGATGTTCACCGGTATCGGCCCGGATCTGTACGTACAGCCGCCGCTGTGGTTTCTGCCGGCGATGTTGGTGACCGTGGTGAGTTATGTGGTGCTGCGCCGCTGGCTGTCGCCAATAGTGATCGCAGTGCTGGCATTGATCGTGGCGTGGTTCTGGATGAACTGGTTTCCTGCCCAGCACGTGCGGATTTTTTTCGGCTTGGACGTGCTGCCGGTGTCGCTGTGTTTCTATGCATTGGGCGCCTTGCTGATCTATGTGTCGCCGCGCCTGCCGACGTCGTTGGCTGGCAGCGCGCTGGCAACGGTCGTGCTGGCATTGGCGGTGGCCTGGCTGGCCGCTGCCAACGGACGAATCGACGTCAATATGCTCGAATTCGGACACAACCACGCGCTGTTCCTGGCGAGCGCGTTGCTTGGTTCGTTGATGGTGATCTGCGCAGCGCGGCTGGTGCAGAGCTGGGCGTGGCTGCAGTGGATCGGCCGCAATACGTTGCTGATTCTTTGCACCCATATGCTGGTGTTCTTCGTGTTGTCCGGGGTTGCGGCCCTGGCCGGTGGATTCGGCAGTGGGCGTCCGGGGCTTGGCTGGGCGGTTTTTGTCACACTGTTTGCCTTGGTCGCCTGCGTGCCGCTGCGTTGGATATTGATGCGCTTCGCCCCGTGGACGCTGGGTGCGCGCCGGGTGGCGGCATGAGCGGCATTCGAGCATGACAAGCGCACTCTCTTCACCGCACGGTGCGCAGGCGCACAGCCCGGCAGATGCCCGGCCGACGCGGGATTGGCAGATCGACGCCGCGAAGGCGGTGGCCATCGCGCTGGTGGTGCTGGGCCATGCCAGCGGAATGCCGCCAGCCTACAAGCTGTTCGCTTACAGCTTCCATGTGCCGCTGTTTTTCGTGTTGTCGGGCTGGGTTGGCGAACGGTTTGGACATCGGGCATTGACGGGTGCAACGGTTGCGAAGCTGGCGCGCACGTTGCTGGTTCCGTATCTCGCTTTCTTTATGGTTGCCTATGCGCTGTGGTTGTTGACTGCTGCGATCGACGGGCATGCGGGGCATCCACAGGCGCGTCCGTTATGGCACCCGTTCACGGGATTGCTGTGGGCCAATGGTTCACGCCTGTATGTGCTTCCGGCGCTGTGGTTTCTACCTGCGCTGTTTGTCACAACGCTCGCTTACATTGCGCTGCGTGCGCGATTGAGTGCGGCCGCGGTAGCGGCGATCAGTTTGCCACTGGCGCTGGTATGGGCCAGTTGGTTCCCGTCGTTGCAGTTGCGTTTGCCGCTCGCGCTGGATGTGTTGCCGGTCGCGTTGTTCTTCATTGCGATAGGCGGCTGGCTGTCGCGCTTTGCCGATGCATTGCGATCGCTGGGCGCGCACGTGTGGGCACTGGCGTTGGTGCCGTTGGCCGCAGTGTGGTGGTGGCTGGCCGGGTGGAACGGGCAGGTGGACGTGAACAACCTGCAGTTCGGGCAGTCGTCCGCCGTCTTTCTGCTGGTCAGCCTGTTGGGGACGGCGATGACGTTTTGCGTCGCGTACTTCATTCGACGCCTGCGCTGGGTGCAGTGGATTGGCACCAATACCTTGCTGATCCTGTGCACGCATACGTTGGTCTTCTTGGTGATCACCAGCCTGGTGGCACGTACGGGCGTGATCGCACGCAGCGCAATCGGAACGCCCGCCTGGGCGTTGGGGTTGAGCGTTTTCGCGATCGCGACAAGCGTGCCGATGCGCGCGGTGCTGGTGCGTGTGGCGCCGTGGATGTTGGGATTGAAACGCAAATGACGAGTTTTCAGAATCATCAGCCGTCGCAGCAACTGAGTGCGCGTGGCTGGCAAAGGAGATTGGCGTAATGAAAGTGGTGCATGTCGTCCGCCAATTCCATCCTTCGATCGGAGGGATGGAGGAGGTCGTTCTCAATGTTGCCCGCCAACATCAAGCCAATAGTGCCGATACGGTTGATGTCGTGACGCTGGATCGCGTGTTCACCGATCCCGGTGCGCGGCTTGCGGCGCAAGAGACGCACCAAGGGCTGCCGATCCGGCGGATTTCCTATCGCGGATCGTCGCGCTATCCACTGGCGCCGTCGGTACTTGGCGCGATTCGTTCGGCCGATGTCGTACATCTGCACGGCATCGATTTTTTTTACGACTATCTGGCATTGACCAAGCCACTGCACGGCAAGCCGATGGTGGTGTCCACGCATGGCGGTTTTTTCCATACCGCCTACGCATCACGGATGAAGCAGCTGTGGTTCCAAACGCTCACGCGTGCCTCGGCACTGGCGTATGCACGTGTGATCGCCACCAGCGAAAACGATGGCGATCTCTTCGCCAAGGTGGTGTCGCCTTCGCGGCTGCGGGTGATCGAAAACGGTGTGGATGTGCAGAAATATGCAGCGCAGGGTGCGACCACGCCCGGCCGGACGATGCTGTATTTCGGGCGTTGGTCGGTCAACAAGGGACTGATCGAAACACTTGAGTTATTGCAAGCCGCGCTCAAGCGCGACCCGCAATGGCGGCTGATCATCGCCGGCCGCGAGTACGATCTGAACGAGGCCGATTTGCGCAAGGCGATTGCCGAACGTGGGCTGCAGGACAAGGTGCAGCTGAGCATGTCGCCCTCGCAGGAACAGTTGCGCGCGCTGATGCGGCAAGCGCAGTTCTTCGTCTGCCTGTCGCAGCATGAAGGCTTCGGCATTGCGGCGGTCGAGGCGATGAGTGCAGGGCTGATTCCGATCCTCAGCGATATTCCGCCGTTCGTGCGGCTTGCCAGCGAATCCGGCCAGGGCGTGATCGTCAGTCGCGACAGGATCGAAGCGGCAGCCGACCAGGTACAGGCGCTTGCGCTGCAGGCCGACAGCGATTTCGACACCCGTCGTACGGTGTCCATGGCCTATGTGAGCCGTTACGACTGGAAGCATGTGGTCGGGCGCTACATCGACGAATACCACGATGCGTTGGGCATCCCGCGCGTGCAGGAGGCTGTGCGATGAGCGCGCTGGCCTCTCCGTCGATGACGCGTGCGGCAACGCAGCCACAGATCACGGTGCTGTTTTCCACCGAAAAACCCAATGCCAGCACCAACCCGTACCTGACACAGCTTTACGACGCGCTACCAGCCGCGGTGCATCCGCGCTTTTTTTCGATGCGCGATGCATTGCTGTCGCGTTACGACGTGTTGCATCTGCATTGGCCCGAATACCTGCTGCGCCATCCCAGCGCTGCCGGCACCCTGGCCAAGCAGGTCTGCGCTGCCTTGTTGTTGCTCAAGCTGCAACTGACCGGTACGCCGGTGGTGCGCACCCTGCACAATCTCGCGCCACATGAAGACCGTGGCTGGCGCGAACGTCGCCTGCTGCGCTGGATCGACCGGCTGACACGGCGCTGGATCCGCATCAATGCGACCACACCGTCGCGTCCGCCGTTCACCGATACGATCCTGCACGGCCACTATCGCGACTGGTTCGCGACGATGGAGCAGGGCAGCACGGTTCCCGGGCGGTTGCTGCACTTCGGGCTGATTCGCCCCTATAAGGGTGTCGAAACCTTGCTGGACGTCATGCGTGAGGTCCACGATGCGCGCGTTACGCTGCGCATCGTGGGCAACCCGGCCACGCCGCAGATGCGTGCCTTGGTCGAGGATGCCTGCGCGCAGGACCCACGCATCACCGCATTGCTGGCATATGTGGAAGAGCCGGTGCTGGCGCGCGAAGTCAGCGCGGCTGAACTGGTTGTGTTGCCGTATCGACAGATGCATAACTCCGGCACCTTGCTGCTGGCGTTGTCGTTGGCGCGTCCGGTGCTGGCGCCGTGGAGCGAATCCAACGCAGCGATTGCCGAGGAAGTCGGCCCCGGTTGGGTCTTCCTGTATGAAGGCGAGTTCGATGCGGCGCTGCTGACAGGCATGCTGGACAAGGTACGTGCCGCGCCACGCGGGCCGGTGCCGGATCTATCGCAGCGCGACTGGCCACGGATCGGGCAATTGCATTACCGCACCTATCTGGAAGCGTTGGGCAAGGATGGAGATGCCGCGCTGTGACTGCAGAGACACCTACGATGACATCTCCCACACCGCCGCCGCCGCAACGCAGCCTGGGCTCGCGCGCTGCAGGGGGCGCAGCGGTGACCATGCTTGGGCAGTCGGCCAAGATGGTGGTGCAGTTCGGCGGCATCATTCTGTTGGCGCGCTTGCTGACGCCTTACGACTACGGTCTGATGGCAATGGTCACCGCCATCGTCGGCGCTGCCGAGATCCTGCGCGATTTCGGCCTGTCGGCTGCCGCGGTGCAAGCCAAGCATGTCAGCCGCGAGCAACGCGATAACCTGTTCTGGATCAATAGCGGCATTGGTTTTCTGCTGTCGCTGGTGGTGTTCGCGTCGGCGCATCTGATTGCGAATTTCTACAAAGAGCCGGCCCTGGTGATGATTTCCCAGTCACTGGCAGTCACCTTCCTGATCAATGGCATGACCACGCAGTACCGCGCGCACCTGAGCCGCGGGCTGCGCTTCGGGCAGGTGGCGCTCAGTGACGTCGGTTCGCAGGTATTGGGGCTGGGCGCCGCGGTTGCCGCTGCGTTGCTGGGTTGGGGCTACTGGGCGCTAGTGGTACAGCAGGTCGTGCAGGCCATCGTCAATTTCGTCATCGCCGCGAGCTGCGCACGCTGGTTGCCAGGTGGCTATCGGCGGTCGGCGCCGATGCGCGATTTCATGAGCTTCGGCTGGAATCTCATGGCTGCGCAGTTGCTAGGCTATGCCAGTCGCAACGTAGGGCAGGTGATCATCGGCTGGCGGACCGGACCCGACGCGCTGGGCTTGTACAACCGCGCATTCCAGTTGTTGATGATGCCGTTGAATCAGATCAATGCGCCGGCGACCAGTGTGGCGTTGCCGGTATTGTCGCAACTGCAAGACGACCGCGAACGCTTCAGCGCGTTCCTGCTGCGTGGGCAGACGGTGATGGTGCATCTGATCTTTGCGCTGTTCGCGTTCGCTTGCGCACTGGCGATGCCGCTGATCGTGTTGGTGTTGGGCGAACAATGGCGCGAGGCAGTGCCGCTGTTCCAGGTGCTGACATTGGGCGGTATCTTCCAGACGGCATCCTATGCGACGTACTGGGTGTTCCTTGCGCGGGGATTGATGCGCGCGCAGCTGGTGTATTCGCTGGTCAGCCGCATCGTACTGATCGCTTGCATCTTCGTCGGCTCGCGCTGGGGCGCGATGGGTGTGGCAATCGGCTACTCGTTCGGATTATTGCTGACCTGGCCGCTGTCGCTGATATGGATCGGCAAGATTTCCGATGCGCCGGTCGGAGCGCTCTTCACCAATGCGCTGCGCGCCATGGCCGCGTACGGCATTGCGGGCGGATGCGCGTATTACGCATCCATCACGGTTGGCGGCCCGCTCTGGGAGCAACTGGCTGTCGGCGCAGCGGCGATGCTCGCGGTTTGCCTGCTCACCCTGGCGATCTGGCCTGCATTCCGTCGCGATGTAATTGCCATCGCCAATATCCGCAAGCTGCTGACGCAGGCCAAGGCACGTCGATGAGTCGACATTGTCTTCGCTTGCCGTCGGTCATGCTTTCTCTCACTCATTCATAGGACACGGCCCATGAGCGACACACCCGCCGCCGCTTCCGGCATCCGCCGGCCTTGCTATCTGGTCTTGTCCGCCCACGATTACCGCACGCCGCGTCGCGCCAATATCCACTTCATCACCGATCAACTTGCGTTGCGCGGGACCACGCGGTTTTTCTCGCTGCGTTATAGCCGGTTGTCGCGCATGAAGGGCGATATGCGCCTGCCGCTCGACGAGACCGCAAACACGGTCGTCTCGCATAAGGGCGTCGACTGCTACCTGTGGCGGACAACGGTGCACCCGTTCAATACGCGTCGTCCGTGGCTGCGCTCAGTCGAGGATGCAATGTTTCGCTGGTACGCCGCGCACCCGCCACGCCAGTTGCTCGACTGGATGCGCGAGTCGGATGTGATCGTGTTCGAAAGCGGCATTGCGGTCGCTTTCATCGAGCTGGCCAAGCGCATTAATCCGGCGGCCAAGCTGGTCTATCGCGCGTCCGACGGGCTGAGCACCATCAACGTGGCGTCCTATATCGAACGCGAGTTCGACCGCGTCGCGCCCACGCTTGATGTCATCGCGCTGGTATCGCCCGCCATGGCCGAAGAAATCGCCAGCCGCGAGAACGTCTATCACGTTGGCCACGGCGTGGATCACAACCTGGACCAGCTCGGCGACCCGTCGCCGTACGGCGAGGGCATCCACGCCGTGGCGGTCGGTTCTATGTTGTTCGATCCGGAGTTCTTCGTGGTCGCCAGCAAGGCCTTCCCGCAAGTGACGTTTCATGTGATCGGCTCTGGCATGGGGCGGCATCCGGGCTACGGCGATAACGTGGTGGTCTATGGCGAGATGAAGCATGCCGAGACGATCGGCTACATCAAGCACGCACGTTTCGGAATTGCGCCGTATGCATCCGAGCAAGTGCCGGTCTATCTGGCCGATAGTTCGATGAAGTTGCTGCAATACGACTTTTTCGGACTGCCTGCGGTGTGTCCGAATGCCGTGGTCGGGCCGTATCAGTCGCGTTTCGGCTACACGCCGGGCAACGCTGATTCTGTCATTGCGGCAATTGGCCGCGCCTTGGAAGCACCGCACGTACGTTATCGCCAGTGCCTGAATTGGTCCGACACCACCGATCGCGTGCTGAATCCCGGTGCGTATCCGGAAACCCGTTTGTATCCACAGCAAAGCGCAGCGGCGCTTGCTTCGTCGGAGGCTGCGCTCTCGCTCTGATGCGGCGCACCTTTTTCTATAGGAGACTCATACGTTATGGCCAACGCCTTGCTGCAGAAATGGATAGAACATGCAGAACGTCGTGCACTGTTCTGGTGGCAGCCCAAGAACGCTGGCGTGAATATGGGAGATCACCTGTCCAAGGTGATCGTCTCCTGCGTGCTGTCCTTGCGGGACAAGACGCTGATCGAAAAGCAGGATCTAAGCAAGAAGCTGATTGCGATCGGCTCGGTGCTGCACTTCGCCAAAGACGGTGACACCGTCTGGGGCAGTGGCATCAATGGCAAGATTCCTGCCGAGCGCAACACCTTCAGTACGCTCGACGTCCGTGCAGTGCGTGGGCCGAAGACGCGCAAGTTTTTGCTCGATCGCGGCATTGCGGTGCCGGAAGTGTACGGCGATCCCGGGCTGCTGACGCCGATGTTCTTTCCGGCCGACGCGCTCGGCCCGATCAACAAGCGACCCTTCGCCATCGTCCCGCACTTCAACGAGCCGGTCGAAAAGTACAGCGCTTACAAAGATCACTTGGTGTTCCCCAACGTCAAGCCCGCAGCCTTCATGAGTACGTTGCTGGGTGCCGAGTTGGTGATCAGCAGCTCGTTGCATGGCTTGATCCTTGCCGAGGCCTACGGAATCCCTGCGGTGTATTTGGACTGGGGCAACGGCGAAGATCGCTTCAAGTACGACGACTACTACAACGGCACCGGGCGCATGCAGTGGCATTCCGGCAACAGCGTGGAAGAGTGTCTGCAGCTGGGCGGCAACGGCGATTTCGATTTGGAAAACCTGCAGGCCGGCCTGTTGGCCGCCTTCCCTTACGACCTTTGGTGACTCGATGATGCAGGGCCAGCGCGTGGATATGGAAACAACCGGAATTGCCAGCGGCACCACGCCGCCGGGTGTGGTGATTCCGTTAGGTGGCTTTCCGGTGTTGTCCACCACGCAGGAAGCCTTCGCGCTGGATCTGTTCCATGCGTTGGTGGCCCGCCAGCCGCGGCGGGTGTTCTTCGCCAATACCAATTTCATCGTGCAGTGCCAGGCGCTACGCAAGCGCATGCGTGAGCCCAGCGTGCGCATCGTGAACGACGGGATCGGCATGGATCTGGCCGCGCGGCTGATCCACGGCCGCCGCTTCGCCGGTAACCTCAATGGCACCGACCTGATTCCGTATCTGTGCCGTGAGAGTGCGCAGCCGCTCAAGTTCTTTCTCCTGGGCGGTCGTCCCGGGGTCGGCAAGACCGCTGCAGCCACGCTGACCGGGACGTTGGGGCAGCAGGTGGTGGGTATGTGCGACGGCTATGGCGAATTCGCGGCGGCGGGCGAGGGCCTGGCCGAGCGCATCAATCGCTCCGGTGCCGATGTGCTGCTGGTGGCGTTCGGCAACCCGCTGCAGGAACGCTGGATCCTCGACCACAGCCATGCGCTGAGCGTGCCGCTGGTCTTCGGGGTGGGCGCGCTGCTCGATTTCTTGTCGGGCACCGCCAAGCGTGCACCCGAGTGGGTGCGGCGCCTGCATATGGAATGGATGTATCGGCTGCTCAACGAGCCACGCCGTTTGCTCAAGCGCTATAGCTGGGATCTGCTGGTGTTCTTCCGTACCTGTCAGCGCGCGGGCAAACAGCTGCCCTGATGCAGCGGTGGCGCGTCTGGCCTAGCATGCACGCATGCATCCGACCGCCGCCGCCCTGATCCGCTCGCTGGAGCTCGCCCCGCATCCGGAAGGTGGGCACTATCGCCGCGTGTATGCCTCCGCACGCCAGGTTACCGACAATGGCCAGACGCGCCCGGCGTTGACCGCCATCCGCTTTCTGCTCAGTGCAGGCGAATGCAGTGCGTGGCACCGCGTGGATGCCGAGGAGACGTGGCACTGGCAGCAGGGCGATGCGCTGGAATTGTTGATCTACGACGCCTTCAGCGCGCAATTGCAGCGGGTGATTGTGGATGCCGCCGAGCGCGGCGAGCCGATGCAGGTGGTGCCGGCAGGCTGCTGGCAGGCAGCGCGTTCGCTTGGTGACTTCACCCTGGTGGGCTGCACGGTATCGCCAGGATTTGTCTGGGAAGGCTTTGCATTGCTCGAAGACGGCTCGCCGCTGGCTGCATACCTGGCGACGCTGCTTCGACGCTAAACATCGACGGCGAGAGCGCGTCCGAACGCTTCCCTAACGCGGCCGCTGCCGGCTTCGCGTACTGTGCGCCCCAAACAGCGGGCGGCACGCCATGCAACGCAAGGCAGCGGGATGGGCAGTAGGGTTAATGGTGGTGTCGCTGTTGGCGAGCGCTGGCGAAGCTGTGCCACCCAAGAGGATGGCGCCAGAGCCGGCGGTGGTAGACCTGGAGGCCATGGTCGTGCGCGGCGTACAGCCCGGGCCTGGCTTGTGGAAAGTCAGCAAGGGCGACCACCTATTGTGGATCCTTGGCACGCAGTCGCCGCTGCCCAAACGCCTGCAATGGCAATCGACCGAAGTGGAAACCATCATCGGCCAGTCCCAACAGGTATTGATGGCGCCGACCATAGAGCTCGATGTCGGCATGGGGTTTTTCGGCAAACTGACGTTGCTGCCCTCAGCGATGAAGGCAATGAAGAACGAGGATGGCCGCGAATTGCGCGAGGTGCTGCCGCCCGATCTGTATGCGCGATGGAGTGTGGTCAAGGCCCGCTATATCGGCAGCGACCGAAGCGTCGAGCGCAAGCGCCCGATGCTGGCGGCCGGCGAGTTGTACCAGGCGGCGCTGAAGCGCTCGGGCCTGGCGCGAGCGCCGGTGATCTGGTCGGTGGTGGAGCGCGCCGCCAGGCGCGCAGGCATCAAGCCGACGCCCACCGCGCTTGACTACAAGATCGCTGACCCGCGCCAGGTGCTCAAGGAATTCCGCGCCGGTGGCATGAACGACATCGAATGTTTTCGTAGCATCCTGGTGACGGTGGAGCGCGACCTTCCCACGATGGTGGAACGTGCCAACGCCTGGTCGGTGGGTGATCTCGAAGCCTTGCGTCAGCTCCCGCGCGAAGACCCGCAGGCCGCCTGCATGAATGCGGTGGCCAGCTCCGGTGCCGCCAAGAAGCGCGGCATCGACGATCTGGAACGGCGCATGCGCGACCACTGGCTGCGCATCGCCACCGCCGCGTTGCAACGTCATCGCAGTACCTTCGCGGTGTTGTCAATCAGCCGGCTGACCGCGCCGGATGGCTATCTGGCGCGCCTGCAGGCGCTGGGCTATGACGTGGAAGCGCCTTGAGGCGATGTCGTTGAGGGCGCTTGGCGCGTCATGCTGAGCGCGAGCATAGCTAGGGCGTGTCATCAATTGAGCAGGATGACCGATGCGATCCAATCGATCGCTCCAAGGAAGTTTCGGGCACTCTTGTCGTATCGGGTAGCGATGGCGCGGTACTGCTTGAGTTTGGCAAAGAAGTTCTCGATCAGGTGTCGATCCTTGTACAGCGCCCGGTCGTATTCGCGCTGCACGTTGCGTGTCGGATGGGAAGGGATGACGATCTACGCGCCGAGCCGCTGCATCGGCTCGATGACACGTGCCCGGGCGTCGTAGGCGATCGGCGAGCAAGGCACCCACTGATGACAGGTCCGGCAACAACGCATCTGCCCCTTCCAGATCCGATGCCTGGCCTGCGGTCAGATGAAAGGCCACTGGATTGCCCAGTGCATCGACGACGGCGTGGATCTTGCTGCTCAGTCCGCCCCGGCTACGTTCGATGGCTTGCGCCGCCCCCCTTTTGCCTCGGCGCTGTGCTGATGCGCCCGGACGATGGTGCTGTCGATCATCGCGTACTGCTTGTCCGCATCCTCTGACAACGCTTCGAACACCTGCTGCCAAACGCCGGATCTGCTCCAGCGGCTATGCCGTCAGTGGACCACCCGGAAGTCGCCAAAGCGCTCAGGCAAGTCGCGCCAAGGGATACCGGCTCGGTAGCGGTAGAGCACGGCCTCCACGAACAGCCGGTTGTCCTTGGCGGTTACGCCAACATGCCTAGCTCGGCCAGGGAGCAGATCGCGGATGCGATCCCATTGATCGTTTCGTAGCGCGTAGCGTCGTGCCATTGCAGATGGAAGGTGCAAATCGAGCAAGAGCGGAGGACGGCATCGCCTATCCTGACAATTGATGACAGGCCCTAGCCGTTCTCAGCCCGCCGCAGCGTTCAACGACGGCGTCTGGCCGGTCATCAGCTGCGGCCAGCGCTTGAGCACCGCGGCGCGAATGCCGGCCTGGTCGATGCCGGCTTCTGCCAGCAGGTCTTCGCGGCTGGCGTGATGCTGGAACGCATCCGGCAGGCCCAGGTGCAGCATCGGCAAGGTCATGGCTTCGGCGTTGAGCAGTTCCGACACGCCAGAACCGGCGCCGCCGGCAACCACGTTGTCTTCGATGGTGACGAAGCCATCGTGGGTCTTTGCCAGCTCCAGCAACAGTGTCTTGTCGAGCGGTTTGACGAAGCGCATGTTGACCACGGTCAGGCCCAGTTCGCGGCCCACCGCTTCGGCCGCTTCCACGCTCGCGCCGAAGCCGAGCAGGGCGATGCGGGTGCCGCTATGGCGCAACTGCGCCTTGCCGATCGGCAGGGTGGCAAGGGACGTGTCCACTGCTGCGCCGGGGCCGGTGCCGCGCGGGTAGCGCACCGCAGCCGGGCCTTGGTACTGCACGCCGGTGCTCAGCATCTGACGGCATTCGGCCTCATCGGCCGGCGCCATTACCACCATGTGCGGCACGCAGCGCAGGAAGCTCAGATCCAGATTGCCCGCATGGGTGGCGCCATCCGGGCCGACCACGCCGCCGCGATCGATCGCAAACAGCACATCCAGCTGTTGGATCGCCACGTCGTGCACCAACTGGTCGTAACCGCGCTGCAGGAAGGTGGAATAGATCGCCACCACCGGCTTGGCGCCCTGGGTCGCCATGCCGGCGGCCAGCGTGACTGCATGCTGTTCGGCAATCGCCACATCGAAATAGCGCTGCGGATACTCCTTGCTGAAACGCACCAGGCCCGAGCCTTCGCGCATCGCCGGCGTGATCACCAGCAGCTTCGGCTCGGCGGCGGCCATGTCGCAGACCCAGTCGCTGAAGACATCGGTATAGGTCAGCTTCTTGGCGCCGGCCTTGGCCACCAGGCCCTTGCTCGGATCGAACGGACCGACCGCGTGATAACCGATCTGGTCGCCTTCGGCCAGTTCGTAGCCCTTGCCCTTGGTGGTGATGACGTGCAGCAGCTGTGGGCCCTTGAGCGTTTGCAGGGTCTTCAACGCGCCGACCAGGCTGGGCAGGTCATGGCCATCGATCGGGCCGGTGTAGTGAAAGCCCATTTCCTCGAACAGGGTGGAGGGCACAAACATGCCTTTCCAGTGTTCTTCCCAGCGCCGCACGAAACGCGCAGTGGGGTTGTTCTTCTTGTCGCCGAGGATCTTCTTGCCGCCCTCGCGGATCGCATTGAAGGTGCGGCTGCCGCTGGCCCGGCCCAACATCTTGGTCAGCCCGCCGACCGCTTCGGAGATCGACATGCGGTTGTCGTTGAGGATCACCAGCAAATTCGGTTCCGGGTCCATGCCGCCGGCATGGTTGAGCGCCTCGTAGACCATGCCGGCGGTCATCGCGCCGTCGCCGATCACGGCCACCACCTTGCGGTCGTCGCCATTGCGCTGCGCGGCGATGGCCATGCCGAGCGCGGCGGAGATCGAGGTCGACGAATGACCGACCCCGAACGTGTCGTAGGCGCTCTCTTCGCGCTTGGGAAACGGCGCCACGCCATCCTTCTGCTTGACCGTGTGGATCTGGTCGCGCCGGCCGGTGAGGATCTTGTGCGGGTAGGTCTGATGCCCCACATCCCACACCAGCTGATCGACCGGGGTCTGATACAGGTAGTGCAGGGCCACGGTGAGTTCGATCACGCCCAGGCCGGCCGCGAAATGACCGCCGCTCTTGCCCACCGACTCGATCAGGTAGGAACGCAGTTCTTCCGAGATCGCGGCCAGCTCGGCTTCGTCGAAGCGGCGCAGATCGTCGGGAGTCTGGATACGGGACAGACGCGGATAGCGGGTGGTGTCGATCATCATCGTGTCATTAATCTGAAGCCGTATTGTCCTCCCCATGCGAAGGCCCGGCAAGCAACCGGTTCAGCTGTCGGCGGGAAGTGATGGGCACGCGCGCTGTCACGGCTGGGGTGCGTGACGATCACGAACGCCTGCGGCAATCTGCCGCACCTGGCGATGCGCCGGTGCGCCTTGTGTCCCTGGAGCGCTAGCCGCCCGTGCGCATGCGTGGGCTGGCGGAAATGCCGCGTCATTAAGTGTGGGAGGCAGCGTTGAATCGCCGTGGCCGGGCTCGGCGTCACCTCGGACGCGCTGTGCATAGTGGCGCCAACGCTTCGCGAGTGGGACACGCGCATGCACGTCCAGGGTCAGCCACCTCTTGGATCTACCGGCGCTCATTCAAAGCCTGCGCGCGCCACGGAGTAGCCAGGATTCGCAACGCGTGGCTGCTCGGCTTACAGCGACAGCTTGGAGCGCTTGGGCAGTTGGGCGCGCAAAAAGGCCATCTGATCGGACAGGATATTGCGGTTGGACAGGATCAGATGCTCGATCCAGCTCGGCCGGTACGGCACTGCCAGCAGCGGCATGTGCGCCTGCTGCGGCGTGCGGTTGGCCTTGCGCGAGTTGCACTGGAAGCAGGCGGTGACCACGTTTTCCCAACTGTCGCGGCCGCCCTTGGACACCGGCATGACGTGATCGCGGGTCAGGTGCGGGCGGCTGAAATGCTGGCCGCAGTACATGCACAATTGCGAATCGCGTGCGAACAGGGCGGTGTTGCTGAGGGTGGGGGTGGGGTCCAGTGCGCGCGAACGGGCATGCCCGCGTGCGGCGATGATGGGATGCAATTCCAGCGTGCTGCGCTCGCCGGTCAACCGCGAGATGCCGCCGTGAATTTGCATGCAGGGCTCGCCCAGCGTCCACGACACCGCGTCGCGCGCGTACAGGCAGGCAGCGTCTTGCCAATTGATCCAGTCCAGCACGCGGCCGTGCGCATCGAGCGACAGCAGGCGAAGTGTGGGGAGTTTGTGGATCGCAGCGACAGCGCTGCCCGCGTCCGGGGCAGAGTTGCCTCCGGGGACGATCACATCACGAATGTGCGTGTCTGTCTCCATCGGGAAGACAGCTTATACCCGATCGTTGACAGTTTGTGTATCGCAGCGAACGGCTTTGGCGCGTGTCTTGCAATTAATGGCTGCGCAAGGACTGACTTGGCCGCGATGCTGCCGTCCTGCGGGATCGATCTTTGGACGCGTTGATGGCGTTGGTGACTCGTACGAGCGCACCTGGGCAATAGGCCTTACCGATCGATGCTGCCTTATCGCAGCCGGGTTCGCTTCTACACCAACGGCAAACTCGCGATCGCGGTGGGAGCGCACCTGCGCGCGCGGCTTGACCGGTCGCTACCGCCTCATCGCGGCCAGGCTGCTCCTACGACAGCGGCAGCCCGCCGCGATCATGGCGCGTGCTCAGACTTCGCCGAACAGCGCCGCTTCCAGCATCATCAACGGTGCGGCGCCGCTGCGGATGGTGGCGGCATGGGTCAGCGTGCGCGGCAACACGCGTGCGAAGTAGAAGCGTGCGGTTTCGCGCTTGGCGCGCTTGAAGTCGTCGTGGTGCGCGGAGGCATCGGCTGCGGCCACGCTGCGTGCCCACCAGTACGCCAGCACCACGTAGCCTGAATAAAACAGATAGTCGAAGCTGGCAGCGCCCAGTTCGTCCGGGTTGCGTGCGGCGCGGTCGAGCACATCGCGGGTCAGCATGGCCCACTCGCTGCATTTATCGCGCAGCGGCCTGATGAACTCGGCCAGTGCGGCGTTGCCTTGCTGCGCATTGGCGAAGGTTTCCACATCGGCCAGAAACAGCTTCAGCCCTGCAGCCTGGTTGGCGGCGGTCTTGCGGCCGATCAGATCCAGCGCCTGGATGCCGGTGGTGCCTTCGTAGATGGTGGTGATGCGCGCGTCGCGGGCCAGCTGCTCCATGCCGTATTCGCGGATATAGCCGTGGCCGCCAAAGCACTGCAACGCGTGGTAGGTGTTTTCGATCGACCATTCGGTCTGGCAGGCCTTGGAGATCGGGGTGAGGAAGCTCACCAGCGTCTCCGCATCGGCGCGTTCCTGTTCGCTTTCGCCGCGATGGGCCACATCGACCAGGCTGGCCGCATGCAGCGCCAGCAGGCGGCTGCCTTCGGTCAGCGACTTGATGGTCAGCAGCATGCGGCGCACGTCCGGATGCACGATGATCGGGTCGGCCGGCTTGTCGGGGAATTTGGCGCCGCTGAGCGCGCGCGATTGCAGCCGCTCGCGGGTGTAGCGCAAGGCGTTCTGGTAGGCGCGCTCGGACAGGCCGATGCCTTGCAGGCCCACGCTCAGGCGCGCGGTATTCATCATGGTAAACATCGCCTGCAAGCCCTTGTGCGGCTGGCCGACCAGATAGCCTTGCGCGCCCTCGAAGTTCATCACGCAGGTCACCGAACCCTTGATGCCCATCTTGTGCTCGATCGAGCCGCAGTGCAGCGCGTTGCGTTCGCCCACCGCGCCGTCGCGGTCGACCTTGAACTTTGGGGTGACGAACAGCGAGATGCCCTTGGCGCCCGGAGGGGCGTCGGGAAGCTTGGCCAGCACCAGGTGCACGATGTTGTCGGTGAGGTCGTGCTCGCCGGCGGTGATGAAGATCTTGGTGCCGGTGATGGCGTAGCTACCGTCGGCGGTGGGTTCGGCGCGGGTCTTGAGCAGGCCCAGGTCGGTGCCGCAATGCGGTTCGGTCAGGCACATCGTGCCGGTCCAGCGGCCGTCGGTCAGCGGCTTGAGGAACGCGTCCTGCTGCCAGGTCTCGCCGTGCTGGCGCAGCGCTTCGCTGGCGCCGTGCGAGAGCAGTGGGAAATTGCCCCAGGCCAGGTTGGCCGAGTTGATCATTTCGCTCAGCGGCACGCCCAGCGTGTGCGGCATGCCCTGGCCGCCGAATTGCGGCTCGGCGGTGAGCCCGTTCCAGCCACCTTCCACGAACTGGTCGTAGGCGGCGCGGAAGCCGGGTGGCGTGGTGACGGCATGGGTGCTCTTGTCGAATGCGCAACCGATCTCGTCGCCCACGCTGTTCAGCGGCGCCAGTACCTGCGAGGTGAAGCGGCCGGCTTCTTCGAGCACCGCGTCGATGATGTCGGTGCTGGCCTCGGTGTAGCCGAGCCGGGCGAACAGGGCTTCGGCGCCCAGCACGTCGTGCAGGGCGAAGCGGAAGTCGGTCAGCGGGGCGGTATAGCTGCTCATGCGGGATCCTTGAAGCGGGTGCGGGAGGACGTGCGCGTCAGCGCAGCACGCCGTTGAGGCCGGGGGCCGGGCTGAGCGTGTTGCGCGACTCCACCTTGAAATCGCGCTGTTTCTTGTCCTGCGGGGTGGCCCAGACGGTGCCCTTGAGCGTGTACGGGAACGAGCGGCCACCCGCCAGCACGTCGGCCACGCTGATGCGGCCCAGAGACGTCGGCTGCAAGGTGACGGTGACCACGTCGGCGGTTTCCGGGCCGATCGAGATGCCGACCGCCTGGTCGAGCTTGCCGGCCAGCTGGTCGCCTGCAGAGATTTCCAGCGCCACGCGCTCGAACTGCATGGGGATACTGCTGTAGTTCTGCAGGCGCAGGTCTACCGACCAGGAGCCGTCGGCACGCACGGTCAGTTGCTGGATGCTGGCGGCCGGCTCGGACACGCGGCGGACCGCGCCGCCGCAGGCGCTCAGCAACAGCCCGCAGGTCAGCCACACAAGAAGAAGGCGATAGGCACGACGCATGGACTCGGGTCCTTGGCGGAATCAGGCGGCGCCAAGAATACTACGCAGTACGGTCGCTGCTCCTGCGCGCTCGCTCGTCGGTAGCGAATCAGTCGCCTGGGTGTCGGTGAAGGCTCACAGTCATGGCGCAGCCACGATCAGCGGCGACAGGTCGTAGCCCATCTGCGTGGCCTGGGCCTTGAGCCGTTCGAACTGCGCGCGCTGCATCTGTGGCGAGCGCGACAGGATCCAGAGATAGTTGCGATCCGGCTCACCGACCATCGCCCATTGGTAATCCGGGTCGAGTGCGATCACCCAATAGTCCGCCCAGACCAGCGGCAACCAGCTCAACCATTCGGGCGCAAAGCGTACTTGCAACTGCCCGGGCTGGCCGTCGACCGGTCGCGCCACGCCCTCGGCCTGGGTCAGTCTGCCATCGGCGGTGCGGCAGCCGTTACGCACGCCGACCAAGCCATCGTCGCGCAAGGTGTAGTTAGCGGTGATGTCGCTACGGCACTTTTTCTGGAACGACACCGGCAGGTGCGCAATCTCATGCCACTGGCCGGCATAGCGGGAGATGTCCAACTGCGGCACCGCACGCACCGGCTGTTGCGCAAACACTGTCAGTGGCAGCAGGGCGATGAGCGACAACAGCAGGCGGGGCAGGCGCATGACAATCTCCAGTGGATGCGGGCAGGCTAGGCCATGCCCCCGGCCACGCGGCGTGAACCGGCGCAAGAAACGTGGCGCCGACCGCGGCCAGTAACAAAATTGGTCGCAACCCTTGCCCAAACTGCCCCTGCTCGCTATAGTGCGCGTCCTCGCAACGCAGGCATCGTGTTGCAGGTCAGTGGCCGAGTAGCTCAGTTGGTAGAGCAGGGGATTGAAAATCCCCGTGTCGGCGGTTCGATTCCGTCCTCGGCCACCATTGAATTCAAGGGCTTGCAGAAATGCAGGCCCTTTTTCATTTGCGCAGTTTCTAATCCGGTTGCCGTATGGTTGCCGTTGTGATTTGCAGGTCAGCATAGCCCGCGCGCGTGGCAGTTATAGCGCTGCGATCCACTCGGTTACGTCCTCGGTCCGCTTTTGGTTGCACGTCGTGCAGTCACCCTGCTTCGTTCTCCGCTCCGCGAAGTGGCCGCGTTTACACGGCTTGCCAGTCATGTAGCGCTTCAGACCAAGCCGGATCGCATCGGCGCGGGTGATGATTCGGATGACCTTCACTCTGCACTCTGCCTGCCGGGCTTGCGGCGGATTTCACCCCTGGTGTGCATTTTGAAATCGGCCCATGCCACAACCTCTCGCCTGTCGTAAAACGTCGCGCGAGGGCCGAGCCGGATCGGCGCAGGGAAGTCGCCTGCGCGCACCAGCGCAGCGACAGTGTTGTGGCACAAGCCCAATAGGCGGGCAGTGTCGGCGTGGCTGATTAGGTTTGAGGCGTGCGTCATAGCGGTGGATTGTTTTTTCTCAGCGGCCGGCCGGCCGCATCGAAGGCGGGGCGCGGCTCACCCTTGGTGATGTTTCGTACCTGGCGCTCGGATATGGCATGTAGCCAGGCGACCCATACAGCGCTCAGCGTTGAATTCCGCCAATAGTCCCGCACAGAGGCATCGCGTATCTGATCGGCAAACGATTTACAGGCGTTGATGCGTAGGTGAGTGCCACCGAAAACAGCTGCGACTCTCTGCGCGGCCTCGGCGCCAATGAGCGCAGACATTCGTTCAAACCCAACGCCCCTTGCCTTCGTTGAAACTTAGATCGAAGCGTGGCGCCCGCGATTTCCGCCCGAGTGTCTTGCGGGGACTAGGCCGCCCAGGGCGAGCGCGTTGTCCACGCCGATAATATCGGCCAGTTCACGCGTCGATTCGGGCAGCAGAAATTCCCTGCCGATCAACGCAGCCGCCCCAGGAACCCAGCGCTCAAGTCGGTCGATTGCATGCCGGGACGCCGCTTCATCTTTCGCTTCAGCTGGGCAGCGGATTGAGCGCGAACAGGCGGTGCGGGCGGCGCTGGCAAACTTTCATCACCGCTACCGCCACTGCATCGGACGGCCAGCCAGGGGAGCGAGGGTTCTTGCGCGATCAACAACGCCAGTAGCGCCAGATCGATCACTGCGCGCCCCCAAGGTCGTGCGAGTCGTACCGCCAGGAGTTCACCCAGCGCCGCGCCTCTGCGGCAGCTTGGGCGCGACGCGATGCAGTTTCCTTGCCAGGCTTTGTAAGGCAGTCATGCGCGAGCGCGGCCAGTTCCCTTGCAACCACATCCACGCCCGCACCATCCAACGCCGGCCAGGCCTTGCGAATGCGCTCAGTGGTTTCGTCTGGCCGGTCTGAGCGAACGATCACCGAACCGATGCCCTCGGCCTGCACCGCAACGCGCGGCACGCCGTCGTCATCCTGCAACCGCATTGCACTCGCTGCCTGCACGGCACGCACTGCGATCAGCAATTCTGCCGGCGCAGAGTCGCCGAAAGGGGCGGCCATCAGGCCACCACCTTCCAGAATTTGGACAGGTCCGGGATGAGTGCTGCCGCACTTGCGTACACGGTCACGACCAGGCTGCCATCGGTCGCGCCGCGATCGACGATCACACGCGCTTCGTGATCCAGCATGACAGCGGCGCTGTTGAACGCACCGACGAAGGTGCCTGCGGTGGCGTCGGTCAGTTCGGCAAGCACACGAGCGGCGCGCAGCGTGCCGTCGTCGGCCACCGACGCACCGGCGCCAGCGGTGCCCACCAGGGCGCGCAGCGAATTGAAGGGCAGGCCAGCGGTAGCAGCAGCGGCGAGGCTGAACTCCGGCAGGTTGGCGCCACTCAGGGCGGTCAATAGCGCCTGGTCAGCCATCGCGCCGATCCCGGCCAGGATCGAAGCGAGTAGGGATTGTTCGAGCGTCCCGTTGTGCAGCCGGTCGCGGAAGTCGGCGCGGCTAAGCACCAGGCGCGCGCCATACAGCGGGGTGGCGCGTTCGTCGGCCCAATCGACGCTCGATTGCAGCAGCGGCAACGCCGTCTGGTCCGGAATTCCCGCGCCATCGGCGACAGGCCGCAGAGCAAGCGGTTTGATGACGGTCAAGCCGCTCACCTGGCGAGACAGCACCACTTCGCCCCTCAGGCCGGTAGGCTGCGGCTGGATGTGCGGGTCGCGCAGCAACAGCACCGAGCCTGCCTGTGCGACACGGCTGTGTGCGCGGGCAGCGGACAAGGGGTCGAGCATTGCATCGGTTACAGCAGGCCGTGCCTCGGGGATACGACGCAGCTCGCCGTCTGCGTTGAAATAGCTCGCTAGATTCGGGAGGCTTTGGTCGAGGCGCAGCGTGCTTTGTTGCTGCGTCGAAGTTGGGAGGAAATGCGTTGGCTCGGCAAAGCCGACAGGCTGCCGAATATTCACCGGGCTGGCATTGCGTGCGGCTTGAAAAAGCTGGGAAAGGTCCATCTGGGTAGGGTTCTCAGGTGAGCAAACCACGTTGGCTTGCTTCTGAACCTAGTTTCATGAGTTGGCGCGCTCGGAACCATGCCCAGAATTTCCGCGAAGGGCTGCGCCTGTCTTTTTCGCTGGCCTTTTTACACACAGCGGCCATGAGAAATAGTATTCCAAACAGGAATAAAAATGTAATTTGATATTCCTAAATGGAATGGATGTAAGAAGAAAACTGGATTCTGTTCGGCAGCCACATTTGAATATCTGCGGTGTCTCCGTCCCCGCAGTGGCACCCCCTCAGGAAGTATCTTAATAATTCCTTAACATTCGCCTTAACATACGGTCTGGGCATGAACGGTTGAGCGCTCCGTTCAGGTTGATGCGCCACCAAGCCCGCCCAGCCCGCCCAGCACAGGTAACAGGCGGCCAGCCATGCCACACAGAATGGTTCGGAAGCGGTCGGCATATCGAAATGGAATACATCGGCGTGGCATATGTGCCAGGCATGCACGCACCGATCGTGTCGATCAGTCGAGCGCGCTCACGCCACCAAGCGCACTGGCATCACGATCACGCGCGATCGATCGAAGAACACATCGAATGACGGATCAAGCTCAACCCACCCCCGCCCCATACAAGGCGCGGCATAGGGCATGGGATTTAATTTGGGCCGTGCGTGTTGGCTCGTTCCCACTCGATCAGGCTGGCCAGCGGGTAAAGCACCTTGCTGCCCAGCTTCGTGAAAGACGGGCCGCGCCCTTGACTGCGCCAGTTGGCCAGCGTGGCCGCCGTAACCGCGCCATTCCAGCGCTCCACCAACTGTGCCGATGTCAGAAAAGTCTGACGGTCTTCTGCGTGATTCGCTGTCAAATCCGCGCGAATTGAGCGATCAGAACGGCCCATCCGGATCGTTGTCATTGTCCGCCCCGACCTCAGCCATGTAGAACAACTGTCCTGCCGCAATATCTGGAACACGCTTTACAGTAATCTATTAAGCGGCTCGTGGGTACCAATCAGGTGCGTAGATGCTTCTAAGCCAGAAGATCGTCACTTTTGTGCCATAGGTCCGCCCCAGATGATCCCTGCATGTGTTGCTTTCCGGTTGAGTTCGGGATCTGACTTGTATCAGTCGCGCAGCCTCATCGGCGCCCATCGCTCGCGCCATAATCTCGCGACGTACCAAGTGCCAGTAACGATCGTCAGCCGACTCGCGTGGCACCGCATCCAGCAAGCGGCGGGAATTACGGCGAGCGGAAAGCTCTGCTGTTCTGGACCAGGAGTTCGAATCGACGGCATACCAGGTCGTGACATCGACAATGCCCCGATGGGTGCCGCAACCCACATGACAACCTAAGGTTTTCATGCCACTTGTGGCACCCATTTTTGCCTTTCGGTTGTTGCGCGCTCGGATCAGTTTCAAGCTCATGCGCTCAAATAAATCGATCACCGCCTGTGTGGCCGCTCTACCGCTCGGAATGCCGAACCTATCCCCGGCCCACTTGGCCGGCACCAGCCCAAGCACCGCCAACAGCTGCCGCCGCGCGTACATGCGGCCCAGCAGCACCCCCGAAACTTCCGAAGTGACGCGGAACCCCGGCGCCAGCTTGCACCCTGCGAACAATTCCCGATACGCCACCACCCGAGCGCGGCCGAACCGGAGCCGGTGAAGATCGGTCACCCCGCCATCAGTCGCAGCTTCGGCGGTGCCCATGGTCGCGGCCGTGAACCTGTCCCACGCCCGTGGCCCGCGCCCTGCATCCCACGCGTCTAGGTCGGCGTCACACAGCTGGACGGTCAGCCCCAGGTCGCGCACGATCCGATGACGCAGCAGCGCCGCCTGGTCAGCCTCGCTCAACGCCGGCCGCTCACGCAGTCGCCGCGCTTCGAAGTCAGTCAAATCACGCGCAGCCAGCAGTGAGTCTCGTTGTTCGCGGTTGATATCTGCGCGCAGCAGTTTCATCGACTCCGCGCTCACCGCACTGTCGCCGATCTGCATTGGCCTGACAGCCCATCCGGCCGCTTCCAGCAACCACCACAGCCCGCCGGCGAAATCCGCCCGCTGTCTAGCATCACCGGCTTCGATGTCGGCGACGAGGCCATCCAGGTCGGTCGGCGTCGGTGCGCGGCCTTCCAGGGACGCGGCCTCAGACAGGCCGGACAGAATTGCATCGGCCGACTCAATCTCGCTGCGGTTAGAAGCTGTGACCACCACCGAAAGGGTTGGTACGTAACGTACACGACGTGCCATCTGCATCGCGTCGGCCGGGGTCACTGTAGAGCCGGACGCAAGCACGAACACCCGATGGAACCAAGCCCCGAATTCGCGATGCTCGATACTGACGCCCGACGAGATTACCGGTGAGGCTACAACAGCATCGTAAAGGCGACTCATCCGGTCGGGTGCGGCGAGGAATTCCGACTGTTCGCGGTTGCCGGCGTTATCGGAGTGCACCAGTAGCACGCGCCGGCCGCAGGTTTCTAGCAGCCGCGCGCATTCGATCGCCCGTGACTTCTCGCCACAGGCCACCCACAAGCGGCGCCCATCGGCCAGTTCGGCGAGCATGTCGCCATAGGTGTGGTGCAGCGCTTCCGGCCCGAAGCCGAATTCTGCTTCCTGCGCGTGCACTTTCTGGATGTCGGCGTCGATCACGCGGAAGCGCTCGCCAGGTAGGCATGATTCAAGAAATTGGATGGTACGGTCGTCGATGCCTGCATCCGCTACGATCACACACTCAGCGCGTGAGACCAGATCGCGCAGTGCGACGAGTACATCGGCCATTTGCTTTTTGTCGGCCACGGTGACGCGGGCCGCCAAGCTACGCACAACCTGCGAAATCTCGTCGATGAACAGCCAGCGACATTCGCGGAAAATCTGTGCATGGTCGGCTTTGACTATGCTCGGTAGGCATGTGGCAACCGCATCGACGTGCACGGCATCACCACCGGCCACACGCTGGTAATGGCTGGTGCCCAGCCGGTCGGCAAGCTCGGCAATCAGGCTCTGCCTGTGTGCAAGCGCAACGAAGCGTCCATCCTGGCGGATGGCCCACTCAGCGAATGGTGCAGCTACGCGCTGCGTCTTCCCGCTCCCCATCGGTGCGCGCAGCACAATCACCCCGCGATAGTCATCCGCGCGCAGCATCGGCAGGCTGTCGCGCTGCTCGACGGTGTGCCGCGCCAGAACGCCAGCAGACGGACGCACGGCCGCAAGCGCACCGGCTCGGCGTCGGTCGATGATCCATCGAATGCCGGCAGCGATGGCGTCGATGGTGGCGCCGGCCAGGATCGGCCGGGGGAGCGCGTCGCGGAGCGTCTTTGAAATTGATTCGATGCTCTCACCGCGCGCCGGGACGCCCATCGACAGGCGCCGAGCCAATGCCCATGCGAAGGCCGCCGCCTGGTCAGCGTCAGTCAGGCGCCCAAGGGCGCGCAGGGCGTCGGCACGGCCCGGCGGGACATCCGCCGCAGGTAGCTCGAACGGCCGAGCGTATGCGGGCGCTTCGGGCAGTGGCGGCTGGCGCAGGTTCATCAGGGCAGCGCGTACGGCTTCGATGCCCTGGCGTTGGTGTATGTCGTTGAAATCTTCGCCCACGGCGGTGGGGCATGCCCACGGCAGGCCAGTTGCTTCTGCGGCACGCTGGCCGGTGCCGCTGGCATCGTTATCCGCCGCAACTGCGTCGGCCAGACTAGCGAAGTGAATTAGGTTTCCAGCATCGAACGCCACGACCACAGTGGCGCCGGTCGCTTCATGGACGCTGGCGCCGGTCGCCATTCCTTCGCACAGCCACGTGCGGCCGACGCCTTCTATCCGCAAGAATCCACCGCGCTTCTGTCCGCCACGCAGAAATAACTTGCGTCCAACCGCATCAATGCGCTGCACATTGATTAGGTGCCCGTCTGGCAGGCGCACAGGCACCAACAGATCGCCAGCGCGCACGACAATCGCATCATCGATCCATCGCGCCCGCTCGGCGTCCCAAAGCCGTGCGCGCAGATTCGAGGTCGCGACGCGCAGACCGTATGCCGCGACGCCTTTGCGCAACAGATAGGCATGCGCACCGCAGTCAAGCGAAGCCGCGTCCCAGGCGATACGCGCCGCATCGGCAGCGGCGACGCGGCCAAGCTGGTCAGCAGCGTCCCGCTCTACGGCTCGCGCCTGCGCTGTCGTGTTTGCCAGCCGCGCACGCTCGCCGTAGGCGGCCACTCGGGCGGCATCTGCGCCAATGTCTTCACGGCCGTCGCGCAGGAAAATATTCCAGGCCAAGTCACGTGGCTTCCAATAGCGCGAAGCGCCGCCATGCTTAAACGACCTGAACGTAATCGCTGGCCAGGAAGTCCCATCGTGGTCGGTGGTGACGCTGGCAACATGGAACTGCCGCTTATCGCGGTTGCCGGACTGGCTGGGCAGGTAGCGCCTAACGCCGTCCAGGTCCGGCAGTTCGGTCAGCTGCGCTCCGACTTCCAGCGCCGCAGCCTGAGCGTCGGCGAAGAATTCAAAAAGAGCGTCTTCCGGCGTCGGCCAGCGCGCCGCCACAAATTCAGAAAATCGCTGCATCGGTCAGCCTTCACCGCGCGCGATGCGATCAGCCATCCGGCAGACTGCGCGAACATCATTTCGGTGGAATTTTATTTGCAGGCCACTCGCGGTGATGGCGGATGCGAACGTCGCCCAGGCGTAGTCAGGCCAGTTGGAATGGACGCCGCGCATGTAACACGCATGCCGGATGACCCAATGCCGAAGGTGGTATTTTAGTTCGCCAGAGCTCTTCGCGCGCGAGGCTTGGGAAAGGCTATAGGCTGCTGAAGTCCGCCAAACATCTAACGGAAATTCAGCGACTGCCACCGATGTGTTGCCGTTGCCATGCTGGCAGGGAACTTCGCGGTTCGGTTTGATCAGAGCGCCACGGCTAGCCCCGTGGCGTTTCTTTTGGGTCTGCATATTAGCCACGGGCCTCGCCGGCACGTTCGGCCACGAATCTGGTCAACTCGTCGCGAGCGATGAGGCTTTTCTTCCCGATCTTGAATATTTGAATCTGCCCGGCGCTAACCAGGCTGTAAAACGTTGACTTGCCTACACTGAGTGCGGCGCAGGCTTCTTTAACAGATAAGCAGAGTTTTTCTTGCATGTGGGCTCACCATTAACCGTGGCGGGACGTTCTTGTCTGCGCCAGTCCGCCTTGGTGCGGACAAATGGATTGAACACCGGCTGGTTAATGCTGGATAGTCTTCCCTTACGTGAATGCCCCGCCATTGCACTGGCTTGATGATTCGCAATTAGCCAGGATGATCCAGCGTGATGGATTGGCGCTCCATTGTTCTAATGCTCCCCGAAGATTGTTCTATTGGGATTAATAATAATATTTATCCCTGGTCGTTCTGGATTATCCGCTGCAAGGTTTCCAGCGCGGCGCGCTTCTCTTCCGCGTAGTTATGCCGGTCGTAGTGGCGGTTTTGGACGCCGCCGAGACCGTGCGACTGAAGCTGTGCGCGCACGTCCACACCAACCCCAGCGGCGGCCAGCCGCGTTTCCACAGTTCGGCGAAGGTCGCCTACGGTGAAAACGGCGCCATCAAGTTCGCCGGCTTCCTGCATCGCCAGGGCGACATTACGGACGCGGTGCTGCAACACGTAATAACCAGCGCCCGTTCGGCCTTGATCGACGGTAAACACGTGCACGCCGAGCTTGCCATCCTGCATCGTATCTGCCGCATTCCGTGCACTTTGAAGCAATGGGACCACGTGCACGCGCGCCTGGCGCCGCCGCCCTTTCCCGTCGAGCATCCGAATGCTTCCGGTGTCTGCATCCCGATCAGCCACCGTAAGGCGCGCCAGTTGTTCGACACGCTGCGCGCCAGTCAATAGGTGGAACTTGAGCAAAGCGGCATCCGGCTCGGCGAGTGCGCAGATGCGCTGCCAATACGCCCGAAGTTCAGCGACGCTCAACGCACGGTCACGTGCCTTGCTGGCACCTTCGATAGCTGTCAGGTCGCGCGCGGGGTTCGCCGTGATCCTGAGTTCACGCAGAGCGGGTAGGGCGCGCGCGTTCTGCCTCGCACTCACGGCAGCGGTGTATGCCGCAGTGAGGTAGCTTCGCAACTTATCCGCTTCGCGCAGCTTGTCCATGTCTGCCAGTCGGGAGATGACCGGCAATAGGTCGTCGGGGGTCACATCTGCCGCAGGGGTGGCCCATAGCTTGGGCCAGGCTTGCTCCACGTGCAGCCTGATCGACTTTTCTACCTTTGGCGCGCTGACCTTCCCATCGCGCGCAAGCTGCGTGCAGTAGGCAAGAAGAAGCACGCCCAACGTGCCATCTTCGCGCATCGCCTTGGCAATCTCGGCTGCGGTTGCGCTGGCCCGTTCCCGCTCTGCTTCTCGCTGTTCTGCCTCCAGCACTGCTCGCAAGTCGCGTTCGCCAGCTTGGTAGCGTCTGGACAAGTCGCCAGCTCGTTTGCGGGCGGCTTTGAGGTCAAGGCCCGTGCCGAGCGGCAGCGCATCCCGCTTGCCGTCTACCGTGGTGTGGCGGTAGTACCAGGCAATGTCGCCCCCAGCCAGCTTGCGCGCCTGCAATCGGCCAGCGCCGCGTGCAGCTGGGTCGGAAGCCCATTCGCCCGCTTTCAATGCCCGCAATGCCTTGTCCGTAAGCATGGCCTGCACGGCCGCTTTCTTTCCCATCGTCTTATCCCCGTGTCGGTTCTGGTTGCCGTATGGTTGCCGTTTGTCGCTGGCTACCTTCGGACAAGGGTGGACGATGGTGCACCAAAAATCAATTAGTTACGTGTGTAAGGCGCGTCTGCCTGGACGCGTGCGGGCTGTCAAAGACGCTTGAAAGGGGATTGAAAATCCCCGTGTAGGCGGTTCGATTCCGTCCTCGTCCACCATTTCTAAGTATTGCAGCGCAAGCGTTTGGCCCCTTCTATGCGCTGTTGATCCCAAAGCCTTCAAGTTGACTTGATCCGATTTTGCACCAGTTGCCAAAGTCGGTAAGCGTGCTGCGTCGATCGCCAGATGTTCCGGCGACTCGCAAGCCTTCTTTCGCAAGGCTTCCTGGTTATCACCGGATCCGTTGTCCTCTGGCTCGCTCGACTGTACAGACGGTGCGCATTTGCGCGCGTGCTGTGCGCGCGGCGGTTACGCTGCTGTTATCGCTTGTCATTGCAGACCTGCGTGTTCGTTCGGCACGCCCAGGCGTCTTTGCAGGTTTTTCGTCTGTGCGATGCAATCGATTTCCACGTGGTCTTCAAATGCGCGTGGCGATACTGCGCGCATGACGCACAAGACACTACGACGCACCTTAATCCACGGCTACTGCGGCGAATTCCGCGTAGAGACCCTGGAAAGCCAGGCGCCTGGCGCGACGCTGTGGCTCTCGACCGCATTCGTCTACCACCGCGACCGTGCCGCGCCCGTGGCCACGATCGAGGGCGCAGGGCAGGGCGAGTACCGGGGCGACGCCCGCGAGCAGGCGCTGCGCGTGGGCTCTTGTTTGGCAGACTTTCTGGACCCCAAGGAATACCGCAGCTGCGAGCGGCAGAGCGGCTGAGGCAGTGCCGGCTTTCTGCCTCTGCGAGCGCGTTGTGTTTGGCGGAACAGACGGGTGGGCGCGGAGTGGTGATGGTTCGCGTGAGGCATGACATATCGCAGATGCGGCAGTGCCCACAGTGGCCGGACTTCATCGCGTGCTTGGCCTAAAGCAACACCTCCTATGCTGGCAGCGTCGATCCAAACCAACACAGAGCGATGACGACACGAAGCGGCTGGTGAGCGGCAGCGATGGCAATCGCGATGACCATGACCATGTCAGCCGACACCACCATGCTGCCCGCAGGCGCCGCCAATTACTGCCTCCCGGGTAATCGGCGATGTGTGTCGCTGGCGCAACTCTGACCGGCGATGGTCGGCAGGATTATCTCGTTGCGTTGTGCGCATCTGCAGAAGATGCGCTGCATAGCAATGGCCGCGTGGCGCCGCCGCGCACCTTGCGCGTCCTGGTTGCAAACACCGACGGTGGCTTTGTCGACGCCGCACGCAACACGCGGGTGATCTTCAAAGCCGATGAGAGCGCACAGTGCGATCCGTTTCTGGACAGCGACCAGGGTCTGGTCGCGCAAGGCGCATATTTCACCGTGCAAAACGGTACGGCGTGCGGCCAGCACTGGACCGACGACATCAGCTTTCGCTACGACCGCATCCGGCGCGCCTTGGTGGTCGACAAGCGCGTGATCCAAGCGTGGCAAATGAACACCCAGGACACGCCCGATGCCGATGCGCTGCGCCAGAGCGAGCACAAGGAATTGCTGCCGACCCGCGTAAGCCCGTGCTGCTGTCGGCCGATGTACCCGCGCCGTGATGACGCCGCCGCGCGATCAGCTGCCTGACGGTCACTCGTTGTCCATGTTGCGCCGATAGACGAACAGGCGTGGCGCCTTGGCCACATGTGCCGACGTCTGGCGTTCGCCGGTGATCAACGAAAAGCCGATATCGGCCAGCATGCGCGACAGCGCGTTGGCATTACCGCGGCCGGGGTCGCTGATAACGATCTCGCAGGAGGGTTTGGCCAGCCCCGGGATCAGTTTTGCCAGCATGGTGGCGTGGCGGGTTTCGTAGAGCACGTCGCTGGCAATGATCATGTCGAACTGGCCCATGTTCGGCACGCCGGTGTCCCAGTCGAGGCGACGATACGGCACCGAGTCCAGGGCGTTGAGCGCTGCGTTGTAGGCCAGGAACACTTCCGCCAGGGGATGGTGGTCGCTGGCGACCACATCGGCGCCGCGTCTGCGCAACACCAGGCTCGCCAGGCCCAGACCGCAGCCGAGCTCGAGGATGCGCTTGCCTTCGATGGGGCGCGCGGCCATGGCTTCGGCCAGCAACTGGCCGGCGGGCCAGACTTGACCGAACAGACTCCATTGCGCCGATGAAATGCCGGCCGCGGCAGCGGTCTGGTCCGGATCGGCGTATTGCTGCTTGTCGGCCAGTGCGCGGATGACATAGGTCAGCTGCCCGAAGGTCAGCTCGTGGATCTGGGTCTGGTAGCCGGACATGGTGACATCGCATGGTCGCCAGACGACGGCGCTGGCGTGAAAAGAACGCGCGCTGGCACAGCCGGAACCGACCGTGATGCGCAAGAGCTGCGTATTGCCCGCGCATGCTACGGCAAAACCCTGTGTACGCATGCGTGTCACGCGCGCTTGGTGACCTTTTCAGCAAGCAATCGGCGGCAATGGCGCAACGCTGTCGGCATGTCGGCAAGAACCCACTCTTGCCTGATGGTCGCCGACTCTTGGTTGCCGCGGTGGCATCGGTGAAGAACTGGATTTATCTGGCGGTCGCCATCTGTGCCGACGTCACCGCGACCGCAGCGCCCAACGCCAGCGATGGTGTTACGCGAATGTGATCATCGCTACGCATGCTGTGGGTGACGGCATTTCGGTCCTCTTCCACGGGGCGACGCTGCAGGTCATTCCCGTCGGTCTTGGCTTATTTATGCCCTGTTGTGGGGCGCCGGCCTCATGGCGATTTCGCTGGCGGCGTGCGTCATTTATGGACAGCGCCCGATGCGCAGTTGATGCTGCGCATGGCGCTGATCGTGGCCATTGCGGCAGGGATCAACCCGTCTTGCAAGGGCGCACCGCATCGGGTTGCGATGGCGCGAGCTCCCGTACGGGAAAGGCTCATGGATGTGACGAAACGCCTCACCGGGCCCAACTAAACTGTCGACACGGGAATGGCCTCGCGGAGAACATCACTTGAACGATCCCGGTCACGGAGAGCTACGGGCGCCTCATATCAGCGCATCTCTCAGCCTGCCTGGCGAGAAGTATCGTTCGGACATCTTTTTTGCTGCGGTGGAAACCACCCGCATGCCGATGACGGTGACCGACCCGCATCTTCCGGATAACCCCATCGTCTTCGCCAACCGTGCGTTCCTGGAAATGACAGGCTATTCGGCCGAGGAAGTCATCGGCAACAACTGCCGCTTCCTGCAGGGGCCAGAAACCGACCCCGCCAGCATCAGCGATGTGCGCGAATCGATTGAAAGCCGGTGTGAGTTCGCCACCGAGGTGCTGAATTACCGCAAGGACGGCTCGTCGTTCTGGAATGCGCTGTTTGTCTCGCCGGTGTTCGACGACAAGGGCAACCTGGTGTATTTCTTCGGCTCGCAGCTGGATGTGAGCCGCCGCCGCGATGCGGAAGACGCGCTGCGTCAGGCGCAGAAGATGGAAGCGCTGGGCCAGCTGACCGGCGGTATCGCGCACGATTTCAATAATCTGCTGCAAGTGCTGTCCGGACATCTGGAAATGATTCAGATGTTGGCCAGCGGCGGTGGCGGAAATGCCGAACGCATCGCCTTCAGTGCCGAGCACGCGGCGGCGGCCGCTGCCAAGGCGGCCACCTTGACCCAGCAATTGCTGGCGTTTTCGCGCAAGCAGAAGTTACGTGGGCGGGTGGTCAACCTCAACGGACTGGTGGCCGGCATGAACAACATGGCTGGACGCGCGCTGGGCGGAGGCATCACCTTGCGCCAGTCGCTGGAAGAAGGGCTGTGGAATTGCCAGATCGACACCACCCAGGCCGAGGTGGCGCTGTTGAACGTGTTGATCAATGCGCGCGATGCGATGGCGCAGGCCGAGCGCAAGGAAGTCACCGTGCAGACCCAGAACGTGGAAATCACCGACCACGATCTGGCGATGTATCACCAGCTGGCGCCCGGCCGCTACGTCAGCATCGCCGTGAGCGACACCGGTGCGGGCATGCCGCCGGAGGTGGTCAGCCGGGTGATGGAGCCGTTCTTCACCACCAAGGACGAAGGGCAGGGCACCGGCCTGGGGTTGTCGATGGTGTACGGCTTCGTCAAGCAGTCTGGCGGCACCGTGCGCGTGTACAGCGAGGTGGGTGAAGGCACCACGGTGCGGCTGTATTTTCCCGCATCCAGCGAATTCGAAAACGACTTGCAGACAGTCAAGAGCCGCGCAATCGACAAGGGCGGAAACGAGACGATCCTGGTGGTGGAAGACAAACAGGACGTCGCCGTGATCGCGCGGATGTTTCTGGAAAATGCCGGTTACCGTGTGCTTTCCGCGTCCAGCGGACGCGAGGCGGTCGAGCTGTTGGTAAAGACCCCGGAGGTGGATGCGCTGTTCACCGACCTGATCATGCCCGGCGGCATCAACGGTGTCATGCTCGCCCGCGAGGCGCGGCGCATGTTGCCGAAGATCAAGATTCTGCTCACCACCGGCTATGCCGACGCCAGCATCCAGCGCACCGATGTGGGTGGTGCCGAGTTCGATGTGGTCAACAAACCGTATACGCAGAAAGAGTTGCTCAAGCGTATGCGCATGCTGCTGGATGGACCGACCGGTGTGGGGTGAGGCGTCGCGCTAATGCGCTAAAACGTGCGATGTCGTTGCTGCAAGCGGCATCGCATGGCAATTGCTATGCGCAAAAACGCTTCCGCGAGCCGCAAACCGCCTTTGCGAATCCCAACGGCCCACCTTCAACCTATTCCTCACCGAGCGGTGCCACATATCCCTCGGGCTTGTCGGCATTGCGCTCGAACAGGAACTTCTGCAGTTCGGCTTCGAGAAGGGCGCGGTGCTTCGGGTCGCGCGGCGATAGCCGGTTTTCGTTGATCAGCATGGTCTGGTGCGCCAGCCACGCCTGCCAGGCGGTCTTGCCGATCTGCGCGAAGATGCGCTGGCCGAGTTCGCCGGGATACGGCACGAAATCCAGACCTTCGGCGTCGCTTTGTTGGTACTGGCAGAACACGGTGCGTGACATGCGGTTTCCTCTGGAGCGTGTTTAAAGCGTGTCGAGCAACTTGCGGATCGGCGCCGGCAAGCCCAGCGTCCCGAGATCGGCGCGGGCGACCCAACGCAGGTCGTCATTGTCGCGCACCGCCGCGCGCAGTGCGACCTTGCGCAAGCGCAACGGCTGCAGATGCAGGCGGTAATGGCTGAAGCTGTGCACGACCGGCGCCATCTCGTCGGCGCGCTCGTAGTCGCCATCCAGATGCGTGGCGAACCAGTCGCGCATGCCGTTGTCGGTCTCGGCCTGCGGCAGCGTCCACAACGAGGCCCAGATGCCGGTGGGCGGGCGGCGCTGCAGCAGGATCTCGCCGTGTGCGTTTTCCAGCAGCAGGGCGGTCGCTTCGCGCTCGGGCAGGACCTTGCCCGGTTTGGGTGTGGGCAACGCCTCCACCAGACCCTCGCTGCGGGCAACGCAGGCATCCTGCAACGGGCACAACACGCAGGCCGGTTTGGCGCGCGTGCACAGCGTGGCGCCGAAATCCATCTGCGCCTGCGTGTAGTCGGCCAGGCGGCCGTCGGGTACATGTGCCACATGCGTCGTCGCCAGCTGCCATAACTGCTTTTCGACGACCGGCAGGCCGGGGTAACCGGCAACGCCATGGAAGCGCGTCATGACGCGTTTGACGTTGCCATCCATGATGGGAAAACGGTCGTTCCATGCCTGGCTCAGGATCGCGCCGGCGGTGCTGCGGCCGATGCCGGGTAGCGCGAGCAAGGCATCGAAGTCGCGTGGCAGCTCGCCCGCATGCAGGGCGACGCACTGTTTGGCAGCGGCATGCAGGTTGCGCGCCCGTGCGTAGTAGCCCAGTCCTGCCCAGTGGGCCATGACCGTGTCGTTGTCGGCTGCCGCCAGGTCGGCAAGTGCCGGGAAACGTGCGACGAATTTCTGGAAGTACGGAATGACCACCGCAACCTGGGTCTGCTGCAGCATGATTTCCGACAGCCAGACACGATACGGCGCGCGTGGATGTTGCCAGGGCAGATCGTGACGCCCGTGGCCGTCGAACCAGTGCAGCAATGGAGCGACGAAAGCGTCAGCGGATGAAGCGGCGAGATCTGCGGGCATGAGGTCTGCTGGCGGTGAAGAAGGGCGGTGCTGGACACAAGCGCAGTGTTGCGGTGGTGACCTCAGTGCAGTGGAAATGCCATGCCGACCAGGCACTGCTTGCAGAAGAAGCCTTCATCGCCAGGCCAATGCGGCGTCTGAGGTGCGTAGTAGTAAGACACCGCAGCATCGCCGCACTGCGTTGCGCGCAGCGCAGCGGGCATGGGGCGCGCAAACTCCAGGACGCGTTTGGCACGCGATCAGCCGTGCGACACCTGCTGCACCGTGCAGCCGGCCTGCACCGCGCTTGCATCCAGCGGCTGCAAGGTGCGGGCTGGCGTCGGCCACTCAGCTGCCCAATGCGTCCGGCAGCAAGGCGTCGACGAAAGCGACCGGGTCGAACACGCGCAGATCTTCCGGGCGTTCGCCGATGCCGGCAAACCGGATCGGAATATTGAATTCGCGCGCCAATGCGAACACCACGCCACCCTTGGCGGTGCCATCGAGCTTGGTCACGACCAGACCGGTGACGCCGACTGCCGCATGGAACTGACGCAACTGCGAGATGGCGTTCTGGCCGGTGGTGCCGTCGATCACCATCAACACTTCGTGCGGCGCGGCGGCGTCGATCTTGCCGAGCACACGGCGGATCTTGCCCAGCTCGTTCATCAGGCCGGTCTGGGTGTGCAGGCGGCCGGCGGTGTCGGCGATCAACACATCCGTACCGCGCGCCTTGGCGGCCTGCAGCGCGTCGAACGCCACCGAGGCGGCATCGGCATTCTGCCCCTGCGCGATCACGGCCACGCCGTTGCGGTCGCCCCAGGCCTGCAGCTGTGCCACCGCAGCGGCGCGGAAGGTGTCGCCGGCGGCCAGCATCAGGCTGTTGCCGTCGTCCTTGAAGCGCTTGGCCAGCTTGCCGATGGTGGTGGTCTTGCCGACGCCGTTGACGCCGACGGTGAGTACCACGAACGGTTTGACCGAGCGGTCGATGACCAGCGGTTTGGACACCGGCTGCAGCAACGCGATGAGATCGGCACGCAGGGCCTTGAACATGGCCTGTGCGTCGATGAATTCGCGCGACTTCATGCGCTTGCGCAGGCCTTCGATCAGCGCGGTGGTGGCGCCAATGCCGACGTCGGCGGTGATCAATGCGGTTTCGATTTCATCCAGCAGGTCGTCGTCGAGCTTGGGATTGCGCGAAAACAGGCCGCCGAAGCTGCGTGCGAAGGTGCTGTTGCGCAGCCGCTCGCGCCAGCCGGGCTTGCCTGCCGGCGCAGCCGGTAGCGCGTCGTACTGGCCGACGATGCCAGCGCTGTCCTGCGCGCTCGGCAGAGGCGCACTGACGATAGCGGGCACGGTGACCGTCGGCGCGGCGCTTGCCGGGGCAGCGCTGTCTGGAGCTGCCCCGGCCGGTGCAGCGACCGATGCAGGCGGTGCGTCTGGCGGCGCGACGACCGGCGGTGCGACCACGGCAGGAGCCGCGCTCTGCGATGGCATGAGCGGCTGTGCGGGCGCCGGGGCTGACGGTGTTGGCGTAGTCTGCGGCTGCGCCACGACCGGCGTCACCACCCCGGTGCCCGGTGTGCCTGGCGCGCTGGCGGGAATCGGGTCGGGCAGCGCCTGCAACGCCGTTGGCGCTGACGCTGCCGGGGTGGCAGGTGCGCTGGGGACGGCCGCAATACTCTGCGCTTGGCCGGTGCGTGCAGCGCTCTCCTGCGCAAGCTGCTCGGCTGGCGTGGCGGCAGTGGGCGGCGGTGTCGGCGCAGCGACCGGTGCGGGCGCCGCAGGTTCGGTGCGCGCCGGAGCAGGCGTGATTGGGGCGACAATCGGTGCTGCCGCGGTGTCTATCCCTGGCTCGGCCGTGGGCATCGTCTCGACCGGCGATGCCGGGGTGGCGGCAGACGGCGCGGTGGGAAATGCGGCTGCCAGTTCTTCCAGGCTGTAACGCGAAGTGCGCGAGCTGTCGGGCGTGGTTGGCTTGTTGCGGCGAAAAAAGCTGGCCATTGGCAACGCAGTAGGGGAAACCCGAAATTCTATCATCCGGCCCCTTCGCTGCCTTGACGCGACCTTCAGCGCAGCGCGTCGAGCGAGCGCATCGCATGGCCCGCCGCGCCACGTGCATCGCAACGTGTCAGGGCGTGCCGATGCCCGATAAATCCTGCCGAATTCGGCATTTTCAGCAGCGATGTGTCAGCGCGAAATTCTGTGCTTATAACTGCCCTTTGAGCGCTCGGTAATCGCGTGGCGTCATGCCGACGGTGGCCTTGAACTGGCGCGCAAAGGCGCTCTGGTCGGCAAAGCCGCAGCGTTGCCCGATGCTGGCGATGCTGTCGTCACCGTACAGCAGCCGCATCGCCGATTCGATGCGCAACTTGGTCAGCAATTGCTGTGGGGTGACCTGGAACACGCGACGGAAATGCCGTTCCAACTGCGCCACCGACAGCCCGGCCAGGTCGGCCAGGCTCTGCACGCGCAGGTTGTCGCCGAAGTTGGCCTGCATGTGTTCCATCACCTGGCTCAGGCGTTCGTAAGCGGAGTGACGGCTGTCGGGCTGGCCCAGATCGCGCGAGATGCCAACCACGCCGATCACCTCATTTGCCTCGCACAGCGGGCGTTTGAAGGTCAGGCACCAGCCGGGCAGGCGGTTGGGATACAGATGCACTTCGAGCTGGTTGTCGATGAGCTCGCCACATAGCACGCGGCGGTCCTGCATCATGTAACTGCCGCCAAGCGGCAATGGGAAGACCTCCAGCGGCGAGCGGCCGATGATCTCGCTGCGCAGCTTGCGCCCCAGCCGGCGCACCAGGGTCAGGTTGCAATGGGTGTAGCGGCCTTCGCTGTCCTTGATGAAGAACACCACGTCCGGCAGCGCATCGAACAGCGTCTGCATTTCCAGGGCGGGCAGGTTGAGGTCCATCAGGGTCATGGTAGCGGTCACGATTAGACGGTTGCACGACGGTGCAGCCCAGCAATGATCCTAGCTTAAACGCGCGGCTGTGATTCGGGTTGACGATTGTGCGGATTTCCGCATTTTCACTTCGCATTGGACGCTAGTCGTGCGCAGGCCGGCAGTGGGAGCATGCGACATGCACACCATCGACGTCATCGACTCCCATACGGCCGGCGAGCCGACCCGCGTCGTCCTGTCCGGTTTTCCCGAGCTGGGCGATGGCGACCTGGCGCACTGCCGCGAGCGCTTTCGCAGCGAGTTCGACCACTGGCGCAGCGCCATCGCCTGCGAACCGCGTGGGTCGGACACCATGGTGGGCGCCCTGTTGCTGCCAGCGCGCGACCCGAGCGCCTGTACCGGGGTGATCTTCTTCAATAACGTCGGCTACCTGGGCATGTGCGGGCACGGCACCATCGGGGTGGTACGTACGCTGGCCGAGCTGGGGCGCATCGCGCCGGGCCAGCACCGTATCGAGACTCCGGTCGGCACCGTGGGTGTGGCGCTGGCCGACGACGGCACGGTGTCGATCGACAACGTCGAGAGTTATCGCGCCGCTGCCGGCGTGGAAGTGGACGTGCCGGGCTATGGACGAGTGCGCGGCGATGTGGCCTGGGGCGGCAATTGGTTCTTCATCACCGAGCAAGCGCCGTGTGCGCTGGATCTGGCGCATCAGCGCGAGCTGACGGCCTACACCGAGGCGATCCGGCTGGCCCTGGAAGCGGCGGGTATCACCGGCGAGGCCGGTGGCGAGATCGACCATATCGAAGTCAATGGCGCTGCGCCCGACGGTAGCGGCGTGGCGCGCAATTTCGTGCTGTGCCCTGGGCTGGCCTACGACCGCTCGCCGTGCGGCACCGGCACCAGCGCCAAGCTGGCCTGCCTGGCGGCCGACGGCAAGCTGGCTGAAGGCGAGCGCTGGGTGCAGCAAGGCATCCTGGGCAGCGCCTTCGAGGGCAGTTATCGGCTGAGCGGGCGCGGCATTGCACCGCGCATCAGCGGGCAGGCGTCTATCACGGCGCGCTCGCAACTGGTGATCGACCCGGCCGATCCGTTCGCCTGGGGCATCGTGGCCTGATGGAATCCCAGCGGCCCGCGCCGATGGTTGCGTCGGCCACGCCGTCGGCCGCTGCGATGCCTGCGGCGATGGCCAGGACATCTGCACCGATGCCCGCGTCGGCATCGGCGCCTGGATTGGCTGCCGCATCCAAATCCGTAGTGTCCGCTCCCTCTGCGCGGCGCAGTTACGACCTGATCGTGATCGGCGCCGGCATCGTCGGCGCGGCCTGTGCCGAAGCCGCGGCGGGCGAGGGCCTACGCGTGGCGATCGTCGAGCCGGGGCCGATCGGCGGCGGCTCCACCGCAGCGGCGATGGGACATCTGGTCGCGATGGACGACGACCCGGCCGAGCTGGCGTTATCGGCGTATTCGCTGCGGCTGTGGGAGCGCTTCGCCACGCTGAGCGAAGCCGAATTCAGCCGCTGCGGCACGCTGTGGGTGGCCCGCGACGCGCGCGAGCTGGCGGCGGTGCCGGCCAAGATCGCGCGGTTGGCCGCTGCCGGTCTGCATGCCGACGCGATCGATGCACCGCAACTGTACGCGCTGGAACCACAGCTGATGCCCGGGCTGGCTGGTGGCATGCGCGTGCCCGATGAAGCGGTGGTGTATCCGCCGCGGGTGGCACGGCACCTGGTGAGCCTGGCCTGCAAGTCTGGCGCGCGTCTGTTTGCAGGCCGCCGCGTGGCGCAGCTGCAGGAACAGGCGGTGCGTCTGGACGATGGGCAGGTGCTCTCGGGGCCGGTGCTGGTGGCCAGCGGTGTGGCGTTGCCGCAGTTGCTGCCCGAACTGGCATTGCGCCCGCGCAAGGGCCACTTGGTCATCACCGACCGGCATCCGGGGTTGATCCGGCATCAGTTGCTGGAACTGGGCTATGCGGATTCGGCACATGGGGCCGAGGACACCAGCGTGGCCTTCAATGTACAGCCGCGGCCAACCGGGCAGATTCTGATCGGCTCGTCGCGGCAGTTCGGCGAGCACGACCGCGTATCGTCGCTTCCGGTGCTGCAGCAGATGTTGCAGCGCGCGTTCGCGTACCTGCCGGTGCTGCGCGAGCTGCAGGCCATTCGCGTGTGGACAGGCCTGCGTCCAACCACGCCGGACGGGCGCCCGTATCTGGGGGCGGTGCCGGGCCGGCGCGATGTATGGGTGGCGGCAGGGCACGAGGGGCTGGGTGTCACCACGGCGCTGGGGAGCGCACGGGTGATCGTGGATAGCCTGCTCGGGCGCACCCCGGCCATCGATCCGACGCCGTACGCCCCGGCGCGTGCCGTGCAAGGTGCGCCCGCATGAGCGCGACGGTGCGTCTGCACGTAGATGCGCAGGTGGTCGAGGTGTCGGCCGGCGCCAGCGTAGCGGCGGCCGTGGCGCAGGCCACGCTGCAGTTCCGGCAGTCGAGCAGCGGGCAGGCGCGCGCGCCGTTGTGCGGGATGGGGGTGTGTTTCGAATGTCGCGTGCGCATCGATGGCATCGGACAGCAACGCGCATGCCTGGTGGACGCGCGCGATGGCATGCAGGTGCGCACCGATGGCTGAGCGTGTGCTGCATTTCGATGTGTTGGTGATCGGCGCCGGCCCGGCCGGGCTGGCGGCGGCGCAGGCCGCGGCCAGTCAGGGCGTGCGGGTGGGCGTGGTGGACATGCAGCCGCGTGCCGGCGGGCAGGTGTGGCGCAGCGATGTGCAACACGGTGCGCCGGCCGATGCGCGCGCACTGCTGCAGCAGGTGGCGGGTCATGCAGCGATCACCGTGCTGACACGCACGCAGATTCTGCTGGCGCAACCGGGCTGGCTCCTGGCCGATGGCCCGGACGGCACGCTGCAGCTGCATTACGCCGCGTTGGTGCTGGCCACCGGCGCGCGCGAATTGCTGCTGCCCTTCCCGGGATGGACCTTGCCTGGCGTCACCGGTGCCGGCGCGGCGCAGGCATTGGCCAAACAAGGCTGGCCGCTGGTTGGCAAGCGCGTGCTGGTGGCCGGCAGTGGCCCGTTGTTGCTGGCCAGTGCGGCGACGTTGCAACGGCATGGCGCGCGGGTGCTCGGCATCCACGAACAAACCTCGCCGGCCGCGTTGCGCCAGTTCGCGCTGCAACTGTGGCGCTGGCCGGGCAAGGCCGCACAAGCCGTGGCGTTGCGCCTGCAGTTGCATGCAGTGGCGTATCGCGCCGGCAGTATGGTGATTGCCGCGCATGGCGACACGCAGCTGCGCGAAGTCGAACTCGAAGGACCCACCGGCCGCACGCGGATTGCCTGCGATCAACTGGCGGTGGGCTATGGCCTGGTGCCCAACACCGAGCTTGCGCAATTGCTGGGTTGCCAGTTGCAGGCATACGGTGCGCACCAGCAGGTGAAGGTGGATGCGCTGTTGCGCACCAGCGTTACCCAGATATTTGCCGCCGGCGAAGCCTGCGGCATCGGCGGGCGTGATTGCGCCCTGATCGAAGGTGCCATGGCCGGGCATATGGCCGCCGATGCGCCGGACGCGGCGCTGCGCCTGCACCCACGGCGTCACGCCGCACGTGCGTTTGCCGCGCTGCTGCTGCAGCACTTTGCGCTAGATCCACGCATCCGCACGCTGGCGCAGCCGGACACGCTGATCTGCCGCTGCGAAGACGTACCGCTGGGCGCACTGGACAACTTCAGCGATGCACGCGACGCCAAGCTCGTGTCGCGCTGCGGCATGGGCGCCTGTCAGGGCCGCATCTGCGGCACTGCGCTGACCGAGTTGGGCCGTTGCCCGCCCGATCTTTCCACAGACGCCGGCCGCCGGCCGCCGTTGTTCCCGGTCCGCCTCGCGGCGCTGGCCGACTCGTTCACTTCCGACTCGCAAGGGAATCATCCATGAGTATTGCTGCGTTCTGGCACGGCGTGTTGCCGGCCATCACCACCCCGTTCACCGCCAACGGCGAGATCGACCACGACTTCCTCGGCAAGCACGCCAATCAGCTGGTGGATGCCGGTTGCACCGCGATCGTGCCGCTGGGTTCGTTGGGCGAAGCGGCCACCTTGAGCGTGGAAGACAAGCTGGCGGTCCTGCGCACCCTGGTCACCGCCTTGAACGGTCGCGTGCCGGTGGTGCCGGGCATCGCCAGCCTGGCGACCGGCGAAGCGGTCGCGCTGGCCAAGGCGGCAAAGGACATCGGTTGCGGCGGCTTGATGGTGCTGCCGCCCTACGTGTATTCCACCGACTGGCGCGAAATGGGCGCGCATGTGCGCGCGGTGATCGCCGCAACCGATCTGCCGGTGATCCTGTACAACAACCCGGTGGCCTACAAGACCGATTTCGGCCCGGCGCAGATCGCCGAGCTGGCCGCCGAATTCCCGAACCTGCAGGCAGTGAAGGAATCCTCCGGCGATGTGCGCCGCTTCGCCGCGCTGCAGGAATTGCTGGGGGAGCGCCTGGCGCTGCTGGTGGGCATGGACGACGCCATCGTCGAGGGCCTGAGCATGGGCGCCAAGGGCTGGATCGCCGGCCTGGTCAATGCCTACCCGAAAGAATCGGTGCGCCTGTTCGAACTGGCGCGCGACGGCGGCTACCCGGCGGCCAAGGAGCTGTATAACTGGTTCCTGCCGCTGCTGCGCCTGGATACCGTGCCCACCTTCGTGCAGCTGATCAAACTGGTGCAGGCGAAGGTGGGCATGGGCAGCGAGCAGGTGCGTGCGCCGCGGCTGGTCGTGGCCGGAGCCGAGCGCGATGCCGCGTTGAAGGTGATCGACCATGCCATCGCCACCGCGCCCAAGCTGTCTTGATGGCGCAATGACGCTGCCATCGCACGCTGCGCCTGCGGATGAGCGCAGCCTGCGGTGTGCGCGAATTCGCACCACGCGCCGTGCCTGCGCGTGGTGCGTTGCGTTGGCCGCTGTGGATGTGGCATCCAATGCTGCATCCTTATCGTTTTTTTGGTCGGCCGCTGGCGCACAGCGCGCAGGCACTGCATCCCTTTCACCGAAGGTGCCGTAATGAACGACACGAACCATTCCAGTGCACTGACCACTGCCGAGATCCTTCTGGGTGGCCAATGGCAACCCAGCCTTGCCGCCGCCGGCAGCTTCCGCGCCGCCAACCCGGCCACCGGCGAGCCGATCGGACCGCACTTTCCGATCAGTAGTGCGGACGATGTGGAGGCGGCAGTGGTTGCGGCCCAGGCAGTGGCAGCGGAACTCGCGGCTGCGCCGGTCGAGCGCATCGCTGCATTTCTGGAAGGCTACGCCGACGCGCTGGACGCCGATGCCGACACCCTGGTTGCATTGGCGCATGCCGAGACGGCGTTGCCGGCGCCCACGCGCTTGCGCGGCAACGAACTGCCGCGCACCAGCGGGCAATTGCGTCAGGCTGCACAGGCGGTGCGCAGCTACAGCTGGACCCATCCCATCATCGATAGCGCGGCCAATCTGCGTTCGCACCTGGCGCCGCTGGGCAAGCCGGTAGTGGTGTTCGGCCCGAACAATTTCCCGTTCGCGTTCAATGCGATTGCCGGCAGCGATTTCGCCTCGGCGATTGCCGCGCGCAACCCGGTCATCGCCAAAGCGCATCCGTTGCATCCGGCCACCAGCCAGCGCATGGCCGAACTCGCGCATCGCGCGCTGCTCGCGGCCGGTCTGCCTGCGGCGGCCGTGCAACTGCTGTATCACTTCGACAATGCCATCGGCGTGCGATTGGCCGGCGATGCGCGACTGGGCGCGATTGGCTTTACCGGCAGCCGTGCCGGTGGGCTGGCGCTGAAGGCCGCCGCAGATGCAGCGGGCGTGCCGTTCTATGCGGAGCTATCCAGCGTCAACCCGGTGTTCCTGTTGCCTGGCGCGCTGGCCGAACGCGGCGATGCGCTTGCGCAGGAATTCTTCGCGTCCTGCACGTTGGGGAGCGGGCAGTTCTGCACCAATCCCGGTGTGGTGGTGGTGCCGCACGGCGCAGCCGGCGACGCGTTCGTTGCAGCCACCAAGGCGCATTTCGAAGCGGCCATGCCGATGGTGCTGTTCTCCGCGTCCGGCGTACATGGCGTGCAGCGCGGGGTGGCGGATCTGCGTGCTGCCGGTGCCAGCATGCTGGCCGGCGGACACACCGGCGAGGACGGCTACCGCTATGCGCCGACCTTGTTGAGCGTGGATGCGCACGCGTTCATTGCCAACCCGCACGCCTTGCAGGCCGAAGCCTTCGGCCCGGTGAGCCTGCTGGTGCGTGCAGCCGATGTGGCGCAAATGGCACAGGCGGCTGCCGTGTTCGAAGGCAACCTCACCGGCACGCTGTACCGCGCCGCCGACGGCAGCGACGACGCGGCATGGCAGGCCATCGCCCCGGTGCTGCGCGCGCGGGTAGGGCGGCTGATCAACAGCAAGATGCCAACCGGCGTGGCAGTGAGCGCTGCGCAGAACCACGGTGGCCCGTTCCCGAGCACCGGGCATCCGGGCTTCACCGCCGTGGGCATGCCGGGTGCCATCCGCCGTTTTGCTGCCTTGCACAGCTACGACGCCGTGCCCGATACGTTGCTGCCTGCCGACCTGCGTGAACGCAATCCGGGGGGTGTGGCGCGGCTGGTCGATGGGCAATGGAGCACGGCCGATCTTGGAGCGGGTGCGTGAGCAGCCAGATCGGCGGGCTGTCGCTGGAGCAGGCCCGCGCGCAACTCGCGCCGTGGACGCAGCGCGCCGCGCCGATCGCCACGGACGAATACGAGCGTCGCATCGAGCGCGCACGCAGCCTGATGCGCGCACAGGGCGTGGATGCCGTGTTGATCGGCGCCGGCACGTCGCTGCGCTATTTCACCGGCGTGCCGTGGGGGGCGAGCGAGCGTCTGGTTGCACTGCTGCTGACCTCGAACGGCGACCCGGTGTTGATCTGTCCCGCGTTCGAAGAAGGCTCGCTGGATGCGGTGCTGAAGATTCCGGTGGCCAAATTCCTGTGGGAAGAACACGACGATCCGTATGCATTGGCGGTACAGGCCATGGACGAGCGCCATGCGCATGCCTTGGCACTGGACCCGGGCATTGCGTTCGCCGTGCACACCGGTCTGCGCGCGCATTGGGGCAGGGCGATTCGCGATGCCGGCTCGATCATCGATGGCTGTCGCATGTGCAAGTCGCCGGCCGAACTGGCATTGATGCAACAGGCCTGCGACATGACCTTGCTGGTGCAGCGGCTGGCCGCCGGCATCGCGCACGAGGGCATCGGCACCGATCAATTGGTGCGCTTCATCGATGAGGCGCATCGCGCGCTGGGCGCCGATAACGGTTCGACCTTCTGCATCGTGCAGTACGGCCACGCCACGGCGTTTCCGCATGGCATCCCGGGTGTGCAGCACCTGCGCGAAGGCGAACTGGTGCTGATCGATACCGGCTGCACCGTGCAGGGCTACCACTCCGATATCACCCGGACCTGGATCTACGGTGCCCCCAACGCTGCGCAGCAGCGCATCTGGGACCTGGAGCAGGCCGCGCAGGCGGCGGCATTTGCGGCGATTCGTCCTGGCGTGGCGTGCGAGGCGGTGGACCAGGCTGCACGCAAGGTGCTGGAAGCCGCCGGGCTCGGGCCCGACTATCGTCTGCCCGGGCTGCCGCATCGCACCGGCCACGGGTGCGGCTTGGCGATTCACGAGGCGCCGTATCTGGTACGCGGCAATCCACTGCCGCTGCAGCCGGGCATGTGCGCCAGCAACGAACCGATGATCGTGGTGCCGGCGCAATTCGGTGTGCGCCTGGAAGACCATTTCTCTGTCACCGACGCTGGCGCGCAGTGGTTCACGCCGCCGTCGCTGGCGATCGATCAACCGTTTGCGTGAGTTGCATTCAACACGCAGCGCAATGTGCGCGCAGCGCGTGATCTCCCTGGGAGCGCGCTCGCGCGAAGCGCTTAATCAATAACGCTACATCACATAAAAGCAGCCCTGCTGTACACGTTTTAGGATTGGTCGTCATTATTGGAGCGAATGCATGAAGCACCTGCGTCCTGTCGCCATCGGTCTGCTTGCAGCCGCGTTGTTCACCGCCTGCAAGCCGGCACCGCCCGCACCGCAGCAGGCGGCCACGCCGACCTCTGCCACAACCAGCGAACAGGCTGCCAAGGCCTTCGATGCGCTGCTGGACAAGCAGTGGCAATACCAGCTGCAGCACAACCCGGAGTTCGCCAGCATCATCGGCGACAAGCGTTACAACGACCGCTGGAGCGATTATTCGCTTGCGGCCGTGCACGCAGAGCGCGCTGCAACCGCCGACCTGCTTGAGCAGTTCCAAGCGGTGGATGCCAAGGCACTGGACGAGCAGCGCCAACTCAGCCTGCAGATGATGCTGGGCCAGCTGCGCGACAAGCTGGAGGGCCTCGACCTCAAGACCTATGCGATGCCGCTGGAGCCGATCGGTGGTATCCAGCTGGCGTTGGCCGGGTATGGCGATGCGTTTCCGTTCGAAGACGCCAAGGATTACCAGGACTACATCGCACGACTGCAGGCCATTCCGACCGTGATCGAGCAGGTCATCGCGGTGTCGCGCCAGGGGGCGAAGGATGGCCTGACCCAACCGCGTTATCTGCTGAAACGCCTGCCCGGGCAGATCGACAAGATCGCCGCGCTCAGCGGCGAGCAGAGCCCCTTCGCCTCGCCATTGAAAAAGCTCGATGCCGCCGTGCCGGCCGATCAGCGCGACGCGTTGCGCAAACAATTGCTGGCAGCGATCGATCAGCAGGTGCGCCCGGCCTACGGCAAGCTGGCCGCGTTCGTGCGCGACGAATACGCCGCGCAGGGACGCGCCCAGGAAGGCGTGTGGTCGCTGCCCGATGGCGAGCACCGTTATCGCTATGCCATCCACATGCAGACCACCACCGACATGGCGCCGGAGGACATCCACCAGATCGGTTTGAAGGAGGTGGCGCGTATCGAAGACGAGATGACGGTGATCGCCAAGGCGCAGGGGTTTGCCGATCTGGCCAGCTTCCGCAAGGCGGTGGAGACCGACAAGCGCCACTTCGCCATCTCGGGCGAGCAGATTCTGCAGCAGTACCGCCAGTACATCGCCGCAATGGAGCCGGAGTTGCCCAAGCTGTTCGGGCATCTTCCCAAGACGCCGCTGGAGGTGCAGGCGATGCCGGCGTTCCGGAGTGCCGCGCCGGGCGCCGAATACTGGCAAAGCAACCCGAAAGGCACCAAGCCGGCGATCGTGAAGGTCAACACCAGCGACTTCGCCAGCCGCACGCTGATCAATATCGAAACCACCGCCTATCACGAAGGCGTGCCGGGACACCATCTGCAGATCTCGCTTGCGCAGACGCTGCCGTTACCGCCGTTCCGCCAGCAGGCCGGCTACAACGCCTATATCGAAGGCTGGGCGCTGTATGCCGAGCGCCTGGGCAAGGAGATCGGCTTCTTCAAGGACCCGTACAACGATTACGGCCGGCTGTCCGGCGAGCTGTTGCGCGCCAACCGCCTGGTGCTGGATACCGGCGTGCACTACAAGCGCTGGAACCGGCAGCAGATGGTGGATTTCTTCCACGCCCATCCGTCCGACGACGAACCCAGTATCCAGTCCGAAACCGACCGCTACATCGTGTGGCCGGGCCAGGCGCTGGGTTATAAGCTCGGCGAGTTGCAAATCCTGGCGCTGCGTGCCGAAGCCGAGAAAGAGCTGGGCGACCGTTTCGATGTGCGCGCCTTCCACGATGCGGTGCTGGGCGGTGGTGCAATGCCGCTGGCGATGCTGCAACAACGCGTGCGGCAGTGGATTGCGCAAACCAAGACGAGACCGGAGGCACATCAATGAACACCGGCAGCGCGTTACGCGCGAGCGCATTGAGTTTCTTGATCGCAGCCAGCCTGAGCGGTCTTGCCCTGCCTGTACAGGCGGCCGACGCTGCTGCGGCGGCCACGCAGAACACCGCGGCAGCACGCTTCAAGGCCTTGTACACGCGCGAATGGCGCTGGCGCCAGGCGCAGCTGTCCGGCGCGGTGGACGAAGACAACCAGGCCACGCAGGAGCAACAGGCCGACCATCTGCCCAAGGTCGATGTCGCCACGCAGAACCTGCGCACCGCTTACTGGCAACAGGCGTTGAAGGACCTGGATGCCATCCCGCAGGCGCAGTTGTCGGCCGAGGATCAGGTGAGTTATCAGGTGTACCGGCAGCAGTTGCTGGTGCTGCTGGATCAGCAGCGTTTTCGCGCCTGGGAAATGCCGTTCAACAGCGACTCGGCGTTCTGGAGCGATCTGGGATTCAGCGCCGACGCCAAGCCGCGCACGCGCGAGGACTACCAGCGTTATCTGAAGCTGTTGGCTGACATCCCGCGCTATTTCGCCGAGCACACCGACAATATGCGCGCCGGACTGGCGCGTGGTTTCAGCCAACCCAAGGTCACCTTGACCGGTCGCGACCAATCCATCGCCGATGTGGCGCAAGCCAAGGGCGAGTCCAATCCGTTCTACGCGCCGTTCAAGCAGATGCCCGCAACGTTGCCGGCCGATGTGCAGGCGCAACTGCGCAAGCAGGCGGTCAAGACCATCGAGACGCAGGTGCTGCCGGCGTACGCCAAGCTGCTGGACTTCATCCGCAACGACTACCAGCCGCATGCGCGCACCACGCTGGCCGCCGAAGCCTTGCCGGACGGGCAGGCGTATTACCGCGCGCAGATTCGCGAATTCACCACGCTGGAGTTGAGCCCCGATCAGATCCATCAGATCGGCTTGCAGGAAGTAGCCAAGCTGCGCACGCAGATGGACCAGACCATCGCTGCCAGCGGCTTCAAACCGCCGGCCGGGCAGGCGGTGTTTCCGGCATTTCTGCATTTCCTGCGCACCGACCCGCAGTTCTACGCAAAAACGCCGGAAGAGCTGCTCAAGCAGGCAGCGTGGATCGCCAAGCGCGTGGACGCCAAGGTAGGCGATTACATCGGCCGCTTGCCACGTCGCCGTTTTGCGATCGAGCCGGTGCCGCCGGAGCTGGCGCCGTTCTACACAGGAGGCCGTGGCGGCCCGGGCATCTATCTGGTCAACACCTACAACCTGCCATCGCGGCCGTTGTACAACCTGACCGCGCTGACCCTGCACGAGTCCTCGCCAGGCCACGCGCTGCAGATGCCGCTTGCGGCAGAGGCGCAAGGGCTGCCGGAGTTCCGCCGCTACAGCTTCATTTCCGCCTACGGCGAAGGTTGGGCGGTGTATTCGGAGTATCTGGGCCAGGAAATGGGCCTGTACGACACGCCCTACGACCGCTTCGGGTACCTGACCTACCAGATGTGGCGTGCCTGCCGCCTGGTGATCGACACCGGCATCCACCACAAGGGCTGGACGCGCGAGCAGGCACAGGCCTACCTGCGCGACAACACCGCGCTGAGCGAGCACGAAATCACGACCGAAGTGGACCGCTATATCGCCTGGCCGGGGCAGGCACTGTCGTACTACCTGGGCGAGTTGAAGATGCTTGAGCTCCGCCACAAGGCGGAAGCCGCACTGGGCGAGATGTTCGACCTGCGCAACTTCCACGATGCGGTGCTGCAGACCGGCTCGGTGCCGTTGCCGGTGCTGGAAGCACGCATCGACCGCTTCATCGCCGACGGTGGCGCGTCGCCGTATCCCAAGGACGCTGCAGACGCATCGGCAGAAGCCAAGGCGTCTGCCAGCGACTGATACGTACATGCACGTCATGGTTTCACTGCAGTAACCGCGCTTTCCACACTTCGGGGCGACCTATGACCGCACACGCTGCGACCACGCAAGGCAAGTTCCACAAGCGGCTCAGCCTGACCGACCTGACGTTTATCGGGCTGGGTTCGATCTTCGGCTCAGGGTGGTTGTTTTCGGCCAGCCACGTATCCTCGATCGCGGGGCCGGCCGGCATCGTGTCGTGGATTCTGGGTGGCATCGCGGTGCTGCTGCTTGGGCTGGTGTATTGCGAACTCGGTGCGGCGTTGCCGCGGGCGGGCGGGGTGGTGCGCTACCCGGAGTATTCGCATGGTGCCTTGCTCGGTTCGTTGACCGGCTTCATCACCCTGATCGCGTTTTCCAGCTTGATCGCCATCGAAGTGGAAGCCGCACGGCAATATGCGGCGGCGTGGTTCCCGTGGCTGAGCCAGCCGAACAGCACGCACCCCAGCATCTGGGGCTGGCTGGTGCAGCTGGCCTTGCTGGTGCTGTTTTTCCTGCTCAACTATTTCAGCGTCAAGACCTTTGCGTTGGCCAACAACATCATCAGCGTCTTCAAGTTTCTGGTGCCGATCCTGGTGATCGTGTTGCTGATGAAGCACTTCAATACAGGCAATCTGAGCGTGCACGGGTTCGCACCCTCGGGCATGGCCGGTGTAGAAGCGGCGATCTCGGCCGGCGGCATCATCTTTGCGTATCTGGGGTTGACCCCGATCGTGTCGGTGGCCAGCGAGGTGCGCGACCCACAGCGCAATATTCCGATTGCGCTGATCCTGTCGGTGGCGCTGTCCACGGTGATTTATGTGCTGCTGCAGCTGGCGTTTCTGGGCAGCATTCCGGCCGCGCAGCTGGCACAAGGCTGGGCCGGCATCGACAAGGCGTTCTCGCTGCCGTACCACGATATCGCGCTGGCGCTGGGCATGGCATGGCTGGCCGCGCTGGTGATCTGCGATGCGATGGTGTCGCCCAGCGGCACCGGCAATATCTACATGAATGCCACGCCGCGCGTGGTGTATGGCTGGGCGCGGAGCGGCGGGTTCTTGCCGGTGCTGACACGGGTGGATCCGGTGTCGGGCATCCCGCGTCCCGCGTTGTGGCTGAGCCTGGGGTTGTCGATCTTCTGGACGCTGCCGTTTCCGTCGTGGGAGACGCTGATCGGCGTGGTATCGGCGGCCCTGGTGCTGAGCTATGCGGTGGCGCCAGTGGCGGTGGCCGCACTGCGCCGCAGTGCGCCGGACTTGCCTCGGCCGTTCTATGTGCGCGGTCTCACGGTGCTGGGGCCGCTGTCGTTCATGGTCGCAGCGTTGATCGTGTACTGGTCGACCTGGCCGACCTTGTCGTGGTTGCTGGGTCTGCAAGTGCTGGCCTTTGTGCTTTACGTGTTGTATCGGTTGCCATCGCGCGAGGGCAGGTCCCACCTGCTGCGGCAGGTGCGCGCCTCGTTGTGGTTGATCGTGTTCTTCGTGCTGGTGATGCTGGTGTCGTGGGCCGGCACCTTCGGCGGGCATGGCTGGATCGTGCACCCGTTCGATACGCTGAGCGTGGCGGTGATTGCGTTCTTCATTTACCACTGGGGCGCACGCAGCGGTTTGCGTAGCGACGAGCTTGCGCTAGAGGAGGACGATGGCGAGTGATGCGGGCCGCAGCGCAGTGGGTTTGCGTGGGTGGTGTGCGCTGGCCGCGTGCGCGATGGTGGTGTCGGGTGCTGTGCAGGCTGCGCACAGCGTTGCCGACTACCAACGCTCGCTGGGTCTGCGCGAGCAGTGGATCACGCTGACGGAGAATGTCGCCTGGCCAGCGCAATGGCAGGACAACGGCAGGTTCCACTACCGCAAGACGGTCCCCGGTGGCTTCGCATTCGTCAGTGCCGATGTGGCCACGTTGCAGAAGCAGCCTGCCTTCGATCAGACGCGCGTGGCCCAGGGCTTGCGTGCGGCCACCGGGAAAACCTATGCGCCCCTGCGTCTGCCGTTCGAGCGGTTTTCGTTCTCGACCGAGGGCGCACGCAGCGATGGCGCCATCGTCTTTGTGCTCGAAGACAACGCATGGCGTTGCACGCTGACGACCTATCGTTGTGCACCTGATATGCGACCGCAGGCATCCTCGCGTCCACGCGGTTTCGGCGTGGTGCGCGACCCGCTGGTGCCGGCCGATCCCACGCCGCGTCGCTCGCCGGATGCCCGGTGGGAGGTGCTGGCCGACGGCTGGAACCTTGTGCTGCGTCGTGTCGCCGATGGTCGGGTGACCCGGCTCAGCAGCGACGGCCGTGCCGACGATTACTTCGACCTGGAGAGTGTCGCCTGGTCGCCGGATTCGCAGCAGCTGGCGGTGTATCGGGTGCGTCCCGGGCTGGCCCGCCGCGTCACCCGCGTGGAGGCCGCGCCTGCCGGTGGCGGACAACCGGTGGTGCACACCCAGCTGTATCCCAAGCCGGGCGATGCGGTGGATGTGGAGCGGCCGGTGCTGTTCGCGCTGGACGGCACGCGTCGCGACGTGGACACCGCATTGTTCGACAACCCGTATTCGCTGTCGCCGCTGCAATGGCGCAACGATGGCAGCAGTGTGGCATTCGAGTACGTGCAACGCGGCTTCCAGCGGATGCGCGTGATTGCGGTGGATGCCCGCACCGCCCGCGCGCATGTGGCCGTTGGCGAAGACACGCGCACGTTCGTGTATGCCGACCGCAGCTTTCGCCACGACGTGGATGGGCGCGGCGATGCAGTGTTGTGGATTTCCGAACGCGACGGCTGGCGGCATCTATACCTGTTCGATGGCCGCAGCGGCAAGGTGAAACGCCAGCTCACCCGCGGGCCATGGGTGGTGCGCGATGTACTGAAGGTCGACGATGCACAGCGCCGCATCTGGTTCACCGCCAGCGGCATGGATGCGGGTAAAGACCCGTATTACCGGCAGCTCTACAGCGTGGATTTCGACGGCCGCCAGTTGACCCGTTTGACCCAGGCCGACGCCGACCACGATGTGGCGATTGCCGAGGATGGACTGCATTACGTCGATGTCTATTCGCGTCCGGATCTGCCGCCGGTGATGGAACTGCACGCCATCGATGGGCAGCTGTTGCACACCGTGGAGCGCGGCAATATCGCCAAGCTGCAGGCCGCCGGCTGGCGCGCGCCGGAGACCTTCGTCGCCAAGGGCCGCGATGGCAGCACCGACATCTGGGGCATGGTGGTGCGACCGCGCGATTACGACCCGCGCAAACGCTACCCGGTGATCGAAAACATCTACGCCGGGCCGCACGACGCGTTCGTGCCCAAGACGTTCTGGCCGTTCGGTTATCACTCCGGCGGCGACAAGCAGATCGGCATGCAGGCGCAGGCCGATCTGGGCTTCATCGTGGTGATGATCGATGGCATGGGGACTGCCAATCGCTCCAAGGCGTTTCACGACGTGGCGTGGAAAAACCTGGGCGATTCCGGGTTCCCCGACCGCATTGCCTGGCATCGCGCACTGGCGGCCAAGGATCCGTCTTACGACATCAGTCGCGTCGGTATCTACGGTGCGTCGGCGGGCGGACAGAGCACGCTGGGCGCGCTGGAACGTCATCCGGAGTTTTACAAGGTGGGCGTGGCGTTCGCGGGCTGCTACGACAACCGCATGGACAAGATCAGCTGGAACGAGCAGTGGATGGGCTGGCCAGTGGATGCCAGCTATGCCGATGCGTCTGGCGCGGTCAATGCAAGCAAGCTGCAAGGCGACCTGCTGCTGATCGTCGGCGAGCAGGACAGCAATGTGGATCCGGCCTCCACCGCCCAAGTGGTCGATGCCTTGATCAAGTCGGGCAAAGAGTTCGATCTGCTCAACGTGCCGGGTGGCGAGCATTCGGTTGGCCGCTCCAGCGGGCCGATCGATTACGTGCAACGCCGCCAGTACGATTTCTTCGTGCGCCACCTGCGCAACGAACCCACACCGCACTGGAATTCCCTGCCATCGGAGGCGCCATGATGCGTTTGTTGTCTCGATGCAAGGCACAGCGTCGCCGCAGGGTTGCTGGTCTGCTGTGGTCACTGGTGTTGCTGACGGGCAGCGTGCCGCTACTCGCCACGGCAGAAGAACTGCCGCGGTTCGTCACCAGAGACGGCCGCCATGCGGTGTTTGTCGATGGCGCGCCCTATACGATCCTGGCCGCGCAGCTGCACAACTCCAGCGCATGGCCGGCGGTGTTGCCGCAAGCCCTGGACGAGGTGGTGGCGCTGCATGCCAATACAGTAGAGGCGCCGGTCTATTGGGAGCAGTTCGAGCCGGTGCAGGGTCGCTTCGATACCACCAATGTCGACGCGCTGATTGCCGGCGCCCGCAAGCGTGGCCTGCGTGTGGCCTTGCTGTGGTTTGGGAGCTGGAAGAACGGCCAGATGCATTACGTGCCGGAATGGATCAAGCGCGACGAAGCGACGTACCCGCGCATGCGCGATGCCAACGGCGAGCCGGTGGATGTCTTGTCGCCACATGTGGCCGCCAACGTGCAGGCCGATGTGCGCGCGTTCACCGCGTTGATGCAGCACCTGCGCAAGGTGGATGGCGACCGCCACACGGTGATCCTGATGCAGGTGGAAAACGAGCCGGGCGCCATCGGCACGGTGCGCGACCACGGTCCTGCCGGCGAGGCGGCATTCGCTCAACCGGTACCGGCCGAGATTGCGCGCGCGCTCGGCAAACCGCAGGGCAGCTGGCAGCAACTGTTCGGTGCCGAAGCGGCCGAGGCCTTCAATGCGCACGCCACCGCCGCGTATATCGAACAGGTGGCCGCCGCCGGCAAGCGTGTGTATCCGCTGCCGCTCTACGTCAACACCTGGCTGCGCTACAAGGGCAAGCGCTATCCGGGCATGGACTACCCATCCGGCGGCGCCACGGTGAATGTGTTCGCACTGTGGCGCGCGGCC
>NZ_FLTX01000065.1 GCF_900092025.1 Xanthomonas bromi
CCTGGCACAACTCCGGCACTGACGTGCCGGCCTCGGCCTGTTTGAGGACGGCGATGATCTGGCTGTCGGTGAAACGGGATGTCTTCATGGAACCTCCTCAGAAAAGGGTACGAGAAAATTCCACTTCTGCCGTCAGCTAACCTGTGGGAGGGATTACCCAACGACAACGAGGCTAGTTGTTCAACTCCTGAGTGGCCGCGTCACTGTGCACCACCGCGAACCCTCAGCGTCCAACGCCAGAAACGAAAAAACCGCGCAATGCGCGGTTCTTTCGTCAGACCATTTACCAACCGATCAAGGACGACGCGCCAGCGCCTCCACATCCTTGGCCTTGGGCAGCAGATCCTGCTTGGTCACCGCAAACGGCCCGATGCTCAGCATCGGCACGGCCACGATCACCGAGGAGATCACCACGATCACCGCGCCAATCATGTGCGTTTCGGCCAAGCCTTCCATCGACTCGCCGCCGTAGATGTACAGCGCCAAGGCCGACAGGAAGAACATCACCGCGGTGATCACCGTGCGCGACAGCGTCTGGTTGATCGAACGGTTGAGCACTTCCAGCGGTTCCACGCGCAAGGCGCGGAAGTTTTCACGTACACGGTCGAACACCACGATGATGTCGTTGATCGCAAAGCCCATCACCGACAGCAGGCCGGCCAGCACGGTCAAGTCGAACTCGCGGCCGGTCAGCGACACGAAGGCCACGGTGACCAGCAAATCGAACAATGCGGTCAGGCTGGCGACCACCGCGAACTTCCACTCGAAGCGGAACGCGATGTAGATCAAAAAGCCCACCAGCATGAACACCGTGGCATACACGCCGTTCAAGGCCAGATCCTTACCGACCTGCGGGCCGACGAATTCACCAGGCTGCACAGTGGCCGGATTCTCCTCGCTGGTCACTGCCTTGCGCACGTCTTCTGCGACGGTGCGCGCGGCATCGTCGCGATTATTGTTCTGGCCATGCGGCTGCAGGCGGATCATGACGTCATTGCCGCCACGGGCGTTCTGCACCTGGGCGTTTTCGAAGCCGGCCTTGGACAACTTTTCGCGCACTTGATCCACGTCCACGGTCTTCTGGAACGAGGTCTGCACCAGCGTGCCGCCGGTGAATTCCAGCGCGTAGTTGAAACCCTTGCCGACGATGACGCCGATCGAGGCAACGGCGATCACCAGCATCAGCACCAGCACCGGCTTGCGCAGGCGCATGAAATCGATCTTGGTGTCGTTGGGAATCAGGTGAAGCGGAAAAATTTTCATTGAAAGATCTTCCTAAAAAGTCCGCACATGGATGTGCGGGCTCCTGCGAGGGACTCGCATTAAATGGCAACAGACTTCAGCTTCTTGCGGTTGCCGTAGATCAGCACCGCCAGCGCACGCGAGACCGTAATCGCGGTGAACATCGAAGCGAAAATACCGATCATCATGGTCAGCGCGAAGCCCCTCAGCGGGCCAGTACCGAAGGCATACAAGGCAATCGCCACGATCAAGCCAGTAAGGTTGGCGTCGAGAATGGTGCCGCCGGCCTTTTCGTAACCGGCCGCAATCGCCGATTTGGCCGGCACGCCCAGACGCAACTCTTCGCGGATACGCTCGTTGATCAGCACGTTGGCGTCCACCGACAAACCTACCGACAAGGCAAGGCCCGCAAAGCCCGGCAGCGTCATGGTGGCACCGAACAGCGACATCACCGCCACCACGATCAGCAGGTTGAACAGCAATGCCACCGAAGTGATCGCGCCGAACACGCGGTAGTAGATGGTGAAGAACACCAGGGTGAACAGGAACGAGTAGACCACCGCGGTGACGCCGCGCTCCACGTTCTCCGCACCCAGGCTCGGGCCGATCACGTATTCCTCGACGAAGTCCATCGGCGCGGCCAGCGAGCCGGACTTCAGCAGCTTGGCCAGATTTTCGGCTTCTGTCTTTTCCAGACCGGTGGTCTGGAAGTTCTTGCCGAACACCCCGGCGATGCGGGTGGCAGGCAATGCTTCTTCCTTGACCCGCACGCTACGCACTTCCTTGCCGTCGACCATGGTCACGGTGGGGATGCGCTCGATGTAGACCACCGACATCAGCTTGCCGACGTTGGCGCTGGTGTAGTCGAACATGCGCTGGCCGGCGACGTTGTTGAGCGTCACCGCAACTGCGGGCATGCCGTTCTGGTCATTGCTGACCGATGCGCTGACCATCTGGTCGCCGGTCACCAGCGCGCGCTTGTTGAGCAGTAACGGCGCGCCGGTATCGCGCACGCGGTAGACCTTGGCCTCCGGCGGGATATTGCCGCTACGCACGGCGTCTTCGGCGTTGCCGTCGACCACCGCGCGGAATTCCAGCGAGGCGGTGGCGCCGATCAGGCGCTTGGCCTCGGCGGTGTCTTGCAAGCCGGGCAGTTCGACCACGATGCGGTCTTCGCCCTGGCGCTGGATGGTCGGCTCGGACACGCCCAGTGCATTGACGCGGTTGCGCAAGGTGGTGAGGTTCTGCTCGATCGCGCCACTGGCGATCTGCTTGAGCTCGGCGTCGGGCACCTTGACGGCGATATTCTGGCCGCTGACGTCGTAGGTCAGGGTCGGCTGCGCCTTGGCCAGCGCCACGCGCGCGGCATCGGCACTGGCGCCCTCGCCCAGGCTGACCTGGATGCTGTCGTCACCGCGACGCTCCACCGAGCGATAGGCGATGCGGGCATCGCGCAAGGTGGTGCGAATGTCTTCGGCAAAACCTTCCAGCCGCTTTTCCAGCGCGGCCTTCTGGTCGACCTGCATGGCGAAGTGCACGCCGCCCACCAGGTCCAGACCCAGCACCATCGGCCGGCCGCCCAGCTTGGCCAGCCAGTCCGGCACGGTGGAGGCCAGGTTCAGCGCCACCGTGTAGTTCTCGCCCAGCTGCTGCCGCAACACGTCGTTGGCGCGGGTCTGGGCCTGCAGCGAGGGCAAGCGCACCATCAGGCTCTCGCCTTCCTTGGTGACGGCCTTGGGCGTGATGCCGGCAGCCTTGAGGTCGGCGTCGATGCGACTGCGCAACGCGTCGTCGAGCTGAGCACCGCGGCTGGCGGTGATCTGCACGGACGGGTCCTTCTGATAGATGTTGGGCAGCGCGTACAGCGCGCTGACCGCCAGCACCAGCAGGATCAGGAAGTACTTCCAGCGAGGAAATTCGAGCATTGCGACAGTCCTGCGCGACACCATCCCGGCGACGCGCCTAGCAGTGAGAACGACGTCAGGCGGCCGATACAGCGTCGCCAGCGGTCTTCGGATGGATACGGCGGTACAGCAGAACCGGTGAGTGACAGCATCCGGCTCCACGTGCCGACGGCGCCTACCTGAGCGGCGCCGTCGTTCTGAAAGAGGTACTTAGCTGGCCGACTTCAGCGTGCCCTTCGGCAGCACATGGCCCACGGCGCTCTTCTGCACACGAATGCGCACGTTGTCGGCCACTTCCACGCTGATGAAGTTGTCGCCGATGTCGGTGATCACGCCGGCCACGCCGCCGGAGGTGATGACTTCATCGCCGCGCGCCAGCTTGTCCAGCAGCGACTTGTGCTCTTTCTGACGCTTCATCTGCGGGCGGATCATCAGGAAGTACATGACCGCAATCAGGATGACCGGCAGCGCGAAGGTGGACAGACCACCCAGCGGGCCGGGTGCCGGCGCGGCGCCAGTGGCTTGCGCCTGAGCGACGGGGATCAGGAAATCGAGCAAATTCATTCAATGCATCCTAGTTTGGTGCCAGCGTGCCCGTGGGCGCGCTCGCTATTCAGGTACCGCCGGAGCGGAACAGCCGGGAATTATGCCACGCAGGTTCCACGCCGTCCGGGTCAGGGCGCGGAAGGCCGGTCTCAGCTGGTTTCCCCCGGCAACGGCGGCGTGGTGGCGCCGCGTGCCGCATAGAAGGACCGCCGGAACTGCACAAAGGTTCCCGACGCGATCGCCGCGCGCATATCGGCCATCAGTTTTTCGTAGTACCAGAGGTTGTGCAAGGTGCCCAGCATCGGCGCCAGCATTTCGTTGCAGCGGTCCAGATGGCGCAGATAGGAGCGTGTGTAGCCGCTGCTACAAGCGTGGCAACCGCAGCCCGGCTCGATGGTGTCCAGGTCGCGCTCGTACTTGGCGTTGCGGATGCGCACGGTGCCGAACGAGGTGAAATAGTGGCCGTTGCGGGCGTTGCGGGTGGGCATGACGCAGTCGAACATGTCCACGCCACGTGCCACGCCTTCGACCAGATCCTCCGGGCGGCCGACGCCCATCAGGTAGCGCGGGCGCTCGGCCGGCAGGCGTGGATGCAGGTGTTCGAGCATGGCGTTGCGCTCGTGCTCGGGCTCGCCCACCGCCAGCCCGCCGATCGCGTAGCCGTCGAAGCCGATGCCTTGCAGGCCCTCCAGCGAGCGGCTGCGCAGGTCCGGATGCACCCCGCCCTGCACGATGCCGAACAGTGCCGCGTCGTTGTCCAGGCCGTCGTGCGCATCGCGCGAGCGCTGCGCCCAGCGCAGGCTCAGCTCCATCGAGCGCCGCGCCACCTCTTCGGTAGCCGGGTATGGCGTGCACTCGTCGAAGATCATCACGATGTCCGAATCGAGCACTTTTTGAATTTTCATGCTCTCTTCCGGCCCCAGAAACACCCGCGCGCCGTCGGTGGGCGAGGAAAAGGTCACGCCCTGTTCGGTGATCTTGCGGCGATGCGCGAGCGAAAACACCTGAAACCCGCCCGAATCGGTGAGGATCGGCCCATCCCAGCGCGCAAACCCGTGCAACCCACCGTGGTCGCCGATCACCTCCAGACCCGGGCGCAGATACAGATGGAAGGTATTGCCCAGGATGATCTCCGCACCCAGTGCGCGGATCTGCTCGGGCAGGATGCCCTTGACCGAACCATAGGTGCCCACCGGCATGAACGCCGGGGTCTCGACCGTGCCGCGCGGAAAGGTCAGGCGCCCACGCCGGGCATGCCCGTCGGTGGCTTGAAGCTGGAACTGGAGTCGGGACATTGAAAGGCCGGGAATGGGGAGTCGGGAATCGGGAATGGGAAAAGCGGTTGGCAGGTGGCTGATCGTTCGGCAGATGCCGCCTTACGATTCCCCACTCCCGATTCCCCATTCCCTGCCCCACAGCAGCATCGCATCGCCATACGAAAAGAAGCGATAGCGCTGCGCGATGGCGTGCTGGTAGGCCTCAAAAATACGCTCGCGACCCGCGAAGGCCGAGACCATCATCATCAAGGTGCTTTCGGGCAGATGGAAGTTGGTGACCATCGCATCGACGCTGCGGATGCGGTAGCCGGGCAGGATGAAGATCTGGGTTTCGCCGGCGAATGGCTGCAGTTCGCCTTCGGGCGCGGCGTCGGTGGTGCGCCAGGCGCTTTCCAGCGAGCGCACCACCGTCGTGCCCACCGCGATCACGCGGCCGCCGCGGGCGCGGGCGCGGCGTACCTGTTCCACCAGCGCCGCACCGACGTTGAGCCATTCTTTATGCATCACGTGCTGGTCGAGCTTGTCCACGCGCACCGGCTGGAACGTACCCGCGCCCACGTGCAAGGTGACATGGCCGAACTCCACGCCACGCTCGCGCAACCGGGCCAGCAGCGGCTCGTCGAAATGCAGGCCGGCGGTGGGCGCGGCGACCGCGCCGACTTCGCGCGCGAACACGGTTTGATAGCGCTCGCGGTCTTCGATGCCCGGCTCACGCCGGATATAGGGCGGCAGCGGCAGGCGGCCCGCCTCCAGCAGCCAGTGCTCCAGCGGGGTCGGGATCTCGAAACGCAGCAGATAGAACTCGCCATCGCGGCCCAGCACCTCGGCCTGACCACCGGCATCGAGCGCAATCAGACTGCCGGCCTTGGGCGACTTGCTGGCACCGATCTGCACCCGCGCCTCGCGCTCGCCGAGCAGGCGCTCGATCAGGATTTCCACCCGCCCGCCACTGGCTTTCTGCCCGAACAAGCGCGCCGGAATGACACGCGTGTCGTTGAAGATCAGCAAATCGCCAGGCTGCAACAGCTCGGGCAGATCGCGCACCTGCCGGTCGGCCAGCGCCTGCGGCGACGGCGGCACCACCAGCAGCCGGCTCGCCGCGCGCTCGGCCAGCGGCACCTGGGCGATCAGTTCGTCGGGGAGGTCGTAATGGAAATCGGACTTCTTCAAGGCCGCAGGCTGGGTTGGCTGATGAGCCGGGCATTGTAACTGCGGCCGGGAATGGAGAGTCGGGAATGGGGAATCGCAACAGCGCCAGCGCTTCACCATCCCCCATTCCGACGCCGACTCACCGCTCTTACGATTCCCGATTCCCCATTCACCGCTCGAACTTCGTCGACAAAATGATCGACGTCGTGGTGCGCTCCACCCCGTCGATGGCGCCGATGGCGTCGGTGAGCACGTCCATCTCGTTGACACCGCCGACCACGCCCAGGGCGATCAGGTCGTAGGCGCCGCTGACCGAGTGCAGCAGGCGCACTTCCGGGATATCGCGCAGCGCCTTGACCACGGCGGGCATCTTTTTGGGCAGCACGGTGATCAGGATGTGCGCGCGGATGCGGCCCTGGTCGTAGTCGTCATGCGTGCGCACGGTGTAGCCACTGATGACGCCATCGCGTTCGAGCTTGTCGATGCGGCTTTGCACAGTGGTGCGCGATAGCCCGAGCCGGCGTGCGATCTGGGCAGTGGAGGCGCGCGCGTCCTCGCGCAGCAGCGATAACAGGCGTTCGTCGGAGGGGGTAATCTTCACTCTGCGCATTCGTTTCGGCGATTCGCCGAAAATATCGCACTTCCCGCCCAAATACACGCTTCAAAACGCCGATCTTCTGCCGATAATAGGAAGGGATTGCCACCTTGAAGGAGATGCGCCATGTCCGTCCTCGCCCCGCTCGCCCCGCTGCGTGCCCACGCCGGCCGCCGCCTGACCGATGGCCTGGACGACGCGACCATCGCGCGCCTGGCCGCAAACCATCCCGATCTGCAGCATGCCATCGCGGCGGCGGCGGCCGAGTACGCACTGGTGCGCGATGACGCCGCCGACCTGCTGGATCTGGACGAAGACGCCCAGATCGGCGCGGTGCAGGAAGGTTTCATCAATTTCTATGCCGACGATGCGGTGACCCCGTACGTGGCGCTGGCCGCACGCGGGCCGTGGGTGGTTACGCTCAAGGGTGCGGTGCTGTACGACGCCGGCGGCTACGGCATGCTCGGCTTCGGCCATACGCCGGCGGCGGTGCTCGACGCCATGGCGCGCCCGCAGGTGATGGCCAATGTGATGACGCCCAGTCTGGCGCAGCGCCGGCTCGACCGTGCCCTGCGCGCCGAAATCGGCCACAGCCGCGGCGGCTGTCCGTTCGCACGCTTCATGTGTCTCAACTCCGGGTCCGAGGCGGTGGGCCTGGCCGCGCGTATCGTCGACACCAACGCCAAGCTGCACACCGACCCAGGCGCGCGGCATACCGGTGCCACCATCAAGCGTGTGGTGGTCAAGGGCAGCTTCCATGGCCGTACTGATCGCCCTGGCCTGTATTCCGATTCCAGCCGCAATACCTACACCAAGTATCTGGCCAGCTATCGTGACGAGGATTCGGTCATCGCGATTGCGCCCTACGACGTGGCCGCGCTGCAACGCACCTTCGACGAGGCCGCGCACAATCACTGGTTTATCGAAGCGGTGTTCCTGGAGCCGGTGATGGGCGAAGGCGACCCGGGCCGTGCACTGCCGGCCGAGTTCTATGCTGCCGCGCGCGCGCTCACCCGCACCCATGGCAGCCTGCTGTTGGTCGATTCCATCCAGGCCGGGCTGCGTGCGCATGGCGTGCTGTCGGTGGTGGATTACCCGGGGTTCGAGCAGCTCGATCCGCCGGATCTGGAAACCTACTCCAAGGCACTCAACGCTGCGCAGTACCCGCTGTCGGTGCTGGCGGTGACCGAACACGCCGCGCAGGTGTATCGCAAGGGGACCTACGGCAACACCATGACCACCAATCCGCGTGCGCTCGATGTGGCCTGCGCCACGCTGGCGCTGTTCACGCCGCAGGTGCGCGACAACATCCGCATCCGCGGTGCACAGGCCATTGCCAAGCTGGAAGCGCTGCAGGCCGAACTCGGCGGCTTGATCACCAAGGTGCAAGGCACCGGCCTGCTGTTCTCCTGCGAATTGGCGCCGCAATTCAAATGCTACGGCACCGGCTCGACCGAAGAGTGGTTGCGCCATCGTGGCGTCAACGTGATCCACGGCGGCGAGAATTCGCTGCGTTTCACCCCGCACTTTGCGATGGATGAAGACGAGCTCGATCTGCTGGTCGGCCTGATCGCGCGCGCGCTCAAGGAAGGCCCACGTCAGGTGCAGGCCGAGGCCGCATGATTCGCTCCTGACGGCACACCGGCGCAGACGCCTTCGGTACGCCGTCTGAGTGGCGGGTGGATCTTCCATCCGCCACATGCGGTGTGGTTTGACGCTTTGACCGGCGCCGGCGCCAGTGTTGCAAGGCGTCGGTTGCGTCCAACCGGGATAGCGCACGCCACCAGCGACTGCGCCGCTGACATCGCCGGGCTGACTCCGCGTCACAACTGCAACACGCAATGCGAAGCCGATCGAACCTGCAAGCTTTCGCTTGCATAAATCGCCGGCAGAATGCAGGCGAATACCATGAAGTCAGATTCGACCTGAGCGGTCCTGTCCCAGGTCGCATGCCCTATGACCGCGAACACCGCCAATCAAATCGGCACAGCGGTCAACTTGCGGCGCAGGTAATTGGTCAGCGCACGCCGCGGCGACTTGCCGCGCCACGATGCCCAGCACAGGTGCGAGCCCACCGCGATCTTGCCCCCCCGGTGACCGAGCCCGAACCAGGTGCGATCCGGGTGGAAGGCGTCGCGCGGCGGAAACAGGATGCCGGCGAACTGCCCGCCGCATGCGTTGTAGAAACGCGTCAGACCACGTGGGCCGGAAATCATCGGAATCTCGCGATGGTCTTGCAGCGTTTCCGGTGCATGCGCGGTAAAGATGTGCTCGATGAACGCGCGCCAGAACGGATGCCCTGGTTCGGAACCGAACACGGCGTTGCCGATTTTGAAGTCTTCATGGCCCGGCGCACCTTCCTCGACGGGCAGAACGCAGTGCTGCAAGAGGATCTGCGCATCCAGTGGCCGCAGCAGCTTGTAGTCGGTGTCGAAGTAGAAGCCGCCGTGTGCGTGCATGTATGCGCAGCGTGCAATGTCCGCTTTCATCACGCCGAAGCGGATCTGCTCATAGCGCCTGGCAAATTCAGGGAACGCACGCCGCATCAGTTCCGAATTATCGGCATCGTCCCAGACGTAACAGGTCCATCCAGGCAATAGGCGCTGCAAGCGATCACAAATCCGGCGCTCTTCCCACAGCAGCTGCTTGGTGGGTGCGGTCAGGTGAATCAATTGGGGGATCATGGTGGGCGACTCGGGGGGACTGGGGAGACCAGAGCCTCTACCGCAGCGCCGCATCAATTCGACTACCCGGTTGTTGGCTTGGCCGCTCCCAACGTAGTCGCACTATCGAACTGACATAAATCGCACTACATGATGATCGAACGCACACCTATAGAAATAATCTATGTGCATGCGAAGTTTTGAAACGCCGCGTAAATGCGGTCGAAATCCCGATTAAACCCATCGCCGTATTGTCATATTCAAAAGCGTCTGTTGCGAGCGTCGAGCATAAATGGCAGCGGAGGACACAGAACCGTGTGCATGCAACACCTGGATGCTTCGCGCACTGCTGGCGCCGGCCGCACAGTATCGCCCTGCAACTGCTTATCTGCGCCCACTCATTCCCAACACCGATCCGCACGCCCCTTGAGCGTGGCGCTGCGCGGACAATTGCGCGGCGCGATGCGTCCGGCTTCGCGCTCGATCAAACGTTTGCAGCCGTGGCTGTCGCGCTGCAGTTCGAACGCGTCATACAGCCGGCCTGTCGCAGTGCGCGATTCGTAAACCAGATGTTGGTTGTCGAGACGCAGCACCTGGTAGATCTGCGTGTCTTCGCCCACCGGACGCATGTTGGTGCGCGCCATGTCCGAGAGCCGGTACTGCTTGGGCCCGGCCACAGACACCACGAATACCGGCGTCGCCTGGCCGGCTTCATCGCCGCGCCGGCCATAGGTATGGTCGTGGCCCTGCAGCACCAGGTCCACCTTGTTGCGGCGGATCACCGGCAGCACCTGTTCGACCAGTTTTTCGTTTTCGCGGTCGGCACGCGGCGAAAAGAAAGGTTGATGGATCAGCACGATCGACCAGGGATGCGGATTGTCGGCCAGGACCTTGTCCAGCCACTGCGCCTGCGCCGGACCGGTGCCCAGATCCAGTGCCGAGGTGCCGTCGAGCACGGCAATGCGCACGCCTTGATAGTCGAACCAGTAGCTGGTGCGCGCGGTGAGCGACGGTCCGTTGCGCGGCAACGCAAAGGTCACCGGCCAATGGCTGCCGAGCACGCGGGTTGCTTGCGCAGTGTCTTCGCCTTCTTCGTGATATTCGTGATTGCCCGGTGCGGGCGCCACTGCAGTGCCTTCCAACAACCAGCGCCCGGCCTCGAACCACTCGGCCCATTCGTTATCGTCCTGGCCGTCCTTGCCGCTGACCCAGATCGTCGGCGAACAGCGCAAGACGCGCATCCGGCGCCGAGCGCCAGGCCTGACGGATCACCCGCGAGACCAGATTGAGGTTCTTGTTCTGGGTATCAACGAAATACAGCAGCGTCAGAGGCGTGGCGGCTGTGGCAGCGGTGCGGAAATGATTCCACGCGCCCCAGGTGCCCTGCCCCTGCACGCGGTAGGCATACAGCGTGTCCGGCTGCAGTCCATTCACATCGGCGCGATGGTGATGCGAGCTGGCGTTCTCGCTGGCCAGCGTTGCGGTACTCGCGCGAATGCGACGCGGCGCGCGCACATCAGGGGAATCGCCGGCAATCACCAGCTCCAGCCAGGGTTGGTTGACACTGGCATCGGTGCGCCACGCAACGGCAAACCCATTGGCGGCGTCCTGCGCCGGCGTGGCGACGATGCGGTCCGGGAAGCCGTCGGCAACGTAATGGAAAGAGCCCACCGGCACCTGCGTGTTCGGTTCGGCAGCACGTTCGGCCGCAGATGCGGAAATGCTCACTGTGACGATCAATGCCAGCAACGCGTAGACCGATGCACGCGCAGCCGTCATGGAGTGCACTCTTTCAAACGCAAGGTGCGCACGATATCGCGCCAATCGAATGCGGCCACCGCCTGGTCGTCATGCAATGCATAGAACACGCCACCCGGGAAGCGCGCATCGCCGCGTTGATCCAGCCACACGCCATCGGTGTTGGCGGTGACCCGGCCGGCGAAAGCGCCGACATGCGTCAGCGTCTTGCGGTCGAACACCTGGAACACGCTGCGGTCCTTGAACTGATCGGTAGCGATCCAATAGCCGCTGCCGTCGCTGCACGCAAACAAGGTGATGCCTTCGGCCTGCGCCTTGAACACCCCCGTGCCGACATCGTGGCCGCGATAGCGCCCGTCCATGCCGTAGTCGCGCAATTGCGTGCCAACCGCTACGTCTTCTTCGGCAATCATCAGGCGCGCATTGGCTTCATCGCCGAACACCGATTCGGCAATCCGCACTGCACCCGCCTCTGTCGTATCGCCAAAACTTTGGGTCAGGCGCGCTTGCCAGCCCTGCCCTGCCGCATTGACCTGATAGCGCCGGAAGCGCTGGCCAAGTTCGGCCAGTGGCGGCGGCAGATCCTTGTTGGTGGGCGACATGTAGTTGTCGCTGACCACCACCTCGTAGCCGCCATCGTGCTTGCGCACCCACAGGCCATATGGCTCGCGCAACGCATCCTGGCCGAAGGCGGTCAAGGGTTTGAAATCCGGCAACGAAAACACTTGCACGCGGCGATTATCGCGCTCCACGACGAACACCAGGTCATCGACCACCGAGATGCCGTTCGGGCGGTCGAGTTTGCCCAGTGCCTTTCCCTTGCCGCCAACCACACGCAGACGCGTGCCGCTGGCGCCGTCGAACACCACCAGCGCATGCGTGCCCTTGGCCGTGGCGATCACCCAACGGCGACCATCCGGCGCCATCCAGCTGGCCGGCGAATCCAGATTGTCCGATGGCGTCAGCGCAGTGATGAAGGCCTCCGGCACCACTACGTGCGCGACCTTGGCTTCGCTCAGCAACGGATCTTTCAGCAGCGCTTCGTCGGCTTCGCAGCCGGCCGGAGCGCTGGCGCAACCGGCCAACGCCATGGCGGCGGCCAGCACCGTTGTCTGCAGCAGGCTGCGCGCTGCACTCACAGCGCCACCTTCAGGCCGAGCGCGTAGGTGCGACCGTACTCTTCATTTTGCAGGGTGCGCGAGGGCACGCCCTGGTACAGCTCCAATGGCTCATCCAGCAAGTTCTGCGCTTCCAGATACAGGCTCACGTGGCTGTTGAACTGATAATTCATGCTGACATCCAGCTGCGTGTGCGGGGCGACGTAGATATCGTACGCGCGGCTTTGCCCGATGGTGTCCAGATATTCGCTGCGATACACCGCTGCCACGCGCGCACTGAAGCCATACTTTTCATAGCCCAGATGGCCGCTGTAGATGCGTGTGGAGGAGCGCGGCAGCATGAAGTCGTCGCCGGCGCGATTGCTCAGGCCCGGGTCGAAGTCGCTGTCCAGGGCGGTGGCGCTGGCACCGACCAACAAGCCGTTCCAGCCTTCGGGCAGGAAGTCCAGCGTCTGCTGCCAGTTGAACTCGGCGCCGCGCACCTTGGCGGTGTCGCCATTGATCGAACGCATCACCTGCAGGCCAGGAAATTCGGCATCGGTGGTGCTGATGGTCTGCACGATGTAATCGTCGATCGACTTGTTAAACACGCCCAGCGACACCAGGCCGGTGCTGCCGATGTATTTTTCGAACGACAGATCCAGATTGGTGGAGCGATACGGGTTGAGGTCCGGGTTGCCGATGCTCACGTCTTCATCGCCGCGGTTGATGCTCACGCGCGGCGACACATCGCCGAACGACGGGCGCGAAAAGGTCTTGTTGGCTGCAAACCGCAACACCCAATCGTTGCCGCTGTCGTAGCGCAGGTGCAGGCCAGGCAGCACGTTGGTGTAGCTGCTGGAGGCCTCGCGCAGCGTCACCGTGGCAGTGCGGCCGTTTTCGGCAACGTCCACCTGGTTGCCTGTGGCGTTGAACTGGGTGTTCTCCACGCGGACGCCGGCAATCATGCGCAGCGCACCGATATCCCAGGTGCCCATCGCATAGGTGGCGAAGACGTCTTCGGTTGCGGTGTAGTCGTCCTGCAGCGAGACCTGCTGGTTGCCGCCCACATCCTGCGGACGGGCGCTGTACAGACCACCCGACGCACGCCAGTAGCGGCGCATACCGTCCGAGCCGATGCTTTCGCCCAGCGTGCCGCCACGGTGCTCCGGTGCGGCGGTGGTCCAGCTGCTCAGATCGATCGCCGTGCCACGCCGCAATTCCTGTTCGTTGACGTCCACATCGCGCTCGCGCCAGCGGCCGAGCACGCCCATCTTCAGGCTGGAATGTTTCGCCGTCGAAGCGCACATTGATCTGCGCGCTGTGCTCGCTGTCATCCACCGTCTTGGGCGACAACACGAAGCGGTCGCACACGAAGTCCCGGTTGCTCTGCCAGCCGTTATCGGAAAACCCCAGGCGCGGAATGCCGCTGCGCTGGTCCACCGTGGCGGCCAGATCGTCGCCGTCATCGTCGAAGTAGGCCTCCATCTCGTCGTTCACGCGCTCGGTGGTCTTGGTGTAGCCCAGCTTGTAGTCCAGCGTGGCGCTGCTCAGGCGGTTTTCGCCGCCGAAACTGATTGCGGTGTTGTCTTCCTTCTTGGTGCGGTAGCGCACGCGCTTGGAAATGCTGTCCGCCGGCAGGTCGGCCACGTTGTAGGTGCCGTCGCCGTTGGCGCTGACCTGCCCGTCGGCCAGCCCGAAGACGGTGCGCTGACGTGTTTCGGCATCGTCGAAACGGCTGTACAACGAGCGCAGGTAGTAGCGATTGTCCGCGTCCGGGCGCCAGTCCAGATTGAGGTTGGCGCCCATGCGGGTGCGTTCGATGAAATATTTGCGGCGTTGCACTTCGCCGGCGAACAGATCGTCGTTCGCGCCACCGTCAAAGCTGTCGTAGGCCACTTCGGTGTTGTCGGATTCGAATTCGCGGTCCTGGTAGTTCACACCCACCGCCACACCGAAGGTGCCGTCGAAAATGTCGCTGTAGTTGAACGCACCCTTCGGGCTGGTCTTGCCGGACAGCGATTGGTGACTGGCTTCGATGGAGCCGCGCAACGTGCGCCCATCGCGGTCGAAAGCAGAGGTGGATTCCACCTGGATCGCACCTCCGATGGAATCGCCGGGCATGTCCGGGGTCGGCGACTTGACCACCTTCAGACGCTCGGTGGAATCGGACGGAATCACGTCCAGCGGCGCCGAGCGCGTGCCGTCTTCCGGCGTGCCCATGGTCATGCCGTCGATGGTGACGCTGTTGAGCGACGCATCCAGGCCGCGGATGACAACAAAGCGGCCTTCGCCCTGATCGCGGGTGACGCTGACACCCGGCAGGCGCTGTAAGGATTCTGCAACATTCTTGTCCGGGTAACGTCCCACCGCATCGGAGGCGACCGCGTCCTGGATCGCATCGGAGGCGCGCTTGAGATCCACCGCGCGCTCCTGCGCTTCCAATTGCGGGCGCACTTCGAGCCGTTCCAGGTCGATCGCCGCAGCACCGGCAATGCCGCCGGCCGTCGCACCCTCAGCCGCGTGCGCCAGCGGGCTCAACGTGACCGCAGCCAACGTCAGCGTGATCGCCAGGCAAAGCGGAGTCTTGTTCAACACGGGTGCTTCCCCAATCGGTCAAGAATGGGTGGGCACGCTATGTCTACGACATTTCACTGACATGACATATGTCTGTGCGATCACACCCAACGTGTGGCGACACACTGCACTGCTGCGGCACACTGTGCTCATCTCCCGCCTGTCGCTGCCCATGAAAATCGTCGAAGTCCGCCACCCCCTCGTCCAGCACAAGATCGGTTTGCTGCGCGATGCCGCCTTGAGCACCAAGGGCTTCCGTGAACTGGTCACCGAACTGGGCACGCTGCTGGCCTACGAGGCCACCGCGAACCTGGACACCGAATCGCACACCCAGCCGGGCTGGGCCGGCCCGGTGACGGTGCAGCGCATCGCCGGCGCAAAGATCACACTGGTGCCGATCCTGCGCGCCGGCCTGGGCATGTTGCCCGGGGTGCTGGCATTGATTCCGACCGCACGCGTCAGCGTGGTCGGCCTGCAGCGCGATGAAGAAACCCTGCAGCCGGTGCCCTACTTCGAACGCCTCACCGGCCGTCTGGAAGAACGCGATGCGCTGATCCTGGATCCGATGCTGGCCACTGGCGGCACCCTGATTGCCACCATCGACATGCTCAAGCGCGCCGGCGCCCGGCGCATCAAGGGCATCTTTCTGGTCGCCGCACCGGAAGGCCTGAAGGCGCTGGAAGCGGTGCACCCGGACGTTGAGGTCTACACCGCGGCGATCGACGACCACCTCAACGACAAGGGCTATATCCTGCCCGGCCTGGGCGATGCAGGCGATCGGATTTTTGGTACGCGGGTGGAGTGAGCCAACGCAGATCGGTCGGGAAAGAGTCGCGCTGGTCGATGCGCTGCGCGTTCGCAAGCTGCTCGATACACCGCCCGTTCGCGCATTGCCCCACGCGCGCGGCATTGTTTGCCTCACATTGCCACGCGCGCGATGGATCGCTTGAATCGCCAGCCTGGGCCGTGACACTGCGTCGGAATTGGGTGCGTCCTATGGTGCAATCGACGAGTCACTTCTGAAAGCGCGCAGCGACGCGTGTGTCACAGCAGGCATCTGCATTGCCCGAAGCGCCCCATCCGGCGCTAAACGCCACTGTCCTCCCGTACAGAGACGACTATGCCGATGGGACACGAACGCAACCGCATCAGGGATGCCTCGCCTCAGTGCGTCGACGCCTCGATCGCCGCGCTCACATACACCAGCGGTGCATTCCAGTTGATCGCCACTTCGTTGGTGGAGTAACTGCAGAAGTTGTCCAGGTACGACAGCGCCGGCAGTTTCGAGGGGTACGGCACTTTGCATTCCTTGACATCCTGCTGCCCCGGCTGCGGGCCTCCGACCAGCCAACCCGGCACCGGCGCTTGGATGCCATCGGCCTGGGAAGGGCGATGGTGGATATGCATCGGCGTGCGCTTGCCTATCCCGGTGACGAAGGATAGTCCCAGCGGATTGCGGCCCAGGATGTAGTCCAGCTGCGATTGCGCCGCATCCAGAAACTGCCGCTGCTGCGTGAGCCGGTAGCCCTGCATCAGCATCACCGCGCGGTCGAGCACCCCTCCATTGCTGCCCCACAGGAAAGTGTTGTCGGTCATCGCCAAACGCCACGACGACGCTTTCCAGGTGTCGGCAATCTGCTGTGCCAGACCGGTGATCTCACGTGCGATCCGCGCGCGATCGGCATGCGGCGTGAGCTGGTCGCGGTGCCCGGCCAACGACATCCACGCCAGGGCACCGACATTGCCCCACGATGGCACCGTAGCAGGCACGTTGCGCGCGATCATCGCGTCGTAAAACCCATTCTCGCGCGTGGCGATGTACAACTCGGCCGCCGCCCAGGCGAATTCATCGTCCACATGCGCATCGCCGTAAGCGCCGGTGCGCACGTCGCTGACGCTGCCCTGGCACACCGACTCTAACTCCTGCGCCACCCACCCGCCCTCGCCGAATCCTGCAGGCAACCGCACTGTGTTCTGGTCCTGGCCTGCGCAGCGGCCGGTCGCGGTGTACGCCGCAGAAGATGTGAGTTGGGGCTCGGACAGCGCGCCCGACGACGATCCGGTGGATAGCTGGATCCTGGGGACGCAACGCTGGTCGGTGCGTGGAACCGGCACCGATTCGCCGCTGGCAGAGAATTGGGGACGCTATCAAGTACGTCTGGACATGCTGGAAAACTGGAGCCGCATCGGCACGATCCTGCAGGCGCCGCAGATCGATCGCCCCAAGAGCAAGAACACCCAAGCGTGGAGCCTGCAGTGGTATCTGGAAGTCGGCAGCCAGTTGCGCGACACCGGGCTGACGCCGGTCGAACCGTTCCCCAATTACGCCACCAACCTCGACCCCGATCCGACGCGCTGACTGGACCCACGCGAGCTGTTCCACAAGCTGCTCAATGTCGGTGCCTATCCGGAAATCCGCCCCGCCGCGCGTGCGTATGTCGACGCATGGCTGCGTTGGGCCGAAGATTTTTCCAACCACACGCAGACACCGGAATCGCAGAGGTTCTTTGCTTACACCGAGCAGGCGTTCCGCAATCGACTGGAACTCATCTACCAGGAGCTGGTCGATGAGGCAGAGGATTTCGATCCGGAAGGCGATGGGCAGTTCACCACCTACGAGGCGATGTGCACGTATACAATCCAGTGGTCGCCATTCAATCTGATCGATGGCGCCTGGCTGCGCAATATCGGCACCACCGGCCCGATCGACGAAGTGCGCGCCCTGCTTTATTCGGTGTCCATGGACGGACTTGGCGATGGCGTGGTGTCGATGAACCACTGCAACATCTATCGCGATCTCTGCCACAGCATCGGGTATTACCCGCCACCGATCGAGGCACGCGAATTTGCCTACGACCCGAACTTTTTCGATAGCGCCTTCACGGTACCGGCCTTCCAGTTGGCCATCTCCGAATTCACCGAGGACTATTATCCCGAGTTGATCGGTATGACCTTGATGCTCGAGTGGGAGGTCGTGCAACTCAAGCAAACCCGCGACAGCATGCTGTACACGGGGCTGGATCCGCACTTCTACATCATGCACATCGGCATCGACAACGCGGTCAATGGCCACGGCCAACGCGCGGCAGATGCGGTGTGCCTGTATCTGCAGAACATGCGTCTGGCCGGTGGCGAAGAGGCAGTGCAACACGCCTGGAGGCGGATCTGGAACGGCTTTATCGCCTTCGGCCCGATCGGCACCTTCGGCGACGACCTGCTGACATTGGTCAACAGCACACCCGACCTGCATCAGCAGATGCAGGACATGATCAAGCGCAAGGCCAACTACGGCAGCCGCAATCATCAAAAGCACATGGTCGGCCCATGCCGCATCGACGAGTGGTTCGCCGATCCGCCCGGCTTCCTCAAGGCGTTGCAGGACCACGGTTGGATCACGCCTGGCGATTGGCAGAACAGCCGCATGCGCGGGCTGATGGATTTCGAGACCGGGCCGATGTATCGGGTCTTCACCGAAGACGAAATCGCCCTGTGGAGCGCCTATACGCTGAGCCTGACTGCACCGCCGTCGCCACCGCGTGGCCCGCCGATGTCCTCGGCACGGGCGATGGCGGCACTGATCGACAAGCTGCGGCCGATCCAGCGCGGCAAGTCCGGACACGTCACCAGCGTCATGGCCAGCCCCGAAGGCGAGGTCCACAACCTTGCCTGGTGGTTCGAACGACCGACCCGCGCACTGATGGCCGCGTTGTCCGCACCGGTAAACGAGTTGATCAAACCCGGCGACCCGGCCTCGAGCCGTTTCCTCAGCGAATTGATCGCACCCACCGGACCGATGGGCTCGATCTTCAGCATGCCTGCCGATCCGCCCACTAGCGGATCGCTGCGCGATGTCGTCCATCGCTGGGTGCTGGATGGCTGCCCGTTGCTGGACGAGGTGCCGTTCATGCTGCGACTCCATACCCCCAAGGCCAAGCGCGACCGGCATCCGGATGGACACATCATCGGAATGGGCAACGTGCATTGAACGCGCACGGCAGTCCTGGCTACGACGTCGTGGTGCTGGGCGCGGGCCCGGCCGGTGCGAGTTGCGGCCTGGCCTTGGCCAGGGCTGGCGTGGAGCGGCTATGTCTGGTCGATGGGGGATTGGCCAACACGGTGGCGATCGGGGAAACCATTCCGCCGGACACCCGGCTGCTGCTGCAGCAGTTGGGGGTGTGGGAGGCGTTCCTGGACGATGGCCATCTCCCCTGTCCCGGCAGTTGCGCTGCGTGGGGAAGCCCGCGCCTGGGCTTCAATGATTTCGTCCTGAATCCCCAAGGCACCGCCTGGCATCTCGACCGCGCACGCTTCGACGGCTTTCTGCGCCGTCACGCACACGCTGCCGGCGTTGCGGGCATATCGGACGCGCGCCTGGTCGGTGTCGTACAGGAGGCCAACGGCGACTTCTGTCTGCGCCTGTCCTTGGGCGCACGGGGCGTGCGCACGCTCGTCGATGCCACCGGTCAGGCGTCGGCGCTGGCGCGACGGCTCGGCGCACGCCGACGCGAGCTGGATCGCCTGAGCGTGGTGTATGGATTCTTCGATGCGGCACACGCCGCATCGCCATCGCGCTCGACGCTACTGGAAGCCAGCGCGGACGGCTGGTAGTACGCGGCCCTGCTACCCAACGTGCGTGTGGCTGTCGCCGTGGCCACGGATGCGGAACTGATCAAGCGCGATCGGTTAGGCGATGACGGCGGCTGGCTGCGTGCGGCCGTGAAAACACGGCATCTGGCTCAGCGACTGGATGGCTGCCGTTATCTGCCCGGCGAACTGAGCGCACGCGTCGCCGCCAGCTTCATGCTGGACCGCGTTGCCGGGCCACGCTGGCTGGCCGTCGGCGACGCCGCGGCCAGTTTCGATCCGCTGGCCGCACAAGGAATCCACAAGGCAATCAGCGACGGCCTCCTGGCCGCCACCTCGCTCACAACCGCACTGACCACCGATACCGATCTGTCCGATGACTACGCCACTGCGGTGCAGGCGCGTTTTTCCGAGTATCTGATCAACCGCAATCATTTCTACAACCTCGAACGCCGCTGGCCGGACTCTGCGTTCTGGGCACGTCGCCAAGCCCGGCTCGACCTGGCAGCCGTGGCCTGAAGCCACCGCCCCGCCGCCGCTGTGAGAAGCCTATGACGACCACTTCGCATCCCCCTATCGCCCATCGGGTGGGCCGATGGCTGCCCAGCGATCAACACGTGCTGGAGACCTGGCTGAGTGCGCTGGTGCGCGAGGTCGACGCCGACACGCTGAAGGCCGCTCCGCGGCCCTTGCATCCCGTCATCGACGACTTCCAGGCATTGATCGAAGGCGACGCCCAGATCTACATGCTGTTCCATCAAATGTTCGAGCAGGTGCCGCACAAACCGCCCTACAACCAGGATCGGACCGGCACGCCGCAGGTGCGCGATTATCAATTGATGCTGAAATTGTTCAACGCCATCATGACGCGTGCACCGGAGTTCAATCAGACCGGGCTGGTGGGCTTCCCGATCAATGCCATTCTCGATTGGCCGATGGAAACGGGCAGCGGCGTCAGCGCCTTTTTGAACGAGAAGGTCAACGCGGCATTCCGGGCGATGCTCAACGAATGGGTCCGCTTTCTGGCCTCGCCGGATTCGACCTACGTGCTCAACCACGATCCGGTCAGCGGCTGGTTCGGCCGCGATGCACAGACCGCCATGCCCCACTTCGCAACCGAGTTCGTCTGCGACCCCGCCGCGCCCCATCACGGATTCATCTCCTGGGACGATTTTTTCACCCGCCGCTTCCGGCCCGGCGTCCGTCCGATCGACGCGCCCGACGACGACGGGGTGATCGTCAACGCCTGCGAATCGGCGCCCTACCGGCTTGCGCACGGCGTGCAATTACGCGATCGGTTCTGGGTCAAGGCGCAGCCCTACCCGCTCGATCACATGCTTGCGCACGATGCCTACGTCGAACAGTTCGTAGGGGGCACCGTCTACCAGGCGTTTCTGGATGCGCTCAGTTATCACCGCTGGCATAGCCCGGTGTCCGGTCGCATCGTCAAGACGCATCTACAACCTGGCACCTACTACGCAGAAGCGCTTGCCGAAGGCTTCGACCCGGTCGGGCCCAACTCCTCTCAGGCCTACATTACCGAGATCGCCACGCGCGCGATGATCTACCTCCAGGCCGACAATCCAGCCATCGGCTTGATGTGCTTCATGGCGGTGGTCTCCACGTGCGAGCTCGGCGTCTACAAGGGTCAGCACATCAAAAAAGGCGATCCGCTCGGCATGTTCCACTTCGGCGGATCGACCCATTGCCTGCTGTTTCGGCCGGGTGTGCGCCTGAAATTCGATCTTCATGGGCAGACACCCGGTCTTGACGCAAAAAACATCCCGGTCAACGCACGGATCGCTAACGTGATTGCATGAAACAACGCGCGGCGCTGTTTATCCTTCCTTCGCAGACGCCAGTCACACCTTGGTTTAGGGCGGCTCACAAAACGCCGCGAGCGGTCGTCAGCTGGGTGCGGCCGGCGCGCAGGAACCGCAGTGTCCATGGGGTACACGCCGATTCCGCGCATCGACCGCGCCTGCCTGGCCGATGCGCAGTCGTTTTATCAGATGCTCCAACTCAGAGCGCGGGCGCGTCCAACTGCACTTGCGCCTTGCCCACGGGATTACGCGGGTCACTGCCACCGCTGAGCACGTTGCTGCGCTTGTCCCACTCCACCGTCTGCAGGTTGCCCCACACATGGCTGGAGCCGCGGCCGCCTTCGGCGGTATCGCCGGGCAGTTTGAGTGCGTGCCCCATCGCTTGCAGGCCCGTGGCGGTCTGCGGCGAAAATGCGTTGGTCTCGGCGTCGATCACGTCCGGCAGCCACTGGTGGTGATAACGCGGCAAGGCGCTGACCGCCTGCGCATCCAGGCCGGCGTCGTAGCCCAGGATGCCGAGCAGCACCATGGTGATGATGCGGCTACCGCCCGGGGTACCGAGCACGATCGCCTTGTCGGCCGATTCCATGAAGGTCGGCGTCATCGAGCTGAGCATGCGCTTGCCCGGCTTCGGCGCATTGGCGGCATAGCCCATCACGCCGAACGCGTTCGGGGTGCCGGGCTTGAGCGCGAAATCGTCCATCTCGTTGTTGAGCAGCACGCCGGTGCCCTTTGGAATCAGGCCCGAGCCGTACAGCAGGTTCACCGTCTGGGTGGCGCCGACGCGGTTGCCTTCGCCATCGATGATGGAAAAGTGGGTGGTCTCGTCGTCTTCCAGCGGCGTGGGATTGCCCGACAGCAGATCGCTGGGCGTGGCCTTGTCCGGGTTGATGGTGGCACGCAGGCCCTGCGCATAGTCCTTGCTGGTCAGTACGCGCTGCGGCACGTCCACAAAGTCCGGGTCGCCCAGGAAGAAGGTGCGGTCGCGGTAGGCGCGGCGCATCGACTCCACCACCAGATGGGTGCGGTGCACGTCATCGAGTGTGTTCAAGTCCCAGCCTTCCAGAATCTGCAGCATCGCCGCCAGCGCAATGCCGCCGGACGACGGTGGCGGCGCGGTGGTGATGGTCCAGCCGCGGTAATCGAACTGGATCGGCGTGCGCTCCTTGACCCGATACCCGGCCAACTCGGCTGCCTTCCACTGGCCACCGGCCTGCTTCACGCCGGCCAGCAGTTTGTTGGCAGTTTCGCCCTTGTAGAACCCGTCCAAGCCCTTGTCGCCGAGCAGCTGCAGCGTATGCGCCAGCTCCGGCTGTTTGAAGGTCTCGCCTTCGGCAATGGGCTTGCCGCCACGCAGATACACCTCGCGCGTGCCGGGGTAACGCTCCATCACCTCGCGCCGCGAGGCATACCCCTTGGCCATGCGCGCGTAGACCGGGAAGCCCTCCGTCGCGATGCGGATCGACGGCGCCAGCGACTGCTTCAGCGGCAACCGGCCATGTTTGGCCGCCAGTTCCACCAGCGCCGCGGGCAGGCCCGGGATGCCGGCCGACCACGGGCCGTTGATCGAGCGGTCGCGGTCCAGCTCGCCCTTCTTGTCGAGAAATTGCGCTGCGGTGGCCGACGCGGGCGCGGTTTCGCGCGCGTCCAGCATCACGTCCTTGCCGGTCTTGGCGTCATGCAACAGGAAGAAACCGCCGCCGCCCAACCCCGAGCTGATCGGCTCGACCACCGCCAGCGTGGACGACACCGCAACCGCGGCATCGAAGGCATTCCCGCCTTCGCGCAGGATCTGCAGGCCGGCAGCGGTGGCCAGCGCGTGGCCGCTGGCGATGGCCGCGCCGGGCGGATGCGCGGCAACCGGCGCAGTAACCGCCGCCTGCTTGGCGGCATCCGCGCACCAGGCGGTAGGCGCCAGCACCAAGGTCAGCAACAACAGGCCACGCGAGGGGAAAGGTCGGGCGAAAGTGCTCACGGGGCGGGAGGCTCCTGTTCGTACAGTTCGGGATGATCGCGCTGCAACTGCATCAGTTTGGCCAGCAATTGATCATGGGTTTCCGGAATCGCCGGATCCGGGTCGATGCATTCGACCGGGCACACCACCACGCACTGCGCTTCGTCGAAGTGGCCCACGCACTCGGTGCATCGCGCCGGGTCGATGACGTAGATGGTTTCGCCCATCGAGATCGCCTGATTCGGGCACGCCGGCTCGCAGACGTCGCAGTTGACGCAGAGCTCGTTGATTTTCAGCGACATATCGGTACTACGATGCGACGCGACACAGCGCACTGCAACCGCAAGCGCTGGAACGCAATGTGCTGCTGCAGCCGGACGCAGACCGCGCGCAGCGACAGATGGACAACGCCGTGGGCGCTGTCGGACACCGGCCTGACACGGCCGGCTTCGGTGGAGTGCGAACTCGGCAGCATGGTGGGTATCCACGCCGCGGCCGGATGCGCCCTCCCGCGCATCCGGCCTGGTACGGCATTACTTGGCTTCAACGAAAATGTATTCAACGCCCTTGGGCTGGACGATGGTCTGCACACGTGCGTTGTCGGCGGCGCTGCCGATGAACAGCACGCGCACACCCTTCATCGAGTCCGGTGCCACGTCCTTGAACGCTGCATCGACCAGGTCAGCCATCTTGCTGGACGCCGACGAGCCGAAGGCCAGCATGTTGCCTGGCTGCACGCCACGGGCGAGTGCGGTCTTGACGCTTTCCAGCTGACGCTCGTAGCTGCCGGCAAATTCGGCATCGGACTCCGGCGGCAAGTAGTACAGGAACGGGCTGTTGGTGGTGGTGCCCAGGTTCTGGCCGACCACTTCCTGCAGGTACTTCTTCCAGCCGGCGTTGTCGTCCTTGGCCGGTGCGGTCAACGCAGCCGGAGCGGCGGCCGCGGTCGGCGCCGGTTCTTGCTTCTTGCAGGCGGTGACCGCCAGAGCGGCGATCGAAGCGAGCGCCAGAGCGCGCATGGTGTGTTTCATGAAACTCTCCCTTTGAAATGCGTGTGGTGATGTAACTGCAGATGATCAGGCTTGCGCGCGGGCTTCGCGCACCTGCCGCAAGGCCTCGACAACCGATCCCGGCACGAAGGCGGACACATCCCCGCCCAGCCGCGCGATTTCGCGCACCAGCGAGGACGAGATGAAGCTGTACTGCTCGGCCGGGGTAAGAAACAGCGTTTCCACTTCCGGGATCAGATGGCGGTTCATGCTGGCCATCTGAAATTCGTATTCGAAGTCGGACACCGCGCGCAGGCCGCGCAGCAGCACGCCGGCGCCCATCTCGCGTACGAAATGCGCCAGCAAGGTATCGAAGCCGCGCACTTCCACATTGGTATGCGCCGCCAGCGCCTCCTGTGCAAGCGCAACGCGGCGCTCCAGCGACAGCGCCGGGCCCTTGGAGGGGCTATACGCCACGCCTACCACCACACGCTCGAACAACGGCGCGGCGCGATTCACCAGGTCGATATGACCGTTGGTGATCGGGTCGAAGGTACCGGGATAGACCGCGGTGCGGCTATTGGCAACACTCATACGGAGACTACCGGGGTCGAATCGCTCGTCAGTGTAGCAGCGGCCCGGCGGTACAGCCCATAGCGCACCTCACGGGTGGCGCCCTCGCGGTGCAGATGCCAGCCCGCCGGCAGCGGCGGCGGCGCAGCGGCGGGCGCCTCCAGATACAGCCAGGCATCGGCCGCCACATGCGCGGGCAATCGCTCCAGCACGGCGGGCCACAGGCCGGCCGAGAACGGCGGGTCGACGAACACGATGTCGGCCAGCGCTGCGGGCCCTCGTTCCAGCCAGCGCACTGTGTCCTCCTGCAGGACCTGGACCTGCGTGGCGGCATCCAGCCGGGTCACATGCTCGCGCAGGCGCTGCACCAAGCCGGGGTCGCGTTCGATCAGGGTGGCATGCGCGGCGCCGCGCGACACCGCTTCCAGGCCCAGCGCGCCGGAGCCGGCGAACAGATCCAGCACACGCGCACCGAGCAGGCGCGGCATCAGCCAGTTGAAGACCGTTTCGCGCACGCGGTCGCTGCTGGGGCGCAGGCCGGGCAACGTGGGCACCGCCAGCCGGGTATTGCGCCAGCGCCCGCCCACGATCCGCACCTGGCCTTCCGCGCCATGCGGCGCTGGCCGCAGCGGGCGGCTCATCGCCATGCGCCTGTCGAGGACGAGCGGGTGCAGCACGGCAGTAGCACGGTTGGCGACATGGCTCGAAGCAAGACGAATGGCAGGCCATGATACCGCCGCCATCGGCGCAGCCGCCCTGCCCCGCACCGCGCCGGCCGCCGCGTCGGGCTCATTCGCACTGCCCCGCCTTGAAAAATCGCAAGACGGCCTCATCCCCCAGGCCATCGGCCGCGTTGCGGCCTGGACCACCACGGAGCACGACCCCAATGACCGTTGAAACCGACAAGCAGACGCTGGGCTTCCAGACCGAGGTCAAGCAGCTGCTGCAGCTGATGATCCATTCGTTGTATTCGAACAAGGAAATCTTCCTGCGCGAGCTGGTGTCCAATGCCGCCGACGCCGCCGACAAGCTGCGCTTCGAAGCCTTGGTCAAGCCCGAGCTGCTGGAAGGCGGCGGCGACCTGCGGATCCGCGTCGACTACGACAAGGACGCGCGCACCGTCACCATTGACGACAACGGCATCGGCATGAGCCGCGAGGATGCGGTCTCGCATCTGGGCACCATCGCCAAGTCCGGCACCGCCGACTTCCTCAAGCACCTCAGCGGCGACCAGAAGAAGGACGCCAACCTGATCGGCCAGTTCGGCGTGGGCTTCTACAGCGCATTCATTGTTGCCGACCAGGTCGATGTGTATTCGCGTCGCGCCGGCCTGCCCGCCGAAGAAGGCGTGCATTGGTCCTCGCGTGGCGAGGGCGAATTCGAAGTTGCCAGCGTCGACAAGCCCGAGCGCGGTACGCGCATCGTGCTGCACCTGAAGGAAGGCGAAGACACCTTCACCGATGGCTGGACGCTGCGCGGCATCCTCAAGAAGTACTCCGACCATATCGGCCTGCCGATCGAGATGCGCAAGGAGCATTACGGCGAAGAGGCCGACAAGCCTGCAGAGCCGGAGTGGGAAGCGGTCAACCGCGCCAGCGCGCTATGGACGCGCCCCAAGTCCGAGATCACGGACGCCGAATATCAGGAGTTCTACAAGCATGTGGCGCACGACGCGGGCAACCCGCTGGCGTGGAGCCACAACAAGGTCGAAGGCAAGCTGGAATATACCTCGCTGCTGTTCGTGCCCGGCCGCGCCCCGTTCGATCTGTATCACCGCAATTCGGCCAAAGGCCTGAAGCTGTACGTGCAGCGCGTTTTCATCATGGACCAGGCCGAGCAGTTCCTGCCGCTGTACCTGCGTTTCATCAAAGGCGTGGTGGATTCGTCGGACCTCTCGCTCAACGTCTCGCGCGAAATCCTGCAGTCCGGCCCCGTGGTCGATTCGATGAAGTCGGCGCTGACCAAGCGCTCGCTGGACATGCTGGAGAAGCTGGCCAAGGACAAGCCTGAGGACTACGCGACCTTCTGGCGCAACTTCGGCCAGGCATTGAAGGAAGGCCCGGCCGAGGATTATGCAAACCGCGAAAAGATCGCCGGCCTGCTGCGCTTCTCCTCCACGCACGACACCACTGGCGCGCAGAGCGTGGGCCTGGCCGATTATGTCAGTCGTCTGGCCGAAGGTCAGGACAAGCTGTATTACCTCACCGGCGAGAGCTACGCGCAGATCAAGGACAGCCCGCATCTCGAAGTGTTCCGCAAGAAGAGCATCGAAGTGCTGCTGCTCACCGACCGCATCGACGAATGGCTGATGAGCTACCTCACCGAATTCGACGGCAAATCGTTCGTGGACGTGGCCCGCGGCGACCTGGACCTGGGCAAGCTGGATTCGGAAGAAGACAAGAAGGCGCAGGAAGACCTCGCCAAGTCCAAGGAAGGCCTGGCCTCACGCATCAAGGCCGCGCTGGGCGACGACGTGGCCGAAGTGCGCGTCTCGCACCGTTTGACCGATTCTCCCGCCATCCTGGCGATTGGCCAGGGCGACCTGGGCCTGCAGATGCGCCAGCTGCTCGAAGCCAGCGGCCAGGCCGTCCCGGAAAGCAAGCCGGTGTTCGAATTCAACCCGGCCCACCCGCTGATCGAGAAACTGGATGCGGAACAGGATATGGATCGGTTTGGCGATTTGAGTCGGGTGTTGTTCGACCAGGCGGCGCTGGCAGCCGGCGATAGCCTCAAGGACCCGGCCGGGTATGTGCGGCGGTTGAATAAGTTGTTGTTGGAGTTGTCTGTGTAAGCCACTTCCGTTGGGAGTGAAACAAGGCCGGCTGATTGCCGGCCTTTCTTTTAAAAAACATGTTAACCTGCTCTCAGATGTGCCTGCTCTAAGATGATCGACTGCGCCGATACGCCTTAATTGGAACTTGAATAAAAAGGACTTTTTATGATTGATGCATTCCTAAGCCGCAAGACCATTAAATTATTTATTTTTACATTTTTTTATTCACGATATCACCTAAGGCTGACGCTCAGGATTCACAGTGCACTACCAAGGGCGGGAAAAAGTCTGTACTGCCATTGCAGATAACTGGGAATATATGCTTTGCGACAGAATGGGAGCAAGCGTAGCTGCCTATGCAGCTTGGTGCAGAGCACGCGGCGGAACATACAGAGGACTTTATGCAAGTCCCGAGTGTGAGGGGGGAGACTCCACAACCAATGAATCCAACATTGTCCCGTTGTCTGAAAATTATTATAGCGAACGAACAGGCTGTCCAGCTGCGTCTACTTCTGACACAGGCTGGGGCTATACATCTCAGCAAGATTTTCTATGCTGGAGTGGAAGTCCTCAATACCAGCAGGGTCAACTTGTTAGCGATTTAAGGCTCATCACAGTTTCTGGAAATTCGAGAGATAGCAACGGCCAGTGCTCTACTCCTGGCGGACAGATTGCATTTGTTGCGCGGAAGGATAGAACTCTCCGATGCCCTATCGGCTTTGAAGCGCTATTAGACACATCCGGCAATTGGGTTGGGTGTTTCAATCACAAAGACAACACATGCCCAGTAAATAATCCGGTTTTCCCTGGATCAGGGGGGCAAATAAGGAGAGAACTCGACTTTGTTGCAAGTAATGGCCCTCTCCGGCTTGAACGAATTTACTCACCAACGACAGACTATGTCGACCAAGGCCAAGAGAGGGTCGCCACCCCGAATTTTGGCAGTTACTGGCATTTTAATTATGGTATGCGGATAGACAGGGTGGTCAACTCGCCATCCATCTCTGCGATAGCTACGCGCCCCACCGGTGAGAAACTATATTTTGACCATGACGGGAGCCAGGTTCACGCGATCAATGGCAACCAAATTAAGCTTACCGAAGAAGCGAGTGGCGAATGGACGCTATCTCAAGGCACAGAGAAAGAGCGGTACGACACCTCGGGAAATTTGATTCTTGTTAGCTATGCAAACGGCAGCAATGTATCGATTTCTCGAAACACCAGCACCAGGCAATTATTCATAAAAGATTCGCAAGGCCGCCAGCTAACGCTCCAATATCTCCCATCTTTCCAAATAAGCTATGCCACACTACCTGACGGAGAAAAAATAAAATTTCAATATTATTCACCGAAAGGCTTACTTACCGAAGCCATCCATCAAGATGGAACTTCGATTAAATATGAATTTAATGATACTTTCGATCCAGGATTTAAAGTTTTTGACGAATTGGGCAGTTGGTACTCTTGGCACCGTTACGACTACTCAATAAAGCTAACCACGCAATCGATCCTCTCTCCTGCTGTCGACTCGGGAACCGTGGGTGCGATTACCTATAAGTACACAAAAGTTAGCGAGCAAGATTCTTCAACAGAAATTACCTACCCTCTTGGGGAGGTAAAAAAAATGAACTTCAGCCTGATCAACGGCGTTCGAAAACTAACATCTCAGACATCAAATTGCTCCTCATGCGCCACAGGCGAATCGATTAGCTATAGCACAACCGGGTTCCCCAAATCGTCGAAGGATTTCCTGGGAACAGAAACTATTCTTGAATACTCTAATGATGGCTTATTAAACAATAAGCTCGAGTCATTTAAAAAAACTAAATTTAAGCGAACTACTTCGACGGGGTGGAATCATGATTTACAAATCCCGACCGAGCGGGTAATTAAAGATTCTTCGGACAAAATGGTAGCAAAAACACTATGGACCTATAATTCCAGAGGTCAGGCGCTAACTGTGTCTCGACTAGACCCTACTAGTGGCATAGCGCGCGTCACAATCCGGCGCTATTGCGAAATAGCAGATGTCACTGCCGGTACATGTCCGCTAGTTGGCGTATTGTTGTCCAGCGACGGCTCACGCACTGATATCGCAGACAGCACCAAGTACATCTATTACCCCAATGATGACGCCACCTGCGCTGCAGCACCAGCCGCGTGCCCGCATCGCAAAGGCGATCTCTGGAAAGTCACCAACGCCCTCGGCCGCGTCACCGAATATCTCGCCTACGACGGCGCAGGCCGCCCGCTGTCCACCAAGGACGCCAACGGCATCGTCACCGATTACACCTATCACGCACGCGGCTGGCTGACCGCCACCAAGGTGCGCGGGGCCGATGCGGCCAGCGAGGCCGATGACCGCATCACCCGCATCGACTACTGGCCCACCGGCCTGGTCAAGCAGGTCACCCAGCCCGATGGCGCGTTCACTGCCTTCACCTACGACGCCGCACATCGACTGACCGACATCACCGACAACGCGGGCAATACCGTCCATTACACGCTGGATAACGCCGGCAATCGCATCAAGGAAGACACCACCGATGCCTCAGGCACCTTGAAGCGCACGCTCTCGCGCGTCTACAACCAGCTCGGCCAGCTCAAGACGCAGGCCACCGCGGGTAGCAATCCGACCGACTTCGAGTACGACGCCAACGGCAACGCCACCAAGGTGACCGATGCATTGGCAACCGCCACGCAGAGCGAGTACGACCCGCTCAATCGCCTCTCGCGCACGCTGCAGGATGTGGCCGGCATCGAGGCCAACACCACATTCGACTACGACGCGTTCGACAACCTGACCAAGGTCACCGATCCCAAGGGCCTGGACACCAGGTACCAGTACAACGGCTTCGGCGATCTGGTGAAGCTCACCAGCCCGGACACTGGCGTCACCCGCTACACCTACGACAGCGCCGGCAACCGCGCCACCCAGACCGATGCGCGTGGCACTACCACTGCTTACGGCTACGACGCGCTT
>NZ_FLTX01000053.1 GCF_900092025.1 Xanthomonas bromi
AGGAGCTAGGGCCAGGGCTGCGACCGTCGCAGTAGCGCACTGCGGGCTGAGCGCTAGCGTCGACAGGCATCAATCGCCCGACGACACACCTGCTGCAGGCATCACGGGCGCCGGGCGCATACGGTCATGCTCGCGGTGCCTCGATAGCGCCACGAAGCAATTGGAAGTTGACTAGCGGCAGCACCGAACAACGGTCAGCCGACGCGCTGAGCGGTCCACTACGTGTGCGGCGCAGTGCCGCCACCGCACACGCACGGCAGTGGCAATCGCACCGGCCCCTGGCCCCCTATCACCAGCTCACGCGCGATGCGCAGTTGCCAGATACTCCGCGCTCTGCATCTCGATCAGCCGCGAGGCGGTGCGTTCGAAGGCGCCGGCCAGGCGCTGGCCGCTGTACAAGGATGCAGGCGCATCTTGCGCGGTGCAGACCAGATTGACGTGGCGGTCGTACAGCTCGTCGATCAAGTTGACGAAGCGGCGCGCGGCATCTTCGTTCATGCGGTCGAAGTGCGGAATGCCGCCCAGCAACACGGTGGTGAATTCGCGTGCGATCTCGATGTAGTCGCCCGGTCCGCGCGGGCCTTCGCACAGCGCGGCAAAATCGAACCAGGCGATGCTCTTGCCACGCGCGCGCACCGCAATCTTGCGCGCCTCGATTTCGATATTGCCCGCGCGTGCCTCGGCATTGCCGCTTAATTCGCCCCAGCGCTGCAGCAGCCAATCATCGGCTTGCGCATCCAGCGGCGCGCGATAGACCGGCGAGCGCGTGAGTGCACGCATTCTGTAGTCCTCGGTGCCTTCTGCGTAGAGTTCCACGCAGAACTTCTGCAGCAACCCGATCGCCGGCATGAAACTGTCGCGCTGCAACCCGTTGGCGTACAGGTTTTCCGGCGCGGTGTTGGACGTGGTCACCAGCGTCACGCCCTCGGCGAACAGGCGCTCGAGCAGGCGCGCCAGCAGCATCGCATCACCGATGTCGGTGACGAAGAATTCGTCCAGCACCAACACGCGCAGATTCTCGCGCCACTGCTGGGCGATCCTGGCCAACGGATCGCTCTGCCCGGCGTGCTCGCGCAACTGCTCGTGCACGCCGCGCATGAAACGGTGGAAATGCGTGCGGTACTTCTGCTTGATCGGCAGGCCGTCGTAGAACAGATCGACCAGAAAGGTCTTGCCGCGCCCCACCCCGCCCCAGAAGTACAGGCCACGCACCGGTTCGGGTTTTTTCCAGAACGCCGACAGCCGATCCAGCCAACCGTCCTGTTCGCTGTCCACCAGCGCTTCGTGGATACGGTCCAGTTCCGCCAGGGCTGCCAGCTGCGCAGGATCGGCGCGCCAGTCGCCGCGTTGTACGCCGGCGGCGTAGCGCTGCGACGGGGTCATCTCACTCATTGCATTCTCCGCGCGCCGGCTGCTGCCTGGCTCGCTCAACAGCGCATCGCCGGGCGATACGCATGGGCCGTGCCGCGGTCAGACTGCGGCCGGCAACCAGCGCCGGACACCATGCTGGATCGCACCGCGCAGGTCGATCAATTTACGGTGGAAGAAGTGGCTGGTATCGGGCATGCGCACCAGCTCGGGCTGCTGCTCCAGGGTGTCCAGCCAATCGTAAACCGCTTGCGGGTCGACGATTTCGTCGGCATCGCCCTGGATCACCAACCACTGCGCCGGCGGCTGGATATGGCTGAAATCCCAGCGCCCGGCCGGCGGCGCGATCGAGATCAGCACCTGCGGTTCAAGCGATCCGGCAGCACGCAACGACACATACGCGCCGAAGCTGAAACCGCCCAACCACAGCGTGTGGCCCGGGCGCTGCGTCCGTACCCAGTCGGCAACCGCACGCAGATCGTCCTGCTCGCCATCGCCATGATCGAACGCGCCCGCCGAATTGCCGACACTGCGGAAATTGAAACGCACCACGGTGATGCCCAGCTCGCGCAGCGCACGCGCGGCCATGGTGACGACCTTGTTGTGCATGCTGCCGCCCTCGGTAGAGAGCGGATGGCAGAAGATGGCGGTGACCGCATGTGCGGCAACATCCGGCTCGGGCAGATCGACCGCGACATCCAGCGGGCCGACCGGCCCCTCCAGCGTCAACGCAGCCGATTCGGTGGGGAATGGGGGATTGGACATACCGTCATAATAGCTGCCCCGCCGGCCGCGTTCATCGCCCGGCCTGCACACTTCGTTGCGTTGCCCATGCATTTTCTGCTGTTTGCCGTTGTCTGCAGTGTCCTGGTGTCGGTGCTGTTGAAGCTTGCGCCACGCCGCCAGATCGACGTGTTTCATGCCATTACCTGGAACTACGCCACTGCCGCGCTCCTTGCGTGGTTGACGCTGCATCCGGCGTTGGGCACGTTGCATGCCACCACCACGCCCTGGTTGGCACTGCTGCTGTTGGCCGTGGCACTGCCCTGCGTTTTCCTGCTGCTGGCACGTTCGGTCGCGGTTGCCGGCATCGTACGTACCGATATCGCACAGCGCTTGTCGTTGCTGCTCTCGCTGGCCGCAGCCTTCACCGTCTTCGGCGAACCGGTCAATGGCTGGAAACTGGCAGGGCTGGCACTGGGTCTGCTGGCAATCGTGTGTCTCGTGCAACGACCGCCACAGCGCGGCGCTGCGGACCCGCCGTCGGCGACGGTCGGCTTGCCCTGGTTGGTGGGCGTCTGGATGGGCTTTGCGCTCATCGATCTGCTGCTCAAGCACATCGCGCAAGCAGGAACGTCGTCGCTGACGTCGTTGACGCTCTGCTTTGCCCTGGCCTTCGCGCTCATGCTTGCGTTGCACGGCGTCCGTCGGACCCGCGGTGTGCGGCTGAGCGCCCGCAGCATGCTTGCAGGGGTGCTGCTGGGTGCGCTCAATTTCGGCAACATCCTGTGCTACGTGCGGGCCCACCAGTTGTTGCCGGATCGCCCCGCGATGGTGTTCGCGGGCATGAATCTGGGCGTGGTCGTGTTGGGTGCGCTGGTCGGCAAGCTGGGGTTTGCCGAACGCCTGGGTCGGCGCGGCTGGTTGGGGCTGGGACTGGCGGCCCCCGCGATCGCGGCGATCGCCTGGGGAATGCGTCTGGGGTGACGATCACGTTTTCGGACTACGCGACGCCGGTTCGCAGCCCGGCTCCGGCGCCGGGACGCGATCGCTACGATGGACTCACAGTTCCGACAGGAGTGTGTGATGCGCTTGAGCCTATTTTCGAGCAACTATCATCGGGTCGCTGCAGAACCGCCAAGCCCGGCATCCACCGATAAGCTGGCGGATGCACCGGGTGCGTGTTCGCAGCACCCGCTCGCTCAAGCGCCGAAGACCGATGCAACGGCTGGCGCGTCCAAGTCGCGCCAGGGCATGCTCTCATCGGCGCGAAAGTCACTGGCGACACTGCGCAAGCAGCTGCCTTCGATGTGCCTGGGTTCGCCCACCACCAAGGCGAGCCAGAACCCCCTCCCGCGCACCTCGGCCGCGCCCCACAGCGCAAGGCGCGATCCGGCGCCGCCGCTGCGAGTCCCGCCAACGCGCGTCGATGCGCAATGGCAAGCGGCCGCGCCCGCACCGTCCGATCGGGTTTCGCAGCGGCGTGATCCGACCCAAGCGCCGCCGCCGAGGCAATCGGCACCCACCCGTGCTACGGGCCGCGTACCGGTACGCGAAAGCAGCACCGGCCCAGCACGGCAACGGCCGGCACCCAGCCCGGTCAACGTCGATCGGATGAGACAGCCGCAACCGTCCTCCAGGCAGTCGCGCGCCACGCCGGTGGCGCACAGCGTGTCGCCGCAGCCTGCCGCGACGGCGCAACACACACCGCTGCCGGCGTTGCGCAACCTGAATAAAAAGTTGGCGCTGCTCGACAAGCAGAAATACGAGATCGACCAGCGACGATTCGCTGAGGATCGCCCGCCCACGGCGGAGGAACAACAGGTGCTCGCCGAGCGTGCGGAGCTGATCGCCAGGCGCAATGAGGTTCGCGACATTCAGCTCAGCACGATGCTGGAAGGGCTTGCCCCCATGGAGACGATCAATGCACCGCGCACAACGACCAGTTCGATAGGCGGCGTCCAGCGGGACGTGGTGCAAGGCAATCGACGCGCCTTGCTCGCCGTGCAAAAGCAGAACCTCGACATGGACTTGATAGCGGGCCATTACGCACGGGCGCAGCGGCGCCTGCAGTCTCTGAAGGACAGCGGGGCGCCTTACAAAAAGACCGCGCGTCTGGAACGCATGATGCAGGGTTACAAGAACTTCCTGGCGTTGCAGGAGATCGTCAAGAGCACCGACGATCAGTTGGAACGGATGGGCGGACCGCGGCTGATGGACAGCAGGCCTACGACAGCCGAAGAACGTCGGTTGGCGTATGAGCAAGAACTGGACGACCAACGCGCGGCGGACGACTACATTCGCTAGCTGCGGGCAACACCGGGCGCGCTGTGTGTCCGTGGCGGAAGTGGCATCGCTTGCGCGCCGACGGCCGGCGCGCGCTGCAGATCAGGTTGCGGTTCCGCTCCGAGGCGATCGCGCCCGCATGCAAACCTGGCGGGCGATCAGCAAGCGCAACGCGCCGTCAACGCTCCCAGTGCGGGAACGGGTCGTCCAGCAGCTGCCATTGCGCCGGCCCCTGACGCAGTTCCTGGTCGTTGAGCAGGCACGCGTCCAGCGCAGCGCGCGTGCGCGGCGCGTCCATCTCCACGCCGATCACCGCCAGCTCCTGGCGGCGGTCGCCCCACAGCGGATGCCATAGCCGCTGCATCGCGGCGTATTCGCTGGCATCGCCCACCTCGTGCGGTTGCGGCAGCGGCGCGCTCCAGCAGTGCGTCTGCTGCCGCTGCCACCCGATGTCGGTGTAGGGCAACGGCGTGATGCTAGTTTGCAGGGGTTGGCCGATCGATTGCGTATCCACCCGGTGCCGCGCAGCGAACCAGAAACCGGCTGCGTTGGTCTGGGTGGCACCGCCCACGCTGGACAGTTCGCCCACCCAATCCATGCGACTTGCCAGCCAGAAGAAGCCTTTACTGCGGATCACCTGCGGCAGGCCGCTGTGCACCATGCGCGCGAAGCGCTGCGGATGGAATGGCCGACGTGCGCGATACACGAAGCTGCTGATGCCGTATTCCTCGGTTTCCGGCGTGTGCTGGCCGCGCAACTCCTGCATCCAGCCCGGCGCCAGCTGCGCACGGGTGAAATCGAAACGCCCGGTGTCCAGCAGCTGCTGCAACGGCACTTCCCCATGCACCGCATCGATCATCACTGCCTCGCGGTTGAGCGCACGCAGCACCGCACGCAGGCGTTGCAGCTGCTGCGCCTCGATGCGGTCGCACTTGCTGATCACCAGCACATCGGCGAATTCCACCTGTTCGCCCAGCAACTGCACCAGCCCGCGCGTGTCGTCAGGGCCGGCTTGTTGGCCGAGTTCGGCCAGCGTGGCGGCCGAGCCGAAATCCTCCAGAAAACGGCTGCCATCCACCACCGTCACCATGGTATCGAGCCGGGCGATGTCCGACAGGCTGAAACCGTCGGCGTCGCGCACGGCGAAGGTGGCCGCCACCGGCATCGGTTCGGCGATACCGGTCGATTCGATCAGCAGATAGTCGTAGCGGCGCTGCTCGGCCAACCGCCGCACTTCCTGCAGCAGATCGTCGCGCAGCGTGCAGCAGATGCAGCCGTTGCTGAATTCCACCAGCGTCTCTTCGGTACGCCGCAGTTCCGCGCCGCCATCGCGCACCAATTGCGCGTCGATGTTGACCTCGCTCATGTCGTTGACGATCACCGCCACACGCAATCCCTCGCGGTTGTGCAGGATGCGGTTGAGCAAGGTGGTCTTGCCCGCGCCCAGAAAGCCGGACAGCACGGTGACGGGAAGACGCGGATCGCGCTTGGGGGACAGGGACATCCTGAGAGCCTGGCTGAAGTGAAGTGTTACTATATAACAATTACTCGACAGGTCATTTCAGATGCGCGCCACCGTCTCGCTGCTGGACAGCTCAGCCATTGCCCTGTCCGGGCTATGCCTGTTGCATTGCCTTGCCCTGCCGCTACTGGCAGCAGCGCTACCGCTGCTGGGCGCCTGGAGCCGGGCCGAATGGGTACACGTGGTGTTCGCCATGGCAGCGCTGCCCCTGAGCGGCTACGCGCTGTGGAGCACGCACCGTCGGCATGCGCTGCCGGCACCGGTCTGGGTGTTGGCGCTTTGCGGGCTCACCGGGCTGGTGGTTGGCGCGAGTGGTCTGGCCGGCGACGCGCTGGAAACGCCGATCACGGTGATCGGCAGCCTGCTGCTGGCAAGCACGCATCTGCTCAATCTGCGGCTGCGTCGCCGACATGCAGGATGCGCGAGCTAACCGCACCACGATCAGCGCACAGCGCAGTTGTTGGCGCGGCGCGCATGGGCAGGTTGCCAGGTTGCGGACACGCGCACATCGATCGACAAGCGCCCGGCAGGCGGTCGCACATGTCGCCGCATACCGGAGCTGCGGCGTGGCTGCGACCTGCTGCAGCAGTGAGCACTGCTGCGCGCTGTGCGGGCGCGTCCACCTGGCCTGAAGGACCTATGCCGTCGTCAATGCGCGTGCCGGCTTGCAGCAGGCGCCGGCGCGCGATGAAGCGCCCTGTGCAAGCGCACGACAGGCAGGCATCAATGATGGCCGACAGGTGCTGGTGCTACAGCGAGAAACCCAGCAGCACCGGGTCGTGATCGGAGCTGCGCCAGGGCCCTGGCAGGTTCCGCTTGGCATAGCCGGCCGCGTCCATGACATCGGCATTGATATGCCATTCGGCCGCGCCACGCAGTTGCTTGGCCATCGCCGGGCTGAGCAGAGCGTGATCCAGGCGCCCGCTCATGCCGTCGTACACATAGCTGTAGGGCTGTTTCACCCCGGCCACCGCAAACGCGTCCTGCCAGCCGCTGGCACGCAGACTACGCATCGGCATTTCCATCGCGTAGGCATTGAAGTCGCCCAACAGCACCGCGAGTTTGGTCTGCGCGCCGGTGGGGTCGGTCTGCAGCCACTGGTGCAACCGCTTGGCCGATTCGGTGCGGGTGGCATTCCAGCAGGCCTGGCCATCCTGCTGATCGGCGTCGGCACCGCTGGCGTTGCCGCAACCCTTGGACTTGAAGTGATTGGCCACCACAACGAATGTGGCTCCGCGCGTGCTGCGGAACGCCTGCGCCAAGGGCACGCGGCTGTGATTGTCGAACGGCCCGCCAGTCAGCGTGGCCGGCTTGCCCACCGGGGTGACCTGCGTGCTGCGGTACACGATGCCGACCCGGATCGCATCGTCACCCGAGCCGTTACCGGTATCGATGAACTGCCAATCCTTGTCCTTGCCGGCAGCGTTGAGCGCGGCCACCAACTGCGCGATCGCCGTATCGGCGCCGCTGCCGTCGTTTTCCACTTCCATCAGCGCGGCCACATCGGCGCCCAATGGCACGATGGTGGCGACCAGCTTGGCCAGCTGCGCCTGGAACTGTTCGTGCGTGCGCGCACCGCGCTTGGTCGGGAAGCCACCGCCACGGCCATTGCCGTTGAAGAAATTCTCCAGGTTGAACGAAGCGATGCGCAGATCGCCGCCCACCTGCGGCGCAACGGCTGTGGGCATCGACGGTAAGGTCAACGGACTCAGCACCTGGATGCGGTAGGTGCCGTCGTAGCGTTGATCGACGATGCCATCGACCGATTTGAGCAGGCTACCGCTGCGCAGGACCGGATCGGCAGGCAGATACGACACCGCCTTGGGGCTGCGGCCGTTGCGCGCATCGTCCAGCAGCACGCGACGGCGTGCGTTATCGGCCTGCACCTGCGCGAACGCCGGCGTGCCGGCTGCGGCCACCTCGCTCGGCTGCCACAGGCGTCCGCCGAACGCGGCGACCAATTCACCGTACGTGTCCAGGCGGTCGCTGCCATTGAGCGCGAGCGCAGCGATGCGTACGTGCTCGCCTTCGAGCGCTTCCCAATTGGCCGGCGGGCCACTGAGCATGCGCACCGGCACCGGTTGGCCACTGGCGAGCCGCTCGAGGCTGCTGGCGTCCAATGTGGTCAGGCTGGCCTCGCCGCCTGCCGAGACCTCGCGCACGGTGCCGACGATGCGCACGCGGTCGCCCACCGCCAGCTCGGCATCACCGGCACCGGTGACGAATAGACCATGCGAGCGCCGGGGCTCGAAACCGGGTTGCTGCACGAACAGGCCGGCCAGACCAACGCGCGTGTCGGCGGTAACGATGCCTTCCACCTCCACCACGCGGCCGTCGTACGGGCTGCGGCTGTCTTCGCCCTGTACATCGGCAATCGAGAGCCGCTGCGCGGCACCGTCGGAGGCGCTGCAGAGCAACGGAGCCAACAGACCAACTAAACCGAGCACAACCAGCGGGCGACGCGACATCGAACGACTCCAGGAAGGTGGATCAAACGCAAACGCCGCCCGGAAGGCGGCGCGTGATCAAGGAAAGCGCGAAGGCAGGCTAGCAAATCACGGTGAATTATTGCCAGGCGCGTCCGCTACGCAAACCCGATGCGGCCAATGCATTGCATCGGCGCCGCGCCGTTCTTGCCGGCGCCCAGAGTTGCACGCGACGCATTCGATAAAGACGAACATGGCACGCGATAAACCGCGCCGGTTGGAACACCGCAGCCCAGGTCGCCGACGCCTCGCCAGAACCTTATTTCAGATTACCCAGCATCCAATCGACGGTGGCGCGCACCTGCTCTTCAGTCAGGGCCGGATTGCCGCCCTTGGGGGGCATGATGCCGCCATCCGGACCGTTGTAGCCCTCGATCGCGTGCTTGTACAAGGTGTCCTTGCCCTGGGCGATGCGCGCGTCCCAATGCGAATGGTCCAATGTTGGCGCCTTGCCTACACCGGTGGTGTGGCAGGCGGTGCACAGGTTGTTGAAGATGGTCTTGCCGTCGGTCGTGCCGCCGTAAGCAGACTGCGAGGCGGCCTTGGCCAGCGCTGCGGCCTGGGCCGCGGCCTGCGCGGACGCACCGGTGGCGCCGGCATAGACCGCACCGGCAGGCGCAATGCGTTGCTGCATGCGTTTGGCGGCCGTGGGCGAGACGTCGTCGGGGATAGCGCGTTGCAAATAGGCTGCCAGGGCGATCAGGCCCAGGGTGATCACCACGAGTAATCCGATCACCATCGAGAATTTTTTCAGGAACTCGAGGTCGTAATTCCGCACGCGCTCACCCCTGGCTGTTGGTCGAAGACCTCTGCTAGCGCGGAGTATAGAGCACAGTGCAGGCCAGTCTGACCAGCCTGCATGACACTTTTCGTAACGATGTGCGCTGCGCCCCTGGTGGGCGGATGCTTCTGTCCGCAGGCACACGTGCGTCGCTTGGATAATTGCCGCAGCGCCGCATGCGGTGCATTGGTCTCCGCCGAGGGAATTGCGTATCATTCCCAATAACACACGGTGACGCGGTTCCCGCCTCGCCCGGTCCCGCCTTGAGGAGTCGCCGCGATGAAATCTTTTCTCCTGTCCTGCCTGGCCTTGGCCAGCCTCAGCCTTTCCGCCCAGGCCCACGAAATCTGGATCGAGCGCGACGGCAGCGGCCCGGTGCGCATCTTCTTCGGCGAGCCGGCGCAGGACGCCCTCGACCATGGCGAAGACGAGATCAAGCGCGTGGTCAAGCCGACCGTGTTCGGCACCGCCGGCAAGGCCGGTCCGCTGCAGCGCGGCACCGAGTTCCTGACCGCCCCCCTTGCCGGCAGCGGCGATGCCTGGCTCAGCGACGACAGCGTGTTCGAGCCATGGAAAGGGGAAGCTGGCGGTTTCGAGACGGTGAGCTACTACGCACGCGCCGGCCGCACCACGCCGGCAGCAAAACTCGATTTCGAACTGGTGCCCACCGCTGCCAACAGCAATACGCTGACCGTGCTTTATCGCAACAAGCCGCTGCCCAAGGTCGAAGTCACGCTGATCGATCCACAGAAGTGGCAGAAGACGCTGACCTCCGATGCCAAGGGCCAGGTCACCCTGCCGATGCTGCGTGCCGGCCGCCACATCCTGGTCGCCACCAACAAGGAACCGGTGAAGCGCGAGATCGCCGGCAAGCAGGTGTCGATGGTGCATCACATCAGCACGCTGACATTCCTGGCCGAGTGAGCATGGTCGACGCGGCTCCCGCGCAGTTATGGAACAGGTGTGGCCGGTGCCCTGCCGCGGAAGCTGCGCCGCCCACTTCGCGCTTCGTTCGCCGCAGCCGGAAGCCGCTAGCGCTTGGTGACCCTGCCGGCCTTTCAGCAGTGCGCTGCTGTGGGCCGGTTGCTGCCCCTCGGCCGCGCGTGCAGTGGGTCTGATGTCCAGCGCACCGCTCCTGCCGCTTCCCTGGTTCAAACGTCCCTGGCTGGGGGTGCTTGCGCGCACGTTGGCAGCGATCTTCGGCGGCTACGCGCTGGCCAGCGCAACCAATTTGCTATTGGCACTGACGTTGCCGATGCCGCGCAGCGAAGCGGTGTTGACCAGCATGCTGGTCGGTATCGTGGTGTGCGCGTGTGCGCCATTGTGGGCCTTCGCCACCGCCAGTGTGTGGCGTGCGTGGGCCGGCATTGCGGTGCCGGCGGCGCTGATGTTCGCGCTGTCGGCTTGGCTGCAACGGAGCGCAGCGTGAAGCAGGGCTTTCGCCAGTCGATGGCGTGGCTGCACACCTGGACCGGGCTGCTGGTCGGCTGGGTGTTGCTGCTGATCTTCATGGGCGGCACCGCCAGTTATTACCGCGACGAAATCAGCCGCTGGATGCGCCCGGAACTGCCCACTACCACGGTGAGCACCGCCACGGCACTGCGCAGCGCCGAGCAGTATCTGCAGACGCACGCAGCCAATGCAGTGAACTGGAACATCACCTTGCCGGATACGCGCACTCCGGTGGTGAGCATGTACTGGCAGAATCCCCCGCCCGCCGACGGCAAACCGGCCGAGCGCCGGCAGATGTACGGCAACGCCATCATCGACCCGGCCACCGGCAAGGACATCGCCGCACGCGATACGCTGGGCGGCGAGTTCTTTTACCGGCTGCATTTCGATCTGCATTACGTGCCGGTGATGTGGGCGCGCTACATCGTGGGTTTCTGCGCGATGTTCATGCTGGTGGCGATCATCAGCGGGGTGATCACGCACAAGAAAATCTTCAAGGACTTCTTTACGTTCCGCCCGGGCAAAGGGCTCCGGTCGTGGCTGGATTTCCACAACGTCAGCGCGGTGACAGCATTGCCGTACCACGCGATGATCACCTACACCGGCATCGTGACCTTGATGTTCATGTACCTGCCGTGGGGCATCAAGGCGCGCTATGCGGGCGATGAAATGCGCTTCTACGACGAGGCGGCCAATCGGGTGGTCGATACGCGCAAGGCGGCCGGCACACCGGCGCACATGCTGCCGCTGGAGCAGTTTGTGGCACGTGCGCGCAGCGACTGGCGTGGTGGCGATGTGGGCAATGTCGCGGTGTCGTTTCCCAACGATGCGCATGCCGCCGTGGGGGTAAGTCAGTTGGCCGACCACCTCTCCACCGATACGCCGTCCATCCTGTTCGATGCAGTGAGTGGCGAGCGGCTGCAACGTAGCGGACCGCCGGGCAGTGCCAGCCAGACGCACGGTGTGATGGTGGGGCTGCATCTGGCCCACTTCGCCGGTCCATGGCTACGCGCATTGTTCTTCGGCTCCGGCCTGCTCGGTTGCCTGATGGTGGCCAGCGGCGTGGTGATGTGGGCGGTGAAAGAACGCCCCAAGCATCTGAAAGCCGGACGCATCGGTTTCGGCCTGCGCCTGGTGGACGCACTCAACATCGGCACGGTGGCCGGCTTGCCGATCGCCTTCGCCAGTTTTTTCTGGGCCAACCGCGTGTTGCCGGTGAACCTGGAAGCCCGCGCAGCGATGGAGGCCAATCTGTTTTTCGCCGCATGGGCTGCGGCGTTGCTGGCTGCTTTCGTGTGGCCGCGGCGTGCGATGTGGAGCTGGCAGTTGTATCTGGGCGCGGCGTTGTTCGCGCTGCTGCCGGTGCTTAACGCGATCACCACCGATGTGCATCTGGGCGTGACGCTGCCGGCCGGGCAATGGGCGCTGGCCGGTGTGGATCTGGTGTGCCTGGTCCTTGGTCTTTGCCTGGGCATCGCCGGCTTTCGCTTGCAGCGTTGGAAGGGACCGCAGCCTGCTTCGGCGCGCCGTGCGCGTGCTGCTGCGTCCGCAACGCCCGCGCAGCACACCGCGCCGATCCAGGAAAGCGCATGAGCGTCGTGCTGTTGCTGGCGCTGAATTTTTCCGGCTTTGCGGCGCTGTGCCTGGCGATGGACAAGCATCAGCAGGCGCTACGCGGCCACCTGTTGGGCGCGGCACGTTCACGGCAACTGCGTGTGCTGGGTTGGTTGCTGCTGTTGCTGACGTGCGGCCTGGCGGTGCATGCGCAGGGCTGGGGCATCGGCTCGGTGCTGTGGCTGGGCACGTTGACCGCAGCTGCAGCGGTGTTGTCGCTGTGGCTGCTGCCGTATCGGCGTGGTGCGATCGTGCCGGCAGCGGTGGCCGCACCGGTGCTGGCAGGCTTGGTGCAGGTATTGGTGGGTTGAAAGGTGCGCTGCAGCACGCGCTCGGGCTGCAGCATGTCGAGAAACAGCACCACGTTGACGCCTTCGGGCCGCGCCATGCTGGGGAAGATCACGCCGGGAATATCCGCTTCGCGCAGCAGATCGCCAAGCACCCAGCTCACCGGTTCTATCTTGTTGACCAGGGCCTTGCGCCAGTCGTCGGCCCACTCTGCCCACAACGCATCCCAGCTGGCATCGAGCAGACGCAGATCAGCCAGCGCCGGAAGATCGGCGGCATAACTGACCAGCGTCAACGGCGGCAGGAATGGGGGCAGCCTGCGCGTATTCGGCCGTGGCGGTTTCCAGCTGCAGCGACAGATACAGCGCCGGCTGACCGAAGCGATTGAAGCGCCCGCCCGAGCGCGCCGCACCGGCACCGCTCAGCGGTTCGGCGGCCCAGCGCGGTGTGAAGGCGCGATAGAGCGTGCAGTGCGCCGGGGCGCTCAGCTTCAACCGGCGGCCCCTGCGGCGACCGTGCGCAGATAAGTCAGCGCATCGTCGGTGCGCCCCTGCTTGACCACTTCCAGCAAGGTGGCGAACTCAAACGCGGGGATCGGCGTGTTTTTGAGATGGAACACCACCTGGCGCTCGTCCGGCTGCACCTGGGCCATCGCCACCAGCAGGCGTGACAGATTGCGCAGCAGGTCCTGCACGCGCGGGCTTTCGGGATGCACGCGCAGGCTGTTGCGGTGTACGCCTGCCAGCTCGGCCAGTTCCTGTTGCGACAGATCCAGCAGGCCGGCCATGGCCGAGGGGGACAGGATGGTCCGGTCCGGCACGCGCAGGCGTTCGGTCAGGGCAAGGGGATTGAGAACGGCAACCATCGCGCGGCTCCAGCAAGGGGTGTGCACAGTATATGCACAGTCAGGCCAAGTTGCGTTGCACCTTCATGCGCACGGGCAGTGCACTGTCAGCTGGTCGGTTGCGCTGCGCCCACCGCACGCAGACAGAAGCCGCAGATCGCCTCGACCAACTGCTCGCCTTGCTGCGGGTCGCCGCGACTGGGGGCGATCGGCCCCACCAGCGCTTCGGTGAACGCGCCGACGATGCAGGCCGCCGCCGTGTCCAGAGACTGCTGCGGGAACTCCCCGGCCGCCACGCCTTCGGCAAGCAGTTGACGAAACACCTCGCCGAACAGACGCCGGCCACGGATCCGCTCGGCGTCCACCTCGCTTTCCACAGGCTCGGCGATAAAGGCGTAGGCCAGCGCCGGGCCCGCCAAGGCACGTCGTACGAAGGTCGCGATCGCGCTGCGCAAGCGCTCGGCAGCGCTGGCCTGAGTGGCGGCGACAGCGCGCAGGATAGTCATCTCGCGCTGCACGGCTTCGTTGAGAACTTCCACGAAAAGTTCGGACTTTGACGGGAAATGCCGATAAATCTGCCCAGTCGAAACGCCGGCGGCAGCTGCCACCGCGGCGATCGGTGCGTTGCGGTAGCCGCCTTCGGCGATCAGGACGCGGGCCGCGTGCAGGATGCGTTCACGGTTGCCGGCCAGGCGTTCTTCCATCAGGGCGGAGCGTCGATAAGCCATGGTGTGATTCTTGGTTCAATAGTTGAATTTTAGTTCACTTCTTTGTTGCAAACCGCTAGGCTGGCAACATTCGCCGCGCGGCCCGCCCGCTCCCACCCGGCACGTCCCGATTCCTGTGGAGTTGTTGCATGCATGTGCCGTCCCTGAACTTCGAGCTTGGCGAAGAGATCGATCTGCTGCGCGAAAGCGTGGCGACCTTCGCCAGCCACCATATCGCCCCGCTGGCCGCGGCCGCCGATCACGATAACGTGTTCCCCTCCCAGCTCTGGCGCCTGCTCGGCGAGCAAGGCCTGCTCGGCCTGACGGTAGAAGAAGCGTACGGCGGCAGCGGCATGGGTTACCTGGCGCATGTGGTGGCGATGGAAGAGATCTCGCGCGCCTGCGGTGCGATCGGATTGTCCTACGGCGCGCATTCCAATCTGTGCCTCAATCAGCTGCGCAAGAACGCCAGCCCGGAACAGAAGCAGCGCTACCTGCCCAAATTATGCAGTGGCGAGCATGTGGGCGCGCTGGCGATGAGCGAAACCGGCTCCGGCTCGGACGTGGTGTCGATGAAGTTGCGCGCCGATGCCCGTGGCGACCGCTACGTGCTCAACGGCAGCAAGATGTGGATCACCAACGGACCGGATGCCGACGTGTTGGTGGTGTACGCCAAGACCGACCCCGACGCTGGCGCGCGCGGCATTACCGCCTTCATCGTCGAAAAGGGCATGCCGGGTTTTTCCACTGCACAGAAGCTGGACAAGCTGGGCATGCGCGGCTCCAACACCTGCGAGTTGGTGTTCACCGATTGCGAAGTGCCTGCAGAGAACGTGCTGGGCACGCTCAATGGCGGCGTGCGCGTGCTGATGTCCGGGCTGGATTTCGAGCGGGTGGTGCTGGCGGGCGGCCCGCTTGGGCTGATGGCCGCGGCGATGGATGTGGTGCTGCCGTACGTGCACGAGCGCAAGCAGTTCGGCGAGCCGATCGGTAGCTTCCAGTTGATGCAGGCCAAGCTGGCCGACATGTATGTGGGGCTCAATGCCTGCCGCGCGTATGTGTATGCGGTGGCGCGTGCCTGCGATGCCGGGCGCACCACCCGCCAGGACGCCGCCGGCGCGATCCTGTATGCCGCCGAAAAAGCCACCTGGCTCACCGGCCAGGCGATCCAGGTGCTGGGCGGCAATGGCTACATCAACGACTACCCCACTGGCCGCTTGTGGCGCGATGCCAAGCTGTACGAGATTGGCGCGGGCACCTCGGAAATCCGCCGCATGCTGATCGGCCGCGAGTTGTTCGAACGCACCGCCTGACGGAGCCACCATGAGCGTGATCGATAGCCAGCTGCAGGTCAGCGGCGAGAGTTTTCAACACAACGCCGCCGCGATGCGTGCGGTGGTCGACGACCTGCGCCGCACACTTGCACAAACGGCGCGTGGTGGCAGCGAGGCGGCACGCGCCAAGCACACTGCGCGCGGCAAATTACTGGTGCGCGAGCGCATCGACGCGTTGCTGGATCCGGGCAGCGCCCTGTTGGAGATCGCGCCGCTGGCAGCGCATGGCATGTACGACGATCAGGTGCCGTGCGCGGGCGTGGTAGCCGGTATCGGCCGCGTGTCTGGCGTGGAATGCGTGATCGTGGCCAACGATGCCACCGTCAAGGGCGGCACCTATTACCCAATGACGGTGAAGAAGCATTTGCGGGCGCAGGAAATCGCGCAGCAAAACCGGCTGCCGTGCATCTATCTGGTCGATTCCGGCGGCGCGTTCCTGCCGCTGCAGGACGAGGTGTTCCCGGACCGCGACCACTTCGGGCGCATCTTCTACAACCAGGCCAACCTGTCGGCAAACGGCATTGCGCAGATCGCCTGCGTGATGGGGTCGTGTACCGCTGGCGGTGCATATGTGCCGGCCATGAGCGATGAAACAGTGATCGTGCGCGAGCAGGGCACCATCTTTCTGGGTGGCCCGCCGCTGGTCAAGGCAGCCACTGGCGAGCAAGTCAGTGCCGAAGAACTGGGCGGCGCCGATGTGCATACGCGCATCTCGGGTGTGGCCGACCACGTTGCCGACAACGATCTGCAGGCGCTGGCGCGCGTGCGCGCCATCATCGCGCAGCTCAACTGGCGTAAACCTGCCGCATCGTTGGCGCTGCAGGAGCCACTGCCGCCGCGCCATGCCGCCGACGAACTGTATGGCGTGATTCCAGCCGATGCCCGCAAGCCCTTCGATGTGCGCGAAGTGATCGCGCGCATCGTCGACGACTCGCGCCTGGACGAATTCAAGCCGCGCTATGGCAGCACGCTGGTCACCGGATTTGCGCATCTGCATGGTTATCCGGTGGGCATCATTGCCAACAACGGCATCCTGTTTTCGGAGTCGGCACTCAAGGGCGCGCACTTCATTGAGCTGTGCACGCAGCGCGGCATTCCGCTGATCTTCCTGCAGAACATCACCGGCTTCATGGTCGGGCGCAAATACGAACATGGCGGCATCGCCAAGGATGGCGCCAAGCTGGTGATGGCGGTGGCCTGCGCCAAGGTGCCCAAGTTCACCGTGGTAATCGGCGGCTCGTTCGGTGCGGGCAACTACGGCATGTGCGGACGCGCATACTCGCCGAACTTTCTGTGGATGTGGCCGAACGCGCGCATCGGCGTGATGGGTGGCGAACAAGCGGCCAGCGTGTTGGCCACGGTGCGCCGCGATGGCATCGAAGCCAAGGGCGGTGCGTGGTCGGGCGAAGACGAGGATGCGTTCAAGGCGCCGATCCGTGCGCAGTTCGAGCAGCAAGGCCATCCGTATTACGCCAGTGCGCGGCTATGGGACGACGGCATCATCGACCCGGCCGACACGCGTCGTGTACTGGGTCTGGGGTTGTCGGCGGCATTGAATGCGCCGATCGAGCCGACGCGCTTTGGCGTGTTCCGCATGTGAGTGGATTGAGTGCCTAGCAGCCGCAAGCCTGTGTGCTGCGGTAGGTAGGCGCTGATGGTGAGGTTCTGTCCTGTCCGCGCTGGCAATCGCTGAAGTTTGCGTAGCTGGTCTGGAAGCAATACAGCACCTTTTCGCAACAAACCTGCCCTGCCTTCGATGTAGCTGTGAAACAGACAAAACTTTTTCTTCGCAGGACGACCCGCCACCACGGCGACGTGCAGAGACTGATCCGATGACCCAGCGCGACCCCATCGCCGCAGCAACGCAAGCGCCCTTCGACAGGATCCTGATCGCCAATCGCGGTGAGATCGCGTGCCGAGTGATCGCGACCTGCCGCACTCTCGGCATTGCGACGGTAGCGGTGTACTCGGATGCAGACCGCGATGCACGGCATGTGCGCCTGGCCGATGAGGCGGTCCACATCGGTGCCTCTCCGGCGCAGCAAAGCTATCTGCGCGGCGAAGTCATTCTGAAAGCGGCACACGCAACCGGTGCGCAGGCGATTCATCCGGGTTATGGATTTCTTTCGGAAAACGCGGCATTTGCCGAGGCCTGTGTAGATGCTGGCATCGTCTTCATCGGCCCACCGGCAGCGGCGATTCGCGCGATGGGCGACAAAAGCGCGGCCAAGGCACTGATGCAACGGGCCGGCGTGCCGCTAACGCCGGGTTACCACGGCGATGAGCAAGCGCCGGCATTCTTGCGTGCGCAAGCCGATGCAATCGGCTACCCAGTGTTGATCAAGGCCAGCGCAGGCGGCGGCGGCAAGGGCATGCGCCGGGTGGATGCCAGCGCCGCGTTCGAAGAGGCCTTGGCCAGCTGTCAGCGCGAAGCGCAGTCGGCATTCGGTAATGCCCACGTATTGGTAGAGAAATATGTCGAACGGCCGCGGCATATCGAAATCCAGGTGTTCGGCGATACGCATGGCGAGGTGGTGTACCTGTTCGAACGCGATTGCTCGGTGCAGCGCCGCCACCAGAAAGTGCTGGAAGAAGCGCCTGCGCCCGGCATGAGCGAGGCGCGGCGCGCTGCGATGGGCAAGGCGGCCGTGGATGCGGCGCAAGCCGTGGGCTACGTCGGTGCGGGCACGGTGGAATTCATCGCTGGTCCGAACGGCGATTTCTATTTCATGGAAATGAACACCCGGCTACAGGTGGAGCACCCGGTGACCGAGTTGATCACCGGCACCGATCTGGTCGAGTGGCAATTGCGCGTTGCCGCTGGCGCGCGCTTGCCGCGTCGGCAGCACGAGCTGCGCATCCACGGGCATGCGTTGGAAGCACGCCTCTATGCCGAGGACGCCGAGCGAGGGTTTCTGCCGTCCACCGGTACGCTACGGCAGCTGCAGATGCCCGTCGCCAGCGCGCATGTGCGCGTCGATGCCGGCGTGGAACAAGGCGACACCATCAGCCCTTACTACGACCCGATGATCGCCAAGCTGATCGTCTGGGATACCGATCGCCCCGCTGCGCTGGCACGCATGCGCGCAGCATTGGCGCAGTTCCATGCGGTGGGCGTTACCACCAACAGTGCATTTCTATCGCGCCTGATTGCGACCGAGTCGTTCGCATCCGCGAATCTGGACACCGCGCTGATCGAGCGCGAGCATGCTGTCCTGTTTCCTGAGGCGCGCAGCCCCGATAGCGCATGGTGGTGCCTGGCAGCGGTATTGGTCGCCGATACAGTGCCGGCCGCTGACGTCGATCCAGCCGATCCCCACTCGCCGTGGCAGCAGCAGGATGGTTGGCGCATCGGTGCGCATGCAGCGCAGCGCATCATCCTGGAGGCAAATACCGAGCGCCGCCAATTCGAGGTGCGCCCGGATGCCGATGGCTGGCAAGTCACCTCCGCGGGCGAAACGCACACCTTGCGCTACCACCTGCACGACACCGGCGTACGGGTGCAAATGGACGGACGGCAATGGCGCGCGCAGGCATTGCGCGATGGCAGCCTGCTGACCCTGACCGGCGCCACGCAGCGAGCGGCATTCCGTCACCACGATGCGCTGGTGGAAGCCGATCGACCGGCGCAGGACAGCGGCGGGCTGACCGCACCGATGCCCGGTCGCATCGTCTCCCTGCCCGCCACGGTGGGCCAGCCGGTCACCCGTGGACAGGCGTTGGTGGTACTGGAAGCCATGAAGATGGAGCACACACTGCACGCGCCCAGCGACGGCACCGTCCAGGGGTATCTGGTGGCAGAAGGCGATCTGGTGTCCGACGGCGCGGCACTGGTGGAATTTGTGTCCGCGTCTGCGTAGCGGCGCATGGCGGCGTGACCAACGGCACGTTCGGCTGCGCGCGCACTGCCGCTAGCGTGGCACATCGGCCGGCTCGGCCGCATTGCCACCGGAGGCCCCATGCAACGCCTGCTTCTTGTTTCCAGCATGCTGCTCGCGCTGTCTGCCTGCAGCGACAAAACCGCTCCCGCCGCCGAGAAAGCTGCCACACCTGCACCGGCGGCGACCGCGCCCGCAGCGCCGCCTGCGCTGATCACCCGCGATGCGCTGTTCGGCAACCCCGAGCGTGCCAATGTCAGCATCAGCCCGGACGGCAAGTATCTCAGCTGGGTGGCGCCGCTGGACGGCGTACTCAATGTCTGGATTGCGCCGGTGGATGCGCCCGATCAGGCCCGCGCGATCACCAAGGACACCGCACGCGGTATCCGCAATTACTTCTGGACCTATCAAGCCAATACCTTGCTGTACCTGCGCGACACCGGTGGCGATGAAGACTTCCACCTGTTCTCGGTCAATCTGGCCGACGGCAGCAGCAAGGACCTCACCCCGTTCAAGAAAACCAATGCCGAGGTGTATCGCGTCAGCGCGCAGCATCCCGAATCGATCATGGTCGGCATGAACGACCGCGATGCCAAGTGGCACGATTTGTATCGCGTGGACCTGGTGTCCGGCACACGTACGTTGGTGCAGAAAAATACCGAAAACCTGGATGCGTACCTGCTCGATGGCGACTACCTGCTGCGCTACGCCACCCGCGCCACCGACGATGCCGGCAGAGAGTTGCTGGTGCCAGACGGCAAACGCTGGAAGAGCGTGGACCGCATCCCGTTCGAGGATGTCACCAACACCGCGCCGAACGGCCTGACCGAGGATGGCAAGACGTTGTACATGCAGGATTCGCGCAACCGCGATACCGCGGCGCTGTATGCCATCGACACTGCCAGCAACGCACGCACGCTGCTGTTCGAAAACCCGCATGCCGATGTCGGCGCCACCTTGAACGACCCCAAGACCGGCCAGGTGCAGGCGGTGTCCACCGACTACCTGCGCGAAGAATGGAAGCCGCTGGACACCGGCATTGCGGCGGACCTGCAAAAATTCAAATCGCTCGGCAATGGCGATGCCAGCGTTGCTGCACGCACGCTCGACGACCGCATCTGGATCGTTGGCTACTCCGCAGCAGAAACGCCGCTGACCTACTACCGCTACGATCGCGCCGATGGCGGCAAGCTGACCAAACTGTTCTCTGCACGACCCGCGCTGAATGGCAAACCGCTGGTCCCGATGTGGCCACAGGAACTGACCGCACGCGACGGTCTCAAGCTGGTCAGCTACCTCACCCTGCCCGCCGAAGCCGATGCCAACCACGACGGCAAGGCCGACAAGCCGGTGCCGCTGGTGTTGTTCGTGCACGGCGGTCCGTGGGCACGCGACAGCTACGGCTACGGGCCGTACGAGCAATGGCTGGCCAACCGCGGCTATGCGGTGCTGTCGGTGAACTTCCGTGGCTCCACCGGCTTCGGCAAGGCCTTTACCAACGCCGGCAACGGCGAGTGGGCCGGCAAGATGCACGACGATCTGCTCGATGCGGTGCAATGGGCGGTCAAGCAAGGCGTCACCCAACCCGACGACGTTGCCATCATGGGTGGCAGCTACGGCGGCTACGCCACGCTGGTCGGTATGACCTTCACCCCGGACGCCTTCAAATGCGGCGTGGATATCGTGGGGCCAGCCAATCTCAACACCTTGCTCAGCACGGTGCCGCCGTACTGGGCCAGCTTCTACAAGCAGCTGACCAGGCGCATGGGCGACCCCGCCACCGAGGCCGGCAAGCAGTGGCTGACCGAACGCTCTCCGCTCACGCATGCCGACAAGATCAGCAAGCCGCTATTGATCGGCCAGGGCGCTAACGACCCACGCGTCAAACAGGCCGAAAGCGACCAGATCGTCAACGCGATGAAGGCCAAGAACATTCCGGTCACCTACGTGCTGTTCCCCGACGAAGGCCACGGCTTCCGCCGCCCGGAAAACAGCAAGGCCTTCAACGCGGTGACCGAAAGTTTCCTGAGCCAATGCCTGGGCGGACGCGTGCAACCGATCGGTGCGGATCTGGAAGGCTCCAGCATCACCGTCCCGGAGGGCGCCGACAAGATCAACGCTCTGAGCGATGCCCTGAAGACGCATACGCAGGCGATTCGGAAGTAGGCGACCTGGGTCACCCCCGCGTTGCGTGCAAGGCAGTCCTCGCTGTTACCGCGAGGACTGCCCCTTGGATTGCGTATGCTCTGACCAGGCAACGCTATCGCTGGCCCACCTATCGAAGCTTGGATTACAAATCAGCGCCAAGGCAATTCGATTGCATCGCTGCGTTTACTGCTGACAGCCCAGCAACTCCAAACTCGAAGACAGCCGCCCTGCATTGGTCATGTGCCGCGAGATCTGGAAGATCTGTTAATGCTGCTCAAGGTCGTTGGATAGATCCCGAGCGCGATCGGACTGCCATACGGCTCCATTGGGATCCAGCTCGGTGTTCGTCATCTCTTCGGCGCGCCAACCGAATCCGCAGATGGCCAGTGGACCGTCCTGCAAGCCATCCAGGCCCAATGCCTGCTCGATGTCCACCTCATTGATGGCCGACGTCACGAATGCTCCCAGCCCCAGATCGGTGGCGCTCAGATAGAGCGTCTGCGCGATATGGCCAACGTCGAGAATCATCGCGCGATAAGCCTTGGCGTGGTTTCGATACTTCCAGAAGCTACGCAAAAAACGAGGCGCCAGAATCAGCAGCACCGGCGCTTCGGCAAACCAGTGCTGACCGGAGAGCGCTCGACGCGCGAGATCTGGCAGCGGCTCAGGCGGCGTCGCCATGGGCTGCAGCGCATGGTCGATTGGACGGTAGTGGTACAGCCCGCTTGGCATGCCTTCGACGCGCTGAATCAACAGATAGGTCTCCGTGGGATGCAAACTTCCTCCCGAAGGCACCGGCTTTTTTAAAAACGCGGTCCCCTGTCCCACCGCAACGCGCGCACTCGCCATGACGCTACGTTGGAGCATGTGACTCAACAACTCGCCTGATAGCGCGCGCTGCGTATCGAAATTGCGGCAGGTCACACGGCGCGACAACAGGTCATCGAAGGTGCCGGGTGTCGCACGCGGCAGCGTGATCCGTGCAGCATCACCTCCTACGCCACGCTCCACGACTTCGGCAGGCGGTGCGCCCAGGCGATCCACCATCCCCTCGGCGGTTGTCAGGCCTTGCGCTTCCATCGTCGCTACGCTGTCCTCACCTTTCCAGCGTGCAGAACGATGCCAAAGCGCGGCCAACGGCCACCAGCGCTGCTGCTGAACCCGCTCGTCATGCTGCCGGTGGGTTGCGTGCTCGGGTTGATCGCTGATCGCAAGACCTTGATCGAGCAGACGCCCCATCCAGGCTGGCGGTGATTGCAAGGGATCGACCGGCTGCCAGCGTGTAGGACTGAGTTGACTTAACCAGTCACGCTCGTGCGTCGCGACTTCCACTTCGTCATCAAGGTGGGGAGCGAGCGCCAGCCAACGGGTACGGCGGCGCAGACCATCACCACCCGCAAGCAATTGGGCAAGATCGAACGTCGCATCGTCGCGAAGCTCGAAGAACAGCGTGGCACAGCGACGAATCTGCATGGAGACATCTCAAGGACACATGAGCATGGTCGATATTGTCTCAGGTATGCCATCACACATGCCCCCTCACCCTGCGGACAAGACGATGACTGACTCAGCCGACAATGCGCACCTTCCGTTCGATGCATCCACTGCCGACAGGCTGCTGGAGCTGCTGTCCAACGACGACAGTTTTCGCGACCGCTTTCAATGCAACCCAGCGCAGGCGCTCGCCCAGATCGGGGTTGCCGGCGCGAGTGCCGACAAGGGCGTGCCCAGTGCAGGAGAACCCTATTACTGCATGACGACCGGTCAGCTCGCTCCCAAGGAGGACATTGCGCTGGCGCGTGCCGAGTTACAGAGCTATCTGACGGAGACGACCAATCACACCGTCATCTTCGCTTTCGAATCCGAAAGTATTCGCTCTACCCTGCTGCGCAGGTAAGCAGGTAGACGCGATGCAGGCCAGGCGTTCACGAACGCCTGCGCCTGCTCGCGGGCCTCCTGGGTACGGCCCAGTGCATACAACGACTCGGCGGCCCATAACTGGGCTAACCGCGTGTGCGCCACATTGAGCGGCTGCAGCGTCTGCGACGCGTTCGCTTCGATATAAGCGCGCCCGCGCTGAAGAGACAGCCAGCGTGCTTGCTGCAGTGCCTCCGCATGCCGTCCGCTGTCATGCAACAACGTGTACAAGGTCACGCGTGTCTGCAGCAGATCGTCAGGCCTGACAGGCAGGCGGGCCAGGGCTGCTGCGCGATCCCCTGACAGCGCCAGATGCTGGGCTTCGACGATCGCGCGTAATTCGGCAAGTACAGGTGTTTCATGCGCGAGCGCAGGCTTGATCGCCGAAAGCGCCCGTGCAGTGAACTGATCGTCGCCATTACGCTGGGCCTGGCTAACCAGGGCCAGCACCATCGCGGCGTCATCCTGCAGGTTTGGCTCGGCCGGGCCGTTGGTCGTTATTGCAGCCACAAGCGCATCAAACGCCGAACTCATCTTCGGGCCCACGGGTACCGTTTCGCCAGTGATGGCGGCGGTAGTCGCCCCAATCACCAGGAATTGACGATAGTTGAAATCATCAGTGCGCTTGCTGCGTTTCAGGGCCTGTGCCATCGCAGCATTCGCATCCGCCCAATTCGCCTGATCCAGCGCGATGCTGGTGCGGTCGATCAGCGGCACCACGTCGTCATTGGCGTAGCCATTCTCTACAATTCGGTCGAGGGCTCGCCGTGCATCGGCATAACGACCCAGCACTGCCAAGGTATCGGCTTTGCGGCGCAGCGGACCTGCCCGATCCCCATCGGCCAAGTTTTCGAAGCGCTGCAACGCGGCCTCGACTTTCCCTTGCGCCAGCAGGATGCGTCCGATCCGATCCGATGCAATGGAGCGCAGCGGATCCTGGACGACGTCGGCAGCCTGCGCATATGGCAGAGCATCGGCAAAGCGGTTGGCCACAAACAAATGCCACGACGTATTGGCGGCGCCGGCAAAATTGTCCGGATACAGCGACGCCAAGGTTCTCCACAGTGGCAATGCGGTGTTCACCGCCCGCAATTCGGCGATCCAGGCATCTAGATAGAGCTGATCACGCGCCGGCAAGCGCTGGCGTAACCGAACCGCGTTATCCAGATACGGAAGCGCGCCCTTGCGGTCGGACACCGCAACCTTGATGCGCGCCGCACCCAGGTACGCTAACGCAAACGTCGGGTCGACCCTGACCGCGCGATCGAACAGCTCCAAGCCCTCACGCCAACGACCGTCTGCAGTGGCTTCCACGCCGAGAGCATACGCACGCAACGCGTCCAGGCTCGATGTTGTGACTGCCGGTAATGGCACCGAACTCTTGTCGATCGACGCAACCATCTCGCCCAGCCCCAGCCGGAGCTTACGGGTGATTTGATCCACCGAAGACAGGGTAGACGGCAAGCCGTCTCCTTGTACAAACTCCGAATACACGGTTATTTGCGTGCGCGGATCCACCAGCTCTACGCTGAGACGTAATTTCCCGCCGACTTCAGCCACGGTCGGCAGAAGAACAGCGCGGGCGCCATCACGCAACGCTACCTCCGACGCTACGCTGCGATCGAGAAAAACCGTGCTGGGATCGCGCTTCATTCGTGCGACGGTATCGCGCACCTTCATGGCGCTCAGGACATTGACGTACCGCGACTGCTCAAGGCTGACGCGTAGCGCCTGTTCCAGCGCGCCATCGAGCAGTGTATTTCCAGTGAGATTCCGCACATCGCCAACCACCACCCAATCGCGCTCGCCAAACGCAATCGCAGGCTGCGGTCGAATGAAAAACCACACCGCGATTCCCACCGCCAGTACCACTCCCAGCTCGGCCGCCAACGCGGCCGGTCTGCGCCACAGCGGCACATCGCGCCAGGCTTTTGCCGAATTCTTCGGCAGGCGCAGAGGGGTCAGGCCGACGTCGCCGACTTCGTAGATCTCCATCGCGGTGGGCATGCCCTTGAAGCGCCAGCGGCCGTGCGATTTCCATAACAACCGCTCGGCGCGACCACCGAGTTCGCGTGCGGCGTGGTGGGTCAACGATTCGGCTACCGCCGAGATCAGGATCTGCCCAGGCCGTGCCATCGACATCAGGCGTGCGGCGGTGGGCTTGGCCAGGCCTTCGACTTCCAGCGGCTTGGCACCGATGCTGACCGCTTCTTCGCTGTTGCGCCAGGTCAGCACTTCGCCGACATGCAGGCCCTGGCGGGCGCGGAGCGTCAGCGTGTGCGCATCGCCCATCGTCTTGAGCCCACGCGCGTAATCCAGCGCAAAACCCAGGCCATCGATGGGGCGATCGAACAGCAGCAGCAGGCCGTCGGAACGATCGATCAGCCGGCCGCGCCAGTGCTGCTGCAGCTTGACCACCAGGCGGTCGTGCTCGCGGAACAGAGCAGCAGCAGCGTTATCGCCGATACGTTCGACCAGCGCGGTCGAATCGCACAGATCGGTCAGCAGCAAGGTCCGCAGACGCGGCGCCTGGATCGCTTCCGACGACGCGTCCTTGCGTGCGTGGGTGCGGTTGCTCATCGCTCAGCGATGACCCGAGGCAGGCGGTTGATTCAGGGCGAGCGTCTCCTGCATGCACAGCACGTTGCCGCCCTGCCGCTTGGCTTCGTACAAGGCGCGGTCGGCGAGTGTGTACCAGTCGTTCCAGGCCGCGTCCGCATCGATGATGCACAAGCCCACGCTGACCGAGCAGCCCTGTTCGCCCTGGCCGTTGCACAGCCGCGCTTCCACCGCCCGCACGATGCATTCGCCGATGTGGTGCACCAACTCGCTGGTGCCTTGTGCGACGAGCACGCAAAATTCATCGCCGCCGAGGCGGCAGGCGAGATCGCCTTCGGCGATCACCGAACGCAAGGCATGCGCCACGTTCTGCAGCACGCGGTCGCCTGCCAGATGGCCGAACTCGTCGTTGATGCGCTTGAAGCGGTCGCAGTCGATCAGGATCAGGCCAACGCCCGGCACCTGGCCGGCGCGCCGGCATTCCTGCAGGTGCAACGCCAGCCCACGTCGATTGTGCAAGCCGGTGAGCTCGTCGGTGCGGCTCAGTTCTTCGGTATGGTTGAGCTGGTGCGAGGTGACGTAGAGATTGTCCAGCGCCGCTTCCAGATCGTGGTTGCGGCGGCGCAACTGGCGGATCAGCAGTTGTTCGTTGTTGACCACCCGCACGATGGAGCGGCGCAGGAAGTGCGCCACCATCGAGGGGTCCTGGTTCACCAGGCGCTGAAAATCGGCGTGTCCCAGCTCGATCAGGCGGCTATCGGTGCTGGCGCTGGCGCCCGCGCTGCGCGCGTGGTCGCCGATCAGCAGGCCAAGCTCGCCGAAGAATTCGCCGGGGCCGAGATGCTTGAGCATCAGATCTTCACCGAAATCCAGATCGATCTGGCCGCTGACAACGATGTACATCTGCGTGCCGACTTCACCGCGATCGAACAGCGACTGGCCCGCAGACACTTCGCGCGAACGACCGAAACGGGCGAAAAACGCCAGTTCTTCAGCTGTCATCAGCGCATGCAGCCCGTCGGGGAGCGTCTTGGCAACGCTCCCCGACGGCTCACCTACGCCCGCGGTGTTGTGGCAAGTCATCAGTTTTTCCCTAGGCCAGCCTGCGACATTAGCCTACAGGACCCCCTTGTTCAGCACCAGGTCACATTATTTCTCAACGCAAAAGAGACGACTGGACGGGTATTTCATGAATGAAAGAGGGCCCGGTTTCCCGAGCCCTCTTCCTTCCAGGGTGGCGCAGATCGCACCTGTTGCATCCGCGTCTTCGTCCGGTGCTGTAACGACAGCCGTTTTCGCCAGGCGCTCAAGCGCTGCGGCATTGCGGCACTTCAACGCTCAACGCACGCCCGGCGACCTTGCCGTGTTGCCGGCGGTCAGGCGGCCTTGTCTCCGTGGAACTGCGCTTCTTCGGTGGAACCACGCAACGCGGTGGTGGACGACTGCCCCTGCTGGATCGCCTGCGTCACTGCGTCGAAATAGCCGGTGCCTACTTCGCGCTGGTGCCTGACTGCGGTAAATCCCATCTGCGCCGCTTCGAATTCGGCTTGCTGCAACTCCACGAATGCGCTCATCTGCCGACGCGCATAGCCGTGCGCCAGCTGAAACATGCTGTGATTCAACGCGTGGAAACCGGCCAGGGTGATGAACTGGAACTTGTAGCCGTAGCTCGCCAGCTCGGTCTGGAATTTGGCGATGGTGGCGTCGTCAAGATTCTTCTTCCAGTTGAAGCTCGGCGAGCAGTTGTAGGCCAGCAATTTGCCGGGAAACCTGGCATGGATGGCCTGCGCAAACGCGCGCGCAAATTCCAGATCCGGCTTGCCGGTTTCGCACCAGATCAGATCGGCATACGGTGCATAAGCCAAGCCGCGACTGATCGCCTGGCCCAGGCCATTGCGGGTCTTGAAGAAGCCCTCGACCGTCCGCTGGCCAGTGGTGAACGGTTGGTCGTTGGCATCCACATCGCTGGTGATCAGATCCGCCGCCTCGGCGTCGGTACGTGCGATCAGCACCGTCGGCACGCCCAGCACGTCGGCGGCCAAACGCGCAGCATTCAATTTTTCGATCGCCTCACGCGTGGGCACCAGCACCTTGCCGCCCATGTGGCCGCACTTCTTGACCGACGCCAGTTGATCTTCGAAATGCACACCCGCCGCACCGGCTTCGATCATCGCCTTCATCAGTTCGAAGGCGTTGAGCACGCCGCCGAAGCCGGCTTCGGCATCGGCCACGATCGGCTGCAGGAAGTCGATGGCATCGTTGCCTTCGGCGTGATGCAGTTGATCGGCACGCAGCAAGGTGTTGTTGATGCGCTTGACCACCGCCGGCACCGAATCGGCCGGGTACAACGACTGGTCCGGATACATCTGCCCGGCCAGATTGGCATCGGCTGCCACCTGCCAACCGCTCAGGTAAATGGCCTTCAAGCCGGCCTTGACCTGCTGCATCGCTTGATTGCCGGTCAACGCACCCAGCGCGTTGACGAACGGCGTTGCGTGCAACGACGTCCATAATTTTTCCGCACCCAACCGCGCCAGCGAATGCTCGACATGCACGGTGCCGCGCAGGCGCACCACATCGGCGGCGCTGTAATTACGGGTGATGCCGCTCCAGCGCGGGTTCTTGGCCCAGTCCTGCTGCAGTTGTTCGGTGCTTTGCAGTGTGGTGCTCATCTTGCGTTCTCCTGAGAGGGACGACGGATGGAACGAGGAAGCAATGGCGGGTGTGCCAAGGCATGCGGCATGGCGAAGCCGTCGTTGCGCGTGTGTGCGCAACGGGCGGTGTCATACGTTCAAGTGAGGACTGCGGGGACGCCTATGGCGAGGCGACGCTGCAGCGGTGCGATCAGTCGATCAGGCGGTAGGCCGGCACGGTGAGAAAATCCGCCAATTCATCGGCGCGGCTCAGTTCTTCCAGCAAGGCGATCGCTTCATCGATCCGTGCGGCGCCGGGCAGTGCAGGAGCGCTTCCCAACCGCGCAGGCAGCGCACGCAATGTGGCTTGCAGCAGGTGCTGATCGATGGCCGTGCCATCGTCCAGATGCTGGCCGTGATGCAACCACTGCCATAGCTGCGCGCGACTGATTTCGGCCGTGGCGGCATCTTCCATCAAGTTGTGGATGGGCACGCAGCCATTGCCGTCCAGCCAGGCCGCCAGATAGCGCACGCACACTTCGACATTGCCTTCGAACCCGACGCGGGTGACATTGCCTGGCGAGGGGGCGATCAACAGGTCGCGCGTCACCTGCACGTCGCTGCGCAGCACATGATGCTGATGCGCGGTGGGCATGTGTTCGTCGAACAATTTCATGGCCACCGGGATCAGCGCCGGGTGCGCCACCCAGGTGCCATCGTGACCTGCGGTCACTTCGCGCAGCTTGTCCGCGCGCACGCGGGCCCTGGCCTGCTCGTTGGCGGCTTCGTCGTGGTTGATCGGAATCTGTGCAGCCATGCCTCCCATCGCATGCGCACCGCGGCGATGGCAGGTCTTGATCAACAGCTCCGAATACGCCTTCAAAAATGGCTGGGTCATGGTGACCTGACCGCGTTCGGGCAGTACGCGGTCGCGGTGCGCACGAAAGGTTTTCAGGTAGGAAAAAATATAGTCCCAGCGTCCGCAATTCAGCCCGACGATGCGATCGCGCAGCGCGTGCAGGATCTCGTCCATCTCGAACACCGCCGGTAGCGTTTCGATCAGCACGGTGACCTTGATCTGCCCATGCGGCAGGCCCAGCATCGCTTCGATATGCGCCAGCGCGGTGTCCCACAGTGCGGCTTCTTCCATGCTCTGCAGCTTGGGCAGATACAGATACGGGCCGCGGTCCTTGGCCTGCAGCGCGCGGCCATTGTGAAAAGCGAACAGCGCCGCATCGAACAGACCGCCGGCCAGCGGCTGACCGTCGATCAGCACGTGCTTTTCGTCCAGATGCCAGCCGCGCGGGCGCACGATCAATACCGCACGTTCGGCTTCCGGGCGCAGGGCGTAGTGCTTGCCGTTGGGCGCATCGAAGCTGAGATCGCCACGTACCGCGGCAGCCAACGTGCGCTGGCCGGCCAGCAGGTTGCGCCAGGTCGGCGCGGTGGAATCTTCGAAGTCGGCCATGAACACCTTGGCGCCGGAGTTCAGCGCGTTGATGACCATCTTCGGGTCGGTGGGGCCGGTGATTTCGACGCGGCGGTCCTGCAGCGCCGCCGGCAAGGTCGCCACGCGCCAATCGCCGGCGCGGATGGCGCGGGTGTCGGTACGGAAGTCGGGCAGCTGACCGGCGTCGAACGCGGCCTGGCGCTCACGCCGCTGGGCCAGACGCTGCTGACGGCCGGGCTCGATCGCCCGGTGCAGCGAGACCAGCAGGGCGAGGGCAGCGGCCGGCAGCAACTCTGCCTGGCCGGCGACCTGGGTGGTCAACGCGATGCCGGGCGTGGCGTGGTCGGTGGAACGGGAAGCAAACGCGATGGCAGCCATGTGAAGGTCCTTGTGCATCCGGAGCTCCACCGTGCTCTTCTGGCAACTATTTGACAAAGCAGTTTTATCAATTCTGTAAATAAGCCGGGCTTATACTTATGCCGGGAAGTTGCTTTAAATGGCGCCAACCCCCCGATTTTCCTACAAATCCGACCGTCTCAAGCCGCTGCGCGCATTTTGCCAGACGGTCCGCCTGGGTTCGGTCTCGCGGGCGGCTGAGGCGCTTTACGTCAGTCAGCCAGCGGTGACGCTGCAGTTGCAGGCCCTGGAACGCGATCTGGGTGTGCCCCTGTTCGAACGCTCCGGGCGACGCATGGCGCCCAGCCGCGAGGGCCAGTTGCTGTACGACATGGCGCTACCACTGGTGGAGAGCCTGGATGGGCTGGAGGCCAGCTTTCGCGAAAAGGTGCGTGGGCTGGACGCCGGCGAGCTCACGATTGCCGCCAATAGCTCCACCATCCTGTATTTGCTGCCGCGCATCGTGGCCAACTTCCGCGCGCGGCATCCGGATGTGCGCTTGACCCTGCACAACGCCATCAGTGCCAACGGCACCGACCTGCTGCGCGAAGATGCGGTGGACCTGGCCATCGGCTCGATGCTGGACGTGCCGGCCGACCTCAACTACGCGCCGGTCTACCGTTTCGAGCAATTGCTGATCACTCCACCCGACCATCCGTTGGCCAGCAAGGCCGAGGTCTCGTTGCAGGATCTGTCGCCGTATCCGTTGATCCTGCCGCCGCGCCGGCAGGTGACCTACCGCCTGGTGGATCTGATCTTTCAGCAGGCGCGCGTGCCCTACACCGTGGCGCTGGAAGTCGGCGGCTGGGAGGTGATCAAGCAATACGTGGCGATGGGCATGGGCATTTCCATCGTCACCGCGATCTGCGTGACCGATGCCGATCGCGACAAGCTGGCCACGCGCTCGCTCAAGGAATATTTCCCCACCCGCAGCTATGGCGTGGTGGTACGCAAGGGCAAGTATCTGTCGCCGCAGGCACGCGCGTTTATCGAATTGATCCAACCGGATCTGTTCACGCCACGCGGGTACGACGAAAGCGGCGATTCGGAACGCTAGCAATAACGCGCTCGCAACAAGCGACGCGACCAGCGATGACTGCTTTGACGATTCCCTGCGCAGCGTCGCCTTCGCACCGCGCCGGACGCTGATGATCTCCAACACCCTGACACCGCCTGCAAGAAACCGTCGCACGCGCGATGAATTGCATGGGCTTACTCGGGATCCCCGTCTGCGTCGGCAGTGCGCGCGCATGCGCCACGCGATGACACTGCGCGTTTGGTCACGCCTGCCCGCGTGCACGGGCGCAGCTGAGCGGCCAACAGAACAGAGCGGGAGTGAGTGAGGTGCGCAGGATCACCCGGAACAGCGACAGTGTTTGGGCAACAGTGCCGATTCCGGGCATCGGCCACGCCGCCTGGCGCAGGCGCCGCCGTGCTACCACAGCACTTACTCGCGCCCGTAAAGGCCCAGAAACATCTCCACCGCCGACTCCGCCACCTGTGTCTGCTGGGCGGGCGACAGCGGCGGCTGGCCCATCGCCAACTGCGGCCAGAACGCGAACCCCTTCACCAGCGCCTGTAGCTGTTGCGAAGCGAATTCCGGGTCGACCTCGGCCAGGCGTCCATCGGCCTGCGCCGCACGCAGCCAGGTGGTGGTGCCCTCCTCCTTGCTGCCCAGTTGCGCCAGCAGTGCACGGGCGCGTTCGGGCGAGTGGATACCTTCGGCAATCGCCACGCGCGACAGGTCGATAAATGCTGCATCGTCGAGCAACCGCAGCTTTTGCTGCAGCAAGTGCGTCAACTGCATGCGCAATGATTGGTCGGGGCGATAGGCCAGACTCACCGCATCGGCGCTGCGTTGCCATAGCCCGCGCAGGATCTCGCCGAACAACGCGTCCTTGCTGGGGAAATGGTTGTAGACGGTGCGCTTGGACACGCCTGCGGCGGCGGCCAGGCGGTCCATGCTGGTGGCCTGGAACCCGTGCTGGCGGAACTGCGCGATGGCCGCTTCGAGAATGGCGTGGCGCTTGCGGTCGGTGAGCCGCTGCGGCGCCGGCGCCGCGTCGGATGAGCTGGACATGGCGCAATGTTACACCGCCGAGTTTACATTTCCCAAGATAAAACTACACTGTGTAGTGTAAAAATCCCACCGGCAACGCCGGTTCGCCCGCCCTCAAACGATGGAAGCCGTCGTGCTCACCCAGTCCCGTCACCTGCCACGCCCCACCTCGCATGTCGCTTCGCCGCAGTTCCGCAATGGCCGGTTCCGCAACGCATTGCCCACCCGCTTGAGTCAGCCCGGCGTGTTGGGCGGCTTGCGCCTGTTGTGGGAGGTGCTGTTCAACAAGCCCGCGCACACCGTGCCGTCGCAAACGCTGCCGGTCGCACCACTGAGCGCGGCGCAACTGCAGGCCGCGCCGGATCGCAGCCTGTTCCGGCTGGGTCATTCCACGGTGCTGATGAAGCTGCGCGGCGGCTTGTGGCTGACCGACCCGGTGTTCTCCAAGCGCGCCTCGCCGTTTCCGTTTGCAGGGCCAAAGCGCTTCCACGCACCGCCGATCGCACTGGACGCGCTACCGCCGCTGGCCGGGGTGATCCTGTCGCATAACCATTACGACCATCTGGACTGCGCCACCATCCGTGCGTTGGCCGACCGCGTCGGCGTGTTCGTCGCGCCGCTGGGCGTGGGCGATCTGCTGGTGCGCTGGGGCGTGGATCCGGGGAAGGTGCGGCAACTGGATTGGTGGCAATCGGTGGAAGTGGGTGGCCTCACGCTCACCGCCACGCCGTCGCGGCATTTTTCCGGCCGCGGCCTGTTCGACCGCGACCGCACGCTGTGGTGCTCGTGGGCGATCCAGGATGCCGACCTGCGCGTGTTCTTCAGCGGCGACGGGGGTTATGGCCCGCGTTTCAAGGCGATCGGCCAGCGCCTGGGGCCGTTCGATGTGGCGCTGATCGAAAACGGCGCCTACGACCACCTGTGGCCGGACGTGCACATGCAACCGGAGCAGAGCCTGCAGGCGTCTATCGATGTCGGCGGACGCACCTTGCTGCCGATCCACAACGGCACCTTCGATCTTGCCATGCATGCGTGGCAGGAACCGTTGGACCGCAGCGTGGCGCTGGCCGACGTCGCTGGCGTTGCCCTGGCCACACCGTGCATGGGCGAGCGGGTGGATTTGACTGCGCCCGGCAAGCGCGTGCGCTGGTGGCGGCAGGACGCTGCGGCGCAAGCGTCGGAAGGGTTGGGGGCGCCCCGATAACTGGCTGGGGCATGCCGATGCGTTGCCATCACGTTTTGATGACGCACCACGCACGCAGATGCGCGTGACACGGTTCCTCATCCTGCCAGGGGCAAGCCGCCAATCCGAAGGTTTCGGATGCAGCGACGTCAATTCTGTTGTGCGGCCAAGATGGCTCACGCTGTTTGATTCAATGCTGATGCAATGCGGTCTGCCGCTTTGGGCTTTCCTGTCTGCAACGGCTGCGTCGCGTGGTTGAACGCGGTGCTCCCTTTGCGCCATCGCGACGACGCCGCCACTGGACAATGCGCCCAACTCCAGGTTGGTGGACGATCGCATTCATCGGCACCGGCCGTTGACCGATGCTGCCACTGCATCAAGCACCGGGAGAAATCTGATGAAACCTGCTGCATCCGCCAATCCGCTCACTCGCCCCGTGTCAGTGTCAACTGCGGGCACCCATGAGATTGAGGAAGAAGCTTCCCCGCACACATCGCCCAGTCCTTCGTCTGCGCAGCCCGATGCTGCACTGAGCATGCTCTCGCGCCGCCCGAGCAAGCGCGGCAAGGAGCCCGCAGATGCCGCTGCGCATGCATCCCAGACGGCTAGCCAAGCGAACGTGGTTGATCTGCAGGTGTCCCAGCCTGCAACGTCGTCAAACCCCGCCACGGCGTCGCTGGTGCGACTCAAAGAGCAACTGGCCGCCGACAAGCAGCGGCCGGTCGAGCCGCAATTGGCCGCCGAACTCATCAACAAGGTGAGGCCGATGAAATTGCCGGATGCCACCGGCCCGGAGGAACGCGCAGCAACACACGCGGATCTGTTGGGCCGCATCCGCGAAACGGATGCGATGGCGTGGTACAGGGCGCAGGGATTGAGCGAAAGCGAGGTGTCCAACCTGCGGCGCACCGCATTGCTGTCGGGCATGCCCAACCCCAGTGGCAGTTTTCTCAACAATGCAATGCAGTACATCGTCTCGCCCTGGATCAACTACGCAACCCGTAAGCCCTGGATAGGCGCGGGATTCGGCTTTGGGACAGCGGCCCTCGCCGCGCCCATGAATGCGGCCCAGCAGTCGGCGGTGGTGAGCCTGTGCGAATCCATCCGCGAGCATGGCGGTCACGTCATCGTGCCGGACAAGGCGCAGATCAGCGACAAGCATTGGCTACCGGACCTTGCGAAGGCGCTGGAAAGGCATATCGAAGAATTCGGCGGGTGCTGCGACAGGTTCCGTGAACTCAAGGCCGCCGCAGACCAGAACCCCGCGGCGCCGGCAACTGCCGACTTCATCGCCGCGGCTCACAACTTGCTGCAAGCCGAAACGCGCTTGCATCAGGCACAGCACGACTTTGTCATGACCCAGGGCGCGCACGAACGGCAATGGATGGGTAATCGCTGGCAGGCCGTCCCGCGCATTCTGCGCTCGCCATTGGCGGGCTCGCTGGGCCTGATCAGCAAGACCGGCGCAATGCGGGCGCTGTCGCCGACCGCGCAGACCATCGGTGCCCTGCTGATGACCGCGACGCAGCACGTGGCCGCTGGCTTCGACGAACAGGCAAAACAGGACTACAACAACAAGCTCAATCTGCTGTACGCCGATGTATTGACCGAGACGGGCAAGTCGAAATTTGCACGCGGTGAGGCAGTGGCGGCCGAGGAGATCGATCAGGGCAAATTGCGCAAACTGATTCAATCGCCGACGCAGGCGCTGGTGAAACGCGTCACCAACGGACTGGTGGCGATGGAAAAGGAGATACAAAAAGAACTCAAGGCGGAACAAGAGCGCCAGGCGAAACGCGCCGCGTCGGGTACGCCGCAGGCGACGACGGGCGACGAGGATCTGGATCTGGAAGCGGGCCACGGCGCCGGCCTGGCGAAGAAACTGAAATTGCTGAACCAGGATCTGACCGCCTTGCGCGAAGGCAGGTTGGACGAACTGGAGCCGGACGGCATCGCGGCAAAGTTGCTTCTCGGCGCCGAGAAATCGGTGGTATCGGAGCAACTGATCAACGATATCGTGAAGAAATATACCCCACGCGAGTTCTCGGCACAGACCGCCCAACGCATTGGCCAGATGTTCCATCTCGGCGTGCTGGGCAGCGCGGCCTCCTCGGTGATCGGCAAGGCCAGCTCCGCGGCGCAGGGCGGAACCCGCAACGTGCCGACCGCGCAGACACTGGGGATCTCCGCCCTGTCGGGAGGCATGGCTGCGGTCGGCGCGTTGAATCAGCACACCGCCATCACCGTCAAGAACAATCGCCGCGAAGGCGAGACGGACATCGGATTGAAGCGGCAAGTCTTGCGCGGCGTGATGGGGGGCGCCAGCGAAGCGCTGTCCCAACGGCGGGCGACCAGGGCGAGTCGAGCCATCAATGCGCTGGTGCAAAACAGCGATGTGGAAGCGTTGTTGAGTCAAGCCAAAGCGCTCACCCAGCCATCCGAGGCCTCGTCATCTGCGACGCATGCCACGCCCTCGCTGACCCTGCCGGAGGCGGTGGAACAGCTGCGTCCAGGCGTGGCGTCCACATCGCAGGCGCACGAGGTGATCGTGCAGATCGGAGACGATCGGGCACCGCCGCCTGCCTGATCCGGCGCCCACGATTGCGATGCATCTACTGCGATGCATCAAAAACCACGCAAGCAAACGGGATGGCGCAAGGCCATCCCGTTTTGGATCATCGTCGGCATTCGCGTGCGTCGTGCACGCGGCTGTCTTACTCGGTTAACCCACGGTTTTCCAGCAGCGCCTTGACGCTGGGATCCTTGCCGCGGAAATCGCGGTAGAGCGTGGCCAGATCGACGGTGTTGCCGCGCGAGAGGATCTTGGCGCGGAAGATGTCGCCGTTCTTGCGGGTCAGGCCACCGTGCTCCTTGAACCATTGGAACGCATCGTCGTCGAGCACTTCCGACCAGAAGTACGCGTAGTACCCGGCCGAATAACCACCGCCCCAGATGTGATCGAAGTAGCTGCTGCGGTAGCGCGGCGGCACTTCGGCCAGGTCCACCTTGAAGCGCTTGAGCGCGTCGGCTTCGAACTTGCTCACGTCCTGCAACGGCGCGTCGGCCGGCTGGGTGTGCCAGGCCAGATCCAGCAGCGCCGCCGACAGGTATTCGGTGGTGGCGTAGCCGCTGTTGAAGGTCTTGGCCTTCTTGATCTTTTCCACCAACTCGGCCGGCATCGCCGCGCCGGTCTGGTAGTGCTTGGCGTAGTTGGCGAAGACCTTCGGGTCGGACGCCCAGTGCTCGTTGAACTGCGAAGGGAATTCCACGAAGTCGCGCGAGGTGCTGGTGCCGGCGATCGAGGGGTATTTCACCTTGGATAACATGCCGTGCAGCGCGTGGCCGAACTCATGGAACAGCGTGGTGACGTCGTCGAAACTCAGCAACGCCGGCTGGCCGGCAGCGGGCTTGGTGAAGTTGCAGACGTTGTAGACCACCGGCTTGGCACCGGTGAGGCCGTTCTGCTCGACGAACACGTCCATCCACGCGCCACCGGACTTGCTGTCGCGCTTGAAATAGTCGGTGTAGAACAGCGCCATCGAGGTACCGTCGGCATCGAAGACTTCATACACCTTCATGTCGGCGTGGTAAGTCGGAATGTCGGTGCGCTGTTTGAAGGTGATGCCGTACAGCTGCGTTGCGGCGTAGAAAACGCCGTTCTGCAGAACGTTGTCCAGCTCGAAATACGGCTTGATCTGCGATTCGTCCAGGTCGTACTTGGCCTTGCGCACCTGCTCGGCGTACATGTCCCAATCGGAAGCGGCAAGTTTGAAGCCACCATTCTGCGCGTCGATGACCTTCTGAATCTCGGCCGCTTCGCGGCGTGCCTTGGCAGTGGCGGCCGGCACGGTGTCGGTCAGCAGCTTGAGCGCGGCGTCCGGCGTCTTGGCCATCTGGTCGCCCAGGCTGTAGGCAGCGTAGTTGTCGAAGCCGAGCAGCTTGGCTTTCTGCGCGCGCAGCTGGGCCAGACGCTGGATGGTCTGGCGGGTGTCGTTGGCATCGCCCTTTTCTGCGCGTGTTTCGGAGGCCTTCAACACCTCGGCACGCATCTCGCGATTCTTCAACGACGCCAGCACCGGCTGCTGGGTAGTGTTCTGCAGGGCGAGCAGATATTTGCCGTCGAGCTTGCGTGCCTTGGCGGCATCGGCCGCGGCGGCAATGTCGCCCTCGCTCAGGCCGTCGAGCTTGGCCTTGTCGTCCACCACCACCGCACCGGCAGCCGAAGCGGCGACCAGACGGGTATGAAACTGTGTGGAGAGCGTGGTTTCTTCCACGTTGAGCTTGCGCAGGCTGTCCTTGTCGGCATCGGACAACTGCGCACCGGCGCGCACCAGTTGCTGGTAATCGCGTTCGACCAGGCGCTTCTGCTCCGGGTCCAGGTTCAGTGTGTCGCGCTGGTCGTAGATGGTTTTGACCCGCGCGAACAACTTGGGATCGAGATTGATCTCGTCCTGGTGCGCGGCCATCTTTGGCGCGATCTCTTCCTGGATCTTCTGGCGTGCGTCGCTGGTATCGGCCTGCACCAGCCCGAAGAAAATCCGCGAGACCCGCGTCAACGTTTCACCGCTGCGCTCCATCGCTTCGATGGTGTTGTCGAAGGTGGGCGCTTCGGGGTTATCGGCGATCTTGCGGATGTCGGCCAGATGCAGGCGCATGCCTTCTTCGAAGGCCGGCAGATAGTCGGCGTCCTTGATCTTGTCGAACGGCGGCGCCTGGAAAGGCAGCGTGCTGGCGGTCAGCAGCGGGTTGGATGCAGCATCTGCGGCCGGGGCCGGGGCAGTTTTCTCGGGCACGGTGGTGGACTCCTGGCCGGACGACTCTTTTCCAGAACAAGCAGCCAGTGCCAGGGTGATGGCAGCGGCCAGAACGACGGTACGCGACATGGCGTGTGATTCCTGAGTGGGTAGTGCAGCCAGCTACGCTAGCGGGTTTTGCAGCGGCTGGCATGTGCCGTTGGATTGGTTGGACTGGCGCGGTTGGGGATGGTGCGCGACGCTGGGCAGCATCCGTAGCGCGGGTGGCGTTACGTCGGGGATCGTGGTCGCGCTGGACCGCTGGGAAATCGCGACCGAGCAGGATCGCTACAACGTCTCGTCCTTGAAAATCGCCACATGCGGGGTGCCGTCGGCACCGATCCAGCCGCGGTACATCCCTTCGGTATTGAACGGAAACGCGGCATTGCCCTGCGCATCCAGCGCAATGGCGCCGCCGTCGCCGCCGGCCTTGGGAATGTCCTGATCGATCACGGTCTCGGCCGCCTGTTGCAGCGATTGCCCGGCATATTTCATCCGCGCACAGATGTCGTAGGCCGCCACGGCGCGGATGTAGAACTCGCCCCAGCCAGTGCCGGACACCGCGCATTGGTTGTTGGCATACGTGCCGGCGCCGATGATCGGCGCATCGCCGACGCGGCCGTAGCGCTTGTTGGTCATGCCGCCGGTGGAGGTGCCAGCGGCCAGATGGCCGTCGCGGTCCAGCGCCAGTGCGCCGACGGTGCCGAAATGCTTGGCGGTTTCCAGCTCCAGGTTGGCCTGCGCCTGGCGGTCGCCGGCCTCGGCCTTGAGCGCTTTCTGCAGCTGCTGCCAGCGTTTGTCGGTGCGGAAATAACTCGGGTCCACCAGCGTGATGCCCTGCTCGCGCGCGAATTGCTCGGCGCCGTCGCCGACCAGCATCACGTGCCTGGAGCGGTCCATGACGCGGCGCGCCAGCAGGATCGGGTCTTGACCGTATGCACGCCGGCAATCGCACCGGCCTTGCCGCTGGCGCCGTCCATGATGGCCGCGTCCAGCTCGTTCTTGCCGTCGTGAGTGAACACTGCACCGCGCCCGGCGTTGAACTGCGGCGCGTCCTCCAGCACGGTGATGGTAGCGGCGACCGCATCCACCGCACTGCCGCCGCGGTTCAACACCGCATGCCCGGCGCGCAGCGCGCGTTGCATCGCCTCACGTGCCTGTGCTTGTTCGTCCTTGGAAAGGCTGGATTTCTCCACGCCCGCACCGCCATGGATCACCAGCATCGGCGTGGCTGCGAGCGCGGGGCCGGCGATGAGCAGCAGCGAGAGCGATAGGCACAACGCGCGTGGAGACAGGGCCATCATGCGGTTTCCCGACAGGTGAACATTCGACGACAGATTTACCGGATGCGCCAATCACCGCCAGCGATCCGGCAACCGCGCGCCGCCGGCCTCACAACGTATCGCGATGCTTCCCGCGCCACGGCCGGTACCAGGTGCGGATGGCGGCGATGTCGGCAGCCATGTCGGGCCCGGTCCAGAACGGCTCACCGATACCCACGGTCTTGCTGGGGTAGTCGAAATACACCGGCAGGATCGGCACCTTGGAATCGGAGGCGATCTTCCAGAAACCGGCCTTCCAGTTCTCCACCCGCTTGCGCGTGCCTTCTGGCGTGATCACGTACCACATCTGCTCGGAGTTGCGGATCAGCCGCACCGCCTGGCCGATGGTGCCCTGCGGCGAGCTGCGGTCCAGCGGGATGGCGCCGAGCTTGCGCAGCAGTGGGCCCAGCGGCCACCAGAACAACTGCGACTTGCCGAGCACGCGCACCTCGAAGCCCAGCGCGAACTTGGCCGCAAAGCCCAGGAAGCCGTCCCAGTTGGAGGAATGCGGGGCCACGATCATCACCAGCTTGGGCTCGTCGGGCAGCCGCCCCAACAGGCGCCAACCGGCCACACGCAAGACGGTGCGGCCCAGCCAGCGGATGAAGCGGCCATGGGCACGCGGCATTCGGGGCGGCGATGGCTGCAGCAGGATGTTGGCCTGTGTTACCGGTGGCAACGACGGGTCGGGTTGACTCACACTTACTCCCAGTGGGACGCAGAGCGTCCACGCTTGATATGGCTGCGCTCACGCTTGGCATCCAATCGCCGCAGCTTGGCGCCATGACTCGGTTTGGTGGCGACCCGGCGCTTGGGCACCGACAGGCACGCACTGATGATGTCGACCAGCCACTCGCGCGCATCGTCGCGGTTGCGGTCCTGGGTACGGAAGCGCTGCGCGTCGATCACCAGCACGCCGTCGGCGGTCATGCGGCGGTCGCGCCGCGACAGCAGCCGCGCCCGCAATGGCTCCGGCAGCGACGGCGAGCCGGCCACGTCGAAACGCAGTTCCACCGCGGTGGAGACCTTGTTGACGTTCTGCCCACCGGCGCCGCTGGCACGCACGAAGCGTTCGACGAGTTCGCTGGGCGGAATCGTCAGGCTGGGGCTGATCTGGATCGGGTCGCTGGCCATGTGCGCCGATTGTATCGGCAGCGGCGTGGACGCGCGCGAATGCCGGCTTCCCGTATGCTGCGGCCGGTCTCCCGTTTGCAGGATGCTCCGATGACACCGACTTCTTCGCTCTTTGCCGTGCGTAGCCTCGCTCGCCGGCTGCTGCTGGCCGCCCTGCTGGCCGTGGCCGCCCCGGCCGCATTGGCGCAGGCGCCCAGCGATGCCGACATCAACCGCCTGCTGGCCGCCTCGCGCGCCCAGACCATGCTGGACACGATGCTGCCGCAGATCGAAGCGATGCAGCAGCAGCAATTCGCCCAGCTCACCGCGCAACGCCAGCTCGATGCCGAGCAACAGGCGCAGCTGCAGCGCATCCAGGAACGCACCCGCCAGACCGTGCGCAAGGCGCTGTCCTGGTCGGAACTGCGCCCGATGTACGTGGACATCTACAAGCGCTCGTTCTCGCGCGAGGACGTGCTGGCCATGGCCGAGTTCTACGAGAGCTCGGCCGGCCAGAGCCTGCTGGACAAGACCCCGGCGCTGACCCAGAACCTGATGGGCGCGATCCAGCAGAAGATGCTGCCGCTGTTTGCCGACCTGCAGAAGGATCTGGAAAAGATCGTCAACGAACCTGCTCCGGCCAAGAAGCCCTGATGGGCGGGGAATCGGGATTGGGGAATCGTGAGAGCGTGCTGTGCTGGTGCGTCTAGATCCGTCGTGAAGAGTGGCAAGCGCGTTGCTCGAGAACCTGCCGCCTGATGAGTGGACGACGACTCGCGCATGCCAAGCCCCTCTCCCCGCGGGAGAGGGGGTGGGGTGAGGGTCGGAAGGCGAAGCCCGCGCAGAATGCGAACGCGCATGGCTTCGCTCCGTACCCTCCTTCGCCCTGCGGGGCACCTTCTCCCCAATAAAGGAGGACATGTCCCAGTGTGAGAAGGGAGCGACGGCTTCGGTGATCGCGCGTGTGCTGCGAAAACGACCGCTGCGGAAAACGACCGCTGGTGCTGACCATGCGCCTCGCATGCAGCATGACAGGGCTAGCGTGCCCGCCACGACCCTCGCTTGACTCGGCACGCTTGCGCGGCTGAAGCACCGGCGGAACTGGAGACGGGTGCAGTGCCTGACACGTGGAGCGTTTGCGCGCACAGCGCCCACCCGCCTCGGGTCACGGCCCACCAGCACTATGCCTGTGCCGTCGCCTGCAGCTGCGCCATGTCCCAACCAAACAACGCGCAGGCCTTGGTGAATTCCGCATCCAGCGGCGCGATGACGCTGATACGCCTGCCTTCGGCCGGATGCGGAAATGCCAGGCGTTCGGCGTGCAGCAGCATGCGGTGGATGCCAAGCATGCGGAAGCTGCGGTTGTGGCGTCCGTCGCCGTGGCTGGTGTCGCCGATCATGTGGTGCGACAGGTGCTTCATGTGCCGGCGAATCTGCCGGAAGCGGCCGGTCTGGGGCTGGCAGCGCAGCAGTGCGTAGCGTGAGGTGGCGAACCCGGTGGAAGGAATCTCCAGCTCGCTGGTGGCCAGACGCTGGAAATGCGTCACTGCCGGCTTCTTGACCGGTTTGCCAGGGCCGCCATCCAGATCATGGTCGACGATGAAGCGCTCCTCAGCCGGCCAGCCGCGGCACACGGTCAGATAATGTTTATCCACCTCACCGGCCATCAAGGCCTTGCCCAGCGCACTGGCGCTATCGCGGTCGAACGCCAGCAACAGGCAACCGCTGGTGGCGCGGTCGAGCCGGTGCACCAGAAAGATCGGCTTGCCCAACTGCTCGCGCAGGCGGTCGGCCAGGAAGTCGTCTTCTCCGCGCGCCAGCTTGCTGTCGTGGACCATCAGGCCCGCGGGTTTGTCGACGACGGCCAGGACATCGTCCTGGTAAAGAATCTGCAGATGCTTGGGGGATATGCTCACCGGCGGATTATCCGCATCGCTGACACCGCATGCCACTGCGTCGCGGCGGACATGGGCCCATTGACCACACCCATTGACCACACCGATGTACTGGCGGAGCATGCAGATTCCCCTTCGCGGAGCGTGCCATGCGTCCCTGGCTCCTGCTTTGCCTGCTGGCGGTCGTTCCGCTGGCCCAGGCCTCGAACCTGCCTTACGACGAACACGCAGATGTCAACGTGCAGCTACGCAATGCGCTGGCAGCCGGTAAGACATCGCACAAACCCGTCCTGGTGATCTTCGGCGCAAACTGGTGTCATGACTGCCGTGCGCTGGACACCTCGCTGCATACCGCCAAGAACGCACCACTGATCGATCGGTCGTTCGTCGTGGTCAAGGTGGACGTGGGCAATTTCGACCGCAACCTGGACATCAGCCAGCGCTACGGCGACCCGATCCAGAACGGCATCCCGGCCGCCGTGGTGGTATCGCCCGCAGGCAAGCTGCTCTACACCACGCGTGCCGGCGAGTTGGCCAATGCGCGCAGGATGAGCGACGACGGCATCTACCAGTTCTTCGACCACGTGGCGCACGCCGACCACGCACCTTGATGCAATGGTGTGCAAGGCCGGTGCGCGCGCGGGGCGTGCCGCTGCTGACCGCCAACGCGGTTTAGGGCCTGCCGACCTTACGCGCAGCGTGGCCGGACATGTACCTCTGTCCGGCGCGGTATCGGCATGCGTCGGTGACCCCGCCGTGTCGACGCAACCGGTTGCCGCTGCCAGAGCGCTGCAGCGACTCCTTGCAGACGCTCACCATCACCCGCGTGCGATGGGCTGTCACCGGTGTCCCGCGGCGCGTGCATGGCGAGCCACCACGTCAGTGACACTGATGGGCATGCGTGTCGCGCGCGACGCGATGGCTAGCGACGCAGCCACGCAACCAGCAACGCGGCCGTGCCGGCGCCGCCGCTGATCCAGCTCCACACCGGTACCGTGCCCAGGTACCAGCCATCCGGGTGCAGGCCGTAGAGCACAGCGGCGACCACCAACAACCCGCTGCCGGTGATGGCGGTGACCACGCGCGTCTGCAGCTTGCGTAGGCTCAGGTCCAACGCGCGCAATTCGCTGGAACGGATATCGATCTGATGCCGGCCTTCCACCTGCTGTTCCAACCAACTGTGCACCAGACGCGGCATGTCCGGCGCATGGGTCATGATTTCCGGTAGCCGCTTGCCCAGCTCGCGCAACGCACGGCGCGGGCTGTAACGCTCGCGCAGGATGCGTTCGAGCACCGGTCGCGCCACCGCCCAGATATCCAGCTTGGGGTCGAGCTGACGGCCCACGCCTTCGATGTTGAGCAAGGTCTTCTGCAGCAGGATCAACTGCGGCTGCAGCGTCAGCTCATAGCGCTGGGCCACGCGGAACAATTTGATCAGCACCTGCGCCAGCGAAATTTCCGACAGCGGCCGGGTGAAATACGGCTCGCAAACCGAGCGCGCGGCCGCTTCCAGTTCGTCGATGCGCACGTTGGACGGCATCCAGCCCGCCTCCACGTGCAGCTCGGCCATGCGTCGGTAATCCTTGTGGAAGATCGCCATGAAGTTCTCGGCCAGGTAATACTGATCCTCCTGCGAGAGCTGGCCCATGATGCCGAAATCCAGCGCGATGAAACGCGGATTGAGGCGGCGCTCCGGATCCGAATCGACCCAGATGTTGCCGGCGTGCGCATCGGCGTGGAAGAAATTGTCGCGGAACACCTGCGTGTAGAACACGCGCACGCCCTTGGCTGCCAGCGCCTTGCGATCGATGCCGGCGGCATCGAGCTTGGCGATGTCGTCGGAGGGAATGCCGTACACGCGCTCCAGCGTGAGCGCGCGCTCGGCGGTGTGCGACCAGATCACTTCCGGTACGTACAGATCGTCCGAGCCTTCCCAGAACCGACGCAGCACGCTGGCATTGGCGCCTTCGCGTTGCAGATCGAGTTCGGCCGACAGCGTGCCTTCGATCTCGGCCACCACCTCGCGTGGACGGATCTTGTCGGCACGCGGATGGGTACGTTCCACCAGCGTGGCCAGCGAGTGCAGCAACGCGATATCGGCATCGATCTGGCGCTCGATGTCCGGGCGCAGCACCTTGACCACCACCTCGCGGCGCACGCCGTCGGCATCCGGCGGCAACGTGGCCGCATGCACCTGCGCGATCGAGGCCGAGGCCAGCGGCACGGTGTCGAAGCTGGCAAACGCCACGCTCACCGGCAGGCCGAGCGCGCCTTCCACGATCAGCCGCGCGGCCTCGCCATCGAACGGCTTGACCCGGTCCTGCAGCAAGGTGAGTTCTTCGGCCACATCGGCGGGGATCAGATCGCGACGGGTGGAAAGAATCTGCCCGAACTTGACGAAGATCGGCCCCAGTTCCTGCAGCGCCAGCCGCAACCGCGCACCACGCGATTGCGCGGCGATTTCGGCGCTGGCACGCGGCACGAATGGCTTGGCCAGGCGCAACCAGCGCTCGGCCGGAGTACCTTCCAGCAAGGCATCCAGGCGGTAACGCAGAATCACCCGGCCGATGCGGCTGGCCCGCAGGATCGCCTTCATGCCGCGCCCCCACTCGCGCGCAGGCGGCTCACGCGCGCGGCCAGCCGTTCGACGTCGTCGCGTAGCTCGTCCACATCGTCGTGGAAGGCGTCGAGTTCGGCGCGTGGCACCACATCGCGCGATTCTTCGGTGACGAATTCGGCCGCGCTGTGCGCCAGATCCACTGCGCTGCGACGCGCCTGCTGCAGCGCTGCACGCACCCCACCGGCGATCTGCACGCCGAGGATCTCGCCGAACACCGCCACGAACGGCAGCTGCCAATCCGGGTCGAAGCGACCGGCCAGCTGTTGTAGCTGGCGCGCCAGCTCGGCATCGCCAGACACCTTGAGCCGGCCAGCCGGCGCACCGCTGCGACGTGCGTTGGCCAGGAACGGCAGTTGCCCGAGCAAGCCGGCCAGGCTGCTGCGCACTGCAAGATCGGGTTCCTGCGCCGGATCGACCGGACCGACCAGCAAGCGGCGCTCGTGCACGCGGATCTGCAGGGCCAGCGCGGGCGCGTCCAGGGTCAGCGCGATGCGCTGGCCTTCCAGCGGCAGCAGGGCGTCGCGGGTATCCGGGTCCAGCGCCAGCGCACGGTTGAGCGCTGCCTGCAGGGCCTGGCCGGCGAGCGGCTTGAGTGAATTGAAGAGTGATCCGGGCATGCCTGCATTCTACCGTCCCTGCATGTCGCAGCTGCTTGACGACGCTGTGGCAGCACTGACTGGCGTTGCAGCACTTCCTTCGGTACGCATGCCACGGGCATCCTGGCGCCTTCCATTGACGATGGCAGGAGCGGGCAATGCGCAAGATTCGGGTCGGCCTCATCTTCGGCGGCAAATCGGCCGAGCACGAGGTCTCGTTGCAATCGGCACGCAACATCCTGGATGCGCTGGACCCGCAGCGCTTCGAGCCGGTGCTGATCGGTATCGACAAGCAAGGCCAGTGGCACGTCAACGACCCCGACAGCTTCCTGCTGCATGCCGACGACCCGGCACGCATTGCGCTGCATCGCAGTGGTCGCGGTGTGGCACTGCTGCCAGGCGCGCAACAGCAGCAGTTGCGCCCCATCCAGCCGGAGCAGGCGCTGGCGCAGATCGATGTGGTGTTTCCCATCGTGCACGGCACGCTGGGCGAAGACGGCTCGCTGCAGGGACTGCTGCGCATGGCCAACCTGCCCTTCGTGGGCTCCGGCGTGCTCGGCTCGGCGGTGGCGATGGACAAGGACATGGCCAAGCGCGTGTTGCGCGATGCCGGGCTGGCGGTGGCACCGTTCGTCTGCTTCAACCGCCACACCGCCGCACAGGCCGATGTGGATGCGTTGATCGCACAGTTGGGCTTGCCGCTGTTCGTCAAACCGGCCAACCAGGGCTCGTCGGTCGGCGTCAGCCAGGTGCGCACGGCAGACGCGTTCGCCGCTGCACTCGGCTTGGCCTTGGCCTATGACCACAAGGTCTTGGTGGAAGCGGCCATTGCCGGGCGCGAAATCGAATGCGCCGTGCTCGGCAATGCCGCACCCCAGGCCAGCGTGTGCGGCGAAGTGGTGGTGCACGATGCGTTCTATTCGTACGAAACCAAATACATCAGCGACCACGGTGCCGAGATCGTGATCCCGGCCGCCATCGATGCGCAGACCCAGCAGCGCATCCGGCAGATCGCGGTGCAGGCGTATCAGGCACTGGACTGCGCAGGCATGGCGCGCGTGGATGTCTTCCTGTGCGCAGACGGACGCATCGTGATCAATGAGGTCAACACGCTGCCGGGCTTCACCCGCATCAGCATGTATCCGAAATTATGGCAGGCAAGCGGGCTGGACTATCGCAGCCTGATCACGCAATTGATCGAACTGGCACTGCAACGCCACGCCGACGATCGCCTGTTGCGTAGCGCGGTCGAGCCACACTGATGGCGCTGCCGCAGTTGCGCGCCGTACAACCGCACGACCACGCCGGAGTGCTGGCGCTCGCTCATGCGCATGCCGCCGAATAGTCGTTGCCCGACGTCGACGGCCTGACTGCCTTGCTGCAGATCGCCTGACACGCATGCATGCCACATCGGCTGAGTGCCTGCTGCGTGCGCTGGATCAAGACGCGCCGTATGCCAACGCGCGCTTGGTCTGGAGGGCCGCTCGCTTTGCACGGCTTGTGTTTGTCGATCGCATCGTCATTGCCGCGCACGCACGTCGGGGTGGTATTGCCACGCGGCTATATGACGGACTCATCCGAAAAGCAGGTGCAACAGGACAGCTGCCATTCGTGTGCAAGGTCAATGTGATCCCTGCCAATCCCAGATCGCTCACGCGGCATCGCCGCTGCGCTTCGTTGCGATCGGCGATGCAGTGCTGGCCAATGGCAAGTAGGTGCAATATTTGGAAAAGCGCCTGTCGCCGGCGAAACCTTGTTTCTATCCCGCCGTAAACGCACATGGCCCGCTTCCTTGCGAAAGCGGGCCATGTAGCGCCGATCAGCAGCGCCGCTGCCGTGACGTATCGCGTTTAAGCGTTACACCTTGCCGCGACGGAACATCGAGATCACTGCCAGGATCAGGAACACCACGAACAGGATCCAGGCGATGTTGGTCGCCGCGCCGGCGATACCACTGAAGCCCAGCACAGCAGCGATGATGGCGATGACGAAAAAGATGATGGCGTAATGCAGCATGGCAAGGGTTCCAAAAGTTGTCGTGCCGAATCGGCGCAGACGTATCTTGAGGATGTGCCGGTCTTTAGCGAGTGACGGGGATGTCGTTGGAAGATGAGGATCGCAGCCGTTGCAGGCCTTCTTCGATGCTGATGCGCGGCACATAGCCGAAATCGCGACGTGCTGGTTCCATGCTGTACCAATGCGGCGTACACAACTGTTCTACCAAGAACCGCGTCAACGGCACTTCGCCTGGCAGACGCAACAGTGGCCACAGCGTTTCGCATACCGCACCGATGCGATACGCGGTCTTGAACGACAGCGAGCGCGTCACCGCGGGCGCATCCACCGCTGCGAGCAAACGATTGAGCAACTCGCGCATCGGCAACGGTTCGCCGTTGGAAATGAAGTACGCCTTGCCTGCGCAGGCAGCGCCGACTGCCAGGTGCTCGAACGCATCGAAATGCGCCTGCGCGGCGTTGTCGATGTAGGTGCTGTCGACCAGGTTGCTGCCGTCGCCGACCATGCGCAGCCGTCCGGCACGCGCACGCGCTGCCAGACGCGGCACCAGGTGATTGTCACCCGGCCCCCAGATCAGGCGCGGACGCAACGCCACCGTCGCCAACTGGGCATCGTTGGCCGCCAGCACTGCACGCTCGGCAATGGCCTTGGTTGCCGCGTAGGCGGCGCGCAGATTGTCGCCATACGGCACTTCATCGGCACCGAGCCCTTCCACCGGATTGGTGGCGCGATGGGTGACGCTGGGCGTGGAGGTGTAGATCAGCCGTGGCACGCCATTGACGCGGCAGGCGTCGAGCACGTTCTGCGTGCCCACGACATTGGCTTGGTGATAGCTGTCGTAACTGCCCCACGCACCGGCCTTGGCGGCATTGTGGAACACCGCATCGATGCCGGCGAAGGCATGCCGCACCGCCTGCGGGTCGGCCAGGTCGCCGCGGATCTGGCCCACGCCCAGCGTCTGCAACACCGGGTAATCGCCGCGCTGGAAACTCACCACCGCGTGCCCGCGCGCGCGCAGGCCGCGGCACAACGCCTGGCCGAGAAAGCCGCCACCACCGGTTACCAATACCTTCATCGCACCAGACCTCGCCTCTGAGGGACGACACCATAGCCGGCCACACCCGACTTGGCGATCCTGCGTGGACACGCGGCCGTGCAGTCTGCCGTCTGAAACCAGGAGCTACCAACGAACGACTGTGCTTACCGCCAGGCAGGCGTGTCCGGTGCTCGGAACCGACCACTCGCACACTGCCATTTCTGAGTGCGCCATCCACGCTCGCCTGACGACTGCGCGCTACCTGTTGTTAGCCGCTCTTATGCAGCTGCTGCGCCACCCACACCGCCAGCGTCTCGCGGCCGATCTTGGCGTTATGGCGGATATCCACCGGGAAGCCTGGATGGCACAGGAAATCGGCGATGCCAGCGGTCAGTGGATGTGCCGCAGCGGTAGTGCGCAGCTGCTGCCTGAAGTCTTCCTGTTCCCTTGGACTGGACATCCAGGCGTAGGCGTCCGGTTCGTAGCACAGCACCGGACGCTGCCGGCCCATCTCGCCCAGGCCCACCAACGCGCTGCGCCCCATCCCCGGTAACGCATTGAAGATCTGCTCCACCTGCTCGGTGTACATCGGGCCTTGCGCGGTCTCCACGCGCTGGGTCTTGCGCCCACAGAACCACAGGCGTCCTTCGGCATCGAAGTAACCCACATCGCCCATGCGGTGCACGATGCGCTCGCTGCCATCGCTACGGCGCTCGCGAATCTTGGCGATGCGCGTGGCCGCATCGCGGTTGAAATAGGTGTCGGTGGTGGTGGGGCCAGCAACGGTGATCTCGCCGACCTCGCCCATCGCCAGCTCGCGCACGCCGCTCCAGTCGGCAATGGCCGCATCGTCAATCGCAATAATGCGCACCTCGTTGGGCGGCACGACATGGCCCACGCAGGTGCCGGCACCGGTTTCGGTGGCGGCGCGCGTCGCTTCCAGGGTGCGCCCTTCGATCGCGGCCACCGGCAGGCACTCGGTGGCGCCGTACGGGGTCCAGAACTGCGCATCGGCCGGCAGCAGCGCGCGGATCTTCGCCACCACATCCGGCGGCACCGGCGCACCGGCGGAGGTGGCCAGGCGTACGTTGGGAAGCGGCTGCCCATCGTCGGCCAGCACGCGCATCAAGGCGGGCGAACCGAACAACTGGGTGACACCGAAGCGCGCGATCGCATCATGCAGCTTGCGCGGATCGGCGCTGCCCGGGCGCGTCGGGTCCATGTCCGGAATCACCGAGGTCAACCCCAGCGCCGGGTCGAACAAGGCGAACGGGGGAAACGTCGGCAGATCCACGCCACCGGGCTGCATGTGAAACGCATTGCGCAGCAATTCGATCTGCCCGACGAAATGCCGGTGCCGGTACACCACACCCTTGGGCACACCGGTGGAGCCGCTGGTGAACAGGATCGCCGCGACATCGTCGGGCGCGGTGTCGGCCAGTTGGCTGCCGGCGCCGGCACCATCGCGCTCCACGCGCGCCAGCGTCACCCCACCCCAGCCGTAACGTCCGCCGACGGTGACAATCTGCTTTGCCGAGCGCGCCCAGCGCAGCAGGCGCCGCGCCAGTTGCGCCAAAGGAATACCGATAAATGCCTGTGGCTGCGCTTCATCCAGGCACTGCTTGAGCGCACGTTTGTCGATGCCCGGATCCACCAGCACCGGCACCGCGCCAGCCTTGAACAAAGCGAACATCAGCAAAAAGAATTCCGGCGACGGCCGCACCATCACCACCGCACGTGCACCGCGCCCGATGCCGTGGCGTGCCAGACCGGCGGCGATCGCATCGCTGCGCGCGTCCAGCTCGGCATAGCTCAGGGTCACATCGTAGGCAGCAAACCCGTTGGCACCCCGACCGCCCGGGCAGCGGATGGCGATCTGATCGGGGCGCTCGCGCGCCAGTTGTGGGAGGGTGGCGGCGATATTGCAGAGGGTCGTCATCTGCGCATTATTACCCATGCGCCAATGGCGCCGACCGTTTGCAGTCGGTTTAGAGGAAACCTGAGAACGCTGCAGCGAGAGCGCTGACCATCGGCGCGCAGCTTCATGGCGCATCGATGCGTGGCAGTCACCGGCCATGCGACTGCAGCGTGACCGTCCTGCATGCCACAGCCGCAACCTCACTCACCGGCCGTGGCGCGCCCATGCGTTGCAGGGCGCATCTGAATCGCTAACCGGCCACCGCTGCGCGCCACTTGTATCGCGGCGTGGTTCGGTCAGAATGCCGCGCTCTCCACGCGATTTCGCCGCGCCAGGCCCGGCATTCCATGGCACACCCCTGCCTTACCTGCGGCGCCTGCTGCGCCTATTTCCGCGTCAGTTTTCACTGGAGCGAAGCCGACCCCGCATTGGGCGGCAGGGTGCCGATCGAACTGACCGACTCCTTGCGCACGCACGAGCGCGTCATGCGCGGCACCTCGCAATCGCAGCCGCGCTGCATCGCCCTGGATGCGGACATCGGCCGCTACAGCCGCTGCAGCATCCACGACCGCCGCCCCTCGTCCTGCGCTGCGGTGCCAGCCTCGCTGGAATTCGGCGAGCGTAGTGCGCAATGCGATAAGTCGCGCTTGGCGCATGGCCTGCACGCACTGACCGACGCCGATTGGGTGGGCGTGGACGATGCGCAACGCAACCCGTTGCCGCCGGTGTAGCGCAGCACGTGTGGATTGCTGGCAACAACGTCGTCAGACACGTTGCCGGTATTACTGCTACATCGGACGCCAATGCAGTCACGTCAGTGCTCGAGTGCCGTGCACCAATGCGCATCCGCCCTCTGCTGCCGGTGAGGCGTTACAGCGGATTGCGCTCCAGAAACGCGCGAATCTCCGGTACCAGCACCTCGTGCTTGTCTTCCAGCACGTAATGATTGGCATCGTCGAATGCGGTCACTTCTGCGTTCGGCAATGCGCGACGAAACCCCGCCAGAAAGTGCTTGTCGAAGCAGACATCGCGCAGACCCCAGGCGATAAAGGCCGGGCGATCCGCGAACGAAGGTAGCGCCTGCGCCGAGCGTTCCAGCAACGACCAGCCCTTATCGGCCGGCGACAGCGGAATGTCCTGCATGAAGCGAATGGTGGAGATGCGGTTGCGCCAATTGTTGTATGGCGCCACATACGCGCGACGCACGGCGGCCGGCATCCGTCGCGATACGCCAAACCAGGATGCGCCGGACGAAAACGCATTGAAGGTGCGGATAAACCACTCGCCCGGCCGCCAGTGCCGGCCCATCGCGATCTGCCACGGCATCGGTTTCTCCGGCGGCAGCGGAAACGCAGCGGTGTTGGTGATCACCAGACGCTTGACCTGCGCGTGATGCGACAGCGCCCAGCCGAACCCGATCATGCCGCCCCAATCGTGCACCGCCAGCGTGACCGGACCGGTGATGCCCAGATGCCGCAGCAGCGTATCCAGATCGTCCACGCGCGATTGCAAAGTGTAGTCATAGCGCGGCTGCGCATCGGGCGAATCGTCCGGCTTGTCGGACAAGCCCATGCCGATATGGTCGGGCACGATGCAGCGGTAGCGATCGGACAGGTCGCTCACCAGATGCCGCCACAGATAACTCCACGATGGATTGCCATGCAGCATCACGACCACTTCGCCATCGCGTGGACCTTCGTCCAGATACGACATCGCAACGCCGGGACGCACCTCAAGGCGCTTGGGAGTAAAGGGATAGCCGGGGTAGTTCATGAAAAACGTATCCGATGTGTTTCAAGAGGGTCTGCACGGCTCAGACGCTGACCTGGCACATGTACAGCAACGGCTTCGCGCATGTCGGCAAGCTCCAGCAAGACAGGCGATGCAAGCTCGCTACTTTGCTTACTCGGCATCAGTGCTGAACTCTTTGTGGCAACGTATACCGCTGCGCTGCGCGCGCATTGTCGGACAACAGGCGCAGATACGCCGGATGCAGGAACAATTTCTCTTTCCCCATGCGCTGCTCGTGCAGTACGCCGATATCCACCAAGTCGCGAAGATAACGCACCGCAGTTTCGCGCTTGGCGATACCGGCATCCACGACGTTTTGAATGCGGCAGTAAGGCTGGCTGAAAAGCACATCCACCAGTTCGCGGCTGTAGGTTTTCGGACGCTCTGCACGAACCCAATCACATGCATGCTCATGCAGTTGGCGAATGGCCTCAATCTTGGCGCCGGTCCAGCGTGCGGTATCGGCAATCGCATCCAGCATGTAAGCAACCCATTCGGCCCATGCGCCGTCGCGCGTGACGGCCAGCAGCAAGCGGTAGTAATCCGCCTTGCGTTCGATGATGTAGCGCGACAGGTACAGCACAGGTTGGTCCAGCAGATCCTGCTCGACCAGCATCAAGAGATTGAGCACACGTCCAGTACGCCCATTGCCGTCGGTGAACGGATGGATAGCCTCGAATTGATAGTGCGCCACTGCCATGCGAATCAATGGATCGATCTCGGGCGCCTCATGGATGAAGCGCTCCCAATTGGCCAGCTTTTCGCGTAACACCGCCTCGCCGACTGGGGGCGTATAGATCACGTCACCGGTCTGCTGATTGGCCAATGCCGTGCCAGGTACACGCCGCACCTGCATTTCTGCATTCTTGATGCGAGTGCACACGATCTCTGCTGTGCGGGTGGAGAGCGGGCGCGTACGCAGCGAAATAAAGCCCTCCTGCAACGCGGTGCGATAGCGCAAGGCTTCTCGCGTTGCTGGATTGGCAGCGTCTTGATGCTCGGCGTAGCGAAACAGCTCATCCGTGGTGGTGACGATGTTCTCGATCTCCGAACTCGCCTGTGCTTCTAGGATAGGAATGGTATTGATCAACACGGCCGGGTTTGGCAAATGTCCGGTGGCCTGGCGAAGCGATGCCAATGCCTTGTGCGCCTCAATACACGCCTTCAGCAACCCCCGGGTTTCAAGCTCCACCGCAGGCGGCAACGGAGGCAGCTCGTTATACGGACGCTGGGGATCCATGCGATGCGCTCATGTCGACGGAATCGACATGATGCCAGCGTCATGTCGAAAAAACTGGAATCTCATACCTGGCGAGACTGCCGTGAGCGCAGTCAGTGCCTGGAGCGGGATGAAACGTGGCGACCGCTCGCCAGAAAGCGGCCATCCCATCTCTGGGATGGCCGTGCGGTTCACCAAACCACTTCCGCCATCGAGCAGTTCAGCCCCGACCCGATGCCCAGCAGCGCGATCCGGTCGCCCTTCTTCAGGCGGCCCAGTTCCTTGAGCTTGCTCAGAACGATCGGCACCGAGGCCGGGCCGATGTTGCCGTGCTCGCCGAAGATGGTCATGACCTTGGCCGGGTCGATGCCGAAGGACTTCACGAACGCGGCGGTGTGCGGACGGCTGACCTGGTGGATGACGAACTGGTCCAGCTCGTCCACCGCCCAGCCCAGCACCTGCTTGGCGGCAACGAAGGTCTTCTGGGCCAGCTTGATGCCTTCGATCAGCAGCAGGCGGGTGTCGGTGACCATGCGGTCCAGGTTGCCGCGGCACAGCTTGTTCCACTCGGTGGCCGAGCGGGTCACGCCGCCTTTGTAGCGGGGCGCGTCGGGCACCAGCTCGGTGCGCGCCATCACCATGGCTGCTGCACCGCACCCCAGGGTCAGTGCGGCGAGTTCGTTGCGGAACTCCTCTTCGGTGACGTCCGGGGAGGTCATGCGCTCCAGGGTCTTTTCGTACACCAGGTTGGCGGTTTCGCCATCGACGACCAAGGCGTAGTCGATCTCGCCGCGCTCAAGCATGCGTGCAGCGATATCCATGCCGTTGATGAAGGCAAGGCAGGCGTTGGCCACGTCGAAGGTGACGCAGTGGTCGCCCACGCCCAGGTTGCCGGACACGATGGAGGCCGTGGACGGCTCCAGGTAATCTCGGCTCACCGAGGTATTGACCAGCAGGCCGATCTTCTCGATGCCGATACCGGCATCGATCAGCGCCTTGCGCGCGGCCTGGGTGGCGGCGTCCGATGCCTGGACATCCTGGTCCCACAAGCGCCGTGCATGGATACCGGCAACGTCGCCCAACACGTCGGTCTTGATGCCGAGGCGGTCGTAGGTCGGTTGCAGGCGCTCGTTGATTTCCTTGGAAGTCAGCGTGTGCGGCGCATCAATATGCGCCAGTCCCGCGATGGAGACATTCTGGAAGAGCATCGAAGTAGCGCCATGGCGTCAGGCGAGGGGGCGCTAGTCTAGCCGCTGGCTGGTTTTACCGCATCTTTACATTTGAATGACGCCCGCCCCAGCCCAACGGTTCAGCGCGGCGGGCAGCGGAAGGCGCTGAAGCGCTGGCTTCCGTCGGCCGGTTGGCCCTGCGCCTGCACGGTGTTGGCGTTGGCGCCCGGCGCCTCGTTACGGGCCAGGGTTTCCAGTTCTTCCTGCACGCGCAGCGGGTTGCGGTTGTAGAAACCGACCTTGCTCTTGACCGTCACCACCACTTCGCCCTGCTGCTGACACCCCGCCGGCACCGGGCCTGCAGGCAGCACCTGCACGCTTTTGCCGCTTTGCTCGATCGGCACCCAGGTGCAGGCCGCGGTGGTGGTGGCAACCAGAACAGACAGCATCAGCACGCGCATAAGTCATCCACACCTAAAAGGGCAAAGCCGGATTGTGCCGCAGTTGCCTGCCGGCAATCCGACGCGCAGCGGTACCAGCAATACGCCCATTCAGCGCACTGAACCACTCTTGTGCTTGAACGCAGAGACCGCTTGGCGGCGATGTCCGCCGTCCTGTGGCGCGTCCGGGTGTCCGGACGCGGACACTTTTACGAGCCTAAAAACTCTTTAGAAACAACGCTCTTTCGTTGACACACCGTTTGCTCTGGTGTTTCTCGCAGCCATTGCCACACCTGAAAATGACTTTTTGCTGAATAAAACAAAAAGCACCACGAAAGTTCTTGCTCGTAGCGAGACGGTGTAATACATTACTACCACACTACTTGCAAACAACACCGAGAGACTCCGTCATGAACACCCAGACTCTCCGCATCGCCCTCTCCACCGCCCTGTTCGCAGGCGCCACCCTGGCCGGGTTTGCCCAGGCCGCCAACCTGACTACCTTGGAGACCGTCCAGGTGCGCCCGGCCGCCGACCAGATCGCCCAGCAGACGCTGGAGCGCAACAGCGACATCCGCACCCTGGCCGCCGTACAGGTGCGTCCGTCGGCCGAGCAGTTGGCGGATCTGACAGCCGAACAGGCCGGCCCGCGTATCGTCACCCTGGCGGCGGTGCAGGTGCGTCCTTCGGCCGAACAGCGCGCCGACCTCGTCGTGCGCAGCGCCGCCGCCAGCGCACAGACCGCCTCCAGCCAGGCAGCTGGCGCCATCGGCGCGCTGATGGGCCGGGTCCTCGTGAACCTGCCGGCACCGACGCTGCAGCCCTCGCCGGCCGAGATGGAAGCGCTGGTCAACGCTGCCATCCGCCTTTAAGCACGCGCGCAGCTACACTTGCGCGCATGTCAGCACCCGTCCTCGATGTCATCCTGTTTCAGCCCGAAATTCCGCCCAATACGGGCAATGTGATTCGCTTGTGCGCCAACACCGGCGCGCGCCTGCACCTGATCGAGCCGCTCGGTTTCGACCTCAGCGACAAGCAACTCAAGCGCGCCGGCCTGGACTATCACGAATACGCACCGCTCAAGGTGCACGCCGACCTGCCCAGCGCACTGGCCGCGATCGCGCCCAGGCGCGTGTTTGCACTGAGCACCCGCAGTACGGTGCGCTACGACACACCGCAATTTGCCGATGGCGATGCGTTTTTGTTCGGTCCGGAAACCCGCGGCCTGCCAGCCGAGGTGCTGGAGTCGATTCCGCCGCAGCACCGGCTCCGTCTGCCGATGCGCCCGGACAACCGCAGCCTCAATCTGTCCAACACCGTCGCAGTGATGGTGTTCGAAGCCTGGCGGCAATGGAATTTCGCTGGCGGTCAGTAGCCACGCTTGCACACAACGACACGCCATTGCGCACGCGTTACCTGCAGCCGCATCGGCCACGCGTTCCTTGAGATCTGAATAAGGCGAGCAGCCGTCTGACGATCACTCGCGCTCTAGGCTGGCCGCCCCTGGCCGAGAGCCGGACACACCGCATCGACCAGTCGTCGTCGGAGCGATCATGCCTGCCGCGCTAGCTGCACGTTCAATGCGTGCCCTCCTCTGCCATCGCTCGACGTTGCACACAGCGCGCGTGGGCATTCTCGCCGGCGCATTGCCGTGGATCCGATGCCAGCGGCAACGGACCTCAATCGATACGCACACGCTTGCGCGCACTGCCCAGCAATTACGCCGCAGCCGGCACGGCGGTCGCCGCCTGCAACATGCCGCGACAGCCGGACCACAAGGCCACCGCCAGCAACGCAATCGCGCCCAACACCAAAAACGCAACGCGGTAACCGAAGGCATGCGCCAGCCAACCACCGAACGCCGGGCTCAGCGACGCTCCGATGCCCTGCACCGTCATCACCGCACCCTGGCCGACATTCACGCGCCCGGTGCCTTGCAACAACCGCGCGACCAGTGCCGGCACCACCACGCTTTGCAGGCCTGCGCCGAGCCCATCGAGGATCTGTACTGGAAACACACCCCAGCCATGGATCACCGATGCCGCCACCAGCGCGCGCAATGGCAGGGCCATGAACGCCACCAGCAATACCCACCAATGCCCATGGACGCGGATCCAGCGCATCGCCAGGAGCGCGACCACGACCATCGTGGCCTGTGCCACCACGATGGTCGTGGCGGTCAACGCACTTGGGTCGCCCGCATGCGCCGCCACGATCGCCATGCCGTAGAGCGGCAGCATCGCCGCATTGCCCAGATGGAACAGCCCCAGCGTGACCGCCAGCAGCGCCAGCGGGCGGCAGGTCAGCAGCACGCGCCAGCCACTGAGCGTATCGCCACTGTTGTTGGTTGCCAGACCGCGTGCTGCCCGGTGGTCGATGGCCGCGGCCGGAATCGCCAGCACGGCCACCAGCGCCAGCGCGCCGAAGAATGCGGTGAGCAAAAACACCGCAGAAAACCCGTAGTGCCATCCCAACCAGCCGGCCAGCACCGCCGCCAGCACGTTGCCGGCATGGTTGGCTACCTGGTTGCGCGCCAGTTGATGGTCGAAGCCGCGCGCGTGCACCAACCCCAAGGTGATCCCGGTCAAGGCCGGGCCGATGCCGGCGGCCGCCAACGCCGAGGCGATCTGCGCGGCAACCACGCCGGAGGAGGTGGGCTGCAGCCAGATCAACGCGGTGGCAAGCAGGATCGCCAGGCAACCGATCGCCACCACGGCGCGTTTGCGCCGGGTGGCATCGACCAGCGCGCCGGCCGGCGTGGTGGCAAGCATGCCGGCAATGCCGCCCACGCTCATCACCGTGCCGATCGCCGCCACCGACCAGCCTTTGGATTGCAGAAATACGCTGAGGAATGGACCTAGCCCGTCCTGCACATCGGCCACGCTGAAGTGCAGTGCTTCCAGCGCGCGGGTACCGCGTGGCCTGGCCTTGGTCATCGGCATGGCAATGCTCCGCTGCCAGTTGCAACGCCAGCGCGCACCTCGGCGCACGTGGCAAACCAGAGGCCGAGCATCTCAACCGCGCGCGGTGGCCGCATGTCCGGCTCCTAGTGTTTGGGCTTGGGCTTGGGTTTGTGCGCGGGACCGTGCGGCGGATGCTCGATCTGCTTCAGCGTCGCCGCCTTGCCGCCCAAGGCATGGGCATGGATCAGCACACCGTGCGGCGTGGCCTTGGTATCGCCTTCGGCCACCAGCGGCTTGCCGACTACCAGCAGTTTGGCGAAATCGCCACCGGCATGCGGCGGGAACCGCACCGTCACCGCATCGTCCAGCAGCACGCCATGCACCTGCCCGTGCGGACCGTGCAGCAGCCGGGTGATGGTGCCACTGTGCTGGGTCACTTCCGGCTTGGGCGGTTTGCCGGGCGGCTTGGGTTTGGGCTTGGCGTGCGGCCCATGCGGGCCCTCATCGAGAATGCGCTTGCCGCCTTCCGGATCGATCGCCAGCGCCACCAGCATGTCCACGTCGCGTGGCTTGAGGCCACGCACGGTGAGCGCGCTGCCAGGCTTGAGCGCCTTCAGCAGCACAGCCGACAGGTGCGGCGGCGTATGCACTTCGGTGCCATCGGTAAGCAGCAGACCATCGATATCGGCCTTGGGATTGAGCAGGAAACGGGCCAGGGTGCCGCGGGTAGCGGGAAGGAAATCAGGGTCGACCCAATACATGGTGTTACTCCGAAAAAGGACCGGCACTGCCGGTCAAGCCGCTGGCCACGCGGGGGCGTGGCCAGCGGAGGAAACCAACGAACAAGACACGTGCAAGTGCGACTTAACGACCGGCCGGCGGGACCGGAGCGCCCGGCGGCGGCGGCAGCGGGCCATCCGGACGCGGGGCGGTGAACAGCGTACGCAGCGAGGTGCGGTCGCGCCCCAGCTGGGTGGCCTCGATCGCACGGCCGTCCGGAGTGGCCACGCCGAAGCCGCTAGCGCTCAGCGGGGCGCCCACGCGGAGCAGATCGGCGAACTGCAGCGCCAGATGCGGCGGCATCCGCACCACCGTGCCATCGCTGACCAACGCACCATTGACCTCGCCGGCAGGCCCATAGACCAGGCGCCGGATCGTGCCATCGGACTGCAGCGGGGTCAGCTGACCGGGGGTCGGCGGGGGCGGCGGCGCCGCGCCGAAGGTGGGCGGGCGATCGACCACCTCGCGGCCGCTACGGCCGGAGCGGATCGAACTGACCTGCAGCACCGGCAGATTGCCCAGACGGAAGCCCTGCACAACCACGTTGTCGCCGGCACGCACCGCCGCCCTTACCTCGGTGGACAGATGCGGGGGAAATCCAACCTGGGTGCCGTCGCGCAGCCACAGGCCGTCGACGTCGCCATTGGGATTGAGCATGAAGCGCTCGACGGTACCGCTCACGCTCACCGGGGTGGCGGCGACGGGGGGCGGCGGGGCCGGCGGGCCGCCGATCGGACCATTGGGCGCCGGCGGCGGCGGCGGGGCGGCGACTTGGGCGGCGGCGGCGCCGATGGTGCAAGCCAGGGCAATTGCAAGAACGGTCTGACGCATCATGGGGATGTCTCCAGCGCGGCGGGAAGGGGCCGCGTACCAGAGACAAAGCAGTAATCGTGCCAATCTCTAAGTAATTGTTTTAATGGAATTTTCATAGCCGATTGTCGGGATGAAGGCGTCTGCATTTCATCCACCTTGTCCGCTTTGGGGACACCTGCACCGGTTTCTGCAGTCGATGCGTGCGCGATCGTCACAGGCCGTATTCCTCCAGCTTGCGATAGAGCAGTTGCCGGTGGATCCCAAGCCGACGCGCGGCCTCGGCGCGATTGCCCTGGCTCTGTTCCAGGGCGGACTGGATCATCTGTTTTTCCAGCCGCGCCACCGCTTCGGGCAGTGTCCCGGTCAACTCGGACGCCACCGCGGACGGCGACTCGCTGGTCTCGGCCAGCGCCTCGTCCAGATCCGCGGCATCGATGCTGGCACCCCGCACCAGCACCTGACTGCGTTGCATGACGTTGCGCAACTCGCGCACGTTGCCAGGCCAGCGGTGCGCGAGCAGGCGGTCCTGCGCAGCCGGCGACAAACCTTGCGCATGCGCTGCATTGGTGCTCAGGAAGTGCTGCGCCAGCAGCAGGATGTCCTGGCCGCGCTCACGTAATGGCGGCAATTCGATCGGCACCACATTGAGCCGGTAACGCAGATCGCTGCGAAAGCGCCCGTCGACCACGCAGGCGGCCAGGTCGCGGTGGGTGGCGGCCAGCACCCGCACATCCACCTTCTGCGGGCCGCTGCCACCCAAGGGCGTCACCTCGCCTTCCTGCAGAAAGCGCAGCAGCTTGGCTTGCATCGGCAACGGCATATCGCCGATTTCATCCAGAAACAGCGTGCCGCCATCGGCTTCGCGAATCAGACCAAGCCGGTCGCCGCTGGCACCGGAAAACGCGCCCTTGCGGTGGCCGAACAGCTCGCTCTCCATCAACTCCAGCGGAATGGCCGCACAGTTGACCGCAACGAACGGCGCGCTCGCACGCGGACTGGCGCGATGCAGCGCACGTGCGGCCAACTCCTTGCCGGTGCCGGTTTCCCCGGTGATCAGCACCGGGAGATCCGACGCCGCCGCCAGCCCGATGCGCTTGTGCACCGTGCGCATGGCCGGGCTGTGTCCGACCAACGCATCGTCGTCCTCGACCGGCGCGTCTGCCCCGCCGGCCTGCACGGCGGCCTCGTCGGCGCGACTCAGCAGCGCGCGCTGCACCACCTCGACGATGTCGGCGCGGCCCACCGGCTTGACCAGATGATCGAAGGCGCCGAGCGTCATCGCCTCGATGGTGTTGCCGCTGGACACATGCGCGGTCAGCATCACCAGCGGCACCTGACGCGCCTGCGCATCGTCCAGGCGCGCACGCAGCACTGCGATGCCATCCATGCCGGGCATGCGGAAATCCACGAACGCCATGTCGATCCCGCCTTCGCTCAACCGAGCGAGTCCGTCCGGCCCGTTGTTGGCCGCAACCACCGTGTGCCCGAGCGAGCGCAAGGTGGCCTGCAAGGTCGTGCGAAACGCCGCATCGTCGTCGATGATCAGGATGCGCGCCATGGCACCTCCAGAATGAAATGGGTCAGCCCGTCGGCATGCGCGTAGCGCGCTTGACCACCGTGTGCGCGCGCGATCTCGCGCACCAGCGCCAGCCCCAGGCCATTACCGTCAGTGCGGCCACTGACAAACGGTTCGAACAGGTGCGCAGCGATCGGTTCGGGGATTGCCGCGCCGCGGTTGGAGACCTGCAGTTGCAGCGTGCCCTCCACATCGGCCGCGCGTAGCGTGACCTCGCTGCCTGGATCGGCATGCTGCACGGCATTGCGCAACAGGTTGTGCACCGCACGCCCCAGTTGTTGCGGATCCAGGGTCCAGCACAACGGCGCAGCCGGCAGCAGCAAGCGGGGCGGCGGCGTGTCCGGCGACGCCGGGCTCGGCTCCAGCAGCGTCGCCAGCCAGTCCTGCACGACCACGGTCTCCAGTTGCAGGCGGATCGGCTGCACCATGCCGAGCAGGCTCTCGACCACGCCATCCAGGCGACGGATCTGCCCCAGCATCAACTCGCCATGCGCCGCATCGTCCGGCGTCGCATCACGGCGCGCGATCTCGTTTTCCAGCGCCAAGCGCATCGTGGCGATCGGGTTGCGGATTTCATGCGCCACGGTGGCCGTCATGCGCCCGAGTGCAGCAAGCCGCTCGTGTCGCGATAGCTCGTCGGCCAGACGGCGTGTCTGCGCCAGCGCCTGCGCGTTGCGCTGCGCATAGTCGTTGACCGCCGCGCCCAGCCGATCCAGTTCCGGCGTCCCGGTCGGCGGGATATGCGGGGTCTCGGTGTCGGCGGCCAGCGCCTGCTGGATGCGGTGCAGGCGCTGGCTCCAGCGCCGCACCAGCACGCCCAGCGCAATCGCCGACATCGCCACCATCGCGAAGATCAACAGCATGCCGACAACCAGCGGCCGCCAGGCATCGGCCTTGCTGGCCGGCACCCGCGTCATCGTCCATGCCGCGCTGTTGGAGGCCAGCGGGCAGGCGCTGATCAGCAGCACCTCGCGGCGGCCGGTGCGACGGTACTGCGCGGCTTTCTTCTCGCTCACGCTCTGTCGCGCCGTACTGACGATATTGATCCATTCTGCGGCCGGAATATCGGTCTTGTGGTCGCTCCCGTCGTAGGTCGGGTACGCGTATGCAACGAAGCCCTTGTGCAGATCCCAGACCCCACCTTCGACCCCTGGCGCATCGGCCAGCACCAGGTGCACCACCACCGCTGCCAGGCCCACGCCATCGTCGCCGGTACGCGCCGCCTCGCTTGCCCCGGCATAGCGTTGCACGATGCGCGCACACTGACCGCTCAATTGCTGCCGCGCCTCCTCCAGCCGCACGCCTTGGGTCTGCTGGTACAAGCCATACAACATGGTGGCGACGCCCAAGCAGGCGGCGACGATCACCATCCAGATCAGCAACAGTTGCCGTAGCAGCGAACGGGGCATGGGCGAAGCGGCCTGAAGAGATGAACCAGTGTGCGTGAGTGCAACTGAATTAGAGCGGCTCACAAAAACGTCGCGAGCGTTCATCAAGTGTGTGCGGGCGGCGACAGGAATCGGCGTGTGCAAGTGGCACATGCCGATTCCGAGCACCGACCGCGCCTGCCTGGCGGATGCGCAATCGTTTTGTTCGATGCGCCTAACGCAGGTTGGTCTTGACCAGCTCGATCACCTGATCTCCACGCCCGCTCATCACTGCCTTGAGCAAATACAGGCCCATGCCCTTGGCCTGTTCGAGCTTGATCGCCGGCGGCACGGCCAGTTCCTGCGTGGCGATGCGCACATCCACCAGCGCCGGGCCCGAATGCGCAAAGGCTTGCCGCAACGCACGTTCCAGCTGCGAAGACGTATCGACGCGAATTCCGAGGATGCCCATCGCAGTGCTCATCGCCGCAAAGTCCGGGTTGCGCAGCTCGGTACCGGTCTCCAGGTAACCGGCGGCCTTCATCTCCATCGCCACGAAACCCAGCGATGCATTGTTGAACACCACTACCTTCACCGGCAGATTCAACTGCGCCAGCGAAATGAAATCGCCCATCAGCATCGCAAAGCCGCCATCGCCCGACAGCGAGATCACCTGCCGTCCCGGGAATGCCGCTTGCGCGCCGAGTGCCTGCGGCATCGCGTTGGCCATCGAGCCGTGATTGAACGAGCCCAACAGACGGCGCTTGCCGTTCATGCGCAAGTAGCGTGCGGCCCAGACCGTGGGCGTGCCGACATCGCAGGTGAACACCGCATCCTGATCGGCAATCTGGCTGATCAGTCGGGTCACGAATTGCGGGTGCAACGGCTCGCCCGGGTCTGCCGGCACCGCCAGATCGTCCAGCCCTTCGCGCGCCTTGCGGTAGTGCGCCAGCGACTTCTCGAGAAAGCCGCGGTCTTCGCGGCGTTGCAGCTGCGGCAGCAGTGCGGCGATGGTCTCGCCCACATCGGCGGCAATGCCCAACTGCACGGGCGTGCGCCGACCCAATGCGCCCGGGTCGCGATCCACCTGCACGATGGTGGCGTCCTTGGGATAGAACTGCCGATACGGGAAGTCCGTGCCCAGCATGAGCAAAGTGTCGCAATTGAGCATCGCGTGGTAGCCGGAACTGAACCCGATCAGGCCGGTCATGCCGACATCGAACGGGTTGTCCCACTCCACGTGTTCCTTGCCGCGCAGCGCATGTACCACCGGTGCACCCAAGGTATCGGCCAGGGCCACCACCGCATCATGCGCGCCAGCGCAGCCACTGCCGCATAACAACGTCACCGCCTTCTTGCTTTGCTGCAAGAGCTCGGCCAACTGCTGTACATCCTCGGCGGCAGGCAGCATGCGCGGCTGACGTAGCGCCGGCCATGCACTGGAGACATGCTTGTCCACATCCAGCAACGCGATATCGCCCGGAATCACCACCACCGCCACGCCTTGCTGCAGGATCGCCGAGCGCATCGCCCGATGCAGCACTTGCGGCAACTGCGCCGGATTGGTCACCAATTCCACGAAGTGGCTGCACTCGCGGAACAGCTCCTGCGGGTGGGTCTCCTGAAAATAGCTCAGCCCGATCTCGGACGAGGGAATATGCGCAGCGATCGCCAGCACCGGCTGGCGGCTGCGATGGCAATCGAACAGCCCGTTGATCAAATGCAGATTGCCAGGCCCGCAACTGCCGGCACACACCGCCAACTGGCCGGTCACCGCCGCATCGGCACCTGCCGCGAATGCGGCGACTTCTTCGTGCCGCACATGCATCCACGCGATGGTCTGCATCCCGCGCAGCGCGTCGGTCAAACCATTGAGGCTGTCGCCGGTCACGCCCCAGAGCCGCTCGACCCCCGCGCTCTGCAGCGTCTCGGCCAGAAAGCGCGCCAATGTTCTCTTCTTCGCCATGATGCAGCTCCACACGTGTAGCAAACAGGCGTGCCATGCTTCCAGTGAGCGTGTCAGGACAATGTGCTTATGCAGCCACTCACCGTAAAACGCAGAAAAACCCGGTCATCTCTGCATCTGTGCACAACCGTCCACCTGTGTGCTACGTAACGGCTAGACCGTCACATTTTGTACGTGCGCGACGTACATCGACAGGCTACCCAAGAAAGCGCAGCTGAATCTGGCGCGATGATTCATCATCTGGTCAGTCTGGAATTCACGTCGCGTTCCATCGAATAACGGAGAATTTACATCTCGGCAGCGAACGGCATCCGCCTCAGCGCCGGCCCAATCAAATAAGTACAGGTATCCGATCATGAAGACTTCTTTGCTGGCCCTCGGCCTTCTCGCAGCTCTGCCGTTTGCGGCTTCCGCTGCTGAAAACCTCTCCTACAACTTCGTCGAAGGCGACTACGTGCGCAGCCCGACCGACGGGCGTGATGCAGATGGTTGGGGCGTGAAAGCCTCCTACGCCGTCGCTCCGAACTTCCACGTGTTCGGCGATTACAGCAAGCAGAACGCCGACGACAACGACAGCGTGTTCGAAAGCTCCAACTCCGACTTCCAGCAGTGGGGCGTGGGTGTGGGCTACAACCACGAAATCGCCACGAGCACCGACTTCGTTGCCCGCGTTGCCTACCGCAAGCTGGACCTGGACACCCCGAACATCAGCTTCGACGGCTACAGCGTGGAAGCCGGTCTGCGTAACGCCTTCGGCGAGCACTTCGAAGTCTATGCCTTGGGTGGCTACGAAGACTTCTCCAAGAAGCGCGGCGTCGACATCGGCAACAACTTCTACGGCCGCCTTGGCGCCCAGGTCAAGTTGAACCAGAACTGGGGCATCAACGGCGATATCCGTATGGATGGCGACGGCAACAAGGAATGGTCGGTCGGCCCGCGCTTCAGCTGGTAAGCCGCACGTTTGACTGCAACGCGACTCTCTCTCCCGCGTTGCATCGGAAGCCTGGTCCCCCCGACCGGGCTTCTTTCTTTTGGGCGATCGGTCCGCAGCGCGCGCGTGCAAAAAACGGCAGTAAGGCGATGCAACGCCTGTGGTCTTCAACAGGGCAATGTGTTGATCGGCTGCAGCCCGCCCGTGCGGCGTGCGATCGTCAGCCAACAAAAAGCCCGGCATCGCCG
>NZ_FLTX01000131.1 GCF_900092025.1 Xanthomonas bromi
TCCATCAATGACATTACCTTCCTGGAGCCGGCACATTACCTGGGATCACCCTGGAAGGTAATCCAAAAAGTATCTAACAATCAGCTACTTGGAGACGGTGCAGGCCATTGATTACCGATTACCTGTTCCCGATGGTCACCTCGAAATTTTTCGCTTGGACGATCTGCACGCCGGATCGCTGACAGCAGGGGCTGGCACACCCCTCACGGGCAGGGTTCCGCAGGGATGGGCAACGCCGCCGAACGGCCCCTGCGGCCATATCAGGCGCGGCCGGCGCTGGTCCGCAGGGGTGCAGCGAAATACGCCCATGAAGACCGCAGGCGTGGCGGGGCGACGATTGCGCGCGCAAACGCTCGCTCTCTGCACCAGGCGCAGTTGCCTCTCACCTGGTGGGACTAGCGTCAGGCAGCCTCAATAGCGATACTTCGTTTGTACGAAAGGAGTGGCAATGAGAGGCGAGCCAGTAGTGGGCATCCAGCCTAGCGTGATGCGCTGGGCTCGGGAGAGCGCCGGCATGTCAGTGGATGACGTAGCAAATCGCTTGAAGCGACAGCTGGCCGAGGTGGAATCGTGGGAGTCTGGGCAGGGCGCCCCTACCTATCCACAGCTTGAACGACTCGCTTACGAGCTCTACAAAAGGCCGCTTGCTGTCTTTTTCCTGCCCGCGCCTCCACAAGAGTCCAACCCTAAACAGCAGTTCAGGACCTTACCCGACGAAGACCTGGCCAGCCTTTCAAGGGACACCTACCTCCACTTGAGGAAAGCGCGCGCTTATCAGATTGGTCTGGAAGATCTGTACAGTCAGGTCAGTCCAGCACCAAGGAAAATCTGGCATCACGTTTCACTCAATTGGGACCAAGATTTAGCCGCTCAGGCGGCTTTGATCCGAACAGAGCTCGGAATCGACAGCACTAGCCAAGCTGGTTGGGGTAGTGACGACCGTGCCCTTAAAGCCTGGCGCGCAGCTATCGAAAAGGCTGGAATATTCGTCTTTAAAGACAGCTTCAAACAGCAGTCCATTTCCGGTTTTTGCCTCCGCGACCAACACTTCCCGTTGATATATATCAACAACAGCACCACTAAAACTAGGCAAATATTCTCGCTACTTCATGAACTTGCGCACATTCTTTTCAGTGTAAGCGGAATTTCTAAATTTGATTCTTCTTACATCAACGCACTTCCTGCGCGTGAACAAGCTTTAGAGGTGTTCTGCAATGCAGTGGCTGCCGAAGTACTCATTCCGCGAGAAGAATTTGCGCGAGTCACCGCAACGGCGCCTGATAATGTTGAATCACTAGGCGACACATATTTTTCGGCTATAGCTCGGCACTTTGGAGTAAGCCGCGAGGCAATACTGCGCCGCTTCTTGAATGAAGGCCGAGCGACCAAGGTCTTCTACGAGGGCAAGGCTAAAGAGTGGAATGCTCAGATGTCTGAACGCGAACCAGGCGGCGGGAGTTGGTATGCGAGTAAAGGAGCCTACCTAAGCGATACGCTTTTAAGGGAAGTATTTGCACGTCGGCTACGAGGACAATTATCGTCCGAGCGCGCGGCTGAGTACCTAGGCGTGAAGGCAGCAAACATTCCCGGTCTGGAAGACCTTGTTCTGCACAGGACGAGCAACTGATGTACGTGTTCGACACAGGCTCATATAGCAAGCTCAAACACTATTACCCTCAGGTATTCAGCTCTCTCTGGCAGCACTTGAGTGCTCTTGCTCAAAGTGGGGTGATAGTTTCCACGCGTGAAGTGCGCCGAGAACTTGGCAATGGGGCACCTATCCCACATCTAATCCAATGGTTTGACTCTAATTCTCAAATGTTCACGACGCCAACCGCCGGTGAGCTGCACTTCGTTGCCGCAATTTTCGTGATACCACACTTCCAAAACATCATCGGTGAGCAGCAGCGGCTGACGGGCTTACCGGTTGCCGATCCCTTTGTAATTGCGGCAGCCGCCACACGTGGCTTCACAGTTGTTACTGAAGAAGTCTTCAAGCCAAATTCCGCCAAGATACCCACGGTATGCCAGCACTTCGGCATACCGTGCATAAATCTTGAGCAGTTCATGGCAAACGAAAGACTTAGCTTCTAAGGTGGCTGCTGATAGGCAGCCCTAAACTTTAAGTGGAGGCCGCTAACCTTTCAGAAGCAATTTTGAAATAGTACGAAGTCATTTCGATGCCTGTCCACTTATAGCCCTCTGACTCTGCAGCAACTACTGTTGTGCCAATTCCAGCGAACGGGTCGAGTACTCGCCCCCCGGACTCGCAGATGCGCACCAGCC
>NZ_FLTX01000055.1 GCF_900092025.1 Xanthomonas bromi
AGTTCTGAGGTCGGCAGCAGTGGCGGACCGGACTCTTCTGAGCGAAATCGAGGCCCAGGAAAGTTCGTCGATAAATCGCTTGCAATTAGATCGTGCGCTATGTAAATTGCGCTCATGGACACCGCCACAGTCAACGCCGCCCGAACCAACGCGCTGCTGCAGCTCGATAACCAGCTGTGCTTTGCGCTGTATTCGGCCAACCTGGCGATGCACAAGCTCTACCGCGGGTTGCTGAAGGCACTGGACCTGACCTACCCGCAGTATCTGGTCATGCTGGTGTTGTGGGAGACCGACGAACGCAGCGTGTCGGAGATCGGCGAGCGCCTGTATCTGGATTCGGCCACGCTGACGCCGTTGCTCAAGCGCCTGCAGGCGGCAGGGTTGGTCACCCGCACGCGTGCGGCCAATGACGAGCGCCAGGTGATCATCGCGCTGACCGAGACCGGCCACGCATTGCGCAGCAAGGCAGGCGCGGTGCCGGAACAAGTGTTTTGTGCGTCGGCTTGTTCGTTGGACGAACTGCGTCAACTCAAGCGGGAATTGGAGACGTTACGTTCCAGCCTCGGCGCCGGGTAGGTTCGCTCGCGCGCCATCATGTTGTGCAGCATGTCGTACACGATTCAAGCGTCAACTCTTCAACCCCTCATGCGCCGACCGCGCTCACCCTGGAGTATCACCATGGCCTCACCTGAAAAAATCCTCTATACCGCCCACGCCACTGCAACCGGCGGCCGCGAAGGCCGTGCGGTGTCCTCGGACAAGGCGCTGGATGCCAAGCTGTCCACCCCGCGCGAACTGGGTGGCGCCGGCGGCGATGGCACCAACCCGGAACAGCTGTTCGCAGCCGGGTACGCCGCCTGCTTCATCGGCGCGATGAAGGCCGTGGCCGCACAGGACAAGCTCAAGCTGCCGGGCGAAGTAAGCATCGATAGCAGCGTCGGCATCGGCCAGATTCCGGGCGGCTTCGGCATCGCCGTGGAACTGCGCATTACCGTGCCGGGCATGGAGAAGGCCGAGCTGCAGACGCTGGTCGACAAGGCCCATCAGGTCTGCCCGTACTCCAATGCGACCCGCGGCAATATCGACGTGACCCTGACACTGGCGTAATACAGGCCAGGCCTTGCTGCGCATTGCGCATCGCGGTAGCAACAACGGCCCGGCGCATGCGTCGGGCCGTTGTTCGTTGTGGCGTGAGAAGGCTCCCGATTCGCGAACGCGCACTGCCGCGATGACGCGGCAGCGGCACACCGGCGTCGCCTGCGATTCCCCGCACCGCACAGAGCGCTTGCACCCTGTTGCGCAGCGCTAGCGCCGACCCACGCAGGCGTACCGCCAGATGCGCTGTTTCAGCGCGTCACCCTCGCCATGATGCTGCTGGAGGCCGGCGCATGCGCCGGCGCTGGATGCGTGTTGACTTCCAGCATCTGCAAGGGCTTGCCGTTGAAGCGGTACTCCAGCGCTTGCTGGACCGCGTAGAGCGCTTGTGCCTGCACGCACAGGGCGCGCGCCTGGGCTTCCAGCGCGCCGCTGCGGCCCTGCATCTGCCGGTCCATCTGCGCATCCAATTCTGCACCGCGGCGTTCCATCTGCGCGGTGCGTCCGGTCAACACCGTCCACAGCACGCTGCGGGTCAGGCTGCCGGCCAACTCTTCTGCGGCATGCTCGACGCTGGCTTCGAAGCGCGCGTTGAACGCTGCTTGCTCCCAGCGCCCGCGCCCGAGGCTGTCCCCCACTTGCGTCCGTGCGGCCGTGCGCAGCTGCTCGACCTTGCGCTGCTGGCGCGCGCTGCCAGACAGCACGTGCACCACCCCGGTCAGCGCGTCGAAGGTGATGTCGACCACCGACTGGGCGATGGACGTCACCGCCGGCATCAATGCGCGCGTGCGTTGCTCCAGCTCGCGCAGGCGCTGCGCGTCGGCGGCGCTGACAGGCTGCGGCTGGCGGTCCACGTTGAGCTCGCCACCATGGAAGAAGATTTCACGCGGCACGCCCTGCTTGCGGCGCAGCCAGATGCCGCCGCTGTCTGCCAGCACGTCGTAGGGGGTGCTGACATCGCACTGCTGCGCGGACAGCTGCGGGGTGCCGGTCTCGGCATGCGCAGCGCAGACCAGCAGCAGCAACAGCGGTGCGAGAAGAGCGGTGCCACGCATGGGGATGGCCTTGCAATCGGGGCCTGCAGCATTGCGCAGGGCCGACGCCGCCGTCATGGGGCGAAAGTCAGGGTGCCGCAGGTCGTGGTGGGAGATGGTGGCTGCGAAGCGTGAACCGGGTCCGGTATCGGCGCACTGACAGCTTTTAAACGACTAGCTCACTTGATTCTCACAGCGTATGGTGTGAATTATGTTGCACAGCAGCATCGGAGCTCCGCAATGCTCGACCCACGCATCGAAAAGGTAGACCTGGCGCTTACCGAGATTGCCCAGGACCCATCGGCAAAGATGGCGTTGTGGCAATGGGCGTGCCGCGAGATGCTGCACGAGACGCTGATCGGCATGCATCAGCTCTCGCACTTGGCCGGCATCGCCAGGCAGGTGGCCAACGACTGGCGCGAGCCGGTGGACGTCATCGCACCGGCGAAGCCCTATCTGGCCGCATCGGCGCTTGCCGATCGCCGTTTGCCGCAAGTACTCGACGGCCTGGGCAACACGCACGACGACAACGACCGTGCCACCCTGTGGCGGCTGCGTTACGCCAGCCTGATCGCCTCGACAGTGCAAGGCATGCAGGCGCTGGCCGAAAAGCACCGCATCGACCGCCAAGAGGTGGCGACCGGTCAGTTGAACTAGCGGATAGCGTATCGCGCCGTGTGCAGTCTCGCGTGTTTTGCGGCGCGCAGTGATCCGGCGACGCGCTGCGATCGCGCTGGGGTTCCGATGACTGTCTAACGCGCGACAGGCATGACTGCCGGGCGCTGCCGGATTGGCTTTGCGGTTGTTTCGATGTCTCGCGGAAGCGAGCGATGCGCACGATCGACCGCATGCTCTTCGCAGTGCCCATGAACCAACGAAGTCGCGCCTAATTTAGCGCTTCAACAGTGACCTCAACGCTGAGCGGGTAACGAACTCGTTGTGAGCGGCTTAATGCCGAACGGCCGCATCTTCCAGATGCCGCCAGGCATGCCGCACGATCCAGCGCGCCTGATCCCAGGGCACCGACAGCATCGGCAGACAGTGATAATAGGCATCCTGCAGCACGCGGTAGAGCTGTGCTTCGGTTGCGCGCGGGTAGGCCAGGTAGATGTCGTAACCGAGGGCGAGCAGTCGGGCATAGTCGGCGAAGGCGTAACCGCCCAGATGCCCTTCGGCATGGACGTCGCGCCAATAAGCGATTTCAGCGTCGAGATTGGCGCCGCGGCGGGTCAAGACGGATGCGCTGTGCATGGATAGGGCTCCGGAATCGAGACTACCCCCCTGTGCTGCCACCGTAGCAGCGGCTGGCGCAGGCAGCCAGCGCGCGACGACGAGCGGTCGTCGCGGCTGTTGCTGCCATGCACCAGCGATCCGGATGCATGGCGGAAACCAGGACCTCAATCCCAGTCGGGCGCGATCGCTTTCGGGTTGGCCAGGCGGTGCCCACGGTCGAGTGCGGCAATCTCGCCCATGTCCTGCTCGGTCAGCTGCAGCGTCTGCGCCTTCAGGTTGCTTTCCAGATTCTCGCGCTTGGTCGAGGAAGGAATCACCGAGTATCCCTGCTGCAGTGCCCAAGCCAGGGTGACCTGTGCCGGGGTGGCGGCGTGACGTGCGGCAACCGCCTGGATCACCGGATCCTTGAGCACTTCGCCAACTGCCAGCGTCATATACGATGTGACATGGATGCCTTGCTCGCGCAGGAAGTCGGTCAACGCACGATTCTGCAGATAGGGATGCACTTCGATCTGGTTGGTGGCGATGGCGTCGGCACCCAGGATTTCGATGGCCTGCTTGGTCAGGGCGACGGTGAAGTTGGACACGCCGATCGCGCGGGTCAGGCCCTGCCGTTTGGCCTGCGCCAGCGCTTCCAGATACTCGCGCATGGGCACCTGGTCGTTCGGCGACGGCCAATGGATCAATGTGAGGTCGACATAGTCGGTGCCGAGCTTGCGCAGGCTTTCCTGCAGGCTGGGCAGAAAGGCGCCGTCGCCGAACTTGTCGACCCAGATCTTGGTGGTCAGATATAGCTGATCGCGCGCAATGCCGGAGGCCGCGATCGCTTCGCCGACCTGCGCTTCATTGTCGTAAATCTGGGCGGTATCGATCGCGCGATAGCCAAGTTCGAGTGCATTGCGCACCGAGTCGATGACGACGTGGTCTTTGAGGCGAAAGGTGCCGAGGCCGAATGCGGGGACGGTCATTGTGTTCCTTTGTGAATGGGGAATCGGGAATGGGAAATCGTGAGCGCGAAAGGCGTGCAAGGCGCCACGGATTTCATTCGTCGAGGGCGACGACGGCTTTTCCGAAATTCTTGCCACGCAAAACATCGATCAGGCCCTGCGGAGCGCTGTCCAGGCCGTGCAGCACATGCTCGCGGTACTGGATCTTGTGCTCGCGCAGCCACTGGCCCATTTCGCGCAGGAAGGCAGGCATCAGGCGGATGAAATCGTGCTGGATGAAGCCGCGCACGGTGAGGCGGTTGCGCAGCACCTGGCCCATGAACTCCGGCAGGCGATCCGGGCCGGGCAGCGCTTGCCCACGGCTGTTGTAGGTCGCGATCACGCCGCACACCGGGATGCGCGCGAAGTCGTTGAGCTGCGGCAATACCGCATCGAATACCTTGCCGCCGACGTTTTCGAAATAGATGTCGATGCCGTCGGGTGTCGCGGCGCGTAGCTGCTCGGCAAAATCGTCGGCGCGGTGATCCAGCGCCGCATCCACGCGTAACGTGTCGCGCAGGTAACGCACCTTTTCTTCGCCACCGGCAATGCCCACCACGCGCAGGCCTTGCAGGCGTGCCAGCTGTGCCACCGTGGCGCCGACCGGACCACTGGCGGCGGCCACCACCAACGTTTCGCCGGGCTGCGGCTTGCCGATTTCATGCAGGCCTGCATACGCAGTAAAGCCGGGCATGCCATACACGCCGAGCGCGGTGCTCAGCGGCAGGCTGTCGTCCTTGGGCAGCTTGCGTAACGGCGTTGTCGGGGTCAGCAGGCGATGCGTCTGCCAGCCGCCGGGCAGCACCAGCAGATCGCCAGGGTGATAGTCGGCGTGATTGGATTCGATGACCTCGCCCACGGTACCGCCTTCCATCACCGCGTCGATCGCCACCGGTGCGGCATAGGAGGGGCCTTCGTCCATGCGTCCACGCATGTACGGGTCCAGCGACAAGAAGCGGTTGCGGACCAGGATCTGGTCGTGTCCGGTCGGCGCGATGGCAACGTCTTCGATGCGGAAGTTGTCGGCGCTGGGTTCACCACGCGGACGCGATGCCAGCACGATGCGGCGATTGGTGATGGATGTCATGGGGAATTCCTCGCGAAGAGTCCGCGCGTGCGCGGTCGGATGCGCACAGCCGCCAGGGCGGCCATGCGAAGGAGTGCCGTAGGAGGCGTATCAGGGCGCATGTTCGGGAAACAAGCGACATGCCCACGCGTTGCATCACGCCGCTGCCGATGGCTCCGGCGCGCTGGCGCTGTCGAGCTGCGCAATCTGATCGCCACTCAGCGACACGTGCGCGGCTGCCAGCACGTCGTGCAGCTGGGTCACGCTGGTGGCGCTGACGATCGGTGCGGTCAGACTCGGGCGTGCGATCAGCCACGCCAGTGCGATCTGCGCAGGGGTGGCGTTGTGCGTGGCGGCCAGATCGTCCAGCGCCTGCAGGATGCGCAGCCCACGCGGGTTGACGTATTGCTTGACCACCGAGGCACCGCGCGCGCTGCTTTTGCCGGCATCGTCGGCGCTGCGATATTTGCCGGTGAGAAAGCCGCTGGCCAGCGAGTAGTAGCTGATCACGCCGAGTTCGCGCTCGCGCACCAACGGTTCGAGTTCGGCTTCGTAACCAGCGCGGTCGTAGAGGTTGTATTCCGGCTGCAGGCTTTCGTAACGCGGTAGCTTGTATTGCTCGGAAATATCTAGCGCATCGCGCAGGCGCGCAGCGCTGTAGTTGGACGCGCCGATCGCACGCACCTTGCCTTGTTCGATCAATCGGCCGAACGCAGCCAGCGTGGCTTCCAGCGGAATCGATTCGTCGTCTTCATGCGCCTGGTATAGATCGATCACATCGGTCTGCAGACGTTTCAACGAGTCTTCCACCGCCGCGGCGATGTTGTCCGGCGACAGGCCCGGGTGCTCGCTCCACTTGGCGACCTTGGTGGCGATCAGCACTTTGTCGCGTTTGCCGCTGCGCGCAAGCCAACGCCCGATGATGGTTTCCGATTCGCCACCGCGATTGCCAGGCACCCAGCCGGAATACCCATCGGCCGTGTCGACCAGATTGAAGCCGGCATCCACGAACGCATCGAGCAACGCGAACGAGGTCGCCTCATCGGCGCTCCAGCCGAAGACATTGCCGCCGAAGACGATTGGTTGAACCTGCAGGCCGGAGCGGCCGAGTGCGCGGGATTGGGTCATTGTGGATGCTCCTGTTTCGAACTGCGCTCAGGATAGTCACGCGTATCGATGTTGCGTGTGACATCTGTGTGGATTCAGCGTTCCGCCGATCGTCCTCGGTAGCTCACAGGATCTGAACATGTCGGCGGCAGACGATGCCGAAGCCCGCTTTGCACGATGGTGCTTCGGGCACATGGCATGCCCCGGAGCACATGCTAGGCTCGCGCTACTTTTCCCGGAGGAGGGCGCTGCGATGATCCGCAACAAGCTGGCGTGTGCATGTGTGATGAGTGTGGTGGTGGCGATGAGCGTACCCGTGGCGATGGCCGTGAAGCCAGCCGATAGTGCGACGTTGCCGGCCCCGGACGCCGCGTTGCAGGCGGCCATCAACGGCAACTGGCGCGACCGCGTGTACGTGCAGCGCGATCAATATCGCCACCCTGGCCAGACGCTGGCGTTCTTCGGCATCAAGCCGACCCAGACCGTCATCGAGATCAGTCCGGGTGGCGGCTGGTATTCGGAAATCCTGGCGCCGTACCTGCGCGAGAAGGGCAAGTACGTTGCGGCAGTGGTCGACCCCGCATCGGCGCCCGAAGGTCGTAGCCGCGACTACGCACAGCGCGCGCGCGACGACCTGGAGAAAAAGTTCCAGGCCAAGCCGGAGGTCTATGGCAAGCCATCGTTCGTGTCGTATGTGCCGAAGTCGCCCTCCTTCGGCGTGGACAACTCGGCCGACCTGGTGCTGACCTTCCGCAACGTGCACAACTGGCGCATGGCCGGCAATGCCGAAGCGATGTTTGCCGGCTTCTACAAGGTGCTCAAGCCCGGCGGCGTGCTCGGCGTGGTCGAACATCGCGCCAAGGCCGACGTGCCGGCCGACGACAAGAGCGGCTATGTCGGCCAGGCGCAGGTGATCGCAATGGCGGAGGCAGCCGGTTTCACGCTGGTGAGCAAGAGCGAGCTCAACGCCAATCCGCGCGACACCAAGGATTATCCGGGCGGTGTGTGGACGCTGCCGCCGAGCAACAGTCATGACAAGGCCGACGACGCCAAGTACAAGGCTATCGGCGAAAGCGACCGCATGACCTTGAAGTTCGTCAAGCGCTGACGCATGGCCCACATGCCGGCGCGTTGCGCGTGCCGGCATGCGGGCATCTGGAGTCATTGGGGCTTGGGCAGCGCGTCGCGCAACAGGATTGGCATGTTGGTGTTGTTGAACAAACCCTACGGCGTGCTGTCGCAATTCAGCGACCGCTCGCAGCCGCCCAAGCGCACGCTGGCCGAATTCGGCTTGCCGGCCGATGTGTATGCGGCAGGCCGGCTCGACCACGACAGCGAAGGCTTGTTGTTGCTGACCGACGATGGCGCATTGGCGCATCGGCTGACCGACCCGCGCCACAAGCGGCCCAAGACCTACTGGGTGCAGGTGGAAGGACAGCCGCACGCCGAGCAACTGCAGGCGTTGCGCGACGGGGTGGTGCTCAACGATGGTCCGACCCGGCCGGCACAGGTGCGCCGCCTCGATCCGGCACCGCAGCTCTGGCCGCGCGATCCACCGGTCCGCGTGCGCAAGACCGTGCCCGATGCCTGGCTGGAACTGCAGATCACCGAAGGCCGCAACCGGCAGGTGCGGCGCATGACCGCAGCGGTGGGCTTACCGACCTTGCGTTTGGTGCGCGTGGCCATCGGCGGCTGGCGGCTGGACACGCTCGCACCCGGGCAGTGGCGCATTGCAGACACGACCAGCGCGCGGCCGAGCCGGAGCCGCCGCTGAGCGTGTGCATCTGCCGCGTGTGCGGCACGACGCGACACTGCATTGGCGTCTAGCAGCTAGCGCCACGATTCGTGGCTGGAAAAATGATCGCCTGGCTGTCGGGTGGGCTTGCCAGTGCTTTGACCTGGGACGTCCCAGGCCTGCATCACACCTCGTCTGCGCCATCCACGGCTAAAGGTTGCTCGGTCCGTTTGATGGTCGCCCTATCGCATGACGCGCACGGCCCGCAGAGCGGATATCGCAATGGCGGACATCGATGCAGTGCGCTGCATGTATGGCAGAAACGACAACGCCACGGCGTAAGGCCGTGGCGTTGTGGGCCGCTTCGAGGGTTGGCTTATTCGATGCCGTCGCTCGGGGTCACGGCACCGCGACGCTGGTAGGCTGCGCGACGCGCATTGGCATTGCCGGCATGTTCGCGATCCAGGCGATGCACATTGCTGCCGAGCACCTGCTGGTCACGCTGACGCTTGCGGTACACCGCGTAGCCGATCAGTCCCAGGCCTGCGACCGCCGCGGCAACCGTGACGGCCGGGTTGCGCTTGACCAGCTTGCCGGCAGCTTTGCCACCATTACGTACTGCACCGATTGCGGCGCCGCTCTTGAGCCATTCGCTCGCGCCCGGGCGGAAGTGACGCAGGCTGCTACCGGCATTGCGCGCCTGATCGCCCGCATTGGACGCGGCATGACGCAACTGGTCGCCTGCAGTGCCGGCCAGTTCCAGGGCACGCTCCAGGGCGCGTTCGGTGATCACAGTCAGCTTGCTCATCGGAAGCGTTTCCTTTCTGATTACGTGGCCCGCAGTCTGTGCGCTGATGCGTATAGGCGGCGTTAGCGGGCTCGCGTGCCGTTTGGCTTACGGTTAAGAACAGCGCTGCACGTCGGTGTGATGTGCCGGTGCGAAGTGCTTAGGCAATGCGGGATCTGTGGCTTGGTGTGGCTTCGCTAGAGCAATGGGATGTCGCCCGTTCCTTTTCTTTCTGGAACATCTCTCTCTGCGCGCCCACAAGGCAGATGAGGGGCGAGGCCACTGGGCGGTTGCATGAGTTGGCGGCTTTGCCCCGTGCCCTACCCGCCTCTGCTGCCGACGCGGGATGTGTTCTCAGGTGCCGCGTGGCTTGGCTCGATGGGTCGCTGCGGCCGTCCAGGGGGGCGCCTCGGAGGAACTCGACTACGGAATGCGCTCACCGCCGCCGCGGGTCCGTGCGTATCAAGTGCCGCGTGGTTTTGCTCGGTGCGTTGCTGCTGCGGTCCAGGGGTCATCTGGCCACGGATGCCGCGGATACCGCCCTTTCATCTCCTTTCGGACATCCGGATACGTCGTCGCCCAGAAACTCTTCAAGTCCTGGGTGACCTGCAATGGGCGCCCGCCCGGGGAGAGCAGGTGCAGGGTCAACGGGATGCGGCCGTCGGCGATGCGTGGGGTTTCGGCCAGGCCGAACAATTCCTGCAGTTTCACTGCCAGCACCGGCGGCAGCGGTTGGCCGGTGTCGTCGAGCGCGTAGCTGATCTGCCGCTCCATGCCCGACGGCACGCTGATGCGGGTGGGGGCATGACGGTCGATGGTCTGGCGGCGCTCCCATGGTAGGGCGGCCTTGAGCGCTTCGCCCAGGCTGGCCTCGTCCAGCGCGTCCAGGCGGGTCTTGCCGGCGAAGGCCGGGCGCAGCCAGGTGTCGAGCGTGTCCAGCAACGTAGTGTCGGACAGATCGGGCAAGGCGAGCTCCGGCATCCACACGCGCAGCGACTGCACGCGTGCGCGCCATTGCTGCAGGGTCTCGGTCCATGGCAGGGCGTCCAGGCCGAGCTGACGCACCGCGTCGGTGAGCGCGTCGGCCGCGTGTGCCGGATCGACGCGGCCGGCCGGGCGGCTGTCGAGGACGATGCGGTCGAAGCTGGATTGGCGGCGGGCGACCAGGGCGCGCTTGTCGGCGTCCCACTGCACCACGTCCTGCTGCAGGAAACGCTCGGGCACGCTGCGGCGCAGGTAGGCCTCGTCCACCGGGGCGGCACGCAGCAGCAAGGCGTCCTTGGCTTCGTAGCGCAGTTCGCTGGCCACCAGCCACGGTTCGCCGCGCAGATCGCTGTGGTCGAACAGGCGCGCGTTGCGGCCGTTGGCGAGCAGGTAGCGCAGCGGGTCGGCCGGGTGACGGGCGGCGATGCGATCGGGGAAGGCATGCGACAGCAGGTCGCCGAGCGCGTGCGCCTCCACGCTGGAAGGCGGGGCGCTGTCGCAGCGCAGGCGGCGTCGCCATTGTTTGGCGGCGCTGTCGATGGCGGCCAGGCCGCCGCGATGGGCATCGGCCGCGCTGCGACCCTGACGGAATGCCGCCAGCGCACGCCAACGCGCGGCCAGCCCGTCGCCGCCCTGACGCAGCGGGTCGCGTGCTTCCAGCAGTGCGGCCAGGTCGCAGGCCAGCGCCACACGCGGCGCATCGCCGGCCTGCGCCAGCATCGCCGCCAGACGTGGATGCGTGCCCAGCGCGAGCATGCGCCGGCCCAGCGCGGTGATGCCGCCGCTTGCGGTGAGCGCACCCAGCCGCTGCAGCAGTTCATGCGCGGCGGCCAGCGCACCGCTGGGTGGTGCATCGACAAAGCGCAGCGCAGTACTGCCCCAGGCAGCCAGTTCCAGCGCCAGGCCTGCCAATTCCACCTGGGTAATTTCGGCACGACGCTGCGGTTCCAGCCGTTGCGATTGCGGCCACAGCCGGTAGGCCCAGCCGCTGGCGACACGCCCGGCGCGGCCGGCGCGCTGGTCGGCCGAGGCCTGCGCAATGGTCGCGACGTCCAGCCGCGAAAAGCCGCTGTTGGGGTCGTAATGCGGCTCGCGTGCGAGTCCGCTGTCGATCACCACGCGCACGCCGGGCAAGGTGACCGACGATTCGGCCACGTTGGTCGCCAGCACGACGCGGCGGCGGCCTTGCGGGCCGGGCTGCAACACCTGGCTTTGCGCCTCCACCGATAGCTCGCCATGCAGCGGCAACACCTGCACCGCTGGGTCCAGCACGTCCTGCAGTGCGGTGTGCACGCGCGCGATCTCGCGTTGGCCGGGCAGGAACACCAGCACATCGCCGGGATGGGTGGACAGCGCGTGTTCCACCGCCCGCCGCGTCTGTGGCTCCAGCGCTTCGTCGCGGCGTGCGGGAAAGTGCGCCACGTCCACCGGGAAACTGCGCCCGGCACTGCTCAGCCGCGGGGCTTCCAGAAAGCCGGCCAGCCGTTCGCCGTCCAGCGTGGCCGACATCGCCACGATGCGCAGGTCTTCGCGTACCTGCGCCTGCACATCCAGCGCCAACGCCAGACCCAGGTCGCCGGCCAGGTGACGTTCGTGGAATTCGTCGAACAGCAGCACGCCGACGCTTTCCAGCATCGGGTCGTCCTGGATCAGCCGGGTCAGGATGCCTTCGGTGACGACTTCGATGCGGGTGCGCGCGGAGGTCTTGTTCTCGAAACGAATGCGGTACCCCACTGTCTCGCCGACCGGTTCGCCGAGCTGACGCGCCATGAACTGCGCCGCGCTGCGGGCCGCCACGCGACGCGGCTCCAGCATCACGATCTTGCGGCCGGCCAGCCACGGTGCGTCCAGCAGCGCCAACGGCACCTGGGTGGTCTTGCCGGCGCCGGGCGGCGCTTCGAGCACCAGCCGCGGATGCGCGGCGAGACTGTCGCGGATCTGCGGCAACAACGGGGAGATCGGAAAAACGGGGTCGGTCATGCGCGGCAAGGATACGGGCTGCGGCACGCTGCGGCGACGCTGTGACGGGCGGCTGGGTGGCAACACGGACCGTGCGAGGTACGCGTTGCCGCAGTCAGTGGATCGATGCGGCTGCGGCACGCGGATGCAATGCAGGTCTTGCCTGCACCGTCATCAGTTCCCTGGCAGCGGCGGCGACACGTCGCCCTGGTACTGCTTGCCGAAGCATTTCTGCAAGCGCTGGTCGCGCTCGCCTTGCGTGCAGGGGCGCTCCAGTGCGCCAGTCAACGAGAGCGCTGCACCGGCCAGTTTGGAGCGGAATGCCCAGGTCTGCTGGATCTCGCCACCGTCCGGTGTCCAGGCCTTGGCGAAGCGGGTGGTGTGGTAGTCCACAGGTGCCGTGCGCTGCATCAGCGTGCGCGTGGTGGGTGCAGGTGCGATGGTCGCTGCAGGCAGTGCGAGATTTAGCGGTTGCTGACTGTTAACTGCTGTCGGGGCGGCGCTGCCATGAATGCTCTCATCCTGGGCAGCGTGCGCTGCTGGTGGCTGAAGCGCGGTGCGGTTGGGTGCTTGCGCGCGCTGAGGGAGTGCCGCGGTGGTTACGCTGCCGGAATGCGAGGCTGCAATCGGCCGGGTTGCGATGACAGTTGGTGTTGTCTGCGAAGTGGTTGGCGGCTGTACGCGCGCGATGAACTCCAGCGTCATGCGTGGCGCGTCGATGTGGTTGCGATCCGCTATCGCCGATGACCCAACGCGGCTCAGACAAAGCAGCAGTAGGCTGTGTACTGCCAATACCAGAGCCATCGCCGCGGCATGCTCGGGCCAACGCGCACTGCGCTGGCGCAACCTTGCAAAGTCCATCCGATCACATCCGTGTATGCAGGCCGCGAGCGTATCGTTAGCGGCATTGGATTTGCGTTACGCGCTGCGGCGAGCGGATATGCACTGCATCCCATCGCGATTGATCTCGTAGTGGCGTGTAGATGAAGCCACTTTGCAGCTGCGGAATCAGAGGCACCTCATGCATTGCTGGCACCCTGCAGCAAATTCGCGGTGTCAAGTGCGCGGTGTCCTCAGCGCTTGCGCGATACGCCGTGAACCCGTCCCTGCGGGCTCGATGGCGGCATCCATGCCGCCAACGGTCCCGCATCGGCGAGGACACCACGCCAGAACGTTTGCTGGTTGAAAAACGCTGAGCACCGGCTAACTCGACTGGTGCTTGCCCGCTCACCGTCACGGGACCTGACGCGGCATGGATGCCGCAAGTGCTTACAAGGACGTACTTGCAGCGTGTCGCGCGATGGCGAGCGAGCGAGGGCCCTGCGGCAAACGCAACGAGGGCGAGGAGATCACACGAGATAGTTTGTTGATGGTTTGTTGGAGAAAGACGACACCGCGTCGCGGTGTCGTCAGACCGGCCGAGTCAGACCGATCCCACCAACGGGACGTCGACCGGACATCAACCCGCTTCGCGCATCCGGGCAGTCAGGCCCTTGAGGAAGGCGCGCAGCAGCTGGTCGCCGCAGGGGCGGAAATTCTTGTGGCCGGGTTGGCGGAACAGTGCGGAGAGTTCCGGCTTGGACAGCGGGAAGCCGGCGCTGGCGAAGATGGCGTGCATGTCGACGTCCTTCAGCTCGAAGGCCACACGCAGCTTCTTCAACACCAGGTTGTTGCCGACGCGCGTTTCCAGCGGGCGGACCGGTTGGCTCTCGTCGCGGCCGCGGAAGCGCAGCACCAGGCCGTCGAGAAAACGCACCAGCATCGCATCGGTGCAGGACTCGAAACCGGGCTCGTCTTCCTTCTTCAGCCAGGTCTGTACCTGCGGCTTGTCGAGCGCGAACTCCGGGTCGGCCAGGTGGGTGATCTCCACCACCTTGTCGTCGCTGAGGTCGAGCATGTAGCGGATGCTGCGCAGTACATCGTTGTGGATCATGACAATTCCGGGGCCCCGGCCTGTCGCCGGAAAGGCGCCATTCTACGGCGCTTGGGTGAAACCGGTCTGACACCACGCGTAGCAGTTCACTCGCGCTGGCACGACGGTGGAAGCGCAGACCGTCGAGCAGCGCAGCCCGGGCTGCCTGCGCTGCGGGCGACGCAGCGCGCTCAGCTGCCGCGATAGGTGGAGTAGCCGTAGGGCGAGAGCAACAGCGGCACGTGGTAGTGGCCGTCGTCGGCGATGCCGAAGGCGATCGGCACCTGGTCCAGAAACGGAGGGTCGGCCAGCGCCATGCCGGTGGCCTGCCAATAGCGGGCGACGTCGAATTCCAACCGGTAGCGGCCGGGCTGCAGCGTGAGTGCGGCCAGGTCCGGGCAGCGGCCGTCCGCGTTGGTTACGGTTTCGAAGCGCAGGGTGTCGCCGGCGAACAGGCGCAATGGCACGCCGGCGGCGGGGCGGCCGCTGGCGGTGTCCAGCACGTGCGTGGAGAGCGTACTCATGCCACCGCCTGGCTGGGTTGCGGCCATTGGCCGACGAATTCGGGCTGGTCGTAGGCCAGATAGCTGTCGACGATGGCCTGGCGATCGTCCAGGAACAGCTGGTCGGCCACCGCGCGGGCCAGCCGCGGCAGTGCCACCTTCAGCCCGGACAGCGCCGCCGCCGAGGGGCCGTGGTTGATCAGCGCCGAATAGTTGAACGCGAACAGCCCGTGCAGCAGCGCCGCATCGTCGGGCGTGCGCGGCAGCAGCTCGAAGCCCGGCCCCAGGTAGGGATGCGCATCCAGCACCGGGTTGGCCTGGCCCGGCGGCGGCTGGTAGCGATCGGCCCAGCAGGCGATGCGCCCGGACAGCGCGGCCAGTTCCGGGCGCAGTTGGGGATCGGTGACCAGGCCGGTGGCCACGGCCAGAAAATCGAAACGGTGTTCGCCCTGCGGTGTGCGCACCACCACCTCGCCATCGCGCTCGGCCACGTCCAGCCATGGCGCACCCAGATGCAGCGCAAAGCCGGTGTGCGCGCAGGCGCGTTGGAAGGTGTCGTTGGTGGGCGGTTGGTTGTGTGCGAAGAAGCTGGCCATCATGCGGTACTTGTCTGCATCGGGCAGCGTCAGAAAGCGCGGAATGATGCCGGCCTGCTCCATGTGGCGGAACGGGTTGATGCGCGGCAACGCGTCGCGTCGCACGAACACCTCGGCACTGGCAACGCCTTGGTCCAGCGCGAAACAGGCGTTATCGAATGCGGAAGCGCCGCCGCCCAGAATGCCGACGCGCTTGCCGGCCAATACGCCGAAGTCGATGTGGCCGGAGGTGTGGGCGTAGCGGTGGGCAGGCAGGGCACGCCCGATCCAGTCGGGCACCACCCACTGCCCGCCGCCCTGGATGCCGGTGGCCAGGATCAGCTTGCGCGTGAGCAGCGGGGCGCCCATCGTCAGATGCAGGCGGTGGATGCCGGGCGCGACGTCCGGTTCGACGCGCGCCAGCTGGGTGGCGTTGCGCACCGGCAACCGCAGCGCCGCGCGATACCAACGCAGATAGTCCATCCAGCTGCCGCGCGGAATCTTGTCCAGCGTGTCCCATGCGGCGCTGCCGTGCTGGGCCTCCCACCAGGCGCGGAAGGTGAGCGATGGCATGCCCAGGTCGATCGAAGTGATGTGCTTGGGCGTGCGCAGGGTCTGCATGCGCGCGTAAGTCACCCATGGGCCTTCCTGCCCGGCGGGGTTTTCGTCGATCACCAGCAAGTTGTGCACGCGCTCGCGTTGCAACGCGAATGCCGCGCCCAGGCCGCTCTGGCCGGCGCCGACGATGATCACGTCATACACGTGCCCGGCCGGATGCACGCGCGGTTGCACCCACGCATCGCCACCGTGGGCCAGGCATTGCAGGTCGCGGGCGAGCGCGCGTTCGAGGTGGGCCAGGCTCATGGCAGTGCCTCCAGGCGCATGTGAACGATCTTGCCGATTTCGGCGATGGCGGTGGCGATCTCTGCGTTGCGCGATGCATCCAGCCGCCGTTCCAGCGCGGCGAGAATGCCGGCCTTGTCGTGCAGCCGCACGCAGATCACGAACGGAAATCCGAACCGGTGGCGGTAGGCCTGGTTGAGCGCGTGGAAGCGCTTGAATTCGTCTTCGCTGAGCCGATCCAGCCCGGCCGATGCCTGCTCTGCGGCCGATGCGGCGGTGAGCGTGCGGTCGATCGACGCCTTGCCGGCCAGCTCGGGATGCGCGCGAATCAGCGCGACCTGATCGTCCGGCGATGCATCCAGCACCACCTGCATCAAGCCGCGATGCACATCGTCGAACGGGCGACGCTGTGCGGCACGTTCCACCACCCATGGCGAATGCTCGAACAACTCGCGGTAGCGCGCGACGAACGCTGCATCGTCCAGCACCGGATCATCGGTCACGCTCATGCGTGGCTCCCCTGCAGCGACACATGCGCCGCCACCACCTTCCAGCCATCGGCAAAGCGCACCCAGCTCTGGCTTTGGCGGCCGCGCACGCTGCTGCCTTCGCGCAGGAACTCGGCATGCGTGGTCGCGCAGTCGTGGCCGTAGCTATGTACCTCCACATGTCGAAGCTGACGTTGCGGTGAGCCGCCGCGGCCGATGCGAAATGCGCGGATCGCATCGATGCCGTAGAGCACTTCGCCGATGCCATAACGCACGGTGCTGGGGGCTGCGTGAAACAGCGCATCCATCGCGGCGATGTCATCGCGCATCAATGCGCTTTCGTAAGCATGGAAGGCGGCCGTCACCTGCGCGATCACCTTGGGCAGATCGATGTCGGAGGCTGCGATGCTCACGCCGGATGCATCTGCAGCCAATGGCGGGCGATATCGATGCGGCGCGCCACCCATGCATCGCCGCTGGCCAGCACGTGATCGACAAAACGCGCCAGTGCGGCCGCGCGTGCGGGCTTGCCGACGATGCGCCCGTGCAGGCCGATCGAGAGCATGCGCCCGCCTTCGCTGCGCAGCTGCTCGAAGCTGTCGCGCAGATAGCGGAAGAACGGCTCGCCATCGGCAAACCCGTTGTAGGCGACGAACTTCATGTCGTTGGCGTCCAGCGTGTACGGCACGATCAACTGCGCGCGGCCGTGGCGGCTGTCGTAGTACGGCACATCGTCGGCGTAGCTGTCGGCGTCGTAGACGAAGCCGCCTTCTTCGGCGATCAAACGCGCGGTATTGGAACTGGTGCGGCCCTGGTACCAGCCTAGCGGGCGGCTACCGGTGACGCGGGTGTGCATTGCGATGGCTTGCGCGATATGCGCGCGCTCGGTGGCTTCATCCACATGCTGATAGTCGATCCAGCGCAGCCCGTGGCTTGCGATTTCCCAGTCGGCCGCCTGCATTGCGGCTACCGCCTCGGGATTGGAGGCCAATGCCTGCGCCACGCCGAACACGGTGACCGGCACGTCGCGTGCGGTGAACAGCCGATGCAGCCGCCAGAAGCCGGCGCGGCTACCGTATTCGTACAGGCTTTCAATCGCCATGGCGCGCGTGCCGGGGTGCGATGGCGCACCGACCATTTCGGACAGAAACGCTTCCGAGCCGGCATCGCCGTTGAGCACGCAGTTCTCGGCACCTTCTTCGTAATTGATGACGAACTGCACGGCGATGCGCGCGCCACCGGGCCACTGCGCCGGCGGCGGCGTGGCGCCGTAGCCGACCAGCTCGCGCGCCGCGCTCATGCAGCCGGCTCCGCATGCCAGGCCGCCAGAGCCGCTTCCACAGCCAGGCCTTGCGTGCAGGCATAGCCTTCGGCGCGCAGCACCGCTTCCAGTGCGGCCAGGGTGATCAGCACCTTGTGCTTCATCGCGTTGTAGCCCATCGCGCCGATGCGCCAGATCTTGCCCTGCAGCGGACCGAACGCCGTGCCGATCTCGATCTCGAAATCCTCGCGCATGCGGCGGCGCACCGCATCGCTGTCGATCCCCGGCGGAATCACCACGCCGGTGACGTTGGTCATGCGATGCGCACCGTCGCCGAACACGTCCAGGCCCAACGCGCGGATGCCGGCACTCACCGCACGCCCGGCTGCCGCGTGGCGCGCGTAGCGTGCATCCAAGCCTTCCTGCAAGGCCACGCGTGCGCATTCGCGTGCGCCGTACAGCATGGTGGTGGCTTCGGTATGGTGGTTGAGGCGCTTGTCCGACCAGTAATCCATGATCATCGCCAGATCGAAATAATTCGATGCGATGCGTGGGCCGCTGCCGTTGGTGATGTCCTCGCGCACGATGCCGCGTTCCACATGGCGGCGCGCGAAGATCGCCTCGGCCGCGCGCTCGGACACGGTGATCGGCGCCGAGCCGGACGGCCCGCCGAGGCATTTCTGCAAACCGCCGGTGACCACGTCCATCTCCCAGCGATCGCTGGCGATCGGCATGCCGCCGATGGTGGCGGTGGCGTCCACATAACTCAGCGCGCCGGCCGCGCGACACAGCGCGCCGACGCCATCGAGCGGTTGCGCCATGGTGGTGGAGGTGTCGCCATGCACGGTCGCGACCACTTTAGGTGCCACGCGTTCGATCGCTTCGGCAATGGCGCTCAGCGGCAGCACCTCGCCCCACGGCGCATCCACGGTGTGCACGTCGGCGCCGAGCCGGCCCAGGATTTCGGTGAGCAACAAGCCGAAGCGGCCGAAGTTGAGCACCAGCACGCGGTCGCCCGGGCTGATCAGCGACACCAGCGCCGCCTCGATACCGGCACGCGCGGTGCCATCGATCAAAAACGTCCAGCGGTTGTCGGTGCCGAACAATGGCCGGTACAGCGCCATCACCTCGTTCATGTAGGTGGTCATTTCCGGATCGAACTGGCCCAGCAGATCGGCCGCCATCGCGCGCAGTACGCGCGGATGCGCATTGACCGGGCCGGGCCCCATCAACAGGCGCTGTGGCGGGTCGAGTTCGCCGAAGGTGTGCAGGTGGCGCAGATCAGGTGACAAGCGGATCTCCCAGGTGTTCGATGAAGTGGCGCATGGCCGCCAGCGCAAGTTCGGCATCGGCCGGGTCGACATGTTCGTCCGGATGATGGCTGATACCGCCGGCGCAGCGCACGAACAGCATCGCCGTGGGGCATAGCGCGGCCATCACCATCGCATCGTGGCCCGCACCGGAGATCAGTTGGCGCGGTGCGATGCCGTGTGCGGCCACCGCGTGTTCCAGGCGCGTGATCAGTGCCGGCGCGCAGGGGCTGGCGGCCAGTGTCTGCAGCGGCTCGATGGCGATGGCGATGCCACGGTGGATGGCGATTTGCGCAAGTGCCTGTTGGATCTGGTGAACGGCCGCATCGCGGGTTGCGTCGCTGCCGGCGCGCACGTCCAGCGTGCAGTCCACACGGCCTGGCACCACGTTGGTGGCGCCGGGCGCGACCTGCAGCGTGCCGACTGTGGCGACCAGATCGCCGCTGCCTGCGCGCGCGATGCGTTCGATGGCCAGCAGCGCTTCGGCCGCTGCACTCAATGCGTCGCGGCGCAGCGCCATGCTGGTGGTGCCGGCGTGACCGGCGCGGCCATCGAAACGCAATGCGAAGCGACGCTGGGCGGCGATGGCGCTGACGATACCGAGCGGCAGTCCTTCGGCTTCCAATACGGGGCCTTGTTCGATATGCGTTTCCAGATACGCCAGCACGCTGCCCGGTGCGCGTGCGGCGCGCTGCACATCGGCGATGTCCAGGTTCCACTTGGCCAGGGCGCCGGCCACCGTGATACCGGCGGCATCGGTGACCGCCAGCGTGATGGGGTCGAGCGTGCCGGCGAGCGCGCGGCTGCAGAACATGGAGGCGGGAAAGCGCGAGCCCTCTTCGTCGCCGAAGCCGATCACCTCAATGGCGAACGGCAGCCGGCGGCCCTGCGCATGCAGTGCGGCGACGCATTCGATACCGAGCAGAACGCCGAGCGGGCCATCGTAGCGCCCGGCATCGCGCACGCTGTCCAGATGGCTGCCGATCAGCAGGGCGGGCGCGTCTGGCTGCGTGCCGGCGTACCGGCCGACCAGCGTGCCGAGCGGATCGATGCGCACCTGCATGCCGGCCGCTTTCATCCAGGTGGCGACCTGTTCCACCGTGGCGCGGTGGGCAGGGCCAAGCCAACCGCGGAACAGCCCGGTATCGCTGTCGCTATAAGGTGCAATGCCCAGCGCATCGCAGCGTGCCACGGCACGCGCACCGCCAGCAGCGGTGAGATCGGCGGTCGCTCGGCGGGAGGGCGAGGCAGCGGACATCGACAGGACCAACGGGGCTCGCAGAACGTTCAATCGCAGTCCGGGAGCAGGCGGGAGAGGTGATGCGTCGACTATAGGGAGCCAGTCCTGTCGCCATCAAAGAGTTTTTTCGCGAGCTTGTGCTGCAAAAAATGCAACGCGGCGATGGACAGGCGGGTCACGCATCGCACCGCGATGATCGAAGATCGGCCGATGCCAGCCATGCGCATCCGCTCGACCACGAGCGCCAGCTCTGCAGAACGCCAGCACGATCACATGTCTGCACGCAGCTGCCGGCGTCCTGTCATGGGCAGACGGGGCCCCGTCTTGCTCCCCCGCGGGCGCGCAGGCCGAGCGCAAGGATCTGCCAACGGCCGAGGTGAACTGCGTGATCCGGGCCACGTTGCACGGCAGACGCATGCGCTGGAGATTGCCAAGTGCATCACTGATGTGCGCTCGCGCACGCGTGGGGCATCGGCGTCACGCGGTGGGTTCGTCTCCGCAATGCGGAAGTGGCGACAGGGGTGCGTATACGCGCAGATTGCAGGGCAATTGGGCGTGCTAGCTTGCTGCGATCACCGCCGAGATCTGCCGATGATCACCTCGCACCGATGGACCGCGTTGTTCGTGCTCGTCAGCCTGATGCCGGTGGCTGCGTTTGCAGGCACCCCGGAGGGCGGTTATCGGCAGCCACCGGAGCCGCTGCTGGGCGTGATGCGCGCGCCGCTCAATCCATCGCCGCGGCCGGATCCCACCGGCAAGACCTTGTTGCTGGTGCAGCGGACCCAGTATCCGCCGATCGCGCGGGTGGCCGAGCCCTATCTCAAGCTCGCCGGCGTGCGCGTGGAGCCGCGCATGCATAGCCGCCACGACATGTCCAACGGATACGGCATTCGTTCCTGCCTACAGGGCTTCAGCCTGTTGGACATTGCCACCGGCAAGCAGACGGCGGTGAACTTGCCGGCCGGCGCATGTCCGGCGTCGCCGGTGTGGTCCCCGGATGGGCGCCGGTTCGCCTTCAACAACACGGCCGCCGACCGTGTCGAGCTCTGGGTGGGGGACGCTGCCACCGGGCAGGTACGCAAGATCGACGATGTGCAGCTCAATCCTGTGCTTGGGGGCGAGATCCAATGGCTGGGCGGAAGCGACACCTTGCTGTTGAAGACGGTGCCGAACGACCTGGGCCCCGCACCGCGCAGGGCGGCAGTGCCGCCAGGCCCGGAGGTCAAGGAAACCATCCAGGGCAAGGGTGAAAGCAGCACCTATGAAGCGCGCGACACGCTGTCCAGTCCAGAGGACGAGGCGTTGTTTACCTATTACGCCACCGCGCAGCTGCTCACGGTGGACGCGGCAACCGGTCGCCAACGCAAGCTCGGGTCGCCGGCGGTGTACGACACGGTCGACGGCGCGCCGGATGGTCGCCATGTGCTCGTGGAACGGTTGAAGACCCCGTATTCCTACGTCACGACCTATGCGCGGTTCGCCCACGATGTCGCGGTGCTGGACCTGGACCATGGTGGCGAGCGTGTGCTGGCCAATCTGCCGGTCGCCGACCGGGTGCCGGTGCAGGGCGTACCCACCGGCCCGCGCGCCTACGCATGGCGTGCCAACCAGCCAGCCACGCTGGTATGGGCCGAGGCGCTGGACGGCGGTGACTGGAAAACCAGCGTGCCCGCACGCGACAAGCTGATGACGTTGGCGGCACCGTTCACCGCCAAACCGCGCGAACTTGCCCGCGTGCAGCAGCGGTATGCGGGCCTGTCGTGGTTCGCCGAAGGCGGGCAAGCATTGCTGGACGAGTACGACGAGAACCGCCATTGGCGGCGGACCACGCTCGTCGATGCCGACCGCCCCGGCGTTGGCGAGCGCGTGTTGTTCGATCTGTCCACCGACGATCTTTATGCGGACCCAGGTCTGCCCGAGATGCAGGTGCTGGCCAACGGCCAGGCCGTGCTGCGCGAAATGCAAGGTGCGTTGTTCCTGAGCGGGCCAGGTGCCTCGCCGGCGGGTGACCGGCCATTCCTGGATCGCTACGTACTTGCCACCGCCAAGACCCAGCGGCTGTTCCGTAGCGACGCCAAGGTGGACGAGGTGTTCTTCGGATTTGCAGGAGACGATGCGTCGCGCCTGTTGACCTGGCATCAGTCGCCGACTGATCCACCCAATGTGTATCTGCGCACCTTGGGCCAACCGCTGCCGGCACCGGCAGCGGGCGAAGCCGCCGTTGCGTCCACGGCCACGCCGGTGACCGATTTCCCGGATCCGACCCCGCTGGTGCGGAAGATCAAGAAGCGGTTGGTGAGCTACAAGCGCAAGGACGGCGTGGACTTGTCGTTCACCCTGTACACACCGCCCGGCTACAAGGAAGGCACACGCGTGCCGGCCATCCTCTATGCCTACCCGCTCGACTATGCCGATCCCTCCAAAGCCGGCCAGGTCAGCGGCGCCAGCGAGCGCGATTTCACCCGTCTCAATGACCACCAGCTGCTGCTGCTGGCCGGTTACGCCATCATCGACGATGCTGCGTTCCCTATCGTGGGCGACCCCAAGACCGCCTACGACACCTATCTGCAGCAACTGGTGGACGACGCCACCGCTGCGGTGGACAAGGCGGTGGCGTTGGGCGTGGTTGACCGTCAGCGCATCGGCGTTACCGGACATAGCCACGGCGCGCTGATGACCGCCAACCTGCTGGCGCACACAGATCTGTTTCGCGCAGGGGCCGCCACCAGCGGAAGCTACAACAAGACGTTGACGCCCTTCGGATTCCAGAGCGAGCGTCGCTCGTTCTGGACGGCACCGGACGTCTATGCGCAAGCGTCGGCGTTCTTCCACGCCGACAAGATCAACGAACCCTTGTTGATCGTGCATGGCATGGACGACGCCAACCCCGGCACCGAAACCACGCAGGCACCCCGCTTGTTTCAGGCCATTCGTGGCAACGGTGGCACCGCACGCCTGGTGCTACTGCCGTTCGAGCCGCACTGGTACAGCGCACGCGAATCCAACGAAGATGTGGTGGCTGAAATGCTGGAGTGGTTCGACCGTTACGTAAAGAACGCGCCGCCACGCAAGACGGGCAGCACGCCAAAGATGTGAGATGCGGGCACCTCACACCAAGGCAACACGTGCCAGGCTCAGTCCGCCGACAGCGATCCCAGGGTGAAGCCGGACACGGCATTGACCTTGCCACGCCACAGCACGCCACGGTTGCTTGGCAGCGGCTGGCCGCCGGGTGAGAAGCAACGCGATTCGATCAGGTGGATGAACTGCGGCGGTGTACTGCTCTGCTGCGCATCGTCTTCGGAGTCGTAGATGCTGGCGTGGCTGGCAAATGCGCGACGGATCTCCTCTTTTTCGTCGTCACCGCCGGGGTAGGCAGCAGAGAACTCTTGCGCAAATGCTTCGAAATACCGCTTTCCGCTGACCATCTGGCCGGAAACGACGATGCCTTCGACAAACAGCGTGATGCCGAACTGCACGTCCGCGGTGTTGGCAATGCCGACCAGCTTCTGGAGATACCAATCCACGCTCTGGCCATCGAATGCCAGCTTGACGTCTTCCAGCGACGGTTGATTTTGATCTTGGTCTGTCATGTTGCTTTCCTTGAGAGTGGATTCAACGACGCGTTAGCAGTAACGCAGATGTGGATGGCTCGCCATCGGCGTGCTTAAGCATGGCACACCGATCGCCGAAGGTGCCGCGGTTGGGTTCGCTATGGACGCTCCGGCACGACGGTCTTGCGACGCATGGATGCTTTCATCCCGTGGGAGAAGCCGCCCCAGGAGCGCAACGACCGCGATGGTCACCACGCCGCCACCGCGCCATCCGAGCGCGGATCGCTTGCGCCACTCAGGACGCCATCGACCTCGCGCACCAACGCGCCGGCATGCCCCATCACCGAGGTGTAGGCCGGGTGCAGTTCCACCGCATGCCCGGCATCGCGCAGGGCCTGCACCACTGCAGGATCGAAGCGGTTTTCCAGCTTCAATGACGTGCTCTGTTCGCCCCAGCCGCGGCCGAGCAGCCAGCGTGGTGCGGTGATCGCTTGTTGCAGCGGCATGCCGAAGCGGGCGTAGCGGGAGAACACGGCGGCCTGGGTTTGCGGCTGGCCTTCACCGCCCATGGTGCCGTAGGCCATGACCCGGCCGTCGTCGAAGGTGGCCAGGGCGGGGTTGAGTGTGTGGAAGGGTTTGCGCCCCGGGGCGATTGCGTTCCAGCCATCTGGAGCGAGACGGAAGCCGCAGCCGCGGTTCTGCCAGGCGATGCCGGTGCGCGGCAGCACCAGGCCGGAGCCGAATTCGAAGTAGGTGGATTGAATGCAGCTGACCGCACGGCCGTGCGCGTCGATGGCGCCGAACCAGGCGGTGTCGCCGGCTTGCGAGGGGTGCGGCCAGGGCAGGGCAGTGGTCATGTCGATGCGTGCGGCAAGTGCATCGAGCGCGGCGTGGTCGTCGAGCAGGGCTTGTGCGTCGAGCGTCATCCAGGCAGGGTCGCCGATGTGCGCGTCGCGGATCAGGAACGCCTGTTTGCTGGCTTCGATGAGCCCGTGCAGATACGCATAGTTGTCTGCCTGGTCCACCGTCAGACGATCGAACAGCGCGAGGATCAACAGCGATGCCAGCCCCTGCGTCGGGGGTGCATGGTTGTAGAGACGCGCGCCATGGATGGCAACCGATAACGGGACGCTGGCTTCGGCGTGATGGGCCGCGAGGTCGTGTGCGGCGAGCGGACTGCCGAGTGCCTGCAGGTCTTCGGCAATGTCGTGGGCAATCGCGCCGCGATAGAAACTCCCCAGTCCTTCATCGACGAGCCGCTGCAAGGTGCGTGCGAGCTGCGGTTGCTGCAGCAGCGCACCTTCGTGCAGGGGGGCGCCATGCGGCTCGAAAATCTCGGCATAGGCGCCCGGTTGCGCGCGCAGTTCAGCGCCATCGCTGGCGGCAATCTGCGCGCCGCCCAGCGTGACCGGCACGCCTGCGTCGGCGTGATGGATCGCGTCGCTCAACAGGCGATGCAGCGGCAACGTGCCACCCGCGTGCTGCAGCGCCAGCGCCCAGCCGGAGACGGTGCCGGCCACGGTATTGGCGGCACCGGGGCCACGCCACGGGATGCTGGTGTGGCCGTTGTAAAAGTCCAGCGTTGCTGCGCGTGCGGCACGGCCGCAGGCGTCGATGGCATGCACGCGCCCATCGGGCTCGTGGATCAGCCAGAAGCCGTCGCCGCCGATGCCGGTCATGTGTGGGTAGACCACGGCCAGGCAGGCGGCGGTGGCGACGGCGGCTTCGATGGCATTGCCGCCGTCGCGCAAGACGTCGCGGCCGGCCTGTGCCGCGAGATGGTGCGGTGCGACCACCATGCCGCGGCGTGCGCGCAGGGTATGCAGCATCAGCGCGTCTCCGGCGGTGGGCTGAAGGCGAGCAGGCCGTCGCGTTCGAGCTGCGCGGCGAGCGCAAACAGGCGGTCCTCGCGGCCGGGCGCGGCGATCAGCTGCACGCCCAGCGGCAGGCGCCCGGGACGCGGCAACGGTGCGGCCAGGACCGGGCAGGCGGCCAACCCCAGCGGCTGGGTGAAGATGCCGAGATTCGCGCGTGCGGAGACCGGCAGGCCATCGATCTGGATGGTGTCCTGGTCGATGCGTGGTGCCACGCACGGCGTGGCCGGTGCAATGAGCACATCGACGTCGTCCCACAGCGCGTGCATGGTCTCGGCAAACCAGTGCGCGAAGCGGTGCGCGTCTGCCACTGCGCTGGCGGGCAATTGCAGGCCGGCGAGCAGACGGTCGCGCGTGGCCGGGTCGAACTGCGCGCCGTGTGCGCTCAGCGCGCTACGGTGGCGGTGTCCGCCCTCGGCAGCGGTGAGGACGAAGGCCGCTGCGCGCGCGCGTTCTGCGTCCGGCAGGTCGATCGAGGCTGTGCTGTTGCAGGCAGCGAGCAACGCCTCTAGTCCGGCCTCGAGATCCGGATCGAGATTGCGTTGAAACCAGCCGCCCAGCCGGGCGATGCGCAGGTTGCCGGCAGTGCGCGAGGGCAGCGCATGCCCGCACATCACCTCGTAGACGCGGCGTAGATCGGCCACCGACGTGGCGAAGGGGCCGACCACATCCAGTGCATCGACAAACGGAAACACGCCATCCAGGGGCACGGCGCCATGCGTCGGGCGCAGGCCGTAAATACCGCACAGCGCGGCCGGCACGCGGATGGACCCGTTGGTGTCCGAGCCGAGCGCGAACGGTACCAGCCCGGCGGCCACCGCTGCCGCCGAGCCGCCCGATGAGCCGCCGGCCAGGTGCTGCTGGTCGTGCGGATTGGTGGTGGTGCCGTAATGCGCGTTGACAGTGGCAAAGCCGTACGCGAATTCGTCCATGTTGGCAGTGCCCACCAGCACCGCGCCGGCATCGCTGAGCCGTTGCACAACCGCCGCATCGCGGGTCGCAGGCAAGCACTGCGCGCGAACCGCAGCACCGGCAGTGGTGACGTGCCCGGCGACATCGAACAGATCCTTGACCACGAAGGGCACGCCGGCCAACGCACCACCATCGCTGCCGCCGGCGAGCGCGGCCTGCACGCGTGCGGCATCGGCGGCGGCACGCGCCGGCAGCAGGCGGGTGATGGCGCACAGACGCTCGTTGGCCTGATGGATGCGCGTCAGCGTCTGGGTCGCCAGCCGCGCGGCCAGCGCGGGCTGGGTGCGCGTGGTGCTGACGATGCCTGCAATTTGGCCGCGTGGCCCGCCGCCATCCCGTGCAGTTGCCGGTGGCGCGTGGAAGGTGGCCAGCAACTGCGTGTGGCCGCGGAGCACTTCGGTATTGCGATCGACGCCGGCCTGCCACTGCGCTGGGAGTTGCATGGGTCACCTGTTGGGAAGCGGGGATTTGAGATTCGCATTGCTGCTAGCGTGCAGGGAGCGTAAATGTGCTTGCTACTGCGTGGGAAGCTGGATGCCACGCTGCTGCAAGGAGCGCGTGAACCGTTGAAGCACGAGCTGGTACTGCAAGGACAGCGTGTGTGCGGCTTCTTGCATTGGATCTAACACGCGAAAGCGGCATGGGTCGTCGTTTTTTCTCAGGCTGGCCGCCCCTGTCACTGGCTCCTCTCCTGCCGGGGCGGCAAGGCACGGCTTGCGCGCCACTGACGCGCGTGACTTGGAGCGCCCGCGCTGCTAGCGCGGGCCGGAGCGTGGAGCAGAGGTTGGGGTGAGGGTGCCCCACGAGTTGGAGATGTGTCAGGCATTCGCTTCCACATTGTTTACGGGCTATCCAATCAGCGCAGCACTGTCATCCGCCCTACGGGGCCCTTTTTCCCGAAGGGAGAAGGGGGAGCGGCAGCCCCACCGCCGGCGGTTGCGGCGCAGTGAGTCGGTCAATCAAGAGTTGCTCGAATGCCTGCACATCCACCGTATGCACCACCGTCTGCGCCTGCTCGCCCAGCCCTGGCTGATACCCCGGTGCCCACGACACGATATCGCCATAGCCGGCGTCGAAGGCGGTGTTGGTGTCGATATAGAGCGTTTCGGTATGGATTGCCAACTCCGGGTGCAGCCACACTGCGGTGGCCAGCTCGTCCCACATCGGAAAGCCCGGTTCGCGGCGGCGCAGTGCGTGGCCGATCGTGGTGTCGGCAGCACTCATGCGCGCCAGCAACTCGGGTGTGAGTTCGGTGGCCGTGGATGGGTCGACCGGCACCATGGTGATCTGGCGCCACGGTGCGCGCATGACGATGCTGGCCGCTTCCGGGTCCCAGCGGAGATTGAATTCGCGCCGAGGGGAGTTGACGAATTCGCGCGCGAATTGCTGTGCGCTCACGCTGTTGCGCTGCTGCCGCGGGTTGAGGCTGCCGCCCATGTAGACCAGCTCGCGCGCTAACGTGGCGAAGGCCGGGTCCAACGATTGCGCCAGGGCCAGATTGGTCAACGGGCCGGTGGCAACGATGCTCACCTCGCCCGGGTATTGGCGCACCATGCGCAGCATGAACAACGCGGCCGGTTCATCGGATGCGCGCACTGCGCTGGGATTGCCCAGCGCCAGATCGGGCACCACATCGTGCGCGTGATAGCGCGGCGCGCTTTGCACGGTGTCGCCCTCCACCCAGTGTTTGGTCCACGCGCCTTTCCAGACGAGTTTGCCGTACAGCGCTTCCCAGCGTTCGGTGGCCAGCTCGCTGTTGAGCAGCGGATGCACCGGGCCGGGCAGCACCGGGATCTGCGGATGGCCGGCCAGCTCCAGCAGGCGGCAGGTGTGCGCCAGCACTTCATCGCGCCAGATGTTGCCGCTCACGGCGCTGATCCCCAGTACCTCGACCTCGGGCGATTGCAACAGCAGCAGCTGCGCGGGCGTGAAGCCGTCGATATCGTCTTCGAGAATGACGCGGCGTTTGGGCAGAACAGCGAAAGAATCGGTCATTGGTGTCCGGCGATCGGAGGGGATGCATCGGGGCGATGGGAAGCCATGTAGCGATTGCGAGGCTGTCGGAGCGCGTCCGCGTGCAGTCTGGCGTTACCGGTGAGGCAGCATCGCGCCAGTGCTCCTGTGTGATGCGCATCGGCACTAGCGACGCTGCGCAAGCAACGTACGCTCGTACTGCGCCAGGTCGGTTTCCAGCTGCCATTGCAGGCGCGCCTTTTCGCTGCTCTTGCGGAAGTCGCGACAGGCCGCGTCATCCGTCTCGCGCTGTAGTGCCGTGGCGCAGGCCGGTGCAGGAATGCCTTCGGCACTCCACAGGCTGGCACCTGGCAGGAAACTGTAGCTCAGACCATTGCGGGCGAGTTGTTTGAGGCTGGGGTAGTCGATGCCTTGTTCCTGCATCGCGCGTTGGTATTCGTGGGTCATGTCCGCGCGCGAGACGCCGGCATCGTCGGTCGACAACACCACCGGCACGCCGGCACGCAGATACATCGCCAGCGGATGCGCGGCTCCCTTGACGCCGAGGATTACATCGTTGCTGGTGAGGTTGATCTCCACCGCAATGTGCTCACGACGCATGCGTTGCAGCAATGCATCGGCATCGTCTTCATAGGGCAGATCCACGCCGTGACCGATGCGGCGCGCACCCGCCTCCACCGCCTGCCGGATATGCGAGCGTAGCTGCACCGGCGGCACCAGTCCCAGCGCCAGCTCGCCGGCGTGCAGCGACAGCGGCACACCGGGGTAGCGCGTTGCGAAGAAGCGGAACATCGCCATATGCCGTGCGTAATCGGCAAGTGCCACTGGGTTATCTTCCGGCGCGACGATGTTCAGCGCCACCACGCGGCTGCCGCCGGCAGCGACCAGCGCATGCGCCAGCGCCATCTGCCCGAACACCATCGGTTGCGGCAGCACACGCAACACATAGGCAACGTAGCGGTAATCGACCTTGCAGCCGGGACGCGCATCGGCCTGGTCGCACCGCAGCACACCACGTACCTGAGCATCGACGTCGGCGAGGTCGCGTTGCGCGGCATGCACCAGTGGCGGTAGATCGGCCTGCAGTGCGTGCAGATTGGCTGCATCGTCCTCGCCCTTCCACGGCGAGGCTTGCATGCGCTTGGCAGCCTGATCCATCTGCGGTGGGTTGGCGATGATTTCCACATACGGCACGCGGTCGCGTGCGGCCTGTTCCAGGACCGCGGCGACGGTGTCGGCAACGCGGGTGCGCACCACCGCATCGAACTTGCCGAAGGTGCTGAAAAACTGATCGTGGCCGCTCGATGGCGCCGGGCCGGGCAGGAAGTTGCGCATCGATAGGGAATCCACCACCCGTCCATACAGCGCAGCGTTGCGTGCAGCCAGGCCATTTGCCGGTTCACGGCCGGCACCGCATGGCGGCGCGCGCAGGCTCAGATCGTCCAGTTGCACGCAAGCGCCATCCTCGCTGGCCCATTGCAGGTATTGCTCGGCATACACCGACCCGGAGAGGTGGTTATGCAAATCACCACCTTTCGGCATGGCCTGTAGCCAGGTGCGCAACTGCGCCGGTTGCTCGGCCGCAGTACGGAACAAGTGCGCCACCTGTTGTTCGCGTTGTTGCGCAGATGCGGACGGCGGGCGGGCATGCGCGAGGGTAGGGAACACAATGCACATGCTCAGGAGCAGGCAGCGGTGAAGCGTGGGCATGCAGGACGCTCGGTAAGAGGTGCGGTGGCGTGCGACCGCCAATGAAGCTGTAGCTTGCCTTGCAGCGTGGCGCGCGGCCAGCCGCTTGCGCGCCTGCCAGTAGGCGCAGCGCACATGGAGGCGCGGGTCATTCCAGCGCATAGCGCAGCACGAACAACCCCGCGATCGCCCAGGTGGCCGGGTGCACGCCGCGCCAGCGCCCACTGCCGAGCCTGAGCGCCGCATAGGTGATGAAGCCGAACGCCAGTCCGGTGGCAATGGAATAGGTCAGCGGCATGGCCAGCATGCAGAGGGCGGCCGGCAAGGCCTCGCCCACATCGTCCCAGCGGATCTGCGTGCATTCGCGCAGCATCACCGAGGCCAGGTAGATCAGCGCCGGTGCGGTGGCGTAGGCCGGCACCATCGCGGCCAGTGGCGAAAACAGCAGGGCAAGCAGAAACAAGGCGGCAATCACCAGCGCGGTGAGGCCGGTACGCCCGCCCACCTGCACGCCGGCCGCGCTTTCCACATAGGCGGTGGTGCTGGAGGTGCCGAGCAGCGAGCCGGCCAGGATGGCGGTGCTGTCGGCAAGCAGCGCGCGGTCGAACTGGCGGTGCTGTGCAGGCGTGTGCAGCAGGCCGGCGCGTTGTGCCACGCCCATCAGCGTGCCGGTCGCATCGAACATCTCCACCAGCACGAACACCAGCACCACGTGCAGCACCGCAGCGAGCGCGCCGCTGCCGCCCTGGCCATGCAGGGCGCCGACGATGTCCAGCTGCAGCAAGGTGGGCGCCAGGCTCGGTGGCAGCGACAGCACGCCTGCGTACTGCACCAGTCCCAGTGCCAGCGCGGCCACGGTCACCGCCAGAATGCCGAGCAACATGGCGCCACGCACGCGGCGCAGTTCCAGCACGCCGATCAGCAGCAATCCGGCCAGCGCAAGCAGCGGCTCGGGCTGGTGCAGATCGCCCAACGTCAGCAAGGTCTGCGGATGCGCCACCACCAACCCGGCTTTCTGTAGTCCGATCAAGGCTAAAAACAAGCCGATACCGGCTGCAATGGCGCTGCGCAAGGTGGGCGGAATGCCATCCACCAACCAACGCCGCGCACCGCTGACGGTGAGCAGCAAAAAGATGCAGCCGGAAACGAACACCAGCCCCAAGGTCTGCTGCCAGCTGTAGCCCAGCGTGCCGACCACGCTGAAGGCGAAGAACGCGTTCAAGCCCATGCCCGGCGCCATGCCGATGGGATAGTTGGCCAGCACGCCCATCAACAGCGAGCCGAGTGCGGCGGCCAGGCAGGTGGCCACGAACACCGCGCCGTGATCCATGCCGGTGGTGGTCAGGATGTCGGGGTTGACGAAGACGATGTACGCCATCGTCAGGAAGGTGGTGGCACCGGCCAGCACTTCGGTGCGAACCGTGCTGCCGTTGGCGGCGAGCGCGAAGCCAGGCCAGCGCATCAGCGTGTGCTCTGACGGTGGAGCCGATTGACGGCAGGACAAACGAACATCGGCAGATATCTCATCAATACGGGACAGCGTGCGGTGGTAGCGCACGCATGCGGGGTGCTTATCTTGACCTGTTGTGCTGCGCTTGCCACGGATAGCGGGCACGGATTGCGGTGCAAGAGCCACTCACAAAAAAAGCAGCGCAGAATTGTCAGGCGGGGACATCGCGCAGTGTCGCGCTGTATGTGCAAGGGCTGGGCGTGCAGCGCAGCGTGGATGCGGTCGGATGGCGCCGTCGGTTGCGCGTCAGCGGCGTACGCAAGCGAATCACCAGACAGCGCGAGGTTTGAACAAGCACAGTCGCATCTCAAAGACAGCGTTCAAAGATCCAGCACCAACCGCGGCGTGCGGCTGCGCGAGCAGCACAGGGTCATCTGCCGGTTGGCCGCGCGTTCGGTATCGCTAAGCACACTGTCGCGGTGATCCGGCGTGCCAGCCAGCACGCCGGTCAGGCAGGCGCCGCACATGCCTTGTTCGCACGACAGCGCCACCTCGATACCCGCATCGAGCAGGGCGCTGGCGATGCTGCAATCGGCCGGTACCTGCACTACGCGGCCGCTGGTGGCCAGCTCCACGTCGAAGGCACTCTCGGCATCGTGGGTAACACCAGGCGCGGTGGCGAAGTGTTCGCGATGCAGTTGCGCCGCCGTCCAGCCATGCGCCTTCGCCAGCACGGTGAAGTGGTCCATGAAGGCCGCCGGCCCGCAGAGATACAACTGGTCGCGCGCACGCGCCTGGCCCAATTCCTCGGGCACATGCACGCGTGGGCTCTGCCCACCGTCGCTCAGATGCAGGTGCACCTGTCCATGTCTAAAGCCTTGTTGCAGCCGCTGCGAAAACGCCACATCCGCATGCCGGCGCGCGTAGTAATGCAGCACGAAGGACTCCCCGCGCGCTTCCAGCGCTTCGGCCATCGACAGCAGCGGGGTGATGCCGATGCCGGCCGCCAGCAGCACATGGCGATCGCCGGGATGCAGTGGAAACAGGTTGCGCGGTGTCGAAATACGCAGACGATCGCCGGGTGCGAGCTGTTCGCACAGATGCCGCGAGCCGCCGCGCGAAGCATCGGCCAATTTGACGCACAGCAGATAGTGATCGCGCACATGCGGCGCGCTGGCGATCGAATACTGGCGGATCAACCCATCCGGCAGATGCAGGTCCACATGCGCGCCGGCTTCGAATGCCGGCAATTCCGCGCCGACCGGTTCCAGCCGGATCGCGCGTTGGCGATGGCCTTGATCGACGACGTCGGCAACACGCACTTCATGCAGGCTCATGGCGCGCTCCTTGGCGGTCAACGCAGGAAGAAGTCGCTATAGCCCTGGCTGCGCAGCCCACGGCGATAGGCGATGGAACTGCGGTCGGCCGGGATATGCACCTCCAGCAGCGGGTCCAGCGGCAGGTATTCGGGCCGCTGCGCTTCGACCATGGCGCGGTCTTCTTCGAACACGCGCAGGTTGAACGCATGCACGTCTTCCACCGGCAGATGCGTATCGAAATTACGCGCAATCGGCACCAGCAGCCGGGTGATGTGCTTGGACACCGGGCTAGCGGCATTCATGATCACCAGCCGCTTGCCCGGTACCGGGAAATGGATGGTGAGCGTGGCGGTGAACGGCAGATGCACCTCGAAATGCCGCAGCCACTGGAAGTTGGGGTCCACGTCCGGCAGCGGCATGTCCACCGAATAGTTGGCCACGCTGCTGAGGTAATCGGCGTTGAAACCGGTTGGCGTTTCGGTGGTGGTATAGGCCGGCACTTCGCGCTTGTCCGGCTGGGCGAAGGTGGCGGTGTGCACGAAGGCGAAATGCGCCACGTCGATGAAGCCTTCCAGTTGCCGCGCCGCGCTGCCGCCGATGTCGAAGGCCGGGCACACGATCCGCTGGAAGCCGTCTTCCTCCCAACCCGGCATCGGCGGAATCTGTATTTCCGCATCGTTCACGCCCGCCGGTTTGGCCAGGCATACCCAGATCAAACCGTAGCGCTCGGCCACTGCATAGGTGTGCAGGCGCATCTTGGCCGGGATGTTCTGCGTGGGACTGGCCGGGATGTGATTGCAGCGCCCGCCTGCGCCGAAGCGTAGGCCGTGGTACGCGCACACCACGCCGCCGCCGTCGGCGGTGCCCATACTCAATGGCACCCCGCGGTGCGGGCAGACATCGCGCGCGGCCACCAGCTCCTCGCCCAGCCGGTACAGCACCAGCGGCTCGTCCAGCAGGGTGGCCTTGAACGGCGCCTGCCCCACCTCGCTACTCAGCGCCACCGCGTGCCAGTGCTGGGCCAGACGCTGCCAGTCGGCGGCCTCGAAGGTGCAGTGCAGCGGCAGGGCGGGGACGGCGACATCCATGGGGCAGTCTCTGGCGTGAGGCGGGAGTGGTGCCCGATTGACTCTAGGAAGCCGGGAGTGTGTGATCAAACATCGTTTTTCCGCCAAACCATTGCAAAAAATGCAACGCCAACCGAGCGCCGCCGCATGCTGACCTTCTCCCGCTTCACCCGCTACTTCATCGAAGTGGCCCGCTGCGGCAGCATCCGCAAGGCCTCGGAGGTGTTGCACGTGTCGGCCTCGGCGATCGACCGGCAGATCCTCAAGGCCGAGGAGGAGCTGGGTGCGCAGCTGTTCGAACGCCTGCCCGGCCGGCTGCGGCTGACCGCCGCCGGCGAACTGCTGCTGGTGGATGTGCGCGGCTGGGAGAAGGCGTATGCACGCACCCTGGAGCGCTTCGACGAGCTCAAGGGCCTGCGCCGCGGGCATGTGGAGATCGCCATGATCGACGCGCTCAGCGAGGGCGTGGTGCCGGCGGCGGTGGCGGCGCTGGTGCAGGAGTACCCCGGCATCACCTTCAACCTCTCCACCGCGCGCAACCAGCGGGTGATGGAAATGGTGACCTCCGCCGATGTGGACATCGGTCTGCTGCTGGACCCGGTAAGCAGCGTGGACCTGGAGGTGCGCGCGTTTGCGGACATTCCGTTGGGGATTGCAATGCCGGTCGGTCACCCGCTGAGCACCCGCACCGAGCTACAGCTGAGCGAGACGCTGGAACACCGCCTGCTGCTGCCGGCCGCGCCGCTGATCGTGGGCGAGCACGCCAAGGTGCTGTACCAGCGCCAGCACATCGACGTGAAGCGGCTCACCCATTGCAACGACGTGCGCACCCTGCGCGGCCTGGTGCGCGCCGGTGCCGGCGTGGGGTTGATGTCGTGGCTGGACGCTGCGCCCGATGTAGCCGATGGACGCCTGGCGTTCGTGCCGTTTCGCCAGCACCTGACCAAGCCGATGACGCTGGCGCTGTGCGTGGCCCCGCAACGGCAACTCTCGCGCTCGGCGCAACTGGCGATCCAGGCGCTGGCGGCGAAGATCGATGCGATGGTGGTGCCGGTGGTGGGCTAGCCCCTCATCCGGCGCTGCGCGGCACCTTCTCCCGCAGGCGGGAGAAGAGAGATGCCGCCTTATCCTGCCTGTGGGAGAAGCGAGACGCTGCTTTCCCCCGCCTGCGGGAGCAGGGATGCTCAGCGGAGCTAGACCCCCGCTCGTTACACTTACCCGGCTCACCCCCACACGACACCCGCAACATGCAGTTGATCGATATCGGCGCCAACCTCACCCACGACTCCTTCGACCGCGACCGCGACGCGGTGCTGCAACGCGCCCGCGAAGCAGGGGTGTCACAGATGGTGATCACCGGCGCCAGCCGCGAGCATTCGCCGCTGGCACTGCAACTGGCGCAGCAACACCCCGGATTTCTGTACGCCACCGCCGGCGTGCATCCGCACCACGCCGTGGAATTCACTGCCGAATGCGAGGCGGAAATGCGCACCTTGCAAGCGCATTCGCAGGTGGTCGCAGTGGGCGAGTGCGGGCTGGATTACTTCCGCGATTTCGCCCCACGCCCGGCGCAGCACAAGGCCTTTGAGCGCCAGCTGCAGCTGGCCGCCGACAACGGCAAACCGCTGTTCCTGCATCAGCGCGATGCGCACGAGGACTTCATCGCCATCATGCGCAGCTTCGACGGCAGGCTGGGGGCGGCGGTGGTGCATTGCTTCACCGGTACGCGCGAAGAACTGTTCGCCTATCTGGACCGCGATTACTACATCGGCATCACCGGCTGGCTGTGCGACGAGCGTCGTGGCGCGCATCTACGCGAGTTGGTGCGCAACATCCCGGCCAACCGCTTGATGATCGAAACCGATGCGCCGTACCTGCTGCCGCGCACGCTCAAGCCGATGCCCAAGGACCGCCGCAACGAGCCGATGTTCCTGGCGCATATCGTCGAAGAACTGGCGCGCGATCGTGGCGAAGACCTCGCGGTGACCGCCGCCAACAGCACGGCCGCGGCGCGTGCGTTCTTCCGCTTGCCGGAGCCTGCAGTCGCGTCATGAGTAGCGCAGGCTGAGGTCGGGATCGAGGCAGGGCAGCAACAGGTGGCGAAGACGCAAGGCGAGCGCATGCGGCGCAAGGAGAAGGTATTGCACGACCTCCATCGCGGTTAAGGTCACGCCGTGCGTGCGGATGGCGTGGGGCGCGACGCGGGCGCTCTTGGGGGCGCCATGTCGTGCACGCGGGCGCTCATGCGATCGGTGCGCGCTGGGTGGGTCAGAGCCTGCTGGCTCACAGCACGTCCGCCAGCGCCCATAAATGCCGCACCAACGGTGTGGTCTCCAATGCACCCGGCGCGGCAGCCAGGGCAAGCCGCGCCAGCGGCATATGGCCTTCGATATCCAGATAGCGCACGCCGGGCCGTTGTAACTGCGCAGTGGAGGCGGGTACCACCGAGACGCCCAGTTCGGCGGCCACCAGGTTGATGATCGACGACATCTGCGGCGCTTCCTGGGTGATGCGCAAGGTCACGCCGGAGTCGCGGCAGGCGGCCAGGATTTCGTCGTAGAGGCTCGAGCCGAAGCTGCGCGGAAACAGGATGAACGGCTCGCCAGCCAGCGCTGCCAACGGTGCGCTGTCGCGCGTGGCCAGGGGGTGCGCGGCGGGGACGGCGATCTTCATCGGCTCGTCGGCAAAGCGCAGCAGCTGCAAATCCGATGGCGTGCTCAGCCCGTAGCGCACGAAGGCCGCATCCAGGCGGCTTTCGGCCAGACCGATCAGCAGGCTGGCGGTATTGGTCTCTTCCAGCAGCAACTCCACGTGCGGCCACTTGCGGCGGAAATCGCGAATCAAGCGCGGCACCACCGGGCTGAACGCGGCCGAGGCGGTGAAGCCCAGGCGCAGCCGGCCGGATTCGCCACGCGCCACCCGCCGTGCGGTTTCCGCAGCGCGCTCCACATCGGCGAGCACGCGACGCACCTTGACCAGGAAGGCCTCGCCGGCCAGAGTCAGTTCGGCACCGCTGTGGGTGCGCCGGAACAATGGCGTGCCCAGTTCGCGTTCCAGGGTCTGGATCTGCTGGCTCAGCGGCGGCTGGCCAATGCCCACGCGCGCGGCAGCACGGGTGAAGTTGCCTTCTTCGGCAACCGCCAGGAAATAGCGCAGATGACGTAGCTCCGTCTATCTGTTCCACATATGGCAACTGACACCATCATATATTGGACAGGGGGGTGGTCCGGGCGAATACTTGCCTCCCACGTCTCAAGTGCGCACCCGTGTCTTCCACCGATCGCCGCCCGGTTCCGCTGCCCGACCCAACCGCTCTGGCCCAGGCCAGCGCCGTCGCGACTGCAGCGCTGCGCATTCGTGTGGCGCTGTTTCTGGCCGGCTTTGCCACCTTCTCACTGCTCTACAGCGTGCAGCCGGTGCTCCCCGAGTTTGCGCGCGCCTTCAACGTGGACGCGGCCACCGCCTCGCTGCCGTTGTCGCTGGCCACCGGTGCGCTGGCCCTGGCGATCTTCTGCGCCGGCGCAGTGTCGGAGAACCTGGGCCGGCGCGGGTTGATGTTCGTGTCGATCGCAATCGCGGCGGTGCTCAACCTGATCGCCGCCTTCCTGCCGCACTGGGGCGCGCTGGTGCTGGTGCGCACCTTGTCCGGCATCGCGCTGGGCGGGGTGCCGGCGGTGGCGATGGTGTATCTGGGCGAAGAATTGCCGGCCAACAAGATGGGTGCGGCCACCGGCCTGTACGTGGCCGGCAATGCCTTCGGCGGTATGAGCGGGCGCATCGTGATGAGCGTGCTGACCGATCACTATGACTGGCGCACCGCACTGGCGGTGTTGAGCGTGTTCGACCTGCTGTGTGCGCTGGCGTTCTTCTGGTTGCTGCCGCCGTCGCGCAACTTCGTGCGCCGGCACGGCATCAATCTGCGCTTCCATCTGCGCGCCTGGGCCGGGCATCTGCGCGATCGCAATCTGCCGTTTCTGTTCGCGCTGCCGTTCCTGTTGATGGGCGTGTTCGTGTGCCTGTACAACTACGCCGGTTTTCGTCTGGGTGGGCCGGAGTTCGGCTTGAGCCAGAGCCAGATCGGCATGATCTTCAGCGCGTATGTGTTCGGCATCGTCAGTTCGTCGGTGGCCGGTGCGGCGTCGGACCGCTTCGGGCGCGGACCGGTGGTGACGACCGGCATCGTGCTGTGCGTGCTCGGCGTGGCGCTGACCCTGGCGCACGCACTGGCGGTGGTGGTGACCGGTATCGTGCTGGTGACGATCGGCTTTTTCATTGCGCATTCGGCTGCCAGCGCCTGGGTGAGCCGGCTCGGCGGTGTGCATCGCAGCCATGCGGCATCGCTGTATCTGCTGGCGTATTACGCCGGCTCCAGCGTCATCGGTGCGCTGGGCGGCTGGTTCTGGCAACACGGCGGCTGGGGCGCGCTGGTCGGCATGTGCCTGACCTTGCTGGCGATCGCCTTTGCGGCGGCCTATGTGCTGCGCCAACGCGCCGACGATGCACGTCCCTACGGTCGGTTTGCGCCGCATCCTGCGCGCGGCGAGTGATGCGGCTCGCCCGGGTTCGCTCTGGCGTTCGATCGGCTGCAGGCGTGGCCGAGACGCATAGCGCCCGGTGGCCGACGCGCACTGCGGCACGCCGATGGCGCCGGAGCTATGTCGCCATCGGTGCTTACGCCGTTGGCGATCTGCCGGCGGGTGCAGATCCGGTCGCCGGGTCGTACTGCGGATGGCTGGGGTCCATGCTGCGCGGCCGCGTGGATTTTTCTGGTTGCAGCGCGCTTTCGCGCCAGGCGCGCACCAGCAGGTCGCGCAGCATCGCCGCGCCATCGCCGGCGGTGCGATAGACCATCGCGCGCCCATCGGTGCTGGAGGCATCGTCGAAGGCGCCGGCTTTTTCGAGGCGGTAGACCTGCTCGACGCGGCCGGTGCCGATGGCGGGAAAGTCCAGGATCTGCTCGAACACATCGCCTTGTTGATGCGCAACGGTTGGCATGCGGGTCAGCAGATCCTGCGGAGTCAGCGCGATTTTTTCGACATAGTCGCTTTCGAACTTGCCGTGCACCTTCGGGTCGGTGCTGTAGCCATTGGGGTTTGGCCCCTGCCAGCCGTCGTGGTGGATGCTGTCGTGCTGCGGCTGCGCGCCATCGCCGATGTAGTGCGCAAACCAGCTCACGTGAAAAGCGCAGGTGCGTTCGAGTTCGCCGGTGTCCTGGCCCTTGGCACGCAGCGTGCGCAGTTGCCGCATAGTCGCCACGATGCGTTCGTAGCCTTCGGTGGCTGCGTAGGGCAGGGTGCCGGCCCAGCGGACGTTCATGCGCTGCGCCAGTTGCGGGTCGCGTTGGGCGATGCGCCGTTGTTCGTCGTACAGCGCCAGCACGAAGGCGTAACGCGAGCGCGGCGGGTGCTGCATGAAGGCGAACTGCTCGCGGAACCAACCGTGGTTGGGGTCTTCGTCGATCTTGAGAAACGGCTCGCTTTCGCTGCGCCAGCCGTCCGGCAGGGTGGCGCCGTCGGCAATTACCTGCGCGTACCGCTTGAGGAAGACCGGGCCGTCGTCGGGCAAGGCCTGCACGGCGGCGGTGTCGATGGCGGCATGCGCCCGGTGGCCCCAGGCGGCGGCATTGCCGGAGCACGTCGCTGCTGCAACCAGCAGCGCACAGGCAAGACGGGAAGGTGTCATGGTGGTCCTTGTGGCCTGCAGCGCGTCGGGCGCGCTGCAGGCGATGCATCGAGAAAGTGGAGTGCCGGCATCGAACGATGCAGCGCATCGACGTCAGCGCACTCAGAAGTGGTACGTCACCACCAGCCGCGTGTTGCGTTCGTAGATCGGGCGACCGTAGATCGGCGCGCGCGTGCCCTGGCCGGAGATGGTGTCGGTGCGCGGGTTGCCTTCGGTCAATGCGAAGGTGTTGGTCAAGTTATCGACCGACAACTGCACATCCCACGGCCCGCTGCGCACCAGGATGTTGGCCGCCAAGGTGTCGTAAGCAGCCAGTACGGTGGTGTTCTCCAGGTCGGCGTAGCGCTTGCCGACATAGGCGTATCGCAACGAGGTTTCCCAATCGAACGCGCCGGTGGTGAAGAGCACCGTGGGCCCCGCATTGCCGTAGAGCTTGGGCTGCCGGTTGGGCATGTTGCCGTCCACATCGACCACCGCCACCGCGCCATTGGCCACCACTTCGGTGAGGTCGGAGACCTTGGTGTCGTTGTAGGTCAGGTTGGCGTCCAAGCGCAGCCACTGCGCCGGCGTCCACACCGCCGCCAGTTCGATACCGGGGTTGGTGACGCTGCCGCGGTAGTCCTTGGATTCGGCTGCGCCGGTTTGCGGGTTCACCGCGCTGGTGCCGATGTTGTACGGGTCGTACTTGGTATAGAAGGCGGTGGCGAAGACGTCCAGGGTGTCGAAGTTGAGCTTGGTGCCCAACTCGAACTGGTCGGCGGTGGGGATGTTGACATTGCCTTCGTTGGCGCCCTCGCTGGGTGCGCGCTGCGCACGCGAGGCGCGGCCGTAGATGCCGACCATCGGGTTGATGTCGTAGTTGAAACCGGCGGTCCAGTTGGTCACGCCCACGTCCAGCGCGGTGTGGTCGCGGGCACCGGTCAACAGGCGCGCGGCATCGTCGGCCAGGGTGTCGGCCATGCCCAGGTTGCCGGTGGGGCGGGCCATGTTCCAGGCGCGATAGCGGTAGCGCTCGTGACGCACGCCGCCTTCCAGGCGCAGCGTGTCGGTCACCTGCCAGGTGTCGGCGAGGTAGGGCGCCAGCATGCTGGTGTAGGCCTTGCCCTGGGTGCGCGGTCGGCGCCGTAGATCACCACGCCGTCCTTGGTCACGCCGCCGACCACGTTGCCGGCGGCGTCGTAGCCGAGCAGGTCGATGGTGCGCGGGTTCTGCCGCATCTCGAACAGATAGCTCTGGTAACCCGAATTGTAGGAGCGCGCGTAATAGGCGCCGTACACGCCCAGCGTGATGTCGTGGCTGTCGCCGCCCCAATCGAAGCGGCGGTGCAGGCGCAGGTCGTCGGCGAACGAATCGGCGCGCACATTCATCGCGCGGTACTGGCCCTGGATCACCAGGCCGTCGGTGCTGGCCGGAGCGAAGCGGCTGCCATCGTCGGTGTGGACGTAGCCCAGCGAGGTGAGGCCGGGAAACGCAGCGCTGGCGGCGGCGCGGCGGCTGTTGGCATACGTGTTTGCATCCTGCGGCGCATTGCTGGAATACAGCGCGTCGAAGGTCATGACCAGGCGATTGACGATGGCCTTGTTGGACAGGCTCCAGCCGTTGTCGAACGCCAGGTCCAGGTTGGCGCCCAGATGGTTGAACGTCATGTGGCGGCCGTCGGACAGGTCGCGCAATTCCCGTTGCGGTGCGCCGTCGGCATCGCTGGACACGATGCTGGCGCGCTCCAGTTGCGCGGTGCTCAAGGTGCCGGTGAAGCGGTCGATCAACGGGTCCAGCGAGCGCGAGGTGTTGCGCGGGTCGTACAGCGGGATCGGCATGTAGAACGCGTTCCTGTCGTCCAGATGCTTGGCTGTGAAGGTCAGCTTGCCGTGCTCCAGCGTGTGCGTGAGGTTCATGCGGAACTGTCCGCCCTCGTCGGCCGGAAAGCCCACATCGCGGTAACCGTCGTTGCGGCGCACGAAGCCGCCGGCCGCCAGATACCAGTCGTCGGCCAGCTTGCCCGACCAATAGCCATCGAGCCGATACAGCCCGGTGTCGCCGACGGTGGTACGCACCGCGCCTTCGGGCGTGTCGCCGCCCTGGCGGGTGACGAAATTGACGATGGCCGCAGCATTGGAGGCGAAGATCGGCGAGGGCCCGCCGCGCACGGTGTCCACCGATTCGACCATCAGGTCCGGGCGCACCAGGCCTTCGGTCTTGTAGAAGTAGCCGTTGTTGTCCGGATAGGGGCTGATGCCGTCTTCCTGGATCACCGCAAACGAACCTTCGTCGGGAATGCCGCGGATGCGGTAGACGTTCTGCACTTCGCCGCCGGTGGATTCGGCATAGATGCCGGGCATCGAGCCGATCAGGCTGGCGAGGTTGAGCGGGGCCAGCTTGTCGATCTGCTCGGCGCTCAGCGCAGTGATCGCATACGAGGCATCGAATTGATTCTGGGCCTGGCCGGCACCGGTGACGATCATGCGGTCCAGCGAGAAGATGCCGTCCTCGCTCTTGCGCGTGGCAGGCGTGGAGGGTGCGGCTTCCTGCGCAAGCGCGGGAGTCGTCAGAGTCAGTGCAAGAACGACCGCGAGCGGACGACGCAACACGGCACGACGCACTCCGGAGAGGGTCCGGGTGTGGGTGTAGGGCATGGCGGGTTGGGGGCAGCGAGGGAGCCGCCCACCGTCGCAGCGCGATGTGTCCGGCACGTTGCGTGTGGCCGGATCACGCCAGATGGGCGATCCGGCGTCATCGTCCGTGATGCGTACCCGACCTGTGGGAGCCGGAGTGCCGAGCGCATGCCGCGATGCACCTGTCCTGTGCATCCAGGCGCGCGCGGCAACACGCAACCTCGCCAGGCGCACTACAACGCGTAGTTCGCCATCAGCGTGAGGTTGCGATAGCCGCCTGTGCCGCCAATCACGCGGATGAAGTAGCTGTCGATGACTGGCGCTGCCAGCTGCACGTTCTGGGTGGTGCCGGAGCGCGTCGAGCTGTAGTCGGCATCGCTGCCGTCGGCGCCGGGCGCGCGCGTGGTGCGCACATACAATTTGACCTGACCACGGCCGGACAACGTGCGGATCTGCAGATTGCGCGCATTGACCGGCACGTCCAGCCGGTACAGCGGGCCTTCGCCAGCGGCCGCGCTCACGGCGGTGACGGTCGCGCCGCGGGTGAGCAACACCGCCTGTTCCTCGCCGCCACCGCTGGTGACGCCGGCCGCCCGCGCGACGGCGGCATTGGCATTGAGAATGCCGGCGCCGATACGCAGCGTTGGCTTGACCGGGAAGGGGATCGAGGTCTGGGTCAGAATTTCGCGCAGCCTGGCCGGTGTCGGCACCGGCTGGTTGTGCGCGATGGCGGCGCTGATCGCCAGTGCCGCGACACCGGCCACGTGCGGCGATGCCATCGAGGTGCCGGAGTAGCCGGCATAGCTGGGCTCGCCCGGTGCGTGGGTGCCGCGATTGAGGCTGGACCAGACCAGCCCGACACGGACCACGGTGCCGCTCGCGGCGTCGTCCGGGTACACGCCGCCACCCGGGGCCGCCAGGGTCACGCTATTGCCGTAACTGGAATAGTACGCACGCTTGCCGGTGATGCCGGTGGCCGCCACGTTGAGCACGCCGGGGCAACTGGCAGGTGTGGAGCTGGCCGCATCGATCCCCTCGTTGCCGGCGGCGACCACCACGGCGGTGCCGCGCGCGATGGCGGCCGCAATGGCCTGGGCGGTGATGGTGTCGCTGCTGCAGGTGCCGGAACCGCCAAGGCTCATGTTGATGACCTCGGCCGGATTGGGGTTGTCCGGCACGCCGGCGACACTGCCGCCGGAGGCCCAGATGATGGCATCGGCGATGTCGGCGGTGCTGCCGCCGCAATGGCCCAGCGCGCGGATCGGCAGGATCCGGGCCTTGGGCGCGATGCCCACCATGCCGACATTGTTGTTGCTCAGCAGCGCGATGGTGCCGGCCACGTGGGTGCCGTGCCAGGAACTGTCGGACTGCTGGCCCGGCTGTGCGCAGCCGCCATTGCTGGCCAGGTATTTGTCGTCGCTGGTCCAGTCGCCGGTGTCCCAGCCGCCGGCCACCCGGCCATCGGTGGCGCGACCGGAAATCAGGGCGTTGCTGGTGAAGTCGTAGCCGGCATCGGCCAGCGACAGGTCCAGATCCGGGTGCCGGGTGATGCCGGTGTCGATCACCGCCACCACGATGCCGGCGCCATCGCCGTACTGCCAGGCCGGCAGCAGATCGATGCCGCCGTGGTTGGCATAGCTGGCGGTGTCCGGTGCCAGCGTTTCCAGATGCCCGTCGGGCGCTCGCAGATGCCATTGCATGGTAAAGCCCGGATCGTTCGGCGTCGCCACTGCGCTGGCGGTGGCGTTGGTGGTGCTGCGGATCGGCTGCAGCAGCAGGTTCGGTTCGACGTGCGCCACTGACGGATCGGCCTTCAGTGCCCGCATCACACTGTCGAGCTGGGCCTGGTTGAGGCGACGGTTGGGACGCACCAGATCGGCGCCGATCGCCAGCCGGCGCACCCGCTGCAGGTTGGGCGCGCTCTGGCGGTAATGGCTGGACCACTGCGTGCGGGTGGCGGGCGCGGCCATGATGGTGTTCAACCGGGCGGCCGCTGCGCTGGCGTCGCGGCGTTCGGTGCTGCCGTCGCGGTAGGTGACGATCAGGCCGTCGTAAAGACGCGATTGGGTGCCAGTGGTGAGGACCGACAATGACGCAGGCGCCGATTGCGCGTGGGCGGCGGGCAGCGCCAGGCTCAGCGACAACGCCAGCAGCGTCGGTGCCAGGGACGAACGAGAGGTCGACATGAGGAAGTCTCTGGAAGAAGTCGATGGGAGCAGGCGGGCGAGGGCGGGCAGACGGCTCACCAGCTGAAGCCGGCGCCGGCCGACACGCTTTTTTCGTTGCCGGCGACCGCGCCGCCGATGGACACGCTGGCGCGGTTGCCGAGTACACGCTGATAGCCCACCGCCAACGCGCTTTCGCCGCCCTGCGAGCCGATGCCCACACCGACCCGGTTGGCGCCGGACAGGCCGGCAGTGTTGGTCGCCATGCCGGCATACGCGCCGCCGATCGCGCCCATGCGGTCGATGCGCTGGTCCAGGTGATGGAAGCGGCGGTCGGTGTCCTCGCGCAATGCGCTCAGGTTGGTGTCCCAGCGGTCGATGCGGTTGTCGGTATACGCATTGGCCGTGGCCACTGATGCGGCGTCTGCGGCCTGCATCTGCTGCACATTCACCGCATCGGTGGCGGCGGTGCCGGCGGCGACGTTGACCACCTGGCGCTCTGCGCCGGCACTGCCCACCGACACCGTATTGGCGCGGTTGGCTACCGCAGCGCGGCCCACCGCTACCGCGTTGTCGGCGGTCACCGCCGCTCCCTGGCCGATGGCGGTTCCCGAGGCGGCGCTGACGCTGGCGCTTTCGCCCACCGCCACCGCATTGGTGGCCGCGGCGGCGATGCTGGTGTTGGCGCCCACCGCGGTGCTGCCGTCGGCATTGACGCGCGCATTGGCGCCCAGCGCGGTGTCGTTGGGGCCGTAGGCCAGCGCGCGGGTTCCCACCGCCATGCCGTTCTCGCCATTGGCGGTGGCATTGGGGCCGATCGCCACCGCGTTGGTGCCGACGCCGATCTGCGCCTGGCCGCCGCCGCCCACCGCAACCGTGCCTGCGCCTGCGCCTGCGCCGATGGTGTCCAACCCGTCCAGTGCCTGGTCCAGGGCGGTCATCGCCGCGCCGACGCTGGCGTAGCGGGTGCCCTGGATCACGTAGGTGCCGCCGACCAGCACACCGTTGTCGAGGACCGAGCCGGCGCCGAGCGCGGTGGCGATGCTCTGCAACTGCGAGACGTTGACCGCATCGGTGGCCGCAGTGCCGGCGGCCACATGGGTCAGCTGGCGTTCGGCGCCTTCGCTGCCGAACGCCACACTGTTGACGCGCTCGGCGGAGGAGCCGGCGCCCAGCGCGACGCTGTTGGATGCCAGCGCCGACGCGTTGAACCCCACTGCCAACGTGGTGTCGCCCAGCGCGGTGGCGCCACTGCCCAGCGCCGCCGCGCCGCTGCCGTTGGCGCTGGCGATCGAGCCCAGCGCCAGCGCGTAGTCGCCCGCGGCGAGCGCGCTGTCGCCGAGGGACACGCTGCTCAGGCTGGCGGCGATGGCGTGCGCGCCGATGGCGATGCTCAGTTCGGCATCGGCATGGCTATCGAAACCCACGGCGGTGCCGTAGTCCGACAGCGACCATGCACCCGCGCCGACGGTGGTGCTGCCAAGGCCATTGGCCTGGGCGGGAATGCTGGCGTTGCTGGCGCCGATGGCCACGCTTTGCTGCCCGGCGGCCGAGGCGGCATCGCCGATGGCGATCCCGCCATCGCCGTTGGCGGCGGCGCCGTAGCCGATGGCAACGCTGAAGAAGCCCGAGGCCGAACTGAAACCGCCCTGGCTGATCGCGCCGACGTTGCTGGCGCTGGCGGCATAGCCGGAGGCCAGTGACTGCTCGGCATCGGCAACGGCGGAACTGCCCAACGCGGTGGCGTACTGCCCACTGGCACCGGCCGAGGTGCCGACGGCCAGCGCGCTGCCGCCACTGGCACTGGACGCCCAGCCCAATGCGGCGGCGTTGCTGCCGCTGGCCTGCGCGTAGGTGCCCACCGCCAGTGCGCCGAAGCCGGTGCTGGTGGCGCCCTGCGCGTCGGAAGAACCGCTCCCGAAGAAGCTGCCGCCGATGGCGATGGACGAGACGCCGCTGGCCACCGCGCCGTCGCCCATGGCGATGGCGGCATCGGCCGAGGCGGTGCTGTGGTGCCCAACCGCGACCGAGAATCCACCGCTCGCATCGGCGCGCGCGCCCATCGCCACCGCGCGCTGTCCGGCGGCTGCGGCATTGTCGCTGCCATCGTTGAGCCCCTCGGCCTGGAAGTAGGGCTCGGCGGCTTGCGCCGACAGCGGCAGTGCCTTGTCGGTGGCCGTCTGCGCGTCGGTCGACTCGGTGGCGTCGGTTGGCGCGATGGCGGTGGTGTCGTCTGCGGCTGCGGCTGCGGCTGCCGCAGACGCAGACGCAGGTGTCGGGGCTGTCTGCGCAAACGCGGCGGAGCTGGCCAGGGCCAGCAACAGGCCGGTGGTCAACAGGCTGTAAGAGAATTTCGGAAAGATGCGAACGGCAAGGCGCGAGCATGGCGCCGGCAGCGGACGTGGCGAAGACATATGGGATACCTGGGCAGCTGCGTCGGGGGATTTATGCCCGATTAAGTCAGCCAGGTTTTCGTCGATCAATGCGCGAAGATTTCTGCGTGGCTCACGCTAGACTCACCGCATGCGACCGCCGGGGCAACGCCTTTTCCACCTGCGGCCACTCGGCTGGCTACGGCTCCGCTGGCGCAGTGTGGCGGTGTGGTTGCGACGGGTACCACTGCGCGACCCGGTGGATATGCGCAACGCACCGGCGCTGCAACTGTTGCTGCTGTATCTGGGCGTGGAGATTCCGCTCAACAAGGTGTACATCCTGCTCAACGCCAGGCTGCAGATGAGCGCCGTGCAGCTGGCAGTGGACCTGGGCACCGATGCAGCAATCACCCTGGCGGCCTGGTACGGCATCTGGCGGATTCGCCAGGGCGCGCTGAAGCCGGCCATCGGCACCTTCATCGCGGTGGTGCTGTGCTCGTCGGTGAGCGCCAACCTGGCTTTCGGGTATCAACTGCAGGCCTTCGATCCGTTCCCGATGCTGCTGCTGACGCTGGCGGCACTGGTGATCGGGCGGCGCGCGCTGTGGCGTGTCTATGCGTGCATCGCGCTGGTGTTTGCGCTGGGCATGGCCAGCCCCTGGGGGCGCAACCCGCGGGACGGACAGAGCCCGTTCCAGAACCTGCCCTCGCTGGTGATGAGCTATTTGATGATCACACTGGTGCTGGACCGTACCGTGACCGCGCTGCGCGAAAGCCTGCACCGCGCGCGACGGACCACGGCGCGCCTGCAGGTGGAAATCCGCGAGCGCGAACAGGCGCAGCAGCGGGTACTGCATCTGCAGAAGATCGAATCGGTGGGTCATCTGGCCAGCGGTGTGTCGCACGATTTCAACAACATCCTCGGCGCGATCCTGGGCTATGCCGAGCAACGGCATCGCCTGCACGAATTGGACTTCGATCCGCCGCGCGATGCGGTCGCGATGGCGCAGGCGCTGGACGGCATCGCCCTGGCCGCGCAGCGCGGCACCACCATCAGTCGCAAACTGCTGAGCTTCAGCCGGCGCGACCTGGCCGTGCCGACGCGCCTGGACGCGGTAGAGGCGGTGCAGGCGATTGCACCAATGCTGGCCCAGTTGCTCGGCGCGCAGGTGCTCCTGCGGCTGCACACCTGCGCAGAGCCGGTGCCGGTGTTCCTGGATCGCAGTCAGTTCGAGCTGGTCATGCTCAATTTCGCCGCCAATGCACGCGACGCCATGCCCGGCGGCGGCACTTTCACCGTGCGCGTATCGCGGCAGCAGACCATGGTGTGCCTTGCCCTGGCCGATACCGGCCACGGCATGCCGGCGGAGGTGCTGGCGCAGGTCTTCGAGCCGTTCTTCACCACCAAGCCGGTCGGCAAGGGGACCGGTCTGGGCCTGGCGGTGGCGCACGAACTGGCGCTGCACGCCGGTGGGCTGCTCAGCGTGGAGAGCATGCCCGGCGCAGGCACGCAGTTCGTCATGCGTCTGCCGTTGGCGCCCGCAGCCGCGGCATGAGCAGATATCCGGCGCCGCGCACCGAGGTCAGCGGCAGCGCCGCTCCGCTGCGTTCGAGCACCTTCTGGCGCAACCGGTGCAGCAGTGCATCCAGCCGATGCGGATCGATCTCCATGCCCAGGCTGTCGCCGAGCACGGTCAGCAGCGCGCTGCGCGTGACCAGCCGCCCGGACGACTGCCATAGGCACTGCATCACCAGGCGTTCGGAGCCGGTCAACGGCACGGCGCTGCCATCGGGTGCGAACAGGCACCAGCCGTCGTCCTGCAGCTGCCAGGGAGCGTGCGCGATGCCGCCGGGCTGGACCGATGCACCGGCCGGCCCGCGCGTGAGCCGCCGGGCCACGCTGAACAAGGTGGCGGCCAGCATCTCGATCTCCACCGGTTTGACCAGGTAGGCATCGGCGCCCTGGCTCAGGCCGCGTAGCCGGTCGGGTTGGTCGCCGCGCCCGCTCAGGATCACGATGCCCAGCGCCGGGCGCATCGCCTGCAACTGCTGTGTCAACGTAAAGCCATCGCCATCGGGCAGGCCGATATCCAGCACGATCAATTCGACGCTGGCACTCTGCAACAGCGCATGCAAGGCGCCGATGGTGCGCAATGGCATCACCTCGAAACCGTGGCGTTGCAGTCCTGGCAGCAGCACGCGGTCGCGCAGCACGTCGTCGTCTTCCAGCAACGCCACTCGCAATGCCGTCCGCGCGCAGCGGGCCGGGGAAACAGTGTCCGGACGAGAGAGGGTGCTCACGATGTGAATAACGGATGCATGTCGGCGTTCCGATGTAACGCGTTGCGCGGGTGGTCGCGCATGATGCCTCGCACGCGATATGGATTCGCTTCTGCGACAACCGACAGTAGCCAGTTTTCCTGGGGCTTTCAATGCGGTCGCGTCCGCAACACGCATTGCGTTGCAGGCATGCGTGCGATGATCCGCCGCGTTCCCCCGGGCGAGGTGTTGCACGCATGTCCGATTCGATGCTCAGCGATTTCGTGCAGCGCCATCGGCGCCTGTTCGTGCTCACTGGCGCCGGTTGCAGCACCGACTCGGGCATTCCCGATTACCGCGATCGGCAAGGCGGCTGGAAGCGTCCGCAGCCGGTGACCTTTCAGGCCTTCATGGGCGAATTGTCCACGCGGCAGCGCTACTGGGCGCGCAGCCTGGTGGGCTGGCCGCGCTTCGGCCTGGCGCAACCCAATGCCACGCATCATGCACTCGCAGCGCTGGAAGCGCGCGGGCAACTGGAAGTGTTGCTCACCCAGAACGTGGACCGCCTGCATCAGGCCGCTGGCAGCCAGGCGGTGATCGACCTGCACGGCCGGCTCGATGTGGTGCGTTGCATGGGCTGCGAGCGGCGCATGCCGCGCACCGAATTTCAGCGACTGCTGGAACGGGACAATCCCGGCTGGGCTGGGCTGGGCTGGGCTGGGCTGCGCTGGACGCGGCGCAGGCGCCCGATGGCGATGCGGATCTGGACGATGTCGCCTTCGAGACCTTCGTGGTGCCGCCGTGCCCGGTGTGTGGCGGCGTACTCAAGCCGGATGTGGTGTTCTTCGGCGAGAACGTGCCGCGCGAGCGGGTGGAGCGCGCGTTTGCGCATCTGCAGGCCGCCGATGCGGTGCTGGTGGTGGGCTCGTCGTTGAGCGAGAAGATGCCGTCCTCGCTCTTGCGCGTGGCAGGCGTGGAGGGTGCGGCTTCCTGCGCAAGCGCGGGAGTCGTCAGAGTCAGTGCAAGAACGACCGCGAGCGGACGACGCAACACGGCACGACGCACTCCGGAGAGGGTCCGGGTGTGGGTGTAGGGCATGGCGGGTTGGGGGCAGCGGGGGGAGCTGCCCACTGTCGTGGCAACATGTTTCCGCGGTGTTGCGTGTGCGCCATATCACGCAATTTGTGCGATACAGTGCCTAAATATGTGGCACGTTGCATAGTTCACAGCGGGCGCGACAATGCTCATCTTCGCGCCCGGATGGGTGGACTCAGCCCTGGGTGACTCAGTGCCGCATCACCACGCCAATCGTCCACCTTCGGTGTAATACCCGCCCGTGCCCAATTCGGACATCGCCACATGCGCGACTGTGGCGGCCGCTTGCTCCACGCTGCCTGGGCCGGTGTGTCCGTTGAGATCGGTCGCGGTGTAACCGGGATTGACCGCATTGACCGCAAAGCCTTCGCTGCGCAATTCCTTTGCCAGCAACACGGTGAAGGCGTTGAGCGCGGTCTTGGACGAGCAATAGCCCAGCACGTTGACCGCGTGATAGCGATAACCGGGGTCGCCCTGCAGCGACAACGAACCCAGATCGCTGGAGACATTGACGATGCGTTTGAGCGTGCCGGCGCGTAGCGCTGGCAACAGTGCCTGGGTGACGGCGACCTGGCCGAACAGATTGACCTCATAGGTGGCGCGCAGGTTGTCCAGCGTCGCGGTGACGGGCGTGCCGTCATCGACAATCACCGCCGCATTGTTGACCAACACATCGAGCGCGGTGCCGGTTGTCTGCAGCTGCGCCACCGCTGCGGCGATGCTGTGGGTGTCGGTGATATCCAACGGCACCACATGTACGTTGTCTGGATTGTGCAGCTTGCTGCGTGCGGCCTCGCCACGTGCGGGGTCGCGGCTGCCCAGGTAGACGGTCCAGCCTGCGTCGGCCAGGTGGGCGACCAGCGCCAGGCCAATGCCTTTGTTGGCGCCAGTGATCAATGCAACCGGTGCGGAAGCGGACATGCAGGAGTTCCTTGGAATCGCGAAGAAGTCACCCCAGACTAGGGGTCATCCGCCAGTGTGTACATTCGCATTCGTGAGCACCTCCTTGCCACTGCAAAAAACGCGTAAATCCCCGCAACAAGCGCGTTCGCGTGCCACCGTGGAGGTCATTCGCCAGGCCAGCATTCAGGTTTTGGTGGCCGAAGGACTGCAGGGTTGCACCACCACGCGCGTGGCAGACCGTGCCGGCGTCTCGGTGGGCAGCGTGTATCAGTACTACCCGAACCGTCAGGCCATGTTGATCGCAGTGTTGGACTGGTATTTGCAGACGGTGGTCCATGCGGTGGAGCAGGCCTGCGCGCAACAGCACGGGCGTCCGCTTGCCGAGCAATGCGAGGCGTTGGTGCGTGCGTTCGTACACGCCAAGTTGCAGCACGTGGATGTCTCGCGCGCGTTGTATGCCATCTCCGAACTGCACGGTGGTACGGCGTTGGGATCGCAGGCGCGCAAGCGCTCGCAGCAGGCATTTGCAGCCGCGCTCGCTACCGCGCCGGATGTGCGCTTCGACGATTGCGAGGCAGTGGCCGAGATCGGCATGGCGGCCATCACCGGGCCGCTGAGAAGCCTGCTGGAAGATGGTGCGCCAGCCGCGCGGGTTGCACCGCTACAAGCGCAACTGGTGTTGTTGCTGCACGGTTATCTTGCTGCCACCGGAGTTGCACGATGAATACCGCGATGGTTCAAGCCGGCAACACGCTGCAGGACTTCATCGAGCGCCATCGGCGTCTGTTCGTGCTGACCGGCGCCGGGTGCAGCACCGACTCGGGCATTCCCGATTACCGCGATCGGCAAGGCGGTTGGAAGCGCCCGCAGCCGGTGACCTTTCAGGCCTTCATGGGCGAGTTGTCCACGCGGCAGCGCTACTGGGCGCGCAGCCTGGTGGGCTGGCCGCGCTTCGGCCTGGCGCAACCCAATGCCACTCATCATGCACTCGCAGCGCTGGAAGCGCGCGGGCAACTGGAAGTGTTGCTCACCCAGAACGTGGACCGCCTGCATCAGGCCGCTGGCAGCCAGGCGGTGATCGACCTGCACGGCCGGCTCGATGTGGTGCGTTGCATGGGCTGCGAGCGGCACATGCCGCGCACCGAATTTCAGCGACTGCTGGAACGCGACAACCCCGGCTGGGCTGCGCTGGACGCGGCGCAGGCGCCCGATGGCGACGCGGATCTGGACGATGTCGCCTTCGAGACCTTCATGGTGCCGCCGTGCCCGCAATGCGGCGGCGTGCTCAAGCCGGATGTGGTGTTCTTCGGCGAGAACGTGCCGCGCGAGCGGGTGGAGCGCGCGTTTGCGCATCTGCAGGCCGCCGATGCGGTGCTGGTGGTGGGCTCGTCGCTGATGGTGTATTCGGGCTTTCGCTTCGTGCAGACCGCCGCGCGCAATGGCTTGCCGATCGCTGCGCTGAACTTCGGGCGGACGCGCGCCGACGATCTGTTGACGTTGAAGGTGGAGCAGTCGTGCGCGCAGGCGCTGGCGTTCCTGCAGCCGCCACCGGACCCGCTGCATACCGCGCCGGCCAGGTACGCCAGTGCGCGCTCTGCATGACGCAGTGATCCATCGCAGCGGTTGTGCGGCGGCGCGCGGCGCAGTGCAATGGGCATTCCCATCTCGTGCCTGGATGTTGCCTTGAGCCAGTTGTTCACCCCCATCGCCTTCGGCCCGCTCGCGCTCGCTAATCGCATCGTCATTGCACCGATGTGCCAGTACTCCGCACAGGACGGTCGCGCCAGCGATTGGCACCGCATCCACCTGGGCACGCTGTCGCAATCGGGCGCCGGCCTGCTGATTCTCGAAGCGGCTGCGGTAGTGCCGGAAGGGCGCATCAGCTACGCCGATCTGGGCTTGTACGACGACGCCACCGAGCAGGCGCTGGATGAAGTGCTGCAGTCGGTGCGGCGCTGGTCGCCGATGCCGATCGGCATCCAGCTGGCGCATGCCGGCCGCAAGGCCTCGACGGATCTGCCTTGGAAAGGCGGCGATGCCATTGCCCCCGATCACGCGCAGGGCTGGCAGACCGTGTCTGCCTCGGCGCAGCCGTTTCAGCCAGGCAAGCCCGCGCCGCAGGCGCTGGACGACGCCGGCATCGATGCCGTGGTCGCCGCGTTCGTCACCGCGGCAACCCGCGCCGAACGCCTGGGTCTGGACCTGATCGAACTGCATGCCGCCCATGGCTATCTGATGCATCAGTTCCTGTCGCCGCTGAGCAATCAGCGCAGCGACGCATATGGCGGCTCGCTGGAAAACCGCATGCGGTTGACGCTGCGCATCTTCGACGCGGTGCGTGCGGCGGTGTCCGAAAAAATCGCCATCGGCGTGCGCATCTCGGCCACCGATTGGGTCGAAGGCGGCTGGGATCTGGAGCAGAGCATCGCCTTGTCCAAGGCGCTGGATGCGCGAGGCGCGCATTACATCCATGTCTCCAGCGGCGGGCTGGATCCGCGTCAGCAGATTGCGGTGCAGGCCGGCTATCAGATCCCGTTTGCGCAGGCGATCCGTGCGCAGGTCGCCACGCCGGTGATCGGCGTGGGCCTGATCACCGAGCCGGCGCAGGCCGAGGCGATCCTGCAGGACGGCCAGGCCGATGCAGTCGCGCTGGCACGCGGCATCCTCTACGACCCGCGTTGGCCGTGGCATGCCGCCGCCGCGCTGGGTGCATCGGTCACGCCGGCGCCGCAATACCTGCGCTGCGAACCGCGTGAAGCGCGCGGCGTGTTCGCCAGCTGATCCGCACCACTGACGTCATACCGAACAAGGACAACGCATGCCGATAGGATTTCTGGGCTTGGGGACGATGGGCCTGCCGATGGCGCACAACCTGCTGCGCGGCGGGTTCGAACTGAGCGTGTGGAATCGCTCGTCCGAACGCGCCCAACCGCTACGTGACGCTGGTGCCACGGTGGTGGAGCAGGCGCGCGACGCCGCGCACGGCCCGCTATTGTTTTCGATGCTGGCCGACGACAACGCAGTGCGTCAGACCTTGCTGGAGCGCGGCGTGCTGGATGCGCTGCCGGCGGGCAGTGTGCACGTCAACATGGCCACCATCTCGGTGGCGCTGGCGCACGAGTTGACCGCACTGCATGCCGAGCGCGGCATCGCCTACGTGGCCGCACCGGTGCTTGGGCGCGTCGATGTGGCCGAAGCCGGCAAGCTCAATATTCTGGCGGCCGGCGATGAAGCGGCCGTTGCTCGGGTGCAGCCGATGTTCGATGTGCTGGGGCAGAAGACCTGGCACATCGGCGATGCGCCGGAGCAGGCCAATGCGGTGAAGCTGGCCGCCAACTTCTGCCTGGCCAGCGCCATCGGGGCCATGGCCGAGGCCAGTGCGCTGGCGCGCGGTCACGGCGTGGATGCCACGCAGTTTTTGGGAATGCTCACCAACACCTTGTTCGCTGCGCCCGCTTGCCAGGGCTATGGCCGCCTGATCATGCAACGCGAGTACCTGCCCGCCGGCTTCACTGCCACGCTCGGTCGCAAGGACGTGGACCTGGCGATCCAGGCCGGCGCCGACAAGCAGGTGCCGATGCCGTTGGGCGAATTACTGCGCGCCGGCCTGGACGAGGCCATCGCCCATGGCGATGGCAACGCAGACTGGGCGGTACTGGCAGAGGTCTCGGCGCGGCGGGCAGGGCAGGTGGCCTGATCACACGCATAACGCGGAGTTGGCCTTGCCCAGGGCGCTTCGCTTCAAGGCACGCCAGCCTACTGCTTACTCACCTAAGCTGCAGCAGACCTTCTAAAATATCGGCCCGTGACAGCCGCCGCTCCAGGGAGGATGCGATGCGACACCTGCATATCACGTGCGGTTCGACCGAGCGCACACCGTGTGCACTGGCGTGCGCCGGCGGCACCCGATGACCGACGCGCCGGTCATCGCCCAAGGCCCG
>NZ_FLTX01000074.1 GCF_900092025.1 Xanthomonas bromi
CGCCCTTCGGGGCGGCTTTTTTGTAGGTGCTGCACGGTGTACCGACAACACTGACCTAATCCGCATCCGGATATGCGCCGCGACGGCACATGCCGACAAGCAACCGCGATCGTCAGCGCGTCGACCCTGCACGTTGCGCTGCAACCCGCGCGCGGTTTGGTGTGGCAACCCCGCAAAAACACTGCAGCGTTGCGCTTGACACCGGCTCGTGGGCGCCTCGCCCACTTACACTACCGCCCATGGATATCTTCAAAGTCTTTACGCTCGAAGCCGCGCACCGGCTTCCCAATGTGCCGCCTGGGCATAAATGCGCTCGCCTGCACGGGCACTCGTTCCGGGTGGAGTTGCATGTCAGCGGCGAACCCGGCGCCGAGACCGGCTGGATCATGGATTTCGGCGACATCAAGGCCGCCTTCCAACCGATCTACGATCGCCTGGACCACCACTATCTCAACGATATCGAAGGGCTGGAAAACCCGACCAGCGAGCGCCTGGCGATCTGGATCTGGCAGCAGCTCAAGCCGGCGCTGCCGCAGCTGAGCGAGGTCGTGGTCCATGAAACCTGCACCTCCGGCTGCCGCTACCGCGGCTGATCGCGCAGCGCATTCCGCAGACCAAAAGCCGCCCGCCGGGCGGCTTTTGACATTTCGGGCGACAGCTAACGTATTGATGTAGCTGCACTTCTGCGGCCATTTTGAAAATCTTCAGGGAACGTGTTGCATCGCAGCAATAACCGCGTATGCTGCAACGCAACAGACAGTCACGGCTTCCCCAAGGGGTTCGCAATGTCGGCGCAGTTCGAAAACAGCTTCACCAGTCAGTTCGCCTCTGCCGCAGCACGTGCCAACCAGTTGGCATTGGACACGCTGAAACAGAACGCCAACGCGACCAGCAGCTTGTTCGGCGAGTTTGCGCAGGCGCGCGATCTGGGCGCTTACCAGACGGTGTGGTCGAAAGGCCTGCAGGTTGCACGCGACAACCTGGAACGTCTGGCGTCGGTCAATCAGGAAATGATTGGTCTGGGGTTGAAGATGTCCAGCGAGCTTGGGCAATTCACCAAGCAGCAGTTCGAGACCGGTAGCAATCAGGCCGGCGCAACAGGCAAGACCCGGCGCAAGTAACCGCCAACAAAAATTCAGCGTCTTTGCATGGGTCCCTCCTCCCGTGCAATCCGGCCCGACAGATCCCTCCCTCTGTCGGGCTTTTTTGTTGCCTGCATGGTGCATTCCACGAGGTCTATCGCGGCAATTGCAACCCGTGCGCCTGGGTGGCAGCGTCGGCGCCCGGACGCCACGGAATCCGGCCCCAGCACGGCATTGCCAGACGCTGGTGCAGCATCTGGATGTTCTCTTCCACGCGCTCCATCTGCGGGTCGATTTCATTGGCGATCCAGCCGATGCATTGCAGCCCATCGGCAGCAATGGCAGCAGCGGTCAGGCGCGCATGGTTGATGCAACCCAGCCGGACGCCGACGACCAGCACCACCGGAAGCTGCAACGCACGCGCCAGATCGGCTTGATCCAGCATCGCGCTCAGCGGGGCGGCCCAGCCACCGACGCCCTCCACCACCACCACCTCGGCCTGTGCGCGCAAGCGTGCAAAGGCCTGCGCGATCGGCTCCAGCGATAACATCACGCCGACATCGGCCGCGGCGAGTTCCGGCGCGAGCGGTGCAGGCAAGGCGTACGGGTTGAGCGTGGCGTACTCCGGCTGTGGGTCGCTGGCGGCCTGCAGCGCCAACGCGTCCTCGTTGCGCCAGCCCTGCGGCGTGTGCTCGCAGCCGCTGGCCACCGGCTTCATGCCGACGGCAGTACGGCCGCGCGCGCGCAACGCGTGCAGCAGCGCGGTACTGCCCATGGTTTTGCCGATGCCGGTATCGGTGCCGGTGACATAAAAAGCTGGATGCTGCATCCGCCTGATCCTGCGGCCGTGCCGCCGTTGCCGTGAGGGCGCGCAGCATAACGCGGGTTTGCGTAGCGGAATCGGGAATCGGGAATCGGGAATCGGGAATCGGGAATCGGGAATCGGGAATCGGGAATCGGGAGTTGGGAGTTGGGAGTTGGGAGTTGGGAGTTGGATCGGAGCGTCAGGCTGTGATCTGGATGTTCGATGGCAATACCGCTGGGAAACAGTGTCCGCCGCTGCTGCGCAGAACCGCCCATCCAGTCGCAACGCCGCAGCAGACCGCCGCTGCTAAACTCCGCGCATGTTCGCCACCTCATCGCTGACCGGCAGCAAGCCGGAACAATATGCCCAGCTCACCGCCCAGGCCCAGGCACTGGTGCACGGCGAGCCGGATCGGATCGCCAATGCCGCCAATCTGGCCGCGTTGATCTTCCATTCGCTGCCGTCGCTCAACTGGGCCGGCTTCTATTTCTACGACGGCCGCGAGCTGGTGGTGGGGCCGTTCCAGGGCCTGCCGGCGTGCGTGCGCATTCCGCTGGACAAGGGCGTGTGCGGCGCGGCGGCCAGCACCCGGCAAAGTCAGCGCATTGCCGATGTGGAGGCGTTCCCCGGACATATCGCCTGCGATTCGGCATCGCGCTCGGAGCTGGTGATTCCGCTGGTCAAGGGCGATGCGTTGATCGGCGTGCTGGACTTGGACAGCCCGGAGCTGGACCGTTTCGATGCGGACGACCAGCGCGGCCTGGAAGCGATTGCGCAAGTCTTCGTCGGCGCATTGACGTGACCACCGAGCGGATGCGCAACATCGGCCCGAAGAGCGCAGCGTGGCTGCGCCAGGTTGGGCTGCGCACGCAACAGGACCTGCAAGCGGTCGGTGCGGTGGGCGCGTTCGTCAAGGTACGCCGCGCGGGCTTCAAGCCCAGCCTCAATTTGCTGTATTCGCTGGAAGGCGCGTTGGCCGATTGTCACTGGCAAGACGTGCCGGAAGCACGACGCCATGCGTTGCTGGCCGAGTACGAAGCCGCCAGTGCACTGCTGCCGGTGCGCGGCCGTGTCATCGGCGGGCCGGTGGAAACCGTGCACTATGCGCGCGCCGACAACGACGATACGCACGGCGATGCGGACACGGCAGCCGACGCCGACGATCCAGCGGAGAGGGACCAGACACGGGACGAGTGAGTTTGCCTGCAACGCGCGGTGATTCGCTGATCGCTGCAGTGCAGTCTGGCCTGGCCTCATGCGTGCGCTCACGCACGCACACAGCATCATGGCGCAATGCGCTTGGCCCGTTTCAGAGCCCGCGCAGCGCCGCATCGGTTGACGCAGCGCGGGATCGCCAGTTACGTCAACGCCAGCAGCTCACGCATGTCATCGACGATGGCCACCGCACCAGAGCGCTGCACATCGAAACCGCGCAGGTAGCCGTAACGCACCATCGCCAGCGGCATGTCGGCCGCGTTCGCGGCCGCGGCATCGGTGGCCGAATCGCCGACCATCAGGCACTGCTGCGGGCTGCACTGGAAGTGTCTGGCAAGCTGCAGCAGCGGTGCAGGGTCGGGCTTGCGCTGCGGCAACGAATCGCCACCAAGCATACGGCTGAAGTGCGTGGCGATGCCCAGTTGTTCCAGCAACGGCGCGATGAAACGCGAGGGCTTGTTGGTGCATAGCGCCAGCGTGGCGCCGGCATCGCGCAAGCCCGTCAGCGCCTCGGCAACGCCGGGGTACAACTGCGGATCGTGCAGCAGGCTCGCTTCGTAATGCCGCATCATCACCGGCATTGCCGCATCGGCATCGCGCGTACTGCCGGCTTCACGCAAGGCGGTGGCGAGCAACACCTGGACGCCGTCGCCGATCCAGCTGCGGATCGTCGCTTCGCTGAACTGCTGCAGCTCCAGCTCCTGCAAGGTGCCGTTGATGGCCTCGGCGATATTGGGTGCGCTGTCCACCAGCGTGCCGTCCAGATCGAAGATCACCAGCGAATACGGAAACATTCGGACGGCCTCGTGCGTGGGGGAGCGGCAGTGTACGCAGTGCAGGATTCAGCCGGCGTCACCGTGCAGCGCTGTGGATTGCTCGCTGGCTGTATCGATGTAGTCAGCGACGTCTGCGGCACGCAACGCCCGACGGAGCGCACTCACTCCAGCTGCGGCATCTCGCCGAACAACTGCCCCTGCACCGCGCCTTCTTCGACATCGCTGAAACCGCTCAGGCCCACACCGACCAGGCGGTAGCGCGTCTGCGCAGACAGCTCCACGCGACGGGTGAGTGCCAGGGCGATCTGTGCAAGCGCCTCCTGCGAGACGGGCGACTGCTCGGGAGTGTAGGAGCGCGTGAGGATGCGAAAGTTCGAGGTTTTCAATTTCAGTACCACCGTGCGGCCGATGCGCTCGGTGCGGCGCGTGGCGAGCCAGGTTTTTTCAGCGAGCCGCAGGATGTGCGGGTCCAGTGCATCAAGCGCGAGATCTTCGCTGAAGGTGTCTTCCGAGGAGACCGATTGCACCTCCTGATCCGGCTCGACCGGGCGCTCGTCGATGCCGCGCGCCCGGCGATGCAGGCTCTGCCCGAAACTGCCGAAATGCGCCTGCAGTTCTTCCAGCGGGCGCTGGCGTAGATCGGCCACGGTGACGATGCCCAACGCCGCCAGCTTGCCATCCATCACTTTGCCTACGCCGGGAATGCGATTGACCTTGAGCGGCAGGAGAAACGCGTCCACACGGCTGGGGGCGATGACGAACTGGCCATCGGGTTTACGCCAATCCGACGCGATCTTGGCCAGGAACTTGTTCGGCGCGATGCCGGCCGAGGCGGTGAGCTGGGTTTCCTCGCGGATCTGCGTGCGGATCAACTGCGCGATCTCGGTGGCCAGCGGCATGCCGGTCTTGGCTTGCGTGACATCCAGATACGCCTCGTCCAGCGACAACGGCTCGACCAGGTCGGTATGCCGGTGAAAGATCTCGCGCACTTGCCGCGACACCGCCTTGTAGCGTGCAAAATCCGGCGGCACGAAGATCGCATCCGGGCACAGGCGCTCGGCGCGCACGGCTGGCATCGCCGAGCGAATGCCAAACGTACGCGCTTCATAGGAGGCCGCGCACACCACCGAGCGCGCACCGCGCCAGGCCACCACCACCGGCTTGCCGCGCAGGCTCGGGTCGTCACGTTGCTCCACGGACGCGTAGAACGCATCCATGTCCACGTGCACGATCTTGCGCATCAAGCTGGCTTCTCTGTCGCAGGCCTGGGTCCATGATAAGCCAGCGCCGTCTCACGCCTTGAGCGGTGTTTGACCACGATACGGTCGGCAACCGAGCGCGAGCGCTCATCGAACACCGAGGATCATGCATGGATCACAGCAACTGCAAAGCCGAGACGCACGGGCACCAGCAACCCGTCGAGGTGGCCCCGAGCGCTGCGATTTCACGTGCAGCATGACCACGCCGCGCTGCGCGGTCAGCTGAAAACAGCACGCATGCGTACGGATAAAACGTTTGATTGAACTACGCGACCTCATGCACCCTTCCCGACCTCGCCTCTCGCTCTTTGCAGGAAACGTTCGTCATGACTCGTCAAAGCACGTATTCGCGCGACCAATTGCTGGCTAGCGCGCGCGGGGAATTGTTCGGACCCGACAGCGGCCGTCTGCCCAATGACCCGATGCTGATGTTCGACCGCATCACCGAGATCAGCGACACCGGCGGTGCGCATGGCAAAGGCGTGATTCGTGCCGAACTGGATATCCGCCCGGACCTGTGGTTCTTCGGCTGCCACTTCATCGGCGATCCGGTGATGCCTGGCTGCCTTGGGCTGGATGCGATGTGGCAACTGACCGGCTTCTTCCTGACCTGGATGGGCGCTGCAGGCCGTGGCCGCGCGTTGGCCTGCGGCGAGGTCAAGTTCACCGGCCAGGTGCTGCCCAGCGCCAAGCTGGTGAGCTACGAAATCGATATCAGCCGCGTGATCAACCGCAAGCTGGTGATGGCGCAGAGCGATGCACGCATGTTCGTAGACGGGCGCGAGATCTACGCCGCCAAGGATCTGCGTGTGGGCATGTTCACTTCGACGGAGAACTTGTGATGCGGCGTGTCGTCGTCACCGGAATGGGCATCAATTCGTGCCTGGGCAACGATCTGGACACCGTTTCCAGCGCACTGCGCGAAAGCCGCTCCGGCATCACCGCGCTCCCCGATCACGCCGACGTAGGCCTGCGCAGCCAGGTGGGCGGCGCGGTGGCGCTGGATCTGGAGAGTCTGATCGACCGCAAGCTCAAACGCTTCATGGGCGATGCCTCGGCGTACGCGTATCTGGCCATGTGCGATGCGATCGCCGATGCGGGACTGGAGGCCGAGCAGGTCAGCAGCCTGCGTACCGGCGTGATTGCCGGCTCCGGTGGCGGTTCCAGCCAGTGGCAGGTGGAAACCGCCGATCTGCTGCGCAACCGTGGCGTGCGCAAGGTCGGTCCGTACATGGTGCCGCGCACGATGTGTTCGGCGGTGTCGGCCTCGTTGGCCACTGCGTTCAAGATCCGTGGCCTGAGCTATTCGTTGTCGGCCGCCTGCGCGACCTCGGCGCACTGCATCGGCGCGGCGGCGGATCTGATCCGGCATGGCGCGCAGGATGTGATGTTCGCCGGCGGCGGGGAGGAGCTGCACTGGACCATGAGCGTGATGTTCGATGCGATGGGTGCGCTGTCCACCGGCTTCAACGATCGCCCCGCCGTCGCCTCGCGCCCGTACGATGCGCACCGCGATGGTTTCGTCATCGGCAGCGGCGGCGGCATGCTGGTGCTGGAAGACTACGACCACGCCATCGCACGCGGCGCACGCATCCATGCCGAACTGCTCGGCTATGGCGTGACCTCCGATGGTGCGGACATGGTGGCGCCCAGCGGCGAAGGCGCGGTGCGCTGCATGCATATGGCCATGCAAGGGCTGGATCGCCCGATCGATTACCTCAACACGCACGGCACCTCGACACCGCTGGGCGATGTCACCGAACTGGGCGCGGTGCGCGAAGTGTTCGGCGACACCGTGCCGCCGCTGTCGTCGACCAAGGCGCTGTCCGGCCATTCGCTGGGCGCGGCCAGCGTGCACGAGGCGATCTATAGCCTGCTGATGCTGCGCGATGGCTTCATGGCGGGCTCGGCGCATATCGACGAACTCGATCCGCGTGCCGAAGGTTTCCCGATCCTGCGGCAAACCCAGGAAGCGACCTTGAACACGGTGATGTCCAATAGCTTCGGCTTTGGCGGCACCAACGCGACCTTGGTGTTCGGGCGGGTCTAAACGCACCGTCTGCATCGGCGCCGATGCAGACGCGCCTGCGCTGCCGCCTCTCCGCGCCCGCACCGCTTACGCGGAGCGGTGTTCGGTGTACTGCGTCATACCGCCGAGTCGGGCGGCACCTCCACTGCATCCGCTGCAGTCGGGGTCTGCCGCGGCGCCGCCGTCCGTGCCGATCCGAGCGCGGCGACCGCACCGACGCCCCAAACGACGGATGATGCGGTGCCGAGGTTGGCTGCCTTGAGCGGCTCATCCTGCTGGGCGGCCACGGTGGCGGCAGCGGCAAGTCCGGCAGCTGCAACATTGGCCGCACCGCTGATGCCTTGCAACACCCGGCTCGGCAGCGCGGCGGTGGTATCGCTGGCAGCACGCAACAGGTTGGCGCCTCCGTTCGCCGCCCAGGCCGCCGCAGACGCGTAGGCCACGCGAGTGGTGTCGCTGCCGGTGAGCGAGGGTGCCACTGCGCTGAGCACCCCGGCGGTGGCGCCGACCACGTTGGCGGCAGACACCAGCCGATTGGCGGGCACGTTGCCGAGCTGGTTGATGGCCGCGCCACCGGCCCACAGTGCACCGCTGAGGGTACCGGTGAGCCTGGCCGCCTCTGGCGCCGCAGACAGGCGCGCCGCGGCCAAGGAGAGTCCAGCGGCCGCCCCGTCTACCACTGGGCCACCATAAGCGCCCACGTGCTGCAGCATGCTAGACATACCGGTGTCGGTCTGGGAGGGGCGCGCCGATGCATCTGCGGCTGCCGCGTCCGCGCGCAGACGCGGCGTGGCGCGGGACGGCGCGCGCGACAGCGGCGACAGCACGGTTTGGTCCGACGGGGAAATCGGCGCAGGTGCTGCCGAACTGGAGGTGCCAGCTTCCAGGTCGATACCGGCATCCGCGTGAGACATTACGGTCGACTGAGGGTCGATCTTCATTTTCCACCTCATGCCAGGGAACTGCGCAAAGCTTAGCCAGGCGCCCCATAAACTTGCCGCAAACCCTCGCCCGCTCCACATAAATCTTGCGTCGTACATAGACAGCCCATTGCGCAAAGATTCATCGACGGCGCACCTGGAGCCGTACGCCATGCGACGGTGTCAGGCGGCGATGCCGATGAGCGACGCGCGGACGTCGTCTGCAACGCCGCGGCTGCCGCCGCGCGACAGGTCCTGGCGACGGAAACGCGCGCCGGTGTGGGCCACCTGCCCCGGCACGTGTTCGATATCGATGCATGCATCGGCACGGAGCGCGTCCGCCCATCGGTCGCTGGAGCAGCCGGTCGCATCGCCGCCGGCGAAGAGGTGACTGAACTGATGCGGGACACGCGTGCATGCAGGCAGGCGATTGACTGCCCTCATCGCCTACGCACACGATCGGCTGCAGCAGGCTGTCCACGGCGCATGTGCATTGTCTACCCCTGCATCGCTCGCAATCCTCCATCGACACGCCGGTGCTGGCGGGCTGGCAATTCGACGCCCTGGCCACCCGCTGCTTGCTACAACAGAGTATCCGGGCCTGCTCCCGCTTGAGCCGCACGACCGTGGCGGCATCGAGCTCGGCCCGCTGGCGCTTGGTCCGCTCGGTGTTTTCGCGTGCCTCCTGTTTGACGCGTCTTGCGATGGGGCTCGCCGGCTTGCGACGGGCCCTCCCCGGGCATCAGCACTTTCAGTTCTGGGGAAGTCTCCGGCGTATGGTGACGCCAGCGCACGCGTTCGCTTCCACACTCCATGCGCGGCCGCAGTCATGCGCATCCCAATACAGGTCCAGCAATAACCCGACCTGCGGCACCACGCGGGGCGACGCGCCGCGATCCAACAGGCAATGCTCAGCCCGACATGCCGTTATGCCGCAGCAATGCATCGATGCTCGGCGCCCGCCCACGGAAGGCGCGGAAGTTGTCGGCGGCACTGCGACTGCCACCGCGCGATAACACTTCATGGCGAAACCGTGCGCCAGTTTCGGCTACCTGTTCCGGCGCCTCTTCGAACGCGGCATAGGCATCGGCACTGAGCACTTCGGCCCATTTGTAGCTGTAATAGCCGGCTGCATAGCCGCCCGCGAAAATATGGCTGAACTGATGCGGGAAGCGATTCCATGCCGGCGGGCGATTGACCGCCACTTCGTCGCGCACGCGCTCGATGAGTTGCAGCACGCTGTCGTGGGCCGGATCGAACGTGCTGTGCAGCTGCATGTCGAACAAGGCGAATTCCAGCTGGCGCACGGTGAACATGCCGCTCTGGAAGTTGCGTGCCGCCAGCAGGCGGTCGAACAGGTTACGCGGCAGCAGTTCGCCGGTTTGCACGTGCGCGGTCATCGCCTGCACGCGCTCCCATTCCCAGCAGAAGTTCTCCATGAACTGGCTGGGCAGCTCCACCGCATCCCATTCCACGCCATTGATGCCGGCCACGCCGAGTTCACCGATGCGCGTCAGCAACTGATGCAGGCCGTGGCCCATTTCATGGAACAGCGTGGTGACTTCGCCGTGGCGGAAGGTGGCCGGTGCGTCGCCGCTGCCGCGGCCGAAGTTGCACACCAGATACACCAGTGGCGTCTGCACGCCGTTGGCGGTGTCGCGGCGGTTGCGGCAGTCGTCCATCCATGCCCCACCGCGCTTACCTTCGCGCGCGTACAGATCCAGATAGAACTGGCCGACCAGCGCGCCTTGGGCATCTTCCAGACGGTAGAAGCGCGCATCCGGATGCCAGACCGGCGCGCTGTCGGGTTTGACGGTGAGCCCATACAAGCTGTGGATCACATCGAACAGGCCGGCCAGCACCTTCGGCTCGGTGAAGTACTGCTTCACTTCCTGCTCGGAGAAGCTGTAACGCGCCTGCTTGAGCTTTTCGGAGGCGTAGGCCAGGTCCCAGGCCTGCAGTTCGTCCAGGCCAAGTTCGTCGCGTGCAAAGGCTTCGAGCTCGGCACGATCGCGTTGCGCATGCGGCTTGGCGCGCACCGCCAGATCGCGCAGAAAGCCCATCACTTCATCCGGGCTTTGCGCCATCTTGGTGGCGACGGAATAGTCCGCATAACTGGCAAAGCCGAGCAGCTGCGCCAATTCGGCACGCAAAGCCAGAATGCGATCGATATTGGCGCTGTTGTCCAGCGTGGCGTCGCCGAATTCGGACGCGCGCTCGGCGTTGGCGCGATACAGCAGCGCACGTAGTTCGCGACTGTCGGCATCGCTTTGCACCGGCAGATAACACGGCATCTGCAGGGTGAACTTCCAGCCCGGCACGCCGTCTTTTTCCGCAGCAGCGCGTGCGGCGGCGACCACTTCAGCCGGCAGCCCCGACAGCTGCGCTTGGTCTCCGGTCACGTACGACCAGGCATCGGTAGCATCGAGCACGTTCTGCGAAAACTTGGCCGCCAATGCCGACAATTCTTCCTGGATCTGGGCAAAGCGCGCCTTGGCGTCGTCATCGAGTTCGGCACCGCCGAGGCGGAAATCACGCAGCGCGTTGTCCAGCACCTTGCGGCGCGCGGCGTCGTAATCAGCCGCTTCCGGCGACTGCGCCAGCGCTTTGTACTGCGCGTACAAGGCCAGGTTCTGGCCCAGCGCGCTGCCGAACCGGCTCACCTTGGGCAGATTGGCGTTGTAGGCCTCACGCAGCTCGGGCGTGTTCATCACCGCCTGCAGATGGCCGACCTGGCCCCACGCGCGCCACAACCGCTCGGTGGCATCGTCCAGCGGCACCACGAAGCTGTCCCAGCTGACCGGGCTGACCTGCTCGGCCGCTTTCACCGCCGCCTCGGCTTCGGCCAGCAGTTGGTCGATCGCCGGACCCACGTGTTCGGGGCGGATCGCATCGAAGGACGGCAGTCCGGACAGGTCGAGCAGCGGGTTGGTCATGGTGCGCTCCGGCAATGGACTGAAAGTGGATGCAACGATCGGCAAACGTGGCAGGCAAACCGTGGCGAGCCGCCCTCAGCAGGGTGCGGACGACGCCGAGAACCGGGATGTACGTGTGGTACTTGCCGATTCCGCACATCGATCGCATCGGCCTGCGGGTAAGCGCAGCGGTTGATGACCACTCCCCGATATGGCGGTCATTCCAGTGCCGCACAAGGCAAGCCAGGCAAATCGCCACCGTTCACGGCCAGCGCAATGGCTGCATCGCTGCGGCTGACATCGATCTCGCGCTCCACATACCAGGCCGGGTTGTAGTAACTGTGGGCATACCGCTCGCCGGCATCGCACAGGATGGTGACGATGGAGCCCTGGCGGCCTTCCTCGCGCATCCCCTGCGCAGCGTGCAGCACGCCGATGAAGTTGGTACCGGTGGAACCGCCCACGCGCCGGCCCAGGGTGGCGCTGACGTGGCGCATCGCCGCCAGGCTCAAGGCATCGGGCACCTTGATCATTTCATCCACGCAGCTGGCGATGAAGCTCGATTCCACCCGCGGGCGGCCGATGCCTTCGATACGCGAGCCGCCGGTGATGGCCAGCTCCTTGGGGCACTGCCCATCCACCGCGCGGCAGTAGCCGTCGAAGAACACCGACACTTCCGGGTCGACGCACAGGATGCGGGTGTGATGTCGGCGATAGCGCACGTAGCGTCCCAGGGTGGCGCTGGTGCCGCCAGTGCCGGGGCTGCAGACGATCCAGTCGGGGATGGGGTGCGGTTCTTCGGCCAGCTGCTTGAAGATCGATTCGGCGATGTTGTTGTTCGCGCGCCAATCGGTGGCACGCTCGGCGTAGGTGAACTGGTCCATGAAGTGCCCGCCGGTCTCGTGTGCGAGCTGGTGCGAGGCGCTGTCCAGATCGCAGGCACGCTCGACCAGATGGCAGCGGCCACCCTGGAATTCGATCGCGGCAATCTTCTCCGGCGAGGTCGAGGCCGGCATCACCGCGATGAAAGGCACGCCCAGCAAGCGCGCGAAATACGCTTCGGAGATGGCGGTGGAACCACTGGAGGCCTCGATTACCGGACGCCCCGCACGCAGCCAGCCATTGGTCAGCGCATACAGAAACAGCGAGCGCGCCAACCGGTGCTTGAGGCTGCCGGTCGGGTGGCTGGATTCGTCCTTGAAGTACAGGTCGATGCCCGAGTAGCCCGGCAGGTTCATCGGGATCAGGTGCGTGTCGGCCGAACGATTGAAATCGGCTTCGATCTTCTGGATGGCGGCGGCCACCCACTGGCGCTGCAACATGGCAGGACTTGGCTGCGAAAGTGACCTCAATTCTACCGCCGTCGCCTGCGCGCCCACGCGGCCGGGTCATCGGGCGGACAGCTGGCAGCCGATGCTATGCTCGCCGCACCTGTCCGCTGCCACGATCGCCCGTGATGCATCGCCTGCTCCGCCTGTTGCTGTGCCTGTGCCTGGTTGCCAATACGGCCAGCGGCGCGTGGGCGTCGGCAGGGATGGCGATGCCGGCAGTGGCGTCCGGCGCGATGCCCGCTGCGGCAACGGCAAGCGCCGTATCGACCAACGCGGCGATGCCGGCCGCCCTGCCGTGTCACCACGCCACACCGCCGCCCGCCGCGCAGTTGCACAACAAGGCCCGGCATGCGGACGCGCACGACTGCTGCAAACTGGGCAGCTGCGATTGCCTGCAGCACGGCAGCCTCGCCTTGCTGACCCTGCCTGCGGTTCCGGCCGGGCTGCTCGGTCATTCTGCGGTGCCTGCCGCCCTGGACGAAGGCCGCGGCAGCCCGGCACACGAGCAACCGGTTCGACCTCCCATCGGCTAGCGGCCGACACGGCACCGCGCTCCGCAGGGAGCGCGCGTCGCCAATGCGCAACGTCGGCAGGGACTGCGTGCACGCTTTCGCAGTGCGTCCGCCACCCGCCCGTCCGACTAGTGCGCGCCGTGTTTATCGGCCATTCCACGCCTGCTTCGCCCCGCGTCCTTGCACGCGGGATTTCCCAGCGATGCGTCGCGTTTGCCAATCAATGCAGATGCGCCGGAGGTGACATGTCTTCCGATTCCCCTGTCTTCGATCCAACATCCCCGCCCGCCATCAGCCGGCGTCGTTTCGTGCAGGGCTTGGCCCTGGGCGGTCTTGCCGCGGGTGCCGGGCTGTGGCGCACCGACGCGCATGCGGCCGGCGCGGTGACCACTCCGGTCCTGCGAGGCAGCAGCCAGTCGCTGCAGATCGCCCGGCTGCCGGTCAATTTCACCGGGCGTACGCGCCCTGCCATCACCGTCAACCAGAGCCTGCCTGCGCCCACGCTGCGCTGGCGCGAAGGCGACACGGTGAGCGTTCGCGTGCGTAACGCGCTGACCGACCAGCCTACTTCGGTGCACTGGCACGGCCTGCTGCTGCCGGCCAACATGGACGGCGTGCCCGGCATGAGCTTCGATGGCATCGCGCCGGGGCAGGAGTATCACTACCGCTTTGCGCTGCGCCAATCCGGCACCTACTGGTACCACAGCCACTCGATGTTCCAGGAGCAAGCCGGGCTGTATGGCGCCATCATCATCGACCCGCTGACACCGCCGCCGTACCGCTTTGATCGCGAACATGTGGTGCTGTTGTCGGACTGGACGGATCTTGATCCGGCCGCCCTGTTTCGCCGTTTGAAACAGATGCCCAGCCACGAAAATTACGCGCAGCGCACCGTGGGCGATTTTCTGCGCGATACGCGCGAAGACGGACTTCGGGCAACGCTGGCCGACCGCGGCATGTGGGGGCGCATGCGCATGACCCCCACCGACCTCTCCGACGTCAACGCCAACACCTACACCTACCTGCTCAACGGTGTGGCGCCTGCCGGCAATTGGACCGGGTTGTTCAAGCCAGGCGAAAAGGTGTTGTTGCGTTTCATCAACGGCGCGTCGATGACCTACTTCGACATCCGCATCCCCGGCCTGCGCATGACCGTGGTCGCCGCCGACGGCCAATACGTGCATCCGGTCAGCGTGGACGAACTACGGATCGCTGCAGCCGAAACGTTCGACGTGATTGTCGAACCGCTTGGCCAGGATGCATTTACGTTATTCGCGCAGGACATGGGCCGCACCGGGTTCGCCTGCGGCACGCTGGCGGTGCAGCAGGGCTTGCAGGCGCCGATTCCAGCACTGGATCCGCGCGCCATTCTGACCATGCAGGACATGGGGCATGGCGATGGCATGACGCACGCAGCCCATGCCAAGCATGCAGGCGATGCGATGCAAGGCGACCCACATGCCGCACACGCAATGCAGATGCCGATGCAGGCCCAGCATGCGCACACTGCGGCCACGGCATCGAACAAGACTCCCCACCATCCCGCCAGCGAAGATGGCAACCCACTGATCGACATGCGCAGCAATGCCACCGCGCCGCGCCTGGACGACTCCGGCGTAGGCCTGCGCGATAACGGCCGCCGCGTGCTGTGCTACGGCGATCTGCATAGCCTGTTCGACGACCCGGATGGCCGCGAACCGGGCCGCGAGATCGAGCTGCATCTGACCGGCCATATGGAAAAATTCGCCTGGTCCTTCGATGGCATCGCGTTCACCTCCGCAGAGCCCTTGCGGCTGCACTACGGCGAGCGGCTGCGCATCGTGCTGGTCAACGACACCATGATGCAGCACCCGATTCACCTGCACGGCATGTGGAGCGACCTGGAAGATGCCGACGGCAATTTTCAGGTCCGCAAGCACACCATCGACATGCCGCCCGGCACCCGCCGCACCTACCGCGTGCGCGCGGATGCACTCGGCCGTTGGGCATATCACTGTCACCTGCTGTACCACATGGAAGCGGGCATGATGCGCGAAGTGCGGGTGGACGTATGAGCGGGTTACGTCTAAGCCCATTACTGGTGAGCATGTGGATGTTGAGTGCATCATTGGCTGCGCAGGAGCGTGCGGACACGCCGAGCAACGAGGCAGCGCACGGTGCGCATGGGATGCAGATGACGTCCGACGCTGACGATGCCGATTTGCCAACGGCGGCCCCATCGGACGGGCAGTCGGCAGTTGCACGGGACACGATGCCTGCCATGGAGATGTCCCATACGCACATGCAACACGCCGACCAGACCCCATCGTCTACGGCGCAGTCTCATCACGACGCCGCAGCATCCGTGGCACCCACCGATGCACCGGTATTACAGCCTGCTCAAACGCAGGAATCCACAATCAAACCGGCTGCGGATCACGGCCACCTGTCGCATGCGGGCATGCAGCATGGCGCGATGAATCACGCATCGATGGATGATGCACCTGCCCCTGTGCAGCAGGTGCAGATGGATCACACAACCATGGACCATGCGCAGATGCATCACGACGCACCGGCAAACGTACCGGTGCAAACGCAGGCCTCCACACACAGCGCCGCACTGCCACGCGAGCCGGTTCCAGCGCCGACTGCCCAAGACATCGCAGCGGCCTTCGCACCGCTTCACGGTCACGCGATGCATGGCACGGCAGTCAACCGATACGTATTGCTCGATCGACTGGAAGCGTTCGACACCGATCGCGGCAGCGGCCAGCAATGGGAAGCGCGCGCGTGGATCGGCGGCGACATCAACCGACTGTGGCTACGCAGCGAAGGCGAGCGACAGCAGGGTCGCACGCAAGACGCGTCGGTCGAAGCGTTCTACGGCCATGCCATCTCGCCTTGGTGGGATGTATGGGTGGGCGTGCGCCAGGAGATCGGCACCGACCATCGCAGTTGGGCAGCGTTCGGCGTGCAGGGTCTGGCGCCGTACAAGTTCGAAACCGAGGCCACCCTCTTCGTTGGCAGCGGCGGCCGCGCAGCCCTGCGACTGGAGGGCGAATACGACGTCCTGCTGACCAACCGTTTGATCCTGCAGCCGCGGGTGGAAGCACACATCGCACTGCGCGACGATGCGCAGCGCGGTATCGACAGTGGACTGGAGCAACTCGAAGCGGGGATGCGACTCCGCTACGAAATCACGCGACGGTTTGCGCCCTACATCGGCTGGGTACATCAGCGCAACTTCGGCGACCGTGCCCAGCGCGCCACGATGGATGAGGAGCCGGCGCGCGACAGCCGCTTCATTGCCGGCGTGCGCGTCCGGTTTTGAACTGGCCGGGGCATTGGTCCCTGCGCGTGGGCGTTTGGCCCACGCGCAGGGCCCGCATGCGTAAAGAGGGATGAACCGATGATCGACCAATGTGCGACGCCCAGATCATCGCCGCGCGCAATGCAGACACGCCGACAACCATTGCCTCGCTAACATCGGCGCCACTACCGCGCTGCCCTGTAGCCCAGAAATTCAACAAGGAGCCAAACATGCCTCTGACCGATCTGCAACACGTTCCCGGCGCCAGCACCGCGCCTGCCGAAACCAGCGGTTTCGTGTTCAACCACACCATGCTGCGCATCAAGGACGCAAAGCGCTCGCTGGACTTCTACACGCGTGTGCTCGGCTTCCGCCTGCTGGATGCGCGCCACTTCGCCGAGGCCGAGTTCAGCCTGTACTTTCTCGCATTGCTGCCGAAAGACGCAGCGATTCCCGACGACGACGCAGCGCGCCGTCTGTGGATGGCCGGCATCCCCGGCGTGCTGGAACTCACCCATAACCACGGGACCGAAACCCAGGACGGCCCGGTCTATCACGACGGCAATCGCGACCCGCGCGGCTTCGGCCATCTCTGCGTCTCGGTACCAGACATCCACACCGCCTGCGCGCGCTTCGACAGCCTCGGCGTGCCGTATCAAAAACGCCTGGAAGACGGCCGCATGAAGCACCTGGCCTTCATCAAGGACCCGGATGGTTACTGGGTGGAGATCATTTCCAATACGCCGCTGGCGTAATTCAGCGGTTCACCAGGCAAGCTGGCGTATCGGCGGGGATGGATATGGAAACCAGCGGATGCGGAGGCGGGAACGCCACGCATCCGCTAGCCGAAAGCTGCACGTCATCGAGGCACGCAGGCACCGCCATACCCGGCGCGACGACTGGAAACATCGCCGGGGTGGAGTCGGCGTTCGCCGTCCTCCGCAATGGATGCACCCCGATGCTCGTCACGAACTCAAAGCCGACAGTGCCTATGGCCAGCGGACGGGTGAAGCCGTCAAGGCATTCCAGCGTGCACACGGACTGCAGGATGATGGCGTTGTTGGCAGCGATACGCCCAAGGCACTGAAGCAAGCCCAGAAGAGGCCATTGCTGTCGGAAAAAACCAATCCCGATAATCCACTATACAACCAGGCCGTGGGCAAGCTGGAACAGCTGGGTCCGAATGCGTTCGCCAACCGTCGTGCGTTGGAAAATGCGGCGGGTTCATTGGCGTTCGAAGCCAAGGTCAGCGGCCTGCAGCGCATCGACGCGGTGATGCAGAGCAAGGACGGCACTGGATTGTTCGCAGTACAGGGCCAGCCAAGCGACCCCGCGCGCCAGCGGATCTATACGGACAAGGCAGCCGCTGCGGAACGCCCATTGGAGCAACGCAGCAATGCCGCACGCCAGGAAGCGCAATCGCAAACGCAGGCGCAAGATCAGCACGAGCAACAACGCAACCAGGCGCGCAGCGTCGGTTGATCGCTGTGCAATAGAGAAACGCAAGGAGCACTGATCGATGGATCAGTGCTCCTTGTCTTTTAGAGACGCATTACCGTAATTCTTGTCGGATCACATCGGGCGCCGGATATCCGGCGCCGACAGATTTGACGATTCAATTGGATGCCGCAACAGCCGCTCTGTCGGGAAACCACTGCGGCAGCCGCTCTGCGAATTTCGCTGCGCATTCGTCGCTATAGGCTTGTGCGGCCGCTTTGACCAATGCGTAATCGTTGGCTTCCCACTCTTTCAACGAGGCGGTGCGCGGTGTGGGCGTGCAGTCCAGACTGACTGGGCTCGCCTTGCGCTTGAGGAGCCCGGTGCGTTCCCCACCGATCGTCACTGCGTAGCGCAATTCGTAGGGCGATTTGGTATCTGCCAGGCTCTGATAGACCAGCAGCCAGTCGGACATCAACACCTGCAGGGGGAACGGGTCCACCGGCAGCGCTGCCGGATGCCCAGTGAAGTAGGTCTTCAAATGCGCCTTGACCGCATCGCGTTGCAGTTGATAGCCAGGATTGCCCAGGCCTTTCATCTTCTCGCCTTTGAACTGCCCCTTGTTGAAGGCAGAGACCGCAACGCCGCGTGCAAACAAACTGGTCGCGATCTGCAATCCCACCACCGCTCCGGTATGCCCGCGTCGCACCACACGCAGCATGTCATCGCCGTTGGGTAGACCGTTCGAGCCCACACGCATGCTGGAGTGCAGCGGGAGCTGCAAAGCCCAGTCCGCCGACGGCGCGACGATGGCGCCTGCGTCGGCCTGCAGACTTGGCAGCTCGCCTGTTGCGGCGACCGATACGGTGCCTGCAACTGCAGCAGCGGCATAGGCCGTTGCTGTCGAGAAATCGCCAGCAGCAAATGCTGGCGCGACCGTGGTGGCTTCGGTCACGCGCGCAGGCGTACAGAACGTGCCAGCCGCCCGCATCTGCGCTTCATGGAAGCCGATGCCATTGATCTGGTGCACCACGGCGTCCTTGCCGTACTGCTCCACCAGCTTGCCGATCACTGCGTCGGACGGCGATGGCTGTGCACAGACCTTGGCGGCTGCGATGCGCGACCAGGCGAATTGCAACACAGGATCCCAGCCCATTGCATCTTCGCCCACGAATCCGTGGTCGTAGTGATACGCATTGATGGCAGGGTCGATCTCCTGCAGCATCATTCCGCCCCGACCGGCATGGCCCAAGGGCAAGCCTTGCGCAACGGCAAGACCGGGCAGTGCCAACAGCACCGCCGCGATATGCGTCTTCATGAATCCCTGTCCCTATGGATGACTGCGATGCCCTGCATGTCCCCCATGCAGCGCGACCGATGCGCCAACGCTCGCATGCGATGGCCTCCAACATGCAGTGCCGGATTGACGGGTAATGGCACAACGCACCCGGCGGATCGATCTGCAGGGATAGTCTGCCCACACACGGCAGCCATCGCAGCCGGGGCGGTCCCGACGCATGTGTGGGGACCGCCCCTCACAAGAGCATCTGACAAACCTACTGCGCGGCTGCCAGGCAGGCGCGACCGGTGTTCGGAATCGGCATGGAGCACTTTACGTTCCGGCTCCTGCACACCGTCCGCACCCAGCTGACGACCGCTCGCGAGGTTTTGCGAGCCGCTCCAAGTTCACTGCTCAGGCATGCAAGATCCCGCCTGCGCCTGGTTGCCAATCGCATGGCGGGCGCAATGCGGCCAGTGTACGCACCAGATCGCGATAACTCTCGGCCAATTGTGCGAACAGGCCCGCATCGCTGCAACGGGTATCGGCCACTTCGGAATACGCGCCTCTGCCCAGGTCGATGAAGTAATCCACACTCAGGCGCCGGCGTTGCGCCACGCCCGGGAACAGCCCTGCAATCAGCAGACAGCCGTCGCCCACGTCGCGTAACGCGTCGGCGCGCACGCTACCGATCTGGTCCTGCGCATGCAGCCACGCCAGCGCCTGCGTGCGCGAAAGCAGATGCGCATCGCGCTGGAAGCGCAGCAACACGAACACCAAGTAGTGCTCGCGCGATTCGTCCAGCGGACGCGCAGTCCGCTGCCCCGCCTCGCGCACCAACGCCTGCCACAATTCGGCCGGCGCCCCCTGTTTGAAAGACTCGTGCATACGTCCTCCTGCGTGGTGTGGACCCTCGCAAGGAGCTTATGCATAACTTGGGCCACTGCGCTGGCAGAGACCGTGGTGGAGCGCCAGGAGCGGCCGTCGGCGCGCGCAGCTACTGCCAGACAGATACGCTCGTTGCCCGCTAACGACCTCTTTGGCCTGCAACAGCGATCGGTCTGCGGCTGCTTTGCCGAATCAATGCAAGCCGCGCATCACGCCTAAGCAGCGTCACATCGCCGCACGCAGGGCCTGATTGGTCCTTCCGTCCCACGCGTGGCCGCTGCTCCCAACATGCGGCCAGCCGCGGCGAACCATCGCGCCTATATGACCGCACGTGAGGCGCGCTGGATGTGCCCAACGCTGCCACCACAAACGTCCACGGTCGATTGCGTTTGACCATACACCTCGGCATTCAATGACACGCACGGTCGCTGCGTGTGGCGAGCACGCCACAGCACTCTGTCCGCGGTGAACGATCCTCTCCCGAGCGCCGCACAGTCGATCGCAGCGCACAGCGACCCCATCGAAAAAGCGAATCGAAGCAGCGATTCCCCAGCGCGATGCGGCAACGCATGCCAAGCCCCGCATTGCCACCAATGCCGCCAAAGAGTGACCTGTCTCCCGCAGCGAGACATTGGCGCAGGGCGAGCACGACTGTGTGACACCTGTTCGCATTCAAACAGATGCGCATCTTTAGGATGGCCGCTACCCGGCGAGCCCCACACTACTGAGCATCATGGTTCTGCGGTTGCCACATGCGGCTGCGCAACGCGCCTGCCGTTTTGGTGATACGGCGACGACCGCCGAACTACTTTCCACGCGCCCTGCGCAGCGCAATGCGTGCGGGTCGCATCATCCGTAAGCATCCTGCTTCCGCGTCAGGAGTCATCTGATATGGGTGTAAAAAAAACCTCGCTATGCTCACTCTTTTTTGCGTCGACGCTGTGCCTTGCCAGTGCCGATGGCAATGCGTCTCTACGGCCTGAGATGCGCGCCAAACAAGCGCGCACAGGCAGCGCCTCTCCTGCATCCGTTGCGTATCCTGGGACGGGCAAGGTGACGGCCGGGACAGCGGTGACGTTCTGGGCATCGCAACCGGTCGACCCCAACGAGACGGTCGTGGTGAGTGGCGGAAACATCGACAAGGCCGCGACAGTGCGCCTCGCCCGACTCGATGATGGCTCAGTCGGTAGCCCGTTGGATGTCGCAGACAGCACCAACCCTGGCTGGACGAGCGTGACGCCGACCCAGGCCACCGAGCAATCGCTCAAATTCCAACTGCCCAATAGCGCGCGCGGCGTCTATGCGTATCGAATCGTCACCGGTAACGGGACAGGTGCGACAACGCTGGTGAATGCGCCGGACATCTGGTTCGTGTAAGGCAACGTGGGTGGTGGTGCATCGCCAGGCGGCAGGCTCAACGTGTTCGGCACGGCACTGGGCAGGATGTCCGACTCCAGTCAGCCGGTACGGATTGCACTGGTCAAGGACGGCACCGTGCAGCGCATGCTGACTGCAGACGCCTCCAATCCGAAGGAAGGCATGTATGCGCAGAGCTTCGCCATTCCTGCCGATTTGCCGCCGGGCGACTACGAGCTGTATCTGCACAATGGCTCCGGCGGCCCAAGCGCGTGGAGCCGTTACAGCAATTTCGGCATCGGTGCAGACCGCACAGCAGCGCCGCACACCATCACCACGGTCAATATCGCCTACCAGACCAACTGGCCAGGCACACTTTGCACGGTGGCTGCGCCAGTCGGCAATGGTGCGCCTGACGATCAGAGCTTTTCCGATGCGTTTGCCTGCGCAGCCAACGGCGGTCTGATCTCCATTCCTGCGGGCAATTACACCTTGTCACAGCAGTATGCACAGGGCTTCGATATGAAGATTCCCGATCATGTCGTGATTGCTGGCGCCGGCAAGGACGCCACCGTGCTGTCTTTCCCCAGTGCAGACAATAACGCGACGCTGTTCAAGGGCGGCGGCAGATATAGCACACCAGTCAACCAGCCAAAATGCGGCCCGCCAATCAACTATGAGGCCAATCTGTTCGGCATCCGCGACCTATCCATCGATGCACCAGCCATGCGCAGCGGGACAGGTATCAAGTTCGAACACATGTCGGTACTGGATCTGCACTCGGTGCCATTCGTAAGCAACGTGCGCCTCACACTCGGCAGGCCGCAAGACCGTTCCGGCGAAGGGCCGGCGACAGTCGGCATCGCTGCGAACAAGGTCTCCAATCTGCAAGTCATCGGAAACGAGATCACTGCCAGCAAGCCGATCTTGATGGATGGAAACATCTACGGCGTCACCGTGCAGAGCAACATCCTGCATTGGCACGAGCTGGCAATGGCCTTCAAGTACACGATGCAGAATGCACTCATCACCCACAACGAAACCATCTCGGCCGGTGCGCCTTACCATAATAGGCCAGCAGAACTCGGATTTGGTGCGCCACAGCGCGATGTGTATTACGCAGACAATGTCAGCACCTATCCGCAGGATGCAGGTGATCCGTGGCAGTTGACGTTGGACGAAGGCAAGGGCAACTATCTTGGCCAAGTCGCCGCAAGCTCCGGGGCCACACTGACGCTGGCAAAAAATGCCAACGCTCTTGAGGGCCTATGCGACCCGGACGGCAACTCGGCGATGATCGTTTCCGGCAAAGGTGCGGGCCAGCAGCGCTATTTGAGCGGAAATGCGACACCGCTCGGCAATCGCGTGAACCTGGACCGCGCCTGGGATATTCCGCCCGACCAGACGTCGATCGTCAGCATCGTGACCACCAGCGGCAGGATGCTATTCGTCAACAACGACCACGACGGTGCCGGAGAGATCAATAATTTCTATCCCTCTGCCGATATCATCCACGCCTACAACCGACTGCATCGCTACGGTGCCAGCATGGTTCAGGTAAGCGGGTTCTATACCAATGACCCGGGACTACTGACCGGCTGGCATTCGCAGATGCTCAACAATGAGGTCACCGAGAACGCAGTCGCCAATCCGCAGTCGCTGAAAAAACCGACAGCAAGTTTCAAGCTGGAAGGAAGTAACAAGAAGATCAGCGTTGAAACACAGGAGCACGCGTGGTATTCCGATGCCGTTATCAGCACCGGCATTATCCGCAACAACCACTTTGCCGCCGGTGCAACCGGAAACGTAGCGCTTTGGGATCGGGTGAAAAACTCACTGATCGAAAACAATGTCGTGCCGGAGGTGCGCATCCAGAATCAGAACGTCAAGGATTCTCTGATTCGCAACAACCGCAAGCCCAACAGCACAAAAGGGTCGGATGTCATCCAGAATGAGGAGCGCCCGGAAAACGGCAATATTGTGATCACGCCTTAGCCATCTGCGGTATCGGTACGCCGCGTCTGTAACGACGCGGCGTACCGATCTCATCGCAGTCCTGGTGCAGGAGCGAGGCTCTGCGCTCCAAACAATATGCCGACAGCATCTAGCGGTCTAGCCTTTA
>NZ_FLTX01000056.1 GCF_900092025.1 Xanthomonas bromi
CCGGGTTTTGCTGCGCGATCGATGACAGCCTCACGCATCAGCGCAGTGCAGGCCATGCCGCGAGAACGTAATGCGGCAACGACACGTCGGTCAACGCCTGCCGCACTGCACAGCAGACGTTGGCGCCTGTTCGCACTGCAAAAGTTACTGACGCAAGCACTGCGTCGGAGATGTCGCGTATTGGCTATCATTGCGCCGATGCGCTCCGACTATATCCTCACGCTGTCTGCCCCCGCTCAAATCCTATCCGGGCGACAACTACTCTGGCATGGGGAGCGCCTTCGCTAGCTGGAACCAACTCGATGGCCGCCGCATGAGCTAGCTTTATCCCGCCGACGAGCCCTTGCTGACGCCAGACAGCTATTGTGGCAAGTCACACCAATACGCCTCCGGTCCCGACGCGCTTTTTTGACGGATCATTACCTTGCTAGCCACGTGGGATCCACACCAACAAAACAAAAGCTGTTCAGGGGAAGCGTTCATGCTCGAGCGTTTGCTGCAGTCCCTGCAGGCCCTTTATATTCGGCCAGCCCTCGAATACATAGATCACTTCCCCATCGCGGACAATATAGAAGGTCGGCGTATCAATACTTGCCAGCTTTTCCCAGTCAGCTCGCAGATACATAGGTTTCATCTGGAGCTGGGGATGTGCTACATTCCAAGAGAGTAGATCCTCCACTGGCAATGTACGGCCGGGCGCCACGAGCAACAACAAATTCTCGCGCAGCCACTGCAAGTCAGGCCGTCTTTCTATTTCCAAAAGCGCGCGAACCGAGAAGTGGCACGCCGGATGAACTATCGCCACCACCTGCGCGCTATGGGCAACTGGATGCCACGCCTCCACGCTTGCATGCGCAGCGTCCTGCAAGGATAGGATGCGCCAACCCTGCGCCGCAGCCCGATCAGTGAAGTGTAGCTGCGGCAAAACCGGCAAATCCAACAGCGACATCTGCTGCCGCAACGTGTTGGCCTCGCTGTAGCGCGTCACTGTCACAAGCGCACCTATGTACGTGCGTGTGTGCCAATCAGTGGCCTTTCCGGACGCGGCCAGCTGATGATACAGACAACCCAAAGTATCGACGTCAACCGGATCTTTTGAGTAAATCTCGACTAACGCAGTAGCCCGGAAGAGATCGTCGGCATCGAAATGGGTGACGCCACGATGCAAGCAAGGACCTGTAGTTGCAGTTAATTGGCGATACAGCGCTACAACAGCACGGCTACGAGCTTGCCCCACCTGATTGCGGTACTGCCCGTTGAAATTGGCCACGCGATCGTATATTTTATAATTTCCTGCAATCGCGGCCGGCACGTATATTGCAAAAACCGCCATCCAGCGCATGACGGGTTTAATAAAAATTTCTTTATTCATTGCAATCACTCGTACATATAGATGCTAAGTCAGGGATGCAAGTGGCGTGACCCATGCATGTAATATCTTCGGTGAATTTACGTGAATAAATGCCAATTCCATAAGAATACTCGCCAAATGCCCGAATCACTTTGCGATCACGCTGACTGTTAATCCTGATACTTTCTATGAATCGAAGCGAGCTCTGCAAACCAAAGGCAGATAGGAGGTCATAAGCCTGGCTACTACTCAGTTCTGACTCGATATCGGTAAGGACGATACGCCACCTGCGTTAAATTTTAAAGAATTTACGAAACTAATTTGTGTTTGGGGAGATGATAAATTCAGCGACAATTCTTCATTCGCTAACGGAACATTTTCGGAAATAGTTTACATTTCATAAATACAATAATTATTGTAAGCTGTTTTGCAGGCATAAACCCATAAAAATCGATGCAAATGGAAAGCCGATACAAATTTTGTTTGGCGGATCTCTAGGATCTTGTTAGCTGCCCTCAGAAAAACCGCCACCGATCGGATGGCGGTTTTAACGCAAGGGCTGCCTGAATCAGCAATTACTGGTGCAGATTGAGCCTACGGCTTCGTGGCAAGTTCCGCGACCAGTGCATTCGTAATCATTATGATCAGTTGGTGGAGCCACATCAATTCCTTCTTCCCTCCCTCCAAATGCTCGAATCACTTCGCGATCGCGCTGGGTGTCAACCCTGATATTTCCCATGAAGCGTAGCGAACTCTGTAAACCAAAGACAGATAGGAGGTCATAAGCTTGACTACTACTCAGTTCTGACTCGATATCTGCGTAGTAAAAGGAAGATACGCCACCCTCGTTAAATTTCAAAGAATTTACAAAGCGCATTTGTGCTTGGGGAGATAATAAATTCAGCGGCGATTCTTCATGTTTAGCACCAGCCACATATGCAGCCAACTGGGCATCTGAATGAACCTGTGCATTTTTGCGTATTACCTTTTGCTGCTTATTGTAATTATTAAGCAGCTTCGCAACCACTACATCTTGAGCAGGATTGCTCTCCCTAATTTCGTCATTAGAAGAAGCCTGCATCGCCATTGCGTTTACTGAAAAAATCCCTATCGCTAATGGAATAATTAAGGATAAAAATTTATTTTTCATAAATAAATATCCTTTTTGTAGATTTTTAAGAATGAACCCACCGAAGTCAATGCAAGAGGAAGGCCAATGGACATCTGAGCCTGCATCTAGCACATGACTTATTAAACTAAGAAATGCGAAAATTCGACGTATAGCCGAAAATTTGGGTCGAAATGCGAATAAAGTCTATCGCTCCTTTGATGTACCACCCGGAAAACAGGCAAGGCTTTAGACTTCGCCGGTATGGGCCCCCGTCATCACTTAGGAGTCAAGCGACGAAGAAGTCACGGTTTACCGAGGAGCAGATGGCCAACGCGCTCAAGCAAGCCGAGCTGGGAACCGCGGTTGGCGAGGTCTGTTGGAAGATGGGCATTGCCGATGCCACGTTCTATGTCTGGCGCAAGAAATACGGTGGTCTGGGGCCGTCTGAGCTCAAGCGCCTGTGGCTGCCGGAAGAGGAAAATCGGAAGCTCAAACAGCTGGTGGCCGACCTGAAACCGGATAAGGCGATGCTGCAGGAGGTCGTTACAAAAAAAACTAAGCCCTGCCCAGCGACGCACCTGGGTAGGTCGGCTCCGCGAGCGCTTTGCGGTCAGCGAGCGGCATGCACTGCGGATCTTGGTGATGTCGCGCTCTGCGTTTTGCTACAAGGCCAAGTCGCGCGATTGCAGCGCCATTCGTCTTTGGATGCGCGAAATCGCCCAGATGCGCGTGCACTAAGGTCGTGAGCGCGTTACCTGCATATACGCTCGGTTCTACCGAGCACACACCGAGAGCACTGGCGTGCGCCGGCGGCACACGATGACCGACGCGCCGGTCATCGCCCAAGGCCCGG
>NZ_FLTX01000057.1 GCF_900092025.1 Xanthomonas bromi
CAGGGTTTTGCTGCGCGATCGATGACAGCCTCACGCATCAGCGCAGTGCAGGCCATGCCGCGAGAACGTAATGCGGCAACGACACGTCGGTCAACGCCTGCCGCACTGCACAGCAGACGTTGGCGCCTGTTCGCACTGCAAAAGTTACTGACGCAAGCACTGCGTCGGAGATGTCGCGTATTGGCTATCATTGCGCCGATGCGCTCCGACTATATCCTCACCCTGTCCTGCCCCGACCGCACCGGTATCGTCTATCGCGTGACCGGTCTGTTGTTCGATCTGGCCTGCAACATTCTCGACGCGCAGCAATTTGGCGACGACGAAAGTGGGCGGTTCTTTTTGCGCGTGCATTTCGACAAACCGGCAAAGACCGACATCGCAGCGCTGGAGCAGCGCTTTGCATTACTTGCAGACGAATTCCAGATGGCCTGGCAGCTGCACGACGCACGCCGTCGCGCGCGCCTGTTGGTGCTGGTGAGCAAGCAGGGTCATTGCCTCAACGATCTGCTGTTTCGCATGCATAGCCGGCAGCTGCCGGTGGAGATTGCCGCTGTGGTCTCCAACCACACCGATTTCGCAGCGCTGGCTGCCTCCTACGGCATCACCTTCCACCATCTGCCGGTGAGCGCCGACACGCGCGCCGCACAGGAAGCACAACTGCTCGCGTTGGTCGACGACCTGCAGATCGATCTGGTGGTGCTGGCGCGCTATATGCAGATCCTGTCGCCGCAATTGTGCCGTGCACTGGCCGGGCGTGCGATCAATATCCATCACAGCTTCCTGCCCAGCTTCAAGGGCGCCCAGCCGTATCACCAGGCGCACGCGCGTGGAGTCAAGATCATCGGCGCCACCGCGCACTACGTCACCGAAGAGCTGGACGAAGGCCCGATCATCGAACAGGACGTCGCCCGCGTGGACCATGCCATGACCCCACGCGACCTGATCCGCCTGGGCAGCGACACCGAATCGCTGGTGCTCGCCCGCGCTGTGCGCCGCCATGTCGAGCATCGCATCGTGCTCAACGGCCATCGCACGGTGGTGTTTCGCTGACGAGCGGCCTGATGCAGGTTGTGCTTGAGTCCATTAGACCGTGTCCAACGCCCAGCGTTGGACACGAGTGAAACGCCGCCACGCGATAGCGCTGGCGAACTCGCAATCCCGCAGCGCTTTGAAATGCAGCCAGCATTCGTGACTGGTGGCTGAGGAGACAGCTGTCGCATGAAAAAATCGCGAGCTGCGGCTGCGTCATTTTGTACCTCGGCGTGCACCGTACCGCCAGTACCACAATCCGCTGACGTCTATTTCAGGCCATTCGAAGCTACTTCGATCGTACGATTGACCGAAGCCTTGATGGTCACCGCAGCCGGTCGCCATGCTCACATCAGCGAAGAGGCGCGGCTGATAAACAGCCGACGCGTTGATTGCAGGGCAAGCCGGCGTTCCTGTGTGGTGGCGGTCGCGGGTGACGAAGTGCGTTATCGGAAATTTGTTTCTCAGTCATGCAGATCTGTTGGGAGATAACCAGCGCAGGGGGCCGGCTATCTCGCTTTCAATCTCCAATCACCGCGCCGCATTCGCATTCATCACCGCATTGCGGTTGGCGTCCAGATACTGCGCCGGGTCGCGCATGCCGGTGGTGTGGCATTGGCCGGTGGTATGGCCGAGATTGACGCCGCCCGGCAGCTGCGCGTTGACCTCTTCCACGACGCCGTCTTCGGGGTCGTTCAAGACAAGGTCCGAGGCGGCGTTGCAGTAGTCGTTGATGTACCACTTCTTGCTCTTGGCGAACGAGGTGGTGTAGTAGCTGACCTTGGCGCGTGCATCGGCCGGAATGCCGGCCAGCCAGGCCTTGGCGCCGTCGTAGGTCATGTCAGTGTTGGTGCCGCAGCCCCTACCGAACCATGAACCTACTGCGGCCAGTACGCCGGCCATATTGGTGCCCTGATACGGCGCGCCCACCGATTGCATCACCCGCCCGCCGGTAGCGTTATCCAGCCCGCTCCAGTAGTAGGTATACAGATGCAGCGCGGCCATGCCGCCCTGGCTGTGCGCCACGGTCGAGAACGAGGACCACTGGCTGGCGAACTGCGCCAGTAGCTGTGCGAACTGGTCGTTGCTGCGGTTCTGCTTGGCATCCAGAAATGACGATGCGTTGGTGAACTGTGCCTGCGGCCACACGCCGTTGGAGCAATAGCCGTGCACGAGCACCAACTGCGAACCAGCGGCCTGGGGCTGCGCCATGGCCGTTGCGGAAGCCAACGCAGTCGGGCGCGGGCCCATACGCATACGTTCGTCGATCGCATTGCTGGTGCGTGCGAGACTGGCGCGTCGCAACGCCGGCACTTGCAACGGCAACGTGGCGGCCTGCACCAGCGGAATGTAATGGTCCGGATCTTCGATGCGCAGGCTGCGCAGCGTAAACGGTGCACGCGCACCGGCACGCGCAATCCAGCGTTCGTCCAGGCTCAACGGCAGCTGGCCTTGCTGGGGTGTCAGCATGCCGCCGATCCACGCCACCGGCACGTCGTTGCCCTTGGCATCGGTGCCCCACACCTGGCCGAACACGCGGTAATGCGATGGTGCCTTGCCACGCGCAGCGACCGGCAACGCAATCGTGAGCCGTGTGCCCTCGGCAGCGCTTGCACCAAGGGCATTGCCGAGCAAACGCAGCGAGGTATCCAGGACCGGCAAGACATGCTCGCTGGTACGTACGAACGGTTGCCCCGCTTGGTCATGCCCGCGCACGATCACCTGCGCAATCCAGGTGCCCTCGCTGGTCGGTTGGAATGTGCCGCCGTACACGCCATCGCCCGCGACGCCATCGCCGTGCTTGCCGTCATCGGCCATTGGGAGGTTGCGGACCACGCCTTGCGGATCGATCACACGCAAGCTTGCCTCGTCGATCTTCCCGGCCTGCGCAGCCAGCAGCGTGGCGCCGCGGGCGTCGCTGCCGCTTAGTAGCGCATTGAGCGTGAGCGACTGGCCGACCTGCTGCTGACGAGTGCGCAGGTACGAGGTCAGTTGCGTGCGCGCATCGCCTTCCATCAGCACATAGCCGCGTTGCGCCACCGGCGAGGCCGACTGCAACGTCAGCGACCATGTGCCGTTGTGCGCCGACTCCACGGCGTAACGCATGCCACTGGTGCCGTTCTCGGCGGTGCCTAGCAGCACGCGCTGCGCTTGCAGCGGCGTCGCCACGGCGGCAGCCCGTGCGCCAGCAACCGGAGGTGCCGCCACCGCCGCATCCCAAGCCTGGTCTCCGGCCAGCACCATAAAACGCAGGTGACCGTTTTCCACCGGCAAACTGCCTTGCCAACGTGCGGATTGACCGACCGGCGCCAACTCCACCGGCAGCAGCGCACTCTTGGACAAGATCGCCGACTCGGCTGGATCTGGCGCACGCATCTGCGCGAACTCTTCCGGTGGGCCAGCCAATTGCTTGGGCTGCAACTCGGCCGCCGCGAGTGGGGCAGAAAGCAGCGAGAGGGAGCACAACAGCGACAATAGCGAAGGCGTTGGCATGGCGAGATATCTCCGTGAACGTTGCAGACGCAATGCCGTCGCGAAGTGCAACGACATCGGATGCGGCGCTCCCCTGCCGCGATCCGCCGATCGTTATACCGCAGCTCTTGTGACAGGTCTGCTGTGCGCTGTAACACCTCACGCGCGGTAAGTACTTCGCT
>NZ_FLTX01000060.1 GCF_900092025.1 Xanthomonas bromi
CTGGCAGTGCCAGGGCTTTTGGATGATTGGCGTCCCCACGGGGATTCGAACCCCGGTGTCCACCGTGAAAGGGTGGTGTCCTAGGCCTCTAGACGATGGGGACGCGTATCAAAACCTCGTTGTCCATTTCAGACGGCCTAATGCCTGAAGTGGTGGAGCCAGGCGGGATCGAACCGCCGACCTCCTGCATGCCATGCAGGCGCTCTCCCAGCTGAGCTATGGCCCCGCGTTGTTGCTAGCCGGAAATCATAGCGGTATCTCCACCCCATGGGAAGTGTTCTTCGCAAAAAGTTGTACTGAGAGGGCTGCCAAGGCCCATGCGCAGAGTGCGTCAATCTTTCCACAGAAGCGTGCGCCTGGCGTGCGTCAAGCACTCCTAAGTTTCTCAGTGTTCGTTGCGCAGTGAACCCAGGTGTCGGTGCTATCGGCGCATTCGATGCTTCAACGGCAGTGTCTGCTTATCTTCGACAGTTCTTGATGTTGAGCGCCGCGACCGGTCCGCCGGTCAGTGCGTTGCATCCCTCCATCTTGTTTGCACGAGGCAATGGACCTCGCGTTGTGCACTCGCTGTCATCGAGAGCATTCGCGCAGCATAGCCATTGCGCAGGTTGTGTTCCCAGCGGGGCAATCGTTTGCGACGTGGCTGGTAGCGTGGCAGTTGCGACGCTAGGCAGGAACACATCGACGGAAGCGAAAAAGTGCTGGCGTGCGAGCGTTCATGCGTTTGAATGATGCTGCAAAGTCGCGCGTCTTGAATGGAGCTTGCGATCTTTAGTGTAGTGACGATGCGCGCAGACATGGGCATGCGTCGATGCCCGCACCAGACGCTGCGCTGCCCGAGGAAGGGTTCGGCTCTCCATCCGCCGCATCATGCCCATGAACCGAACACGGATCATGGGCATTGCATCCAGTTCCGCCTAGAAAACAGGCGAAAAAAAGCCCCGGCAGAGCCGGGGCTTTTGGATGATTGGCGTCCCCACGGGGATTCGAACCCCGGTGTCCACCGTGAAAGGGTGGTGTCCTAGGCCTCTAGACGATGGGGACGCAGATCAAAACCTGAGTTGTCATTTCAGACGGCCTAATGTCTGAGATGGTGGAGCCAGGCGGGATCGAACCGCCGACCTCCTGCATGCCATGCAGGCGCTCTCCCAGCTGAGCTATGGCCCCACGAAACTGAGAACGAAATGATAGCGACCTGTTAATGTTCGCGCAAGCGCTTTTTCATTCCGAATGAGACTCGCGCAGCAATCGCATTGTCGTCAGTTGACGCCATGCAGATCGCGCAACTGCGTCTGACGTGCGCCGAAATACGCAGCCAGGTCGGCGATGTCCTGATCGCTCAATGCGGTTGCCTGCGCAGTCATCAATGGATGCTGACGATCGCCGCTGCGGTACGCCTGCAGCGCATGCGCCAGGTAGTCGCCGTATTGGCCGCCGAGTTTGGGATAGCTGGGATCGATCGGCGCATTGCCGTCTGCACCATGGCAGTCCACGCAACTCTGGCCGGTGGTCTTGCCCTTGGCATGCGCAAGTTTGTCGCCGGAGTCGGCGCGCCCGGTGGGCAGGCCTGCCGACGAACCGGAGCCGTGCTCGCCGCTGGCGTGGCCGGCATCGCCGGCGGAGTGGTCGGTAGATTCCACCTGGGATTGGGAACAGGCCGCCATCGTCAAGGCAACGACCAGGGCGATGGCTAGACGCGGAGCGTGCAGGGCGTTCGGCATGTGGGCGCTTACTTGAGGGTGGACAGGAAGGCGGAGATGTCGGCGATGTCCTGCTCGGAGAAGCTCTGTGCCTGCGCCTGCATGGTCGGATGTTTGCGCTTGCCCTGGCGGTATTCGGTCAACGCCTGGGTCAGGTACTGACTGGTCTGGCCGCCGATCTTGGGCACGCGATAGCTGGGGTAGGCGTTCTTGTAGCCGGTGACGCCGTGACAGCCCTGGCAGGTGTAGGCGAGCAGACGGCCATTGGCTGGATTGCCGGTCGGGGTGGCTGGCGCCGCTGCGGCGGTGGCCGGTGCTGCCGTGGTGGCAGGTGTCGGCGTGGCCGGTGTGACTGACGGTGTCGCTGATGCGCCCCCAAACGGCAGGAAGACGACCAGAGCGAGACAAGCGGCGAGCGGCTGCGGGCGCATGGTTTCGTATCCGGAAGACTGATTGAGCGTCCGCACGTGGGGGCGTCACGGAACCCGACCGAGTATGCCTGCGATTTGGCGCGGCGCAAACGGGGTGAATACGCGAAGTTGAACAGACCATGACCTTTGGCGCATTGGCGACATGCGCATCCTGGTGATTTACTTGCCTACAACACCTGTTAACGCATCCACTAGGACACGACGATGTCGCCACTCTCATCCTTGCACCGCTGCAGCGGAACGCGCGCCGCGGCGCTGTTGATCACCACGTGCCTGCTGTTGGGCGGTTGCAAGGCAGGAGAGGGCGAAGCGAAGGCTGCCGAGGACAAGAAGGCTGCCGATGCCGTGCCGGTGGAAATTGCCAAGGCCGCGCGCCGTGCGGTGGCCGCCAGTTACACCGGCACCGCAGCGCTGGAGCCGCGTGCCGAAGCGCAGGTAGTGGCCAAGACGTCCGGCGTGGCACTGGCGGTGATGGTGGAAGAAGGCCAGAAGGTGTCGGCCGGCCAGGCGCTGGTGCGGCTGGACCCGGACCGTGCACATCTGGCCGTGGCGCAGAGCGAAGCGCAGTTGCGCAAGCTGGAAAACAGCTATCGCCGCGCCACCCCACTGGTGGGCCAGCAGCTGGTGAGCGCAGCCGATGTAGACCAGCTCAAGTTCGACGTAGAAAACAGCCGTGCGCAGCATCGGCTGGCATCGCTGGAACTGTCCTACACCACGGTGCAGGCACCGATTTCCGGCGTGATCGCCTCGCGTTCGATCAAGACCGGCAACTTCGTGCAGATCAATACGCCGATCTTTCGCATCGTCGACGACTCGCAGCTGGAGGCCACGCTCAACGTGCCCGAGCGCGAACTGGCCACGCTCAAATCCGGCCAGCCGGTGACCTTGCTGGCCGATGCGCTGCCGGGCCAGCAGTTCGTGGGCAAGGTGGACCGGATTGCGCCGGTAGTGGATTCGGGAAGCGGAACGTTCCGCGTGGTGTGTGCCTTCGGCAAGGGCGCCGAGTCGCTGCAGCCGGGCATGTTCGGGCGCATCCGCATCGATTACGACCAGCGCAAGGACGCCCTGGTGATTCCGCGCCTGGCGTTGCTGGACGATGGCGAACCGGCCGTGTTCGTGGTGCGCAATGGCAAGGCCAGCCGCGTGCCGGTGAAGCTGGGCTATGCGGAAGGCCCTTGGCTGGAAGTGCGGCAGGGCCTGAAGGAAGGCGATCAGGTGGTGACAGCAGGCAAGGTGGCGTTGCGCGACGGCACTACGGTGCAGGTGATCGGCCAGCCGGATCGCAAGCCGGTCGCCGCTGTTCCGGCTGCTGCACGCGATGAGACGCACGCATGAGTGACCACGGCAACCCGCACGGCCCCGTGCACGACCCGCATGCACCATCGCCTGGCGGCGGGCTGGTGGCCTTCGCCACGCGTCGACGGGTGACCATCGCCATGATCACCGTGACCATGCTGCTGTTCGGCCTGATCGCACTGCGCAGTCTCAAGGTCAATCTGCTCCCTGATCTGAGCTATCCCACGCTCACCGTGCGCACCGAATACACCGGTGCGGCGCCGGCGGAAATCGAGACGCTGGTCACCGAGCCGGTGGAAGAAGCCGTGGGCGTGGTCAAGAACCTGCGCAAGCTCAAGTCGATCTCGCGTACCGGGCAGAGCGATGTGGTGCTGGAATTTGCCTGGGGCACCAACATGGACCAGGCCAGCCTGGAGGTGCGCGACAAGATGGAAGCGCTGTCGCTGCCGCTGGAAACCAAGCCGCCGGTGCTGCTGCGTTTCAACCCGTCCACCGAGCCGATCATGCGGCTTGCGTTGTCGCCCAAGCAGGCGCCGGCCTCGGATACCGACGCGATCCGCCAGCTCACCGGCCTGCGCCGCTATGCCGACGAAGACCTGAAAAAGAAGCTCGAACCGGTGGCCGGTGTGGCCGCGGTCAAGGTAGGCGGCGGTCTGGAAGACGAAATCCAGGTCGATATCGATCAGCAGAAACTGGCGCAGCTCAATCTGCCCATCGATAACGTGATCACCCGGCTCAAGGAAGAGAACGTCAATATTTCCGGCGGGCGGCTGGAAGAAGGCTCGCAGCGGTATCTGGTGCGCACGGTCAACCAGTTCGTGGATCTGGACGAGATCCGCAACATGCTGGTCACCACCCAGAGCAGCAGTAGCAGCGCTGCCGATGCAGCGATGCAGCAGATGTATGCGATTGCCGCGTCCACCGGTTCGCAGGCGGCGCTGGCGGCGGCGGCCGAAGTGCAGAGTACCTCGTCGTCGTCCAGCAGCAGCATCGCCGGTGGCATGCCGGTGCGGCTGAAGGACGTGGCGCAGGTGCGGCAGGGCTACAAGGACCGCGAGGCCATCATCCGGTTGGGCGGCAAGGAAGCGGTGGAGCTGGCGATCTACAAGGAAGGCGATGCCAATACCGTGTCCACCGCCGCGGCGCTGCGCAAGCGCCTGGAGCAACTGAAGGCGACGGTGCCGGGCGATGTGGCGATCACCACCATCGAGGATCAATCGCACTTCATCGAGCACGCGATCAGCGACGTCAAGAAGGATGCGGTGATCGGCGGCGTGCTGGCGATCTTGATCATCTTCTTGTTCCTGCGCGATGGCTGGAGCACGTTCGTGATCAGCCTGTCGTTGCCGGTGTCGATCATTACCACGTTCTTCTTCATGGGCCAGCTGGGACTGAGCCTCAACGTGATGTCGCTGGGCGGGCTGGCGTTGGCCACCGGCCTGGTGGTGGACGATTCCATCGTGGTGCTGGAGAGCATCGCCAAGGCGCGCGAGCGCGACTTGAGCGTGCTGGATGCGGCGATTGCCGGCACCCGCGAGGTGAGCATGGCGGTAATGGCGTCCACGCTGACCACGATTGCGGTCTTCCTGCCGTTGGTGTTCGTCGAGGGCATCGCCGGGCAGTTGTTCCGCGACCAGGCATTGACGGTGGCGATTGCGATCGCGATCTCGCTGGTGGTGTCGATGACGCTGATTCCGATGCTGAGCTCGCTCAAGGGCGCGCCGCCGATGGCGTTCCCGGATGAGCCCAGCCGCCATCCGGATTGGCAGCCCGAGCAGCGCTGGCTCAAGCCAGTGGCTGCCGGGCGGCGCGGTGCGGGTGCGAGCGCGCGCTATGCGTTCTTCGCTGCGGCGTGGGCGGTGGTGAAGCTGTGGCGCGGGATGAGCAAGGTGGTGGGGCCGGTGATGCGCAAGGCGAGCGACCTGGCGATGGCGCCCTATGGCCGCGCCGAGCGTGGCTATCTGGCGATGCTGCCGGCGGCATTGCGGCGTCCGGGGCTGGTGCTGGGATTGGCGGCGGCAGCGTTCATCTGCACCGTCGTTCTGGTGCCGATGCTGGGCGCGGATCTGATTCCGCAGCTGGCGCAGGACCGCTTCGAAATGACGGTGAAGCTGCCTTCGGGCACGCCGCTGGCGCAGACCGATGCGCTGGTGCGCGAGTTGCAGCTGGCGCACGACAGGGACTCGGGTGTGGCCTCGCTGTATGGCGTCAGCGGCAGCGGCACGCGGCTGGATGCCAACCCCACCGAAAGCGGCGAGAACATCGGCAAGCTCACCGTGGTGATGGCCGGCGGTGGCAGCCCGGAAGTGGAGGCGGCGGCGACCGAACGGCTGCGCAGCAGCATGGCCGTGCATCCGGGCGCGCAGGTGGATTTCGCTCGGCCGGCGTTGTTCAGCTTTTCGACGCCGCTGGAAGTGGAACTGCGTGGCCAGGATCTGGGCGAACTGGAACGTGCCGGGCAGAAGTTGGCGGCGATGCTGCGTGCCAATGGCCACTACGCCGACGTCAAATCGACGGTGGAAGAAGGCTTTCCGGAAATCCAGATTCGTTTCGACCAGGAGCGCGCCGGTGCGCTTGGCATGACCACACGTCAGATTGCCGATGTGATCGTCAAAAAGGTGCGTGGCGATGTGGCCACGCGCTACAGCTTCCGCGATCGCAAGATCGATGTGCTGGTGCGTGCGCAGCAGAGCGATCGCGCCAGCGTGGAGGCAATTCGTCAACTGATCGTCAATCCGGGTAGCAATCGTCCCGTGCGGCTAGCTGCGGTAGCCGAGGTGCTTGCGACGACCGGTCCGAGCGAGATCCACCGCGCCGATCAGACCCGCGTGGCGATCGTGTCGGCCAGCCTCAAGGACATCGACCTGGGCGCTGCGGTGCGCGAAGTGGAGACGATGGTGCGTAAGGATCCGCTCGCTGCGGGCGTGGGCATGCATATCGGCGGGCAGGGCGAGGAGTTGGCGCAATCGGTGAAGTCGCTGCTGTTCGCATTCGGGCTGGCGATCTTTCTGGTCTATCTGGTGATGGCCTCGCAGTTCGAATCGCTGCTGCATCCGTTCGTTATTTTGTTCACCATTCCGCTGGCGATGGTGGGTGCGGTGCTGGCGCTGTTGATGACCGGCAAGCCGGTGTCGGTGGTGGTGTTCATCGGCTTGATCCTGTTGGTAGGCCTGGTGACCAAGAACGCGATCATCCTGATCGACAAGGTCAACCAGCTGCGCGAAGAGGGCGTACCCAAGCGCGATGCACTGATCGAGGGCGCACGCTCGCGCCTGCGGCCGATCATCATGACCACACTGTGCACCTTGTTCGGCTTCCTGCCGCTGGCGGTGGCGATGGGCGAGGGCGCGGAGGTGCGCGCACCGATGGCGATCACCGTGATCGGCGGCTTGCTGGTGTCCACGCTGCTGACGCTGCTGGTGATTCCGGTGGTGTACGACTTGCTGGATCGCCGTGCGGACGCGTACTACTTTGAGCGCGGCCGGCGCATGGCGCGGCAGCAGACACAGGTGCGCGAGAACACCGACGGGCTGGAGGCGCTATGAGCGTTGCCGCTTTCAGCATCCGTCGCCCGGTGACCACCATCATGTGCTTCGTATCGCTGGTGGTGGTAGGCCTGATCGCGGCGTTCCGGCTGCCATTGGAGGCATTGCCGGACATCTCTGCACCGTTTCTGTTTGTGCAATTGCCGTACACCGGCTCCACGCCGGACGAGGTGGAGCGCAACCTGGTGCGTCCAGCCGAGGAAGCGCTGGCGACGATGACCGGGATCAAGCGCATGCGCTCGACCGCCACCGCCGACGGCGCGAACATCTTTATCGAATTCTCCGACTGGGATCGCGATATCGCCATCGCCGCATCCGATGCGCGCGAGCGGCTGGATGCGGTACGCGACGATTTCCCCGAGGATCTGCAGCGCTTTCATGTTTTTAAATGGTCCAGCAGCGACGAGCCGGTGCTCAAGGTGCGCCTGGCGAGTCAGACCGACCTGACCGGCGCCTACGACATGCTCGATCGCGAGTTCAAGCGGCGCATCGAGCGCATCCCCGGCGTGGCCAAGGTGGAGATTTCCGGTGCACCGCCGAACGAAGTCGAGATCGCCATCGCGCCCGATCGACTGACCGCGCACGACCTCAGCCTCAACGACTTGAGCGAACGCCTGGGTAAGCTCAATTTCTCGGTGTCTGCGGGCCAGATCGACGACAACGGTCAGCGCATCCGCGTGCAGCCGATCGGCGAACTGCGCGACCTGCAGGAATTGCGCGAGTTGGTGCTCAATCCCAAAGGCGTGCGGCTGGGCGATATCGCCGAGGTGCGGCTCAAGCCGACGCGCATGAATTACGGGAGGCGCCTGGATGGGCGCCCGGCGATCGGTCTGGATGTCTACAAGGAGCGCAGCGCCAACCTGGTGGAAGTGTCGAAGGCGGCATTGAAAGAGGTCGAAGACATCCGCGCCCAACCGTCGATGCGCGATGTGCAGGTCAAGGTGATCGACAACCAGGGCAAGGCGGTGACTTCGTCGCTGGCCGAACTGGCCGAGGCCGGCGCGGTGGGTCTGTTGCTGTCGATCACGGTGTTGTTCTTCTTCCTGCGACATTGGCCATCGACGTTGATGGTGACGCTGGCGATTCCGATCTGCTTTGCGATCACGCTGGGCTTCATGTATTTCGTCGGCGTCACACTCAATATCCTGACGATGATGGGCTTGCTGCTTGCGGTCGGCATGCTGGTGGACAACGCGGTGGTGGTGGTGGAAAGCATCTACCAGGAACGTGAGCGCATGCCGGATCGGCCACAACTGGCGGCCTTGCTGGGCACCCGCAGCGTGGCGATCGCGCTCAGCGCCGGCACGCTGTGTCACTGCATCGTCTTCGTGCCGAATTTGTTTGGCGAAACCAACAACATCAGCATTTTCATGGCGCAGATTGCGATCACCATTTGGGTGTCCTTGCTGGCTTCATGGCTGGTGGCGATCAGCCTGATCCCGATGTTGTCCGCGCGCATGAAGACGCCGCCGATGGTGACCTCCGAGCGCGGTGTGATCGCACGGCTGCAGCGCCGTTACGCCACGGTGCTGGCGTGGACGCTTGCCCATCGCGGCTGGAGCGTGACCGGGATCATTCTGGTCAGCGCGATCAGCCTGGTGCCGATGAAGCTGACCAAGGTCGACATGTTCGGTGGCGACGGTGGCAACGAGGCCTTTATCCAGTATCAATGGAAAGGTTCCTACACCCGCGAGCAGTTGGGCGAAGAGATCGGCCGCGTCGAAAACTATCTCCAAGCCAATCGCGCCAAGTATCACATCGCGCAGATCTATTCGTGGTTCAGTGAGGCGGAAGGCAGCAGTACGGTGGTGACCTTCGATGCCAGCAAAGTCAAGGATCTGCCGCCGTTGCTGGAAAAAATCCGCATGGAGCTGCCGCGCTCTGCGCGTGCCGATTACAGCATCGGCAATCAGGGCGATGGCGGGAAGGGCAACCAAGGCGTGCAGGTGCAGTTGGTCGGCGACTCGACCGAGGCACTCAAGTCGCTGGCCGATGACGTAATTCCGCTGCTGGCGCAACGCAAGGAATTGCGCGACGTGCACGTGGATACCGGCGATCGCACCAGCGAGTTGGCGATCCGCGTGGACCGCGAGCGCGCAGCTGCCTTCGGTTTCAGTGCGGAGCAGGTGGCAAGTTTCGTGGGCCTGGCATTGCGCGGTACGCCGCTGCGCGAGTTCCGCCGCGGCGACAACGAGGTGCCGGTGTGGGTGCGGTTTGCCGGCGCCGAGCAAAGCAAGCCCGAAGACCTGGCCAGCTTCACCGTGCGCACCAAGGATGGCCGCAGCGTGCCGTTGCTGAGTCTGGTGGACGTGCAGATCCGTCCAGCCGCCACCCAGATCGGGCGTACCAACCGCCAGACCACGCTGACCATCAAGGCCAATCTGGCCGAAAAAGTCACCGTACCGGAAGCGCGCGCGGCGATGGAAACGCCGCTCAAGGCCATGAGCTTCCCGGCCGGTTACAGCTATACCTTCGATGGCGGCGACTACCAGAACGATGGCGAAGCGATGGGCCAGATGGTGTTCAACCTGGTGATCGCGTTGGTGATGATCTACGTGGTGATGGCGGCGGTATTCGAATCGTTGCTGTTCCCGGCAGCGATCATGAGCGGGGTGCTGTTTTCGATCTTCGGGGTGTTCTGGCTGTTCTGGATCACCGGCACCTCGTTCGGCATCATGTCCTTCATCGGCATCCTGGTGCTGATGGGCGTAGTGGTGAACAACGGCATCGTGATGATCGAGCACATCAACAATTTGCGTCGCCGCGGCATGGGCCGGACCCAGGCGCTGGTGGAAGGCTCCCGCGAGCGTTTGCGGCCCATCATGATGACGATGGGCACCGCGATCCTGGCGATGGTGCCGATCTCGCTGACCAGCACCACGATGTTCAGCGACGGCCCGCCGTACTTCCCGATGGCGCGCGCCATCGCGGGTGGCCTGGCGTTTTCGACGGTGGTGAGCCTGCTGTTCCTGCCGACGATCTACGCGATTCTCGATGACATGAGCAACGGCGCAGCGGCACTGGTGCGACGCGCGCGCGGTGTGCCGAAGGCACTGCCTACGAACGCTGCGTTGGAGTCCTGAGCAACGCACTGTGTAGTGCCGTAGACAACGTAGGGCGCATCAAGCCCCTCTCCCGTCGGAAGATGGGTTGGGGTGAGGGTGCGATTTCATCGGATGGCGTGAGAACCGGAACACCACCCGCCAAAGGGACCAGCGCTTTGGGGTGCTGACTTCGACGGCAGGCGGCGGCGCGGCCGGGCATCGGCTCTTCGGCGCGGCACATCCATGTGCCGCTCTCCGCCAATCCCCGGCCACGCTGCCGCCTCGGCGAGTCGTTATCGCGACGTTGAGTGAGAAAAAACAGCAGTTGATTCAGTGTTCGACTTTGGTACGTGCCAATCATCCGCCAAGTTCGCTGCACGTCTTCTGGACCTTCGACTTCGTAGCTCTCAGACAAACCGGCCTGAAGCCAACTACTTAGAAGCGCGCGGTTTTTTCAGCCGCTCCTAATCCGCCGCCTTCAAGAGGGACGCGAAGAGGCTCCTGCCTCAACAGCCGAGGCAACGATCAAAATCCAGGTCGAGCATGCCCTGCGGCAATCGCTGCTCTCCGTTCCGCCAACACAGGAACATTCGAAGAGTGGTCCGCGGGCGCCGGGGCAGGACCTTACACGACAAGGCGCGTGTAAGAGCCCCCATGGATGGGTTCACGGCGTGTCCTGCCCCGGCGCCCGCGGCCCGCTCCCACGCATGAAACAAAGGCGCCCGCCAGCAATCTTTCCTCGACCAAAAGCAAAGCGCCAGCAAACCCGGCGTTCCTCATTCAAAACCAAAGTGCCAGCTGATCAGATTTCCTCAGCTCTCCAGCTTTCCCAGCAACCTGGCTTCCAAGCCGCTGGATACGCCGGCCGGAGAATCAACCCGCCCGCACCTGCCGCACGATCGCCGCCGCCTTGGCCGAGCTTTCCTTGACCTTGTCCCAATGGCCTTGGGTCAGCCAATCCTTGGGCACCATCCACGAACCGCCGATGCAGACCACATTCGGCTGCGACAGGAACTCGGCCGCGTTGGCTTCGCTGATGCCGCCGGTGGGGCAGAGCTTGAGCTCGGACAGCGGGCCGGCGAGCCCTTTGAGCATTTGCAGGCCACCCACGGCGGTGGCCGGGAACAGCTTGCACACGCGGAAGCCCAGGCCCATCAGGGTCAGCAGTTCGGTTGGGGTTGCTGCGCCAGGTACGGCGGGAATCGGGGCGTCGGCCAACAGGCGTGCCAGCGGCGCGGGCGTGCCTGGAGTGACCAGGAAATCCGCACCGGCATCCACCGACTGGCGCAGCTGCAGTTCGCTCAGCACGGTGCCGGCGCCGATCACGATGTTGGGCAGTTCGCGCTTGAGCATCGCCAGCGCCTCGATCGCCACCGGCGTACGCAGGGTCAGCTCGATCGCGGGCAGGCCGCCTTCGAGCAGCGCATCGGCGACGCGGCGCGCCTGGTCCAGCGTGTCCACGGTCACCACCGGCAGGATGCCGGCGTCGCGCAGCAAGTGTTCGGCAGTGTTCTGGGTCTGGGCAATCGTCATTGCAACTCCGGGTGGCGGCGGCCGCCGGAGCGGTCGCAGAGAGGGAAGGGGAATCAGGCGTCCTTGGACTCGTGCGGCGCAGCGGCAGCGGCCGCATCGGCACCGAGTTCGTACTCGGCGTCGTAGCTCCACAGCGCACCGTCCTGATGGGTCGGACCGCAGGAAATCGAAATCGCACCCTGGTCGGCCGGGCCGACCACTTGGCGATTGATGGCGAACAGGTTGCGGCCCAGATCATTGCCGGCCAGCGCAGTGTTCGGCGCCACCTCGCGCGAGGCCCATTCTTCGGCCGAGACCAGCACTTCCAGGGTGCCGGCTTCGCCGTCCAGGCGCACGATGTCGCCTTCGCGGACGCGCCCGATCGGGCCGCCGCGTGCGGCTTCCGGCGTCATGTGGATCGCGGCGGGGAACTTGCCCGAGGCACCGGACAGCCGGCCGTCGGTGACCAGCGCCACGCGCCGGCCCTGGTTCTGCAGCAGGCCGAGCAGCGGCGCCATCGAATGCAGCTCCGGCATGCCGTTGGCGCGCGGGCCCTGGTAGCGCAGCACCACCACGAAATCGTGCGGCAGTACGCCGGCGGCATGCAGCTTGTTGAGCACCTGCGGGGTGTCGATCACCACCGCAGGCGCCTCGATCTTGCGGTGCTGCGGTTTGACCGCCGACAGCTTGATCAGCGAGCGGCCAAGGTTGCCGCGCAGCAGACGCAGTCCGCCCTGCGATTCGAAGGCGTCGCTGACCGGACGCGCGACGCTGTCGTCGGCGGTGCTCGCAGTGCCGGGCACGTAGGTTACCTTGCCGTCCTGCAGGCGCGGCTCATTGACATAGGCACGCATGCCGCCTTCGACGACGGTGGGCAGGTCCTCGTGCATATAACCGGCATCCATCAACTCGCGGAACACGAATGCGGTGCCGCCCGCAGCCTGGAAGCGGTTCACGTCGGCCTCGCCATTCGGGTAGATGCGCGTCAGCAGCGGCACGGTCTGCGAGATCAGATCCATGTCGTCCCAGGTCAGCACGATGCCAGCCGCACGCGCCACGGCGATCCAGTGAATGGTGTGGTTGGTCGAGCCGCCGGTGGCCATCAGTGCAACCACCGCATTGACGATGGCACGCTCGTCGATCAGACGACCGAACGGGCGGAAATCATCGCCCAGCGCGGAGATCGCCAATGCACGCGCAGTGCCTTCGCGAGTCAGTGCATCGCGCAACGGTAGCTCCGGATTGACGAACGAGGCGCCCGGCAGCTGCACGCCCATCGCTTCGAGCAACACCTGGTTGGAGTTCGCCGTGCCGTAGAAGGTGCAGGTGCCCGGCGAATGGTAGGACGACGCTTCGGCTTCCAGCAGCTCGGCGCGCGTGGCTTCGCCAGCGGCGTAGCGTTCGCGTACTTCTGCTTTTTGCTTGTTCGGAATGCCGGGCGTCATCGGGCCGGCCGGCATGAAGATCGCCGGCAGATGACCGAACGCCAGCGCGCCGATCAGCAGGCCCGGCACGATCTTGTCGCACACGCCCAGGTACACCACGCTGTCGAACATGTCGTGGCTCAGACCAATGGCGGCGGCCTGGGCAATGTTGTCGCGCGAGAACAGCGACAGCTCCATGCCGGCACGGCCCTGGGTCACGCCGTCGCACATCGCCGGCACGCCACCTGCCACCTGCGCAGTGGCGCCGAGCGTGCGCGCAGTGTCGCGGATCAGCTGCGGGTAATGCTCGAACGGCTGATGCGCCGACAGCATGTCGTTGTAGGAGGTGATGATGCCCAGGTTCGGCGTGGCCGCACCGCGCAGACGCGTTTTGTCGGTTGGCTCGGAGGCCGCGAAGCCGTGCGCAAGATTGCCGCAGCTCAGACGACTACGGAACGGCCCTTCACGCAGGGCGGCATCGAGACCGGCCAGATACGCCGCGCGCGAGGGGGCGCTGCGCTTGCGAATACGGTCGGTGACAGCTTGGATGTTCGGATGCAGGCTCATTGGCTACCGGCTATGAGAAACGGGGGGGGAAAGCGCTTTTTTTTAAATCCCTGCACATGGATGTGCGGGCTTTTGCGAGGGACTCGCACTCAGGGACACCAATGCACCCGCAGTCGCGGCCCAGGCGGCTGCAGCGCGACGCGGATGGGATATTCGTTGATGTTGTCGCCGGCCAGCGCGGCCTGCAGCACTTCCAGCTTCTGCTTGCCACGCAATAGCAGCAAACGCGTCGGGATGCTGGCTAGCCCTACGGGGGTCAGCGTGATGCGTAGCGGCCATTGATTCGAACCGGGGCAGCCGGTCGCGTCCAGCGACGCATACGGCTGCGGGCTGGTGAGCGCCTTGGGCAGGTCGGTGGCACCCGGGAACAACGAAGCGGTATGCCCGTCGCCGCCCATGCCCAGCACTGCAAGACAGGCCGGTTCGGCATGCTTGGCCTGCAGATTGGCGGTGTGCACGCATTCGGGCAGTTGCTTGCCAGGACGCACCAACGGAATGAAGGTGGCAGCCGGCGCGTGGGTCAGGAAGCTGTGATTCACCAGCCAGGCATTGCTGTCCTGATCTTGCGGCGACAGCCAGCGCTCATCGACCAGGCCCACTTCCACACGCGACCAGTCCAACGGCCGGTGGGCGAGGGACTCGTATACCGGCGCTGGCGTGGTACCGCCGGACAACAGCATGCGTGCCTGGCCGCGACGCGAGATTTCCTGTTCCAGCAGGTCGGTCATTTCGCTGGCCACCGCCTCGGTCCACTCGGCCGGGTCGTCGTAGCGCACCAGGGTGATGCGCGGGTTGTCCTGCAGGTTCATCGCTGCTCTCCCGGATGCTGACGCTGCGCATCCACCGCATATGCGGCGGCGCCGAGCAGGCCGGCATGCGGGTGCATGACCGCCAGCGATGGCACGCGCGACATGATCGCGGAGAAACGGCCCTTGTGTTCGAAGCGCTGGCGAAATCCGGAGTGCTGCAGCGAATCGAGCACCTTGGGCACCAGCCCACCGGTGAGGAACACGCCGTCCCAGGCGCCCTGCATCAGCACCATGTCGCCGGCGATCGCACCGAAGATGGCGCAGAACAGGTCGATGGTGCGCGATGAGCGCGGATCGCCCGCGGCCGCGCGTGCGGTGATGTCCTTGGGTTGCAGCGGCCCCGGATCGACGCCAGCGATTTCGCTGAGCGCGCGATGGATATTGACCAGGCCCGGCCCACATATCAGGCGCTCATTGGAGACCCGGCCGAACTGTTCGGAGAGGATTTCCAGGATGCGGATTTCTTCCGGCGTGCCGGGCGGAAAGCTGACGTGGCCGCCTTCGGTTTCCAGCGGAAAGCAGCGCCCGTTGCGGATGATCAGGCCACCCACGCCCAGGCCGGTGCCGGGGCCGATCACACCGTAGTTGCGCGGTTGATCGATCGGTGCCGGGCGCCAGCTGGCACCGCCCACCTGCACCACGTCCTGCGGACGCAGCAGGCTGATCGCCATGGCCTGCGCGGCAAAATCGTTGATCAGATGCAGGGTGCTGAAACCCAGCATGCTGGCGGTGCGCGAACGCGAGATCACCCACGGGTGGTTGGTGATGCGCGCCTCGTCGCCATCCACACGGCCGGCCACGGCGAACACGCCCTGGGTGGCCTGCACGCCGATCTGGTCGAGGTAATAGCGTGCGGCTTCGCCGAGCGAACCGAAGTCCACCACTGCGAATTCGCGCGAGGTGTCATCCAGCAATGGCACCGAAGCGTCGACATCGGCCAGTGCAAAGCGCGCATTGGTTCCGCCGATATCGGCAACCAGCACCGGCTTGGAAGGAGCGGTCATGCGGTGTGTCCCTGTGCGTCGGTGGCCGGGGGCAGGAAGTGGGTGGCCGATTCGGGACCCCAACTGCCGGCCGGGTAGGGCTGCAGTGGCAGCGCAGCGTCTTTCCAGGCGTCGCTGACGCTGTCGATCCACGACCACGCCGCCTTGACCTCGTCATCGCGCACGAACAGCGCCGGGTTGCCGTTGAAGGCGTCCGCGAACAGGCGCTCATAGGCGATGCGACGGTGCAGGCCAGTGGGGACCGACAATTCCAGTTCCAGCGGCTGCAGTTCGATCGCGCCCCATTCCGGGCCGGCGAGACTGCTCATCAGGCCCAGTTCGATGTTTTCCTGCGGCTGCAACTGGAAGGTCAGGCGGTTAGGCTCCGCGTTCTGCCGGTCCGGACGTTCGAACAGCCAATGCGTCACCGGCTTGAGCGTCACCACGATGCGGGTGGAGCGCTCGGCCAGGCGCTTGCCGGTGCACAGGTGGAACGGCACCCCGGCCCAGCGCCAGTTGTCGATATGCGCGGTCACCGCGACGAAGGTTTCCACGTCGCTGCCTTCCGGCGGGTGGTAGGCCTGCGCCGGCTGGCCGTTGATGCTGCCGGCGGTGTAGCGGCCGCGCACACTGTCGTGGGCGGCATGGTCGGCGGTCATCGGACGCAGCGCACGTAACACCTTGACCTTCTCGTCGCGGATGCGGTCGGCTTCCAGCGAGGCCGGCGGTTCCATCGCCACCAGGCACAACAGCTGCAGGATATGGCTCTGCACCATATCGCGCAGCGCGCCGGAGCGGGCGTAGTAGGCATCGCGCCCATCCACCCCTTCGCTTTCGGCAACCAGGATCTGCACCGACTCGATATAGGTCCGGTTCCAGACCGCCTCCAGCAGCGTATTGCCGAAGCGCAGCGCGATCAGGTTCTGCACTGCCGCCTTGCCCAGGTAGTGGTCCAGGCGGAACACGCGGTCTTCGTCGATCAGCGCGCCGATCGACTGCAGGATTTCGCGGGCGCTGTCCGAGTCGTGGCCGATCGGCTTTTCCAGCATCAAACGATGCGGTGCCGCCAGCGCGCCACCCAGGGCCAGGCCCTGGCAGGTGCTGATGTACAGGCCCGGCGGGATCGCCAGATAGCTCACGCACCGGCGGCTGGACAGCTCGCGGACTGCATTGGCCACCGATTCGGCGTCGCGCAGATCGACCGAACGGTAGTCGACCCGCTGCAGCAGCGCCTGGATCTGCTCGGGCGCGGCGATCGGCAGCGCTTCGGTCAGGCGGGGGCGCAGCACCTCGCGGAACGCATCGGTGTCGTGCGGCGACAGCGCCAGCGCACGGATGCGGAAGTCCTCCGGCAGCAGACCGTCGATGAATAGACGCAGCAGGGAAGGAAAGAGATAGCGCTGGGCAAGATCGCCGGTGGCGCCAAACAGGATCAGGGTGTTATGCATGGACCGCGTTTCAGATTCTGGAGACATCGTTATCAGCAGCTTGTCGGTAAAGGCGCCGGACGGCCGGCGGTCGGTACGTCTGTTCCTGAGCGACACTTGCGTGCGCGCAGCGGGGAGTGGACGCTGACGCCCAATCCCCGATTGTTGCAGCAACTGGCGATCAGCGGTTAGCGCCGAGGCGGAATAACTGCACCTGGGTGAGGGCATGGCCTGCTCGTGTGCGGCGAGCTGCACCGCAGGGAAGGCACTGGAACTTGCGTGGCGGCATGGTCCTCCAGAGATCGATGTTGCCATGTGAAAACGATTACATGTCAGAATAAACCAATGCATTCGTTTGCAGGTAGTTCCTCGCAAATGCATGCGGCGTCACCGCCATCGGGAGGGCCGAGGGCAGGGCGCACAACTTACGTTGAGGCCGAACGATGGCGAAAGTGCAGTTGGAAGGTGTCCGCAAGGTCTACGAAAACGGCCAGGTGGCAGTGCAGGGCGCGAGTTTCGAGGTGGCTGACGGCGAGTTGATGGTGCTGGTGGGGCCGTCCGGCTGCGGTAAATCGACCTTGCTCCGCATGATCGCCGGGCTCGAGGACATCAGCGCGGGCACGCTCAAGATCGGTGAGCGCGTGGTCAACGACGTGGCGCCGAAGGACCGGGACATCGCCATGGTGTTCCAGAGCTATGCGCTCTACCCGCACATGACCGTGGCCGAGAATTTGGCGTTCGGGCTCAAGCTGCGCGGCCATCCGAAGCAGGTCATTGCCGAGCGCGTCAACAACGCCGCCGAGTTGCTCGGCCTGACCCCGATGCTGGACAAGCTGCCCAAGGCGATGTCCGGCGGCCAGCGCCAGCGTGTGGCATTGGGTCGGGCGATGGTGCGCGAATCGTCGGTGTTCTTGCTCGACGAGCCGCTGTCCAACCTGGATGCCAAGCTGCGCCATAGCGTGCGCACCGAGATCGCCCAGCTGCATCGCAAGCTCGGCACCACCATGATCTACGTGACCCATGACCAGGTGGAAGCGATGACGCTCGGCCAGCGCATCGTGGTCCTCAAAGATGGCGTGATCCAGCAGATCGACAGCCCGATGGCGCTGTATGACCGCCCGGCCAACCTCTTCGTGGCCGGCTTCTTGGGCAGCCCGGCGATGAACGTATTGCAGGGCCGCCTGGACGCCCAGGACGGCCTGCACCTGCTCATGGCCGATGGCTGGCGTGTGCCGCTGGGCGCGGCGCGAGTGGATGCGAGTTGGTTCGGCCAGGACGTGATCGTCGGCGTGCGCCCGGAACACCTGCAGCCCTCCGACGATGCGGTGCTGGGGTTCGATGCGCGGGTCGATGTGATCGAACCGGTCGGCAACGAGATCTTCCTCAATCTCGATCGTGGCGGTCAGCCGCTGGTGATCCGCGTCCCGCCCCAAGGCCTCCCGGCGGTGGGCCAGTCACTGCGTCTGGCGCTGCGCAGCGGCTCCTTGCACTTCTTCGACCCGGCCACTGGGCAGCGATTGGACGCAGCCTAACGTTCCAGCCCCGGCACGATTGCGAGCGGACGTGCGCCTTGCGTGCCGGCTTGCAAAGCGGTGTCGGCGTCCAGCGTCAGCTCCAACGGCAGCACCGCCAGCGCAAGCTCGCCCGCCACGCTCACCACCGTCCCGATCGTGGTGCCGTCGATTGCGACGGCATCGCCTGCATCGACCGCAGCATCGGTTTCCAGCAACTGCAAAGCGCGCTTGGCCTTGCCCAGGAAGTGCGTGCGCGCCACGATCTCCTGGCCTGGGTAGCAGCCTTTTTTGACGCTGTACGCCTGCAGGCGGTCGAGTGCCAACTGCTGTGGGGTCCACTGTTCGCGCTGGCCCTCGACCAGGCGGGCGAGCCCCAACTGGAGGTCCGAACGCCGCCATTGCGCCTGCGCACTCGACAGTTCGATAGGCTGTGCCAATGCATCCTCGGCGTACAACAGCAGCGTTCGCGGCAACGCGGCGCTGCCCAGATCCAGCTCGATACGCTGCGTTCTGATATCGGCATGCGCGGCGTGCGCGTGCTCCGGCGCGACAAGGCCACCGTAGGCACATAGCGCGGTAGTGTTGATTTTCAGCTTGCGGCGGAACACGAAGCGGCCGAGTTGCGCGGCGATCTCTGCCGCGTTGCCGTCGGGTAACACCATCAGCAAGTGCGCGTCGTCCTCACGCAGGAGTGCGAAGATGGCAATCACGCGCCCCTTCGCCGTCAGCCACGCATTCCACTGCCACTGCCCAATCGCCAGCGCCTGGACGTCATTGGCAAATTGGGCATGCGCGAACGGCACTGCATCCGCGCCGACCAATCGGACGTATTGCATGTCGTGCAGGGAGCCAAAACCCTGCGGAATAAGATTCAGGTTGTCAGCCACGGAAGGGGAGGACTAAAATCGCCAAGTTGTGAGAGCACTATGATAGGCCATCCAACCCCCACCCCAGCGCAGGATTCCGAGACGCAGCCTTTTTCTCAGGAACAGATTCCCGAGAAAAAGCCACTGCCGAAGGAGATTGGTGGGCGCGACGGCCCTGAGCCAACGCGCTACGGCGACTGGGAAAAAAATGGACGCTGCATCGATTTTTGAGCAGCCTTTAGCCACAGCGGCCTAGTGCCGCCCAGCCGAGAAAACGAGCCCAGCGAATGGCGATCCGCGAACGTCCCACTTCTCCACATCTGCAGGTCTACCGCTGGCAGATTCAGATGGCGACCTCGATCTTGCATCGAGCCACCGGCGTCATTCTTTCCGGAGGCGCGCTGGTCATCGCCGTCTCGCTGCTGTTGCTGATGCTCGGGCCGGATCACTGGTCGTGCCTCACCCAGCATCTGGGCGCCTGGTACGGCCAGCTGTTCCTGTTTGCTTGGTCATGGGCCTTTACCTATCACCTGTCCAATGGCATCCGCCACATCGTCCAGGACTTCGGCCGCGGTTTCAGCATTCCGGCCTTTATCCGCAGCAGCTGGACATCGGTGATTGCCAGCCTGGTGCTGACCGCTGCGATCTGGGTGTATGTCCTGACTGGAGCTTCCGCATGAGCCGCTATCGCACCCCGTTGAAAAATGTGCGTGGTCTGGGCGCGGCCAAGACCGGGACCGAACATTTCGTAATGCAGCGTCTGACCGCGGCAGCGTTGGCCGTGCTGGCGATCTGGTTCGTGGCGTTCGTGCTGAGCCTGCTCGGTTCCGACTACACCGCTGCGGTTACTGCGGTGTCCAAGCCGTGGAATGCCGTGTTGCTGGTCGGTTTCCTGGTGGCGATGTTCTGGCATGCGCAGCTTGGCCTGCAGGTCGTGCTCGAGGACTACATCCACAACTCGTTGCTGGCGCTGGTGTTGCAGACGTCGGTGAAGTTCATCGCCGTGCTTGGCGCGATCGTCAGCATTTTCGCAGTGGCGCGCATCGCGCTGGGCGGTGCCTGAGTCATCGGGCACACAGAACAGGAATCCAGATTAGATGTCCGCTTACAAGATCACTGAACACAAGTACGACATGGTCGTGGTGGGTGCCGGCGGCGCCGGCCTGCGTGCCACGTTCGGCTTGGCCCAGAAAGGCCTGCAGACGGTTTGCCTGACAAAGGTCTTCCCGACCCGCTCGCACACCGTGGCGGCGCAGGGCGGTATTTCCGCCGCGCTCGGCAACATGGGCGAAGACGATTGGCGCTACCACTTCTACGACACCATCAAGGGCTCGGATTGGCTGGGCGACCAGGACGCGATCGAGTACATGTGTCGCGAAGCGATTCCGGCCATCATCGAGCTGGAACATTACGGCGTGCCGTTCTCGCGTACCGAAGAGGGCAAGATCTACCAGCGCCCCTTCGGTGGCATGACCACCAAGTACGGCGAAGGCCCGTCGGCGCAGCGCACCTGCGCGGCAGCCGACCGTACCGGCCACGCCATGCTGCATACGCTGTATCAGCAGTCGCTGGCGCATAACGCGCGCTTCATGATCGAGTACTTCGCGCTCGACCTGATCTTCGACGAAGAAGGTGTCTGCCGTGGCGTGCTTGCGCTGGACATGGCCGAAGGCTCGTTGCATCTGTTCCGCGCCCACGGCGTGGTGCTGGCCACCGGCGGTTACGGCCGTGCTTACTTTAGCGCCACCTCCGCGCACACCTGTACCGGTGACGGCGGCGGCCTGGTGATGCGTGCCGGCCTGCCAGTGCAGGACATGGAGTTCGTGCAGTTCCATCCCACCGGTATCTACGGTGCGGGCTGCCTGATCACCGAAGGCGTGCGCGGCGAAGGCGGCATTCTGCGCAACAGCAACGGCGAGCGTTTCATGGAGCGCTACGCACCGCATTACAAGGATCTGGCCTCGCGCGACGTGGTCTCGCGTTCGATGACCGTGGAAATCCGCGAAGGCCGCGGCGTCGGCGAGCACAAGGATCACATCCTGCTCGACCTGACCCACCTCGGCCCGGAAGTCATCAACGAAAAGCTCCCCGGTATCGCCGAAAGCGCCCACATCTTTGCCGGTGTGGACGTGTCCAAGCAGCCGATCCCGGTGCTGCCGACCGTGCACTACAACATGGGCGGCATTCCGACCAACTTCTACGGCGAAGTCGTGCGCAAGCAGGGCGACGATCCGGATGCGGTGGTGCCCGGTCTGTATGCAATCGGCGAAGCCGCCTGCGTGTCCGTGCACGGTGCCAACCGTCTGGGTTCCAACTCGTTGCTGGACCTGGTGGTGTTCGGCCGTGCGGTGGCAAACCGCTGCGCCGAGACGGTCAAGCCCAACCAGCCGCACAAGACGTTGCCGTCCGATGCCTGCGACAAGGCGCTCGGTCTGCTGGACAAGTTGCGCTACGCCAACGGCTCCACGCCGACCTCGGTGATCCGCGACAACATGCAGCGCACCATGCAGTCCGACGCTGCGGTGTTCCGCACCAGCAAGACGCTCAAGGAAGGCGTGGACAAGATGGCCGAGATCTTCGCCACCTTCGAAGACGTCAAGGTGTCCGACCGCTCGCTGGTCTGGAACTCGGATCTGATCGAGACCTACGAGTTGAACAACCTGCTGCTCAACGCGGTGGCGACGATCAATTCGGCCGAGCAGCGCAAGGAAAGCCGTGGCGCGCATTCGCACGAAGACTTCCCGGACCGCGACGACGTCAACTGGCAGAAGCACACGCTGGTCACCGTCGACGACAAGGGCAAGTGCGCGTTCGAATATCGTCCGGTGCATATGTACACGCTGAGCAAGGACGTGGACGTCGTCCCGCCGAAGCCGCGCGTGTACTGATCGATGCGCATGCAACGCTCCCTCGCTGCATTGAAGCCAGTCGCCGGGTTGCCCCGGCGTGGCGGCAATCGCTTGCAGCGGTTCGGGCGTTTCATCTCGCAGGGGCAGCGCCGGCACCACGCTGGTTGCTGTACCGCCGCTTCGGTGGCGGGATCCATCGTCTTTACCTTCATGCGCACGGTGCGGCTGTCGTTCGCACCGCGCATCGCCTGAGCCAACGAGAGCAGCTATGGCAGAGTTCACCCTCCCCAAGAATTCAAAGATCGGCAAGGGTAAGCATTACCCTGCGCAGGGCGCCAAGAACACGCGTACCTTCAAGGTCTACCGCTGGGATCCGGATGGCGACGCCAACCCGCGCACCGACAGCTACGAGATCGATCTCGACAAGTGCGGCCCGATGGTGTTGGACGCGCTGATCAAGATCAAGAACGAGATCGACCCGACGTTGGCGTTCCGCCGTTCGTGCCGCGAGGGCATCTGCGGCTCGTGCGCGATGAACATCGACGGCACCAACACGCTGGCCTGCACCAAGGCCATCGATGCCTGCGGAAAGGCCGAGGTCCCGATCTATCCGTTGCCGCATATGGATGTGATCAAGGATCTGGTCCCCGATCTGACCCACTTCTATGCGCAGTACGCGTCGATCAAGCCGTGGATCCGCACCCAGACGCCGCCGCCGCCGGATCGCGAACGCCTGCAGTCGCCGGAAGACCGCCGCAAGCTCGATGGGTTGTACGAATGCATCCTGTGCGCGTGCTGCTCGACCAGCTGCCCGAGCTACTGGTGGAATGGCGAGCGTTATCTGGGTCCGGCCATCCTGCTGCAGGCCTACCGCTGGATCATCGACTCGCGCGATGAGGACACCGGCGCGCGCCTGGACGATCTGGAAGACCCGTTCAAGCTGTATCGCTGCCACACCATCATGAACTGCGCACGGACCTGCCCGAAGGGCCTGAATCCGGCGCTGGCGATCGCCGAGATCAAGAAGTTGATGATGGCGCGTCGCGCCTGATCGCAAGGCACCGAGGTTTCGCATTGGCGGGATGTTGTTCGCAGCGGCACCGGCCCGATGGTCAGGTGCCGCTGTCGTTTTCGCTCCCGCCGCAGGGCGGGGTGGAGAGAGGGATGGACGAAGAAACCTTGTTGAAAAAGCTGCGCTGGCGTTGCCGGCGCGGCATGCGCGAACTGGATCAGCTGTTCGGGCGCTACCTGGACCAACGCTGGACGCACGCTTCCGAGGCCGAGCGCGCGGTTTTCCTACAGCTGCTGGATTGCGAAGACGATAAGTTGTGGCGCTGGTTCATGGGTTACGAGGCTTGCCCGGATGTCGCCAACGCTGCACTCATCGCCGATATCCGCGCCTTGCCGGCTTGAGTGGCGGCCTTCGCGCGGACTTGTTTGCGCACTGAGCCTTCTCGCGGTGCTGGCACTGTGCGCCATCTGGCGCAGCGGCGTACCGGCTTGGTTGGCTGTGATGCTGTCCGTCGTTGTGCCGGCCTCGGTCGGAAGAGTGCTCTGGCTGTTGTTGCGTTCGCCACCGCGGCAACTGCTTGTGCCCTGGGGCGAGAGCCCCGCCAGCATTGACGGCGCCCAGGTGCAAAACCTTCAGGTTGCCTGGCGCGGGCCGATTGCGGTGGTGTCATGGACGGGGCTGGATGCGCGTCGCGAACGCCTGCATTTCTGGCCGGATACCCTGCCTGCAGCGCAACGACGTGAACTGCGTCTGGCCGCTCAGGCACACGCGATTTCGTCCGGGCGTCCGCAAGTGGCACCATAGCGTCCCTTTCCTGGTTGAACCGCATGTTCAAACCTATCCCGGTTGCCATCGGCTTACGCTACCTGCGTGCCAAGCGGCGCAATGGCTTCATCTCGTTTATCTCGATGGCATCGATCCTGGGCATCGCCCTGGGCGTCACCGTGCTGATCACCACGCTGGCGGTCATGAGCGGTTTTCAGAAGGAAATTCGCGACCGTCTGTTGCAGATGGCCGCACACGCCACCGTCAGCGCCGAAGGTGCGCCGATGCGCGACTGGCAGCATGCGGTCGAGGTCGCCATGGCCGACCCGCGTGTTGCCGGCGCCGCACCGTATATCGAAACCGAATCGCTGCTGCAGGGCCCGCGCAAGCAGCCGGCCATCGTGCGTGGCATCGTTCCGGCCGAAGAGAACAAGGTGTCGGTACTGGCCAAAAAGATGCAGCAGGGCTCGGTCGACAGCCTGACGCCCGGCTCCTACAACATCGTCATCGGCAAGGAGCTGGCGCTCTGGCTGGGCGTGGATGTAGGCGACAGCGTCGTCGTATTGCTCAGCGATACCCAGGCCACGCCGTTGGGCGCGATGCCACGGCTCAAGCGCTTCACCGTCAGTGGGATTTTTGAGGCCGGTTACAACGAAATCGACCGTGGGCTTGCCGTGGTCAATATGCAGGATCTTGGGCGGATCTTGCGCATGGATGGCGTCACCGGCGTGCGCCTGCGCCTGCACGACATGGATCAGGCCTGGCCGGTAGCGCGCGATCTTGCGGTGAAGTTGCATGGCCCGTATCGGGTCAGCGACTGGACCCAGGAAAACGCCAATCTCTATCACTCGTTGAAGATGGAAAAGACCGTGATGGGCATCCTGCTGTCGCTGATCGTGGCGATGGGCGCGTTTAATCTGGTGTCCTCGCAGGTGATGCTGGTCACCGACAAGCAGGCCGACATCGCCATCCTGCGCACGCTGGGCTTGTCGCCTGGCGGAGTGATGCAGGTGTTCATGGTGCAGGGCTCGTTGATCGGTTTCATGGGCACGATCATGGGGGTGATCGGCGGCATCGTGCTGACGCTCAACCTGGAGCGCATCCTCGGCGTGATCGAAGCGATTTTCAGCGTCAAGTTGTTGCCCGAAGACGTGTACTACATCACCGGCCTGCCGACCGACATGCAGACCCAGGACGTGGTGGTGATCACCGTGGTGGCGTTGGTGATGAGTTTCCTGGCGACCCTGTACCCGGCGTGGCGCGCTTCGCGTACCCAGCCGGCGGAGGCGCTGCGTTATGAATGAGATCAAGGAATCGGGAAACGGGAATCGGGAATCGGTTGTGCAGAAGCCAAACCAAGCAGAGGCAGTGATTCGGGCCGAGGGTCTGGGCAAGACCTACGCCGAAGGCAAGATGCGCACACCGGTGTTCGATGGTCTCGACCTGTCGGTGGCGACCGGCGAAACCGTGGCGATCGTCGGCGCATCCGGCGCTGGCAAAAGCACGTTGTTGCATCTGCTGGGCGGCCTGGATGTTCCGACTGCGGGCGAGGTGTATGTGGCCGGTGAGCGGATGTCGGCGCTTTCGGATGGGCAGCGCGGCAAGTTGCGCAACCAGGCGCTCGGCTTCGTCTATCAGTTTCATCACCTGCTGCCGGAGTTCACCGCGCTCGAGAACGTGATGATGCCTGTGTTGTTGTCCGGCAAGGACGTGTCGTTTGCCAGAGCGCAGGCATTGCAGCTACTGGAATCGGTCGGCCTTGGGCATCGTATCGAACACAAGCCCAGCGAACTGTCCGGCGGCGAGCGTCAGCGCTGTGCGGTGGCCCGTGCGTTGGTCAACAAGCCGGGCTGCGTGCTGGGCGACGAGCCCACCGGCAATCTCGACGACAAGACCGCGGGCACTGTCTTCGAGCTAATGCTGGAACTCAACCGCGCACAGCGCACCAGCCTGGTGCTGGTCACGCACGACCGTAGCCTTGCGCGCCGCCTGGACCGTGTGCTCGAACTGCATCAGGGCAAGTTGCGCGAATTGGCGCCTTCAGCAGTGTGAGTGCCGGCGACGCGATCGGGTTGCCGGCCGCGTCGCGCAATACAGCGGACGTATCTATCGCGACAGGTCGTTGCGTGCCGGATCCGCAGCGTGGTCGTTTGCTGCGTCGCTCGCTTGATGCAATTCCCAGAGCGTAGCTCCAAGAGCAGCTAACAACGCGTGGAGAGCAGTTTTCAGGTGGGTGTTGACGTCGCGCGCTCTGACCCGGTGTGCACGGTGGTACATGTCGCACCGAGAGGCCGCGCCCACCTGGTGGTGAACTCTGCGGGTTTATGAGCTGACATAAAGCCCTGGATTCCATGTTCATCCACATCGCTGCAGGCCATTGCGACCTGCAGCGATGCCGTGGCATCGATCAGGGAATGATGCGTCGTGCCCGCAAGCGGGTGAACAACTCGAAGAACGAGGCGCGGCTGTCGTAGAAGTCCAAGAAGCCCAACTCGCGGCTCTTGGTCATGTCGTTGACGCATTCGATCTCACGCCCAAGGTCGGCGTCGGTGTGCCACCACGAGGCCAGACGGTTGACGTCCGACTCGACCAGATTGTGCTGCGCGGCCAGCTCGGCCCACAACGCCGGTGCGGTCTCGGTCAAGCGCGCTTCCAATGGCTGCGGCGTGTCGGGGCAGGGGACGGCATCGAGCTGGAAGAACTTCGCAATCTCCCCCCACATCCAGCGCCAGCGGAACACATCGCCGTTGACGGTATTGAACGCTTGATTGCGCGCCGCAGGGCTCAGGCCGGCCCACGCCAGTTGGCGGCCAAGCAGGCCGGCATCGGTGAGGTCGGTGAGGCTGTTCCACTGCGCCTGCGAGCCCGGAAACACGAAAGGCTGCCCGGTGTGTTTGCACAGCGAGGCGTAGACGGCCAGCGTCACGCCCATGTTCATGGCATTGCTGCCGTTGGCCATGCCGATCATGGTGTGCGAGCGATGTACGCTCCAGCCGAAACCATGCTGCTGCGCATGGGCGAACAGCAGGTCTTCCAGCGTGTAGTAGAAGTTTTCGCCGGGCTGGCGTGGCTCACTCTCGCGAAACGGCGTCTCTGCCTTGCCGCTTCCGTAATTTTCGAACGCGCCCAGATAGTGCTTTGTTCCCGTGACCAATGCCATGTGCTGCAGCGGTGCATCGCTGAGCGCATCGCACAGGTGCCGCATCATTGCGCCGTTGGCCTCGACGTTCTCGCGTTCGGTATCGCGACGCGTCCAGGTGCAGAAGAACACATGCGTGATCGGCAAACCCCTCAGTGCATTACTGGTACTTTCGGCGTCAAGTAGATCTGCCGCGACCGGGATGACGCCGTCGTGGGGCAGTGGTCGACGTGCGAGGCCGTACACGGTCCAGCCGTCGGCAAGTAGCACGTTGGCAAGGTTGTAACCGGAAATGCCGGTCACACCGACGATCAATGCAATGCCTTTACGCATGGGGGAGGCTCCTGGAAAACAACGGTGACCATAGCGGCGACACCATGAAATCGAAGCGAATGCGAGCGAAGGGGTACTAACATCGCAGATAGGTCGATTTGCCGCGGGACACGCACTCCATCCACGCACTGTTCTATGCATCGCGTTGAGTGATTACTGCGTGCTGCGACGCGGTTGTTGTGTGGTCGCAATCAGCGACCGCAGGGATAGCGGTCTTCCTACCCGTGCTCAGGCAGACCTCCGCTGTGTGTGGAACGCGTTGCGACCTAAGCTGAAGGCGTCGAGTAATAGGGGCCAGGATGGCGAGCGGCAGCATGGAGGTGGCAGCGCAGCGAGCCCCACCGCAGATGGTATCGGCCGTTGCCATAGCTGCGGCATTGTTGCTTGGCGTAGCGGCATGCGCCTGGTCGCCGGCACTGCTGCCGCGACTGTTGTATGCGAGCTGCGTCTGCGTGGCGCTGCTAGGCATCGGCATAACGCTGTGGCGGCGTCCACGCTGGAGCGCAGCGCTGGTCTTGCTGGCCGCCGCATTGCTCGGATTCGGCATGATGGGATGGCAGGTGGTCGGCGCCCTGCAAGCGCAACTACTGCCGCAGGACGAGGTGCGCGAAGTGACAGTGCGCGGTCGGATTGTCGGGTTACCGATCGCCGAGCAACGCCGTACCCGCTTTCAGTTGCGCGTCGACGAAGCTCCGGTGCAGCCCACAGCACTGCGTGGCAAGCCCCTACAACTGGCCTGGTACGACGATTCCGGCGCCGAGCGCATCGGTCCACGCGCAGCGCTGCAGGCTGGTTCAAGCTGGCAGCTGCGGCTCAAGCTGCGCGCGCCACGCGGTTTGCGCAATCCCGGTGGCTTCGATGCGGAGCGTCAGGCGCTGGCGCAACGCATCGCCGCAACCGGCTATGTGCGCGTGCCTGACGCCGCACGCCAGACTGCACCACCGCAAGGCGTCGATGCCTGGCGTGAAGGAATGTCGCAACGCATCGCCGAGCGCATCAGCGGCCCGTCTGCGCCGTACCTGCGTGCGCTCGCACTGGGTGATACGCGCGGGCTCGACGATGCGGCATGGGCCACATTGCGTGCGACCGGACTTAGTCATTTGATCGCCATCTCGGGATTTCACGTCGGGCTGGTTGCGGCGTTCTTCGCATTATTGGTCGCCGGCGTGTGGCGTTGGCAGCCGCGACTTGGCACAGTGATGCCGCGTCTGCACGCGGCATCCATTGCTGCCTTACTTGGCGCTGCCGCCTACGCGGTATTGGCAGGCCTGGCGCTGCCGACGGTACGCACCGTGTTGATGATTGCCGTGGTCGCCCTGGTCAGAGTATTGCGGCGACGCGCCTCAACCGCGCACATCCTCGCGCTCGCCTTGTTGGCGGTCCTGCTGTGGGATCCGCTCAGCGTGCTGGTCGCTGGCTTCTGGCTCAGCTTCGCCGGCGTGGCGTGGCTGGTGTGGTGCCTGCCGTCGGACGATCGCGCCATCGTGCGCGGCTTCCTGTCTGCGCAGACCGTGGCCACCGTCGGCCTGCTGCCCTTGACGGTCAGTCTGTTCGGGCAGGCATCACTGGTGGGGCCGTTCGCCAATCTGGTCGCCATTCCGTGGTGGACCTGCGTGGTGGTGCCGCTGTGCCTGTTGGGGACCGCACTCGAATCGATCTGCCCAGGCGCCGGCGTATGGGCATGGCAACTTGCGGGCTGGTGCTTTGAGCTGACCTGGCCGGTGTTCGTCTGGCTCGGGCAGACCACGGTGGCATTGTGGTGGGTGCCCGAGTCCGACGCGGTTGCGCTGATCGCGGCCTTGCTCGGTGCGTTCTGGCTGTTGCTGCCGCGCGGCACGCCGGGTAAATGGTTGGCGGCGCTGCTGTGGTTGCCGCTGCTCTGGCCGGACCGCGAGCTGCCTGCCGCGGGTGAGGCTGACGTGCAGGTCTTGGATGTGGGACAGGGCTTGGCGGTGCTGGTGCGCACGTACCGGCATGTGCTGTTGTTCGATACCGGCCCCGCGGTGCGCGATGGCTTCGACGCCGGCGAGCGCGTGGTGCTGCCGGCGTTGCGTGCGCTCGGCGTGCGCCGACTGGACGCCATCGTACTCAGCCATGCCGACGCCGATCATGCCGGTGGCTATACCGCGGTGCGCGCGGGGCTGCCGGTCGCATTCACCGCTGCACCACCGGATGCGCCGCTGGACGTCAACACACGCTGCCGCGCCGGGCAGCAGTGGGAGTGGGACGGTGTGCGCTTCCGCTTCCTGCATCCCAGCGACGGCTTTCCGTATCTGCGCAATCAATCCAGCTGCGTGCTGCGGGTCGAAACGCAACATGCGAGCGCGCTGTTGCCGGGTGACATCGGCGAGCTCGTCGAACGCCGCCTGCTCCGCGGACACGCCGCGGACGTGCGTGCCGATCTGGTGATCGTCCCGCACCATGGCAGCGCCGATGGCTCGCATCCCGGCTTCATCGCGGCGACCGGCGCACGCCTGGCGCTGGTGTCGTCCGGCTACGGCAACCGATTCGGGCATCCGCGCGCCGAGGTGGTGCAGCGCTGGCAGGCGGGCGGGGCGGAAGTGCTGGACACTGCGCAGGCCGGCGCGATCAGGGTCTGGCTGGGCGCTGATGGCCTGCGGCTACGTGAGCGACGGCGCTGGCAGCCACGGCTATGGGATGCTGCGGAACGGCGACGGTCGGCTGCTATCCTATCGGCCAGCGAATAGGCGGCCGCGTTGCCGGAGGAATCGAATCGTGTTGGAGCTGGTCGAGGCAGGCGGTTGGCCGATGGTGCCGTTGCTGTTGCTGGGCGTGGTGGCCGTGGCGATCATGCTGGAGCGTTTGTGGAGCTTGCGCCGCAATGAAGTGACGCCGCCAGGTCTTGGCGAAGAAGTCCGTAATTGGGCCGCGCGCGGCAAGCTGGATCCCACCCATATCGAGTCGTTGCGCCGCAATTCGCCGTTGGGCGCCTTGCTGGCCGCCGCGCTGGACGTGCGTGGCCGCCCACGTGAATTGATCCGCGAACGTCTCGAAGACACCGGCCGGCATATCGTGCATCGAATGGAGCGTTATCTGAACGCGTTGGGCACGATCGCATCGGCCGGGCCGTTGTTGGGTCTGCTCGGCACTGTGGTCGGCATGATCCAGATGTTTTTGGGCATTCTGGATCATGGCGTGGGCGATGTGAATCAGCTCGCCGGCGGCATCGGCAAGGCGTTGGTGTGCACCGCCACCGGCATGATCATCGCCGTGCCGGCCTTGATGGCGCATCGCTTCTTCAAGGGGCGCATCGCCGGTTACGTCATCGAGATGGAACAGGAAGCCACCTTGTTGCTGGACACCATGGATGGCCGCCAGGTGCCGGCAGCCGTCGCGCCGGCTGCCGCAGGCGCCACGCCCGTCACGGTAAAGGGTTGAGGGATGCGCATCGGCAGGGACCGAAGCCAGGATGAGCCGCATATCGACCTGGTGCCATTGATTGACGTCATCCTCGTCCTCATCATCTTTTTCGTGGTGACCACGACCTTCGACGCACGCTCTACGCTGCAATTGCAGTTGCCGACCGCCAGCGACCAACCCGCCAGCGCACCGCCGCGTTCATTGAGCGTGCTGGTCAACGCCGATGGCCGTTATTTCATCAACGACCAGGAAGTGCTGCGCTCGGACGTGGATTCGCTCAAGCAGACCATCGCCCAGATTGCCGGCGAAGATCGCGAACAGACGGTGCTGATGCGCGCCGATGCGCGGACCCCGTATCAGGCCGTGGTCACTGCGCAAGATGCGTTGGGCCAGCTGGGCTTTCGGCGTATCGCCATCGCCACCGCGCCCCCGGCCGGCACCGCGAGCACGACCGGCAAGCCAAGCAGCAACGGAACCCGCCAGTGACCATCTCCACCGACCGCCCGGCGCCAGTCTCGTCCTGGCACACGTACCGTCGCCTGTTGGCGTTCGCCAAGCCCTATCGTTTGCTGCTAGTCGCCGCACTGATCGCGGCATTGATCGAAGCGGCCGGTACCACCGGCTTTCTGGCGTTGATGAAGCCGATCACCGATGAGACCTTCATCTACAAGAACGCCGAAGTCAGTCGCTGGCTGCCGGTACAGATCATCCTGCTGTTCGTGGTGCGTGGCGTCGCCGGCTACATCACCGATATGGCGATGGGCAAATCCGCGCGCAGCATTGCGCGCGATCTGCGCGTCAAGGTAATGGCCAAGTATCTGCGCCTGCCCGGGTCGCGTTTCGATTCGGAGCCGGTGCCGTCGATGCTGATCCGCCTGGGCTCGGATTCGGATCAGGTCGCGCAGGCCGCGGTGGATGCGGTCAAGGTGATGATCCAGCAATCGCTGCAGGTGATCGGCGCGCTGGCGCTGATGCTATGGCATAGCTGGCAGGTGACATTGACCATTCTGGTGCTCGCCCCGGTGCTGGCCTGGGTGATGGACAAGGTGGCGCGGCGCTATCGGCGCATCAGCCACAGCATCCAGGAGAGTGGCGCGCACTTGTTGCAGGCGGCCGATCAGACCTTGTCCAGCCATCAGGAGGTCAAGATCTACGGAGCCCAGCAGACCGAAATGGAACGCTACGGTGCGCTGGCCGACCGAAATTTGCGCCTGGCAATGAAGGTCGAATCCACGCGCGGCATTTCCACCGCCACCGTGCAGATGATCGGTGCGATCGGCCTGTCGGCATTGCTGTTCGTGGCCGGTGCACAGGCACTGGCCGGGCGCCTGACCGCTGGCGATTTCGTGGTGCTGATGACCTCGATGCTGACAATCATCCCCGGCCTCAAGCAACTCACCAACGTGCAGAACATGGTGCAGCGTGGTCTGGCGTCGGCGGAGCGCTTGTTCTCGGTGCTCGATAGCCCGGACGAGCCGGATCAAGGCGCGGTGCCGCTGGCTCGCGCCAAGGGCTTGATCGAATTTCGCGGCGTGACCGCGCGCTATCCGGGCCAGGGGAACCCGGCCCTGGCCGATGTCAGCTTCGTCGCCCAGCCTGGCACGGTCACCGCGATCGTCGGGCGCTCCGGCAGCGGCAAATCCAGCCTGATCAAGTTGATTCCACGGTTTTACGAAGCCGAGGCCGGGCAAATCCTGCTCGACGGTCACCCGGTGCAGGCGTATGCGTTGGCGGATCTGCGCCGGCAGATTGCGCTGGTCGGCCAGCAGGTCATGTTGTTCGACGGCAGCATCGCCGATAACGTGGCGTTCGGCGAAATGCGCAACGCCGATGCCGGCCAGCTGGAGCGCGCGATTCTGGGCGCCAATGCGATGGAATTTGTCGCGCAACTGCCCGACGGTTTGCAGTCGCATGTCGGCACCAAGGGTGGGCGCCTGTCCGGTGGCCAGCGCCAGCGCCTGGCGATCGCACGGGCAATGCTCAAGGACGCACCGATCCTGATCCTGGACGAAGCCACCGCAGCGCTGGACAACGAATCCGAACGGCTGGTGCAGGACGCCTTGCACAAGCTGATGCCCGACCGCACCACGCTGGTGATCGCGCATCGCCTGTCCACCATCGAGCATGCCGATCAGGTGCTGGTGATGGACCAGGGCCGGATCGTGGAGCGCGGTACGCATCACCAATTGCTGGCGCAGGGCGGCTTGTATTCGCACCTGCACGGCATGCAGTTCCGCGAACGCCAGGCATGAGCAAGCGCGGCACCCGCACGCCGGGCTACTGGTACGACAACACGCCGATTCCCTTGCCGGCACGCATCCTGGCGCCGGTGTATGGCGCTGCGATCGCATTGCGACGGGCGCTGTATCGCCGCGGTTGGCGCAAGCGCCACGGCGTGCCGGTCCCTGTGATCGTGGTCGGCAATGTCACTGCCGGCGGCACCGGCAAGACACCGCTGACCATCGCGCTGGTTTCCAGGCTGCAGGAAGCTGGCTGGACACCCGGGGTGGCCAGCCGTGGCTACGGCCGCGATGACTCCGGCACCGCGCGGTGGGTCGAGGCGGACACGCCGGTCGCACTCGGTGGCGACGAGCCGGTGTTGATCGCCTGGAAAACCGGTGCGCGCGTGCGCGTCGATAGCGACCGGCTTGCCGCTGCACGCGCCCTGGTCGACGCTGGCTGCGACATCGTCGTCTGCGATGACGGCCTGCAGCATTACCGCCTGGCACGCGATGTCGAAATCGAAGTGATCGATGGCCAGCGCCGCTACGGTAATGGACGTCTGTTACCTGCCGGGCCGTTGCGCGAGCCGGCCGCGCGCGCGCGCGATTGCGATTTCCGCGTGGTCAATCTCGGCCAGGCCAGTGCGACCGCAGCACCGCAGGCCCCGGACGATGCCGGTTTTGGCGAATGGCAGATGCGCTTGAGCATCGACAGCGTGCAGCCGATGGATGGCAAGCGTGCCCAGCCTTTGAGCATGCTTGTCGGGCAGCGCGTGCATGCCGTGGCAGGTATCGCGCATCCTGAACGCTTCTTCGCCATGCTGCGCGCGCGTGGCATCGGCGTGGTGCCGCACGCCTTTCCGGATCATCACGTCTATCGCGCCGCAGATTTCAGCTTCGGAAGCCGCCTACCGGTTCTGATGACCGAAAAGGACGCAGTGAAATGTCGTCCGTTCGCCGACGAGTGGCTGTATAGCGTGCCGCTCAAGGCGGAGCTGCCGGCCGCGTTCTGGGTGAGCCTGCTGGACCGATTGAACACGCTGGCAAGCCGGCAGGGCATGTGACTGCGGCGCCTGCAAGGTTGGTTTTGCACGGCTTTTCCCGCTCACCGTCCTGGGACATGCCGCAAAGACGTCGATGTAGGCGCCCACGTGATGGTGTGCTGGCAAGGACCAGTCGGGTTTTCGTGTGCATGTTGGCGAACAGTGCATGCATGGAGCAGCGTTTGGGTGCCGATGTAGCCCATCGCTGCTTCAACTGAATACCGCGACGTCGCTCAATCACACAGAAACATCATGCGATTCGGTTATCTCGTTCTTCACTCCTGACTGCATTCCAGAGCGCGCACGTATGACTCCCACACCGCCTGCCGATTTCGTCGTCGCCATTCCTGCCCGTTACGCCTCCACGCGGCTGCCCGGCAAACCGCTGCAACGGATCGGCGATCGCCCGATGATCCAGCACGTGGCCGAACGTGCGTTGATGGCGGGTGCGCGCGAGGTCTGGGTGGCCACCGACGATGCGCGTATCGCCGAGGCGATCAATCATCTGCCCGGCGTGCATGTGGCGATGACCGGCACAACGCATCTCTCCGGGACCGACCGTCTTGCCGAATGTGCGCGCATTGCCGGCTGGGACGAGCAGACCTGCGTGGTCAATCTGCAAGGCGACGAACCGTTCGCGCCGGCCGCCGGCATCCGCGCGGTCGCCGATCTGCTGCAGCGCTCCGGTGCCGAGATGGCCACGCTGGCTGCGCCGGTGGAGAGCGCGCACGACCTGTTCGATCCCAACGTGGTGAAGCTGGTGCGGACGGCCCGCGGCGATGCACTGTATTTCAGCCGCGCACCGATTCCCTGGCATCGCGACAGTTTTGCCAGCCAGCGCGACAGCGTGCCTGCAGCAGGTCAGTGGCTGCGCCACATCGGGATCTACGCCTATTGCGCAGGTTTCCTGCAGCGCGTTGCGGCGATGCCACCTGGCATGCTGGAGCGCGTTGAGTCGTTGGAACAACTGCGCGTGATGGAAGCCGGTTATCGCATCGCGGTGGCGGTGACGCCCGAGCCGTTTCCGCCGGGTATCGACACCCCGGAGGATCTCGCCCGCGCGCAGATGCAGGTGGCATCGGCATGAAGGTACTGATCGTCTGCCTGGGCAATATCTGCCGCTCACCGATGGGCGAGGGTGCTTTGCATGCGCAACTGGACCAGGCGCGGCTGTCGCGGCGCATCCAGGTCGATTCGGCCGGCACCGGCGACTGGCATGCCGGCGAGCCGCCGGACCCGCGCGCGATCCGTTGCGCGTGCGGCCATGGTGTGGATATCTCGGGTCTTCGCGCACGTCAGGTGGTGCGCTCGGATTTCGAGCATTTCGATTGGCTGTTGTGCGCAGACGGCAACAATCTGCGCGATCTGCAGCGGCTGGCCCCGGCGGCGCAACGCGAAAAAGTCGCCTTGTGGCTGCCCTGGGCGGGCATCGACGAGCGCGATGAAATCCCCGACCCGTATACCGGCAACATGGAGGACTTCGAGCAGGTTTGGGAGCTTGTCGATACTGCCGCGCGCCGGACCGTGGCCAGACTCACCCGCGGCTAATCGCGCTTGGGCATAATCATCGAATGAACGCCCAGCTCACCCAGGAACTGCCGGAATTTCCCACCTGGCTCAATGCCAGGCCATCGACCTTGCAGGAGCATCGCGGCCGCGCGCTCGTGCTGGCGTTCGTCAACGCCAGTTCGGTGTGGTGCGCCGAGCGCCTGGCCGAGCTGACGCATTGGCAGGCGCGCAGTCCCGGCCGGCTGCAGGTGATCGTGGTGCAGGTGCCGCGTTTCGACAGCGAACGCCTTCCGCACCGCGCGCTTAAACAACTGCGCGGACACGGCGTGAGTGCGCCGATCCTGCTCGACAAGGACTGGGAAACCTGGCGCCGTTTCGGCATCGAATCCTGGCCCACGCTGGTGCTATTGGATGCCTACGGCCGCGAGCGGCAGAGATTGGTGGGCGCCACCGGCGATCTCGACAAGGCGTTGGCCGCACTGTGCGAAGGCCAGCCGCCGCCATCGGATGCCGATCTGCAGGGCGTGCCCGAACGCGAGCCCGAGCCACGTCTGGCATTGCGCTTTCCAACCGGCTTGGCCGCGACCGAAGACCGGCTGTATGTCGCCGATACCGGCCATCACCGCGTACTCGAATGCACGCACAGCGGACGCGTACTGCGCCAGTTCGGGCACGGCAACGCCGACCTCATCGACGGGGGCGTCGGTGAAGCGGCGTTCCGGCGTCCACAGGGGTTGGCACTGGAACGCGATCAGTTGTACGTGGCCGACACCGGTAACCACGCGTTGCGCCGCATCAACCTGCGCAGCGGACACGTGGACACGTTATGCGGCACTGGGCGTTCCGGGGAGCCGGTCGAAGGCCCGCTGGCATCGGCCAGCGCATCTGCGCTGAACTATCCGCAAGGGCTGGCCATCGCCGACAACCAGGTATTGATCGCCATGGCCGGCGATAACCGCATCTGGAGTTATCACCTGGGCCGAGCCGCGCTGACTGCGCGCGCAGGCACCGGTGCGCTCGAAACGCGCGACGGCAGCGGCCATCTGGCGGCATTCGCGCAGCCGGCAGGCCTGGCCTCGGTGCAACAAGTGGCCTATGTCTGCGACGGGCTAGGCTCGTCGATCCGCACCATGCAATTGCGCGGCGATCTGGTGCAGACCTTGGTCGGCGGGCAGGGCGCCTGGCAGTTCGGAGAGCAGGACGGCCCACGCAGCACTGCGCGTCTGCAGTTCCCGCAGGCCATTGCACTGGCTGCCGACTCGCCGCTGCTGTGGATCGCCGATACCGGCAACGGCCGCCTGCGCTGCCTGCGTCTGGGGGGCGGTGAATTGACCACCGTGGAGCTGCCGCGTCGTCTGCACGGCCCGGCCGGTCTCGCGGTTGCCGCCGGTGCGGTCTGGATCGCAGAAACCGATGCACACGCCATCTTGCGCTACGACCTTGCAAGCGGCGCACTGAGTGATGTGTCGATAGACGAATGAGCGCAAGGCCACAAAGCGATTTCGATGGAAAAGCGTTTGCTGCGCAACTGAGCACCGCGCCTGGCGTCTACCGCATGTATGCGGGCGACGACACCTTGCTGTATGTCGGCAAGGCGGGCGCGCTGCGCAAACGCGTGGGCAGCTATTTCAACGGCACGCCGAAAAATGCCCGGCTGACCTCGATGTTGTCGCAGGTTGCGCGCATGGACGTCACCGTCACCCGCAGCGAAGCCGAAGCGCTCCTGCTGGAAAACCAGCTGATCAAGTCGTTGTCGCCGCGCTACAACGTTTCGTTGCGCGACGACAAAAGCTATCCGTATGTGCTGCTGACGCGCGAAGACTGGCCGCGCATCGCCTTGCACCGCGGTCCACGTGCGGTGCAGGGACGCTATTTCGGCCCCTACACCGGGGTGACCGGGGTACGCGAAACGCTGAGCCTGATGCACAAGTTGTTCAAGCTGCGCAGCTGCGAAGACAGCGTGTTCCGCAACCGTTCGCGGCCGTGTTTGCAGTATCAGATCGGACGTTGCAGCGGCCCGTGCGTGGACCTGGTGGCGGCCCCCGATTACGCAGAATCGGTGCGCCGCGCGACGATGTTTCTCGAAGGCAAGAGCGACCAGCTCGGCGAAGAAATCATGCAGTCGATGCAGCAGGCCAGCGAAGCGCTTGAATTCGAGCGTGCCGCACGCCTGCGCGATTTGCTGTCGTCGTTGCGCAGCATGCAGAACCGCCAATACGTCGACGGCCGCGCAGCCGATCTGGATGTGCTCGCATGCGCCACGCAATCCAGCCAGGCCTGCGTGTTGCTGCTGAGCTTTCGCGATGGTCGCAATCTCGGTACGCGTTCGTTCTTTCCCAAGACCAATGGCGAAGATAGCGCAGACGAAATTCTGGGCGCGTTCGTCTCGCAGTACTACGCCGAGCATTCGCCGCCGCGCGAGATCCTGCTCGACCGCGAAATCCCGGAAGCCGAACTGATCGAAGCCGCGCTCAGCACGGCTGCCGAGCACAAGGTGTCGCTGAAGTGGAACGTGCGTGGCGAGCGTGCCGGTTATCTGTTGCTGGCCACGCGCAACGCGCAACTGACCCTGGTCACCGAACTCACCAGTCAGAGCGCGCAGCACGCACGCAGCGACGCCTTGCGCGAGATGCTCGGGCTGGCCGAGCCGGTCAAACGCGTGGAGTGTTTCGACATCAGCCACACCATGGGCGAGGCGACGGTCGCTTCGTGCGTGGTATTCGATGCCAGCGGCCCGGTGCGGGGCCAGTACCGGCGCTTCAATATTTCCGGCATCACTCCGGGCGATGACTACGCAGCGATGCGACAGGCGATCGAGCGCCGCTTCCGGCGTGCCGTGGAAGAGAACGGCGTGCTTCCCGACGTGCTGCTGATCGACGGTGGCGCCGGCCAGCTGGCGCAGGCACAGGCCGCGCTGGCCGACCTCGGGGTCGAGAACGTCTTGCTGGCCGGCGTGGCCAAGGGCGAAGAACGCCGGGCAGGGCACGAGGCGCTGATCATGGCCGACGGCCGCGAGCTGAGGCCAGGCGCCGCATCTCCAGCGCTGCAATTCATCCAGCAAGTGCGTGACGAAGCGCACCGCTTTGCGATCACCGGCCACCGTGGGCGCCGCCAGAAGGCGCGCATGACCAGCAAACTCGAGGATATTCCCGGTATCGGGCCACGGCGCAGGGCCAGCCTGCTCAAGCATTTCGGCGGGCTGGTCGGCCTCAAGGCCGCCGGCGAGGCCGAGATTGCCCGCGTGGAAGGGGTCAATGCCGCACTTGCCGCGCGAATCTACGCTAACCTGCACGGGCTGGCGCTTCCCGATGCGGCAGGCGAGTCGAGTCCGTAATGAAGTTGACCATCCCCACGTGGCTGACACTGCTGAGGATCTTGATGATCCCGGTGTTGGTCGTGGTGTTCTACCTGCCGTACACGTGGACAAATTTCGCGTCCGCCGGCGTGTTCGCGCTTGCCGCCATCACCGACTGGCTGGATGGCTGGGTTGCGCGGCGTTATCACCAGTATTCCGCATTCGGGGCATTCCTGGACCCGGTCGCCGACAAGTTGATGGTCGCAGTGGCACTGTTCCTGATCGTGCAGGGCCACCCCACGCCGTGGATGGCGTTCTGGGCTGCCGTCATCGTGGGGCGCGAAATTGCCGTCTCCGCATTGCGCGAATGGATGGCCGAGATCGGTCAGCGTGCCAAGGTGCGCGTTGCGGCGATTGGCAAGATCAAGACCACCGCACAAATGGTCGCACTGCTTTTTCTGCTGTATTCGGTAACCCCAGGACAGATGCCGACCCATGAAATCTGGCTGGGCAACCTGATTTTCCGCGCCGGCTACTGGACGCTGGCCATTGCTGCATTGCTGACATTGTGGTCGGGTTTCCAGTATCTGCAGGCCGCCTGGCCAAGCCTGCGCGCCGACGAAAAAGCAGCGATCAACAACAAGTCGAAAAAAATCGAAAGCAACAGTTGACAGCTATCCTGTTCGCTGTAGAATCTCGCCTCCCAAGCGGGAATAGCTCAGTTGGTAGAGCGCAACCTTGCCAAGGTTGAGGTCGCGAGTTCGAGTCTCGTTTCCCGCTCCAAGTCTTATGCTGTGAACTTCCACTGAAGTCCATAGGGTCTTGATCCAACAGTGGTTTTCGTCTGTGGAGCATCCAGCGAAGTCTGCTGAAATCCACTCCCAGCCACGCATTTTTAGTGCATAAATTAGTACTGGAAATCCGGGTGTTGGGTTGTATGGTTTTCGGCTGTGCTGCTTCCATCGACCTCGGTACACCTCTCCTCATCCTGAAGGAGAGGTCGATGGCTTTGACAGATACCGCCGTGCGGCAGGCCAAGACAACTGGCAAGGACTACACCCTTAACGACGCGCAGGGCTTGCTGCTCTTCGGGAGTGCCAAAGGCAAGAAGAAGTGGCACTTCCGTTTCTCATGGCTGGGCCAGCAGCCTCGCATCGCCATCGGCCCGTACCAAGAGATCAGCCTCAAGGAGGCGAGAGCCCGCCGTGATGAACTCCGGGCGCAGCTTGCCAATGGTGTCGATCCGCGGGTCTATCTTCGCCAGGCTGAAGAGAAGGCGCGGGCAGCCGCGACACATGCCTTCCAAGTGGTGTTCCAGTCGTGGCGGGATTTCAAGGCATTGAGTCCGAAAACCGGCCGGCAGCGTACGCTGAACCGCCCCGGGATTCCTGGAGGCTCCAACTCTTGAGAGGATGGAGTGATGAGCAAGCCAGTGAAGTATTCCCCGGAAGTCCGGGAGCGCGCGGTGCGGATGGTGCTGGAGCACCAGGACAGGCACAGTTCGCAGTGGGCGGCGATCGAGTCGATTGCCTGGAAGATCGGGTGCACAGCCGAGACGCTGCGCAACTGGGTAGGTCGTGCCGAGCGTGACCAGGGGCTGCGTCCGGGCTTGACGACGGACGAGCGGGTGCGGATGAAGGCGCTGGAGCGTGAGGTGCGCGAGCTGCGGCAGGCCAACGAGATCCTGCGCAAGGCGTCGGCGTATTTCGCCCAGGCGGAGCTAGACCGCCGCTTCAAGCCATGACCGGGTTCGTTGCAGAGCATCGCGATGCCCACGGAGTCGAGCCGATCTGCCGAGTGCTGGAGATCGCTGCGTCGACGTACTACAGCCACGCGGCCCGGCAGGCGCATCCGGAGGCGCCTGCGGACCGCTGGTGGCGAGATCGGGCACTGGAGGCGCGGTAATCCCCCCGCTTTTAGCGGACTCCAGAAGTGGAGTTATGCAGCCATCGCCAGTTTCATCGCTGGCATGATGCCGCCTAGCGCCATGTTGGGGCGCTCATGGTTGTACGTCCATAGCCAGCGGGTGGCCTTGGCCTGCACCTGCTCGATGGTGTCGAACAGGGTGCGGGCCAGCCAGGCGTGGCGGACCGTGCGGTTGTAACGTTCAACGTAGGCGTTGTGTTGTGGCTTGCCCGGCTGGATGTGCTCGATGCCGATGCCGTTGCGTTCCGCCCACGCCAGCAGTGCTCCGCTGATGTATTGGGGCCCGTTATCGCAGCGAATGATGTGTGCCTTGCCGCGCCACTCGATGACCTGCTCCAACGATCGGATCACCCGGGCAGATGGCAGCGACAGGTCGACCAGGTGTGGTCGCTAGACTTCGTGTTCGATCGCACTGCCGAGGGCCGGGCGATCAAGTGCCTGATGATCGTGGACGATGCGACACACGAAGCGGTCACCATCGACGTGGAACGCGCAATCTCGGGCCACGGTGTGATCCGCGTGCTGGACCGACTGGCGCACAGTCGTGGCCTGCCGCAGGTGATCCGCACCGATAACGGCAAGGAGTTTTGCGCCCAGGCCATGGTGGCCTGGGCGCATGCCCGTGGCGTGCAATTGCGGCTGATCCAGCCGGGCAAACCGAACCAAAACGCCTACGTCTAATCCTTCAACGGCCGGCTACGCGACGAAGCCGCAACGAGCACTGGTTCCCGACGTTGCTGCATGCCCGTGCAGAGATCGAATGCTGGCGACGCGAATGCAACGAGGAACGACCCAAGAAGGCAATTGGCGGCATGACGCTGGCTGCTTATGCCCAACACCTGGCAAACACCGATATCATCAGGCCCGGACTCTAAGAGCGGCTACCAAAACGTAGCGAGCAGTCGTCAGGCGGGTGTGGACGGCGCGCTCAGAACCGCAGTGCACAAGTGGTAGTACATGCCGATTCCGAGCACCGGCCGCGCCCGCCTGGCGGCTGCGCAGTAGTCTTGTTAGCCGCTCTAAAGAGCAGAACCCAATTGATAACCTGCATTGCACCGATCATCTTCACGACTGGCGCATCTGGCCCATAGTGATAGCAAGCTGCAAAACGATAGAATCGCGAGAATCGTAATCAAGAAACTGATCATCAGCCAGTTTTCGATTTTCTTCAGCCATTAAGATGGCAAAGAAGCAACGTTTTTGTCCTTGGCAAGAGTCACCTCTTCAAGTAACTGGAGTGGACATTTCATTCTCGTGGCGGGGGCAAAATAGCGCAGCGACGTGGTGCTCCTGTCCTCAGTGGGGAGGAAGCGCTTGCGATGCGCCGTCTCAGTGCGCCGGACAGGCCGGATCTTTGCCGGTGAGCGCTGCGCAGATCTGCTTGCGGCACTCCAGGCCCGCCATCGTGTTGGCGTCGGGACATTTGCGCAATTGGGTCTGCACGTTGGAGCTGGTCGACGCCGAGTGCGAGTCGATCGCATCGAATGCCGCGTCGGTCTCGGTCGCGTTCTTGCTGTCCTCGGCCTGGATCTTGGCGATCAGCGAATCCAACGAGTCTTGTTTTGCCGCCGGCTTTTCGTCGCGCTTGATGATGCCCATCAGCGTGGCCAGCAGGTCGTTGCTGTCGTCCTGTACGTGCTTGCCGTTGGCCAGCGCAGCGCGTGGTTTGCGCTGCGGCGAGGGGGCAGCAGCCGGCTTGGCCGGCGCAGTCGCGGTGCTGGCGGATGAGGCGCTGGGCAAGCGGTCGACGGCGGGAGGCGGATCGCTGACGGTGTTGTCGTCTACGATCATTGCGCCGCCCGGCGCCTGTGTGGGATTGGCCGGAGAGATGGTGTCGGTCGCCGGCACGGTGGTGTATGCGTCGAACTCGGCGTCGGCCTCGGCACGTCCGGCATTCCAGCGCAGCGCCATGAACACCGCGCCCAGCAGCGCGACTCCGAGGACGGCGATCAGCACCAAGCGGGTGGGGCGCCGCCGCGGCGCTTTGGCACGGACGCTGGACGGCGCGCTGGTTGCGCGGCCTTCCATATCGGCCAAAATGCGCCCGGAGCCGGCTGGCTGGGTCTGTCCTTGCCCCGAAAGAAGACTCGGGCGATTTAATCCGCCATTATTCAACTGCAATCCAACCCTTGTTCGGCGAGCGCCGGGGATTTGTCTATCTTCAATTCTAGTGCTTGGCGCCGGCCCGTCAACCGCACAGCAAGCAACAGCATCATCAGGGGGATGTAGTGGCAGTCGTCGTTGCGGGTGTGGTGATCTTCCTGCTGCTGGTGTCTATCGCCTGCTGGCTGCTGTTGTTTCCGGAGGCGCTGGAGGGGGTGCAAGCCTGGTTGGGCGAGCGCCTGCGCGGCCTTCGGCAAGGCGCCGGGCGGGTCGGCCAGCGCGTGGGCCGCAGCGCTGGCGGAGTCGGCGAGGGGGTGCGCGGCGGGATCGGCGGGGTAACGGATTTCTTTCGGCGTCATCGCTGGGTCATCCTGTGCGCGACCCTGCTGTTGCTGGTGCCGCCTAGCGTGATCCTGCTGGTCCGGCAGAACGTGGCGCTGGAGGACTTCCGTGCCGAGGACATGAATGAATCCAGCAGCATGGTGGCGCAGCTGCTGCGTGGCGAACGCTTGGTGCCGCCGCCGACGCCGCCTCCGGAGGTATTCACCACCGAGGAGATCCGCCGCACCCGCCCGGAGATCGTCACCGCGGACCGGCGTTGGGAAAGCATCGACGCCGACCTGCAACAGCGCGTGCTCGCGATCTACGAGGTCATGCGTCGCCAGTACGGCTACGAAATGGTGCTGGTGGAGGGCTATCGCAGCCCGGAGCGCCAGGCCGAGTTGATGGGCGGCGGCCGCGCCACCCGTGCCAGCGCTTGGCAGAGCTGCCACCAATACGGCCTGGCGGTGGATAGCGCGCCGTTGCGCGACGGCAAGCTGCAGTGGGACATGGGCGATCCGTGGACCAGACGCGCCTACTTCCTGTACGGCGAGCTGGCGCAGCAGGCCGGGTTGGAGTGGGGCGGCAGCTGGCGCAGCATCAAGGACTACGTGCATGTGGAGAAGCTGGAGTTCTGCCGCAGCGCTCGCGCCGCCAAGCGTGCCGAATTGGCCCGAGGGTGAGCCGGGGCTGAACTCCTGCTATCTTCTCCCCCCGTGGCGGCGATCGCGCCCCACGGGGGCGAATGGCGGCGACGGACCGGCCTCGGCGCAACGACCAGGGAGCAATATTGATGTCACGACCTTTTATTCTTGTTGGCGATCAGCTCGATCATGGCGGCAGCGTGGTCACAGGTTCGGCCGAAACCGATGTGGACGGCAAGCCGGTGGCGCGTATCGGCGACAAGGTGGTGTGCAGGGTGCATGGTCAGACCGAGATCGCCAGCGGTGACGCCACGGTGATGATTGATGGCAAGCCGGTGGCCCGGCATGGGGACAAGGCCGCCTGTGGAGGTACACTTATCTCTTCTCAGGGAACGACTGGCATCGGATGACGAGTCAAGGTAGTTCGGCTCCCGTCGATGCCTAATCCACTCATGGAGCGAGGATGCTAATGTCCGGAATTCTTCGGAACGTGTTGTCGGCCGCCGCGTTTTTCGGTGTGGCGTGGGGCGGTTCGATCTTCTATTGGCGCAGCAGCGGCACCACGCCTAACGGCATGGAGATGCTGACGTATCTGGGCATCCTGCCCGCCGGCCTGCTGGGCGGCAGCTGGCTGCTGCGCGATTTTGGGCGGCGCGCCTTTGCGCGCGCCACCGACGCCGCCGACAGCGCTGCGGCCAAGGCCACCGAACGCAACGATTCCAAGGCGGCCGTGGCAAGTTCATCTTCGGCGCCGGAGGCGCTGGCGCCGACCGCCTGCGCCGCGCCGGCATTGCTTGCCGGTGCGCTGAACCTGGCCTTGGGCCAGCAACCGCAGGCCATTCTCGCGCTGCGCGGCAATCTGCCGCGGCCTGGGCTGCACAAGCAGTTCCGCGACCGTGACGGGCTGCCGGTCTTCGTCGTGCAGGTGCCGGAACTGGATGCGCCCGCTGCGGCCGAGGCCATGCTCGCCTCGGCCGCAGCGGGCGCCGACGCCAACGAGCGCCCGTTGGAGCATCACAAGCGTGCCATCGCACTGCTCGAACCGGTCGCCGAGGCGCTGTTGCTGGAGGCTGCGCAGGCGCTGCCGCCGCTGCCCGAGGCCCAGGATCGTGTGGTGGCCGGGCTGCGCCACCGGGTCGAGGCGCAGGTGCAGAACGTGCTGCGCATCGAGCTGTGGCTGCCCGCGGACTGGCCCGCGTCGCTGCACGCGGCGTTGGGCGACTGGGTGCTGGCGTCCGCCAGCGAACACGGCCTGGATCCACGCCGTTTCGGCGTGGAGGTGATCCCGATGGCGGGTGCCGACGATGCATGGTCGCGGCTGCAACAACTGGCGCGCGGCGCGGAGTCGCCGGTGGACGGCTGGCAGCTGGTCATGGCCTGCCATTCGGCGATCGACCAGACACAGGTGGAGCAGATGCTCGAAAGCGGGTGGCTGATGACGCGCCGTTCGCCCGACGGACGCGTACCTGGCGAGGGCGCCAGCGGGGTCTTGCTGGCCAGCGGGCCCGGCGCTTCCAGCGATGTGGTGCTGCATCCGCTGCAGCGCGCCCGGGTGCCGCTGGACAGCAGCGCCAAGGCCAGTGCGCGGCTGAGCGGCGAACTGGCGGCGCAGACCCTGCAGCGCGCCGCGCTCGCGCCCACCCAAGTGGATCTGGTGCTCAGCGACGCCGACCACCGCGCCGGCCTGGCGGCCGAGGTCGCGGCCGCTGCCGCGCTGGCCTGCCCCGATCTGGATACCGCCGTGCAGTGCCTGCCGCTGGCCATCGCCACCGGCGATCTGGCCGCGGTGCAACCGCTGGCGATGCTCGCGCTTGCCCATGCCCATGTCGCCGCCGGGCAACATGCGGCACTGATGCTGGGCGTGGATCAGGCAGGCCTGCGCATCGCCACACTCGTCAGTCCCCGTGTTTTCCCCCAGCCAGATACCGACGTCGGCGCCGTGCCGGCGTCCGCCGCCTAACCGGAACAGCGCTCGATGTTTAGCAATCTCAGGTATTACCTTCGCGATTACCGCCTCTGGATGGTTCTCGGCTTGCTTTTCGCTGCCGCAGTCGCCTACTTCGGCGCCGAGGGCTTGCGCGAAATCGGCCTGTGGGTGGCCGCGGTACTGGCGGTCTGTCTGCTGATATGGCTGCTGGTGTGGATCGTGCGCCGGATCATGGCGCGCCGCGCCGCGCGCAGCCTGGATGCGATGGTGCAAGGCGAAGCCGATCGCGCGGTCGCCGCCGCGCAGCCGGCCACCCGCGCCGACACCGAAGCGCTGCGCTCGCGCATGTTGGAGGCGGTCAAGGCGATCAAGTCCTCGCGCCTGGGCGTGCTCAAAGGCAAGGCGGCGCTGTACGAACTGCCGTGGTACGTGATCATTGGCAATCCGGCGGCCGGCAAGAGCACCGCGATCCTCAATTCCGGGTTGCAGTTCCCGTTCGAGGACAATCGCGGCAATGTGATCCAGGGCATCGGCGGCACGCGCAATTGCGATTGGTACTTCACCACGACCGGCATCGTGCTCGATACCGCCGGTCGGTATTCGGTCAGCGTCGAAGACCGCCTGGAATGGCTCACCTTTCTCGCGCTGCTGAAAAAGCACCGGCCGCGCGCGCCGATCAACGGCGTCATCATCGCCGCCAGCATCGCCGAACTGTCCGGTAGCAAGCCCGAGTTCGCGATCGAGCTGGCCAAGAACCTGCGCCAGCGCGTGCAGGAAATCACCGAGCGCCTGGAAGTGTTCGCGCCGGTGTACGTGGTGTTCACCAAGGCCGACCTGATCGCCGGCTTCTCCGAGTTCTTCCATAATCTGGATCCGTCCGAGCGCGAGAACGTGTGGGGTGCGACCCTGCCCTACGATCCGACCGCCAAGACCGATGCGCTGGCCGCGTTCGACACCCATTTCGACGAACTGGCCGAAGGCCTCAAGGAAATGAGCCTGGCGCACATGGCGATGCAGCGTGGGCGTCAGGTGTCGCCCGGGCTGCTGACACTGCCGCTGGAGTTCGTCGGCATCAAGCCGGCGCTGCGCACCTTCATCGCCACGCTGTTCGAAGAAAACCCCTATCAGTTCAAGCCGGTGTTCCGCGGTTTCTACTTCAGCAGCGCGCTGCAGGAAGGCCATTCCGTGCACCACGCCTCCGAGCGGGTGAGCCGCCAGTTCGCGCTGCAGGCGCGTGCGCAGCCGGGCGAAGCGGTGCCGTCGGGACAGACCGCCTACTTCCTGAAAGACCTGTTCCGCAAGGTCATCTTCGCCGACAAACAGCTTGTCCGGCAGTACTCCAGCCCGCACCAGAACCGCCTGCGCTATGGTGTCTTCCTCGGTGGCGTCGCCGTGCTGGCGTTGGCGCTGGGTCTGTGGACCTGGTCGTACACCACCAACGTGCAACTGGTGAACAACGCCACCAAGGATCTGGACCAGGCCGTGCGCGTGCAGGCCAACCGGGTCGACTTGCAATCGCGCATCGACGCGCTGCTGCTGTTGCAGGATCGGCTCGAGCAGCTGGACCGCTACAAGCAAAAGGGCGGCATCACCTCCGGGCTGGGCCTGTACCAGGGCGACAACATCCGCAAGAAGTTGCTGGCCGAGTACTACAACGGCATGCGCCAGGTGATGCTCGAGCCGACCACCGCCAATCTGGAGTCGTTCCTGGGGCAAGTGGTCAGCGAGCGCGACAAGCTAGGCAAGTCGGCCGGCCCGCAGCAGGCCGCGAAGCAGGACGGCGTGCTGTATCAGGATGCGTCGCCGACCGATACCAACGATGCCTACAACGCGCTGAAGACCTACCTGATGCTGGGCAATCGCAAGCACGTGGAGAGCGCGCACCTGACGCAGCAGCTGACCCTGTTCTGGCGCGGCTGGCTGGATGCCAATCGCGGCCAGATGACTCGCGAGGAGATGACCCGCGCGGCCGAGAAGCTGATGACGTTCTACGTTGCCCAAGCCGAAGATGCGCAGTGGCCGCAGGTGCAGACCAAGGTCACTCTGGTCAACGACAGCCGCGAGGCGCTGACCCGGGTGATGAAGGGCCAGCCGGCGATGCAGCGTGTGTTCGCGCAGATCAAGGCGCGTGCGGCGGCGCGCTTCCCCACGGTGACGGTCAACGCGCTGATCGGCGAGGAAGCCAACAGCGGCGCGATCACCGGCAGCTACGCCATTTCCGGCGCGTTCTCGCGCGAGGCATGGGAAGAATACGTCAAGGACGCAATCAAGGAAGCGGCCAACACGCAGCTCAGCACCACCGACTGGGTCCTGGACACGACTGAGCAGAGCGACCTGTCGCTGGCCGGCAGCCCGGAGCACATCGCGCGCGAGCTGGTGACGGCGTACAAGCAGGAATACGCGAAGGAGTGGCGCAAGTTCATCCAGGGCGTCAGCGTGGCGCCCTTCCAGGGCTTCGACCAGGCGCTGTCGCGGATGAACCGCATCGGCGATCCGGCCAACTCGCCGTTGCGCAAGCTGCTGGAAAAGATCAACGAGCAGACCATCTGGGACAACCCGATGGCCGACGCCTTGTCCAAGAAGGCATCCGGCGGGGTCGTCGCCTGGTTCCAGCGGGTGATCCTGCGCCGCGATCCGGCCGACGCCGGCAAGGCCGAGCAGCAGCCGGTCGGCCCGATCGGCAAGACCTTCGAGGGCCTGGCGCGGCTGATGACCAAGCGCAAGGACGAGCCGGCGGTCATCGATGCCTACTTCGACAAGTTGGCCAAGTTGCGCACACGGATGAACGCGATCAAGAACCAGGGCCAGATCGGCGTCGGCGCGCGCAAGCTGATGCAGGACACCTTCAGCAACGAAGGCTCCGAACTCAGCGCCGCGCTGACCCTGGTGGACGAGCAGATGCTGACCGGGCTGGACGAAACCCAGCGCGACGCGATGCGTCCGCTGTTGCTGCGTCCGTTGACCCAGACCTTCGCCGCGCTGGTGCCGCCGACCGAGAACGAGATCAACCGGGTATGGGCGGCGCAGGTCTACGAACCGTTCCGTAACGGCATCGGCCAGCGCTATCCGTTCAATGTCAACACGGACGTGGATGCCGCCCCCGGCGACGTGGCCGCGATCTTCGGCGCCAGCGGCGCGATCGCCGCGTTCAACAAGGACGCGCTCGGCACCTTGGTGATCCAGCGCGGCAACCTGCTCGAATCGCGGCGTTGGGCAGGCATCGGCATCACCTTGTCCAGCGAACTGGTGGCCAACTACGGCAACTGGGTCAGCGGCCAGTCCGGCGCGGTGGCCAAGGACGTCACCATCTTCGAACTCCTGCCGACGCCGGCGGTGGGCGCGATCGAATACACCGTCGAAATCGATGGCCAGACGCTGCGCTACCGCAATACTCCGCCGCAGTGGATGACCATGCAGTGGCCCAACAGCGGTGCCGCGCCCGGTGCCAAGATCACCGCGGTCACCAGCGACGGGCGCAACGTCGAGGTGTTCCATGCGCCTGGCGCCAATGGCCTCAGCCGCTTGCTTCAAGTTGCCGCCAAGGAGCGTGTGGACGATGTCAACAGTCGCCTCACCTGGAGCGACCAGGGCGTGTCGATCAGCGTGCAGATGCGCGTCGTGCAGCGCGCCGGCAAGGCGACCGGCGGCGGCGACTGGCAGCGTGGCCTGCAACTTCCGGCGACGGTGGCCGGTAGCCCGACCACTGCGGGTGCCGCTGCGCCTAGCGGTTCGGTTCCGGCGGGTGCGCCCGCACAAGAAGGTGGCCAATGAGTCGCGAAGTCAGTGTAGGCGTCTCCTATTTCGGCAAGGTACCTTCCCGCGGCGATTTCGTGCGCGCGGCCGACAACCATCAACTGCTCGGCTGGCTCGACCGCTGGGCGGGCCTGAGCGTGGATCTGCTGAGCCAGAACCCGGACTGGAAGCGGCTCTACGACGAAGCGCCCGACATCCACTACGCGTTCCTCGGCTCGCGCAGCAAGATGGTGCTGTGCGGGCATTTCCAGCCCAGTCGCGATGCGTCGCAGCGCCGCTTCCCGTTGCTGTCGGCGGTCCGTCTTGAGGCCAGCGAGCCGCTGTCGTTCATCGCCCGCAGTCCGCTGGCGATGTCCAAGGTCTGGTCCGGGCTGTCGCGCATGGCCAAGCAGGCGGTGGTCGCCGACGAGGCCGGCCCGGCGCTCGCCGCGCTCGCCGACACCCGCTACACGCTGAGCACCGACGCGTCGGCGTACAACGCCACCTTCAACGACTTCCTCGATATCCAGACGGTCGGCTCGATCGAGGCCCTGCTGCGCGCGGCCGGCCATCCCGACGTGTCGTTGAAGAAACTGCTGCCGGCACTGGGCCTGCTGCTGCAGCCGATCCTCGCCGGCGGCAACGTGTCGGTGGACAAGGCGCTGGAGCTTCCGCTGGTGCAGGACGCGCTGTACCGGCCGCTGCTGGCCGCGTTCTGGCTGGACATCGTCGCCTGCTTCATTGCGCGTGGCGATTTCGAACTGGCGGTGCTGATTCGCAACGATGCCGCACCGCGCATGCTGATCGGCTTCAACGGTGCCGACCACCAGGCGCTGCGCGCAGCGCTGGACCCACGCGAGGCCGGCGATTTCCTGATCCGCGTGCAGGACGCCGATTGGGTCGATGACTACCTGCACAGCGATTACAACCTCAACAAGCTAGCCAGCTACCTGGATCGGGACGACCTGGCATTGAAGACGGCCCGCAAGTTGTTCGGCGAGACTTTCCTGGGGACATGAACATGCGACACCTGAGTGCCAAAACCCTCGCCCTGAGTGGCCTGATGACCGCGTTCGCCGCCTCCGCCCAGGTCGCCGCGCCTGCCACGGGCGGTGTCGGCGAACGTCCGGTGATCGTGGAGGGCGTGGTGCCGGATCAGGCCACCAAGGCCCGCATCCTGAAGAACCTGCAGGACACCTACGGCAGTGCCCGCATCGTCGATCGGGTGCAGGTCGAGTCGATTCCCTCGCCGCCGAACTGGGGCGAGTACGTCGCCAAGATGGTGTCGCCAGGACTCAAGCGCGTGTCCGCCGGCAAGCTCGAAGTCAACGGCCAGGCGGTGCGGATCAGCGGGCAGGTGGTCAACGAAGCGCAGCGGCAACAGGTCGCCAGCGACCTGAGCCTGGCCAGCAACACCTCCTACACGGTGACCAACAGCCTCAAGCTCGGCGGCTCGGAACAGGGCGTGCTGGACCAGACGCTGGGCAACCGCATCATCGAGTTCCAGAGCGGCAGCGCGCGGCTGACGCCGCTGGGCATGAGCGTCCTCGACGACATGGTGGAAAAGATGTCGCAGATGAACGACGCGCGCTTCCTGATCGTCGGCCACACCGACAATGTCGGCCAACGCGAGAGCAACCTCGCGCTGAGCCAGGAGCGCGCGCAGGCGGTGAAGGACTACATGGTGCAGAAGGGCATCGACGGTGCGCGCATGAACGTGCAGGGCAAGGGTCCCGACCAACCGGTGGCCGATAACGCCAGCCCGGACGGGCGTGCGCGCAACCGGCGTATCCAGTTCAAGATCCAGTAGGCGCCTGTGCGGCCGTCCCCCGCGACGCGCGGGGACGGCGCGGGTTCGTCACCTACTGCTCCAGACTCTGGTTGACGTCCAGCATCTCTTCCATCTGGTTGAGGACGCTGCCGTCTTTGATCACCCGCTTCAGCCACACGTGCAGCGGCATCTCGCCCCAGCGCGCGGCTTTTTCGGCCAGGTAGGCGACGGGGCTGTGCGGTTCGGTACGCCGGAAGAATTCGGCGACCTGACGCAGTTGCGCCAACGCCTCCTTGCGGGTGGTCGGTGCACCGCCCGGCCCGGGTGGCGCCGAGGTCGCCGAAGGTGCCGACGGCGCGTCCTTGTCCGCGGCCGGGCCGACGAACCCGATGCCCGGCATGTCGTGCTGGCCGGCATCGGCCTCGCCATCCAGCAGCAGCCCGGCATCGCGGGCGAACCGCGCCACGGTGCGCTGCAGGTGTTCCACCTGCTCGCGCACCGCGCTGAAGCTGGGTCCGTCGATGCCTAGGCGATCGTCCACCGCCGCCTGCAGCGACTGCAGCGCTTCGGCGCAATCGAGTAGCGCATCGACCAACTGCCGGTAGACATCGTGAGGCGTATCGCGCCGTGCGGCCTCGAGCAGGTCCAGGCTGGGCTGGCCTTCGTCGTCGCCGGATCCGGCATTGGCGCTGCGGGTATGCGCGGCCTCGAAATCGTTGAGACCGAAACGGCCCTGCGGCCCCGAGGCGATCGGCACCGCGCGCAACCAATGCAGCGAATTGGTCAGCAGCCAACTCAGGTTGCCGATGCGCTCTTCGTGGTCGCCGTCGACGACCAGCGGGTGCACCTCGTCCCAGTACCGGTCGCACAACCCGGCGATCAGCCGGTAACCCAGGGCCAGCCCGGAGAAACCGTCGATCTGGGTGGTCGCCTCGGTCATCCAGCCGGCCAGGCGTAGGTCCTTGGTGCGCGTCTGCAGCAGATCGCCGCACTGGCGGGCCACGCTGGACCAGTCCGCATACTTGATATCGGTCTGCCACGCGCCCTGGTCCAGTGTCGGATCGTCCGAGCGCCTGGCTTCCTGGATGCGATCGAACTCGATGGAGAAAGACAGATCTTCGCCGGCCGGCTGATGGTCGGAAATCGGCGCCAGCAGGGCATCCAGATCCAGCATGGAAGTTCTCGTCGGTAAGGGGCGTTGGAGATTCTAGCGTGCCTGGAGTGCGGCGGCGGGTCAGATTTTTCTGAAAAACCTGGCGCCGATGGAGCTGTCGCGCTACCTGCGGCGCGCGCTGCGCAGCGGCCCACCGTCAGTTCCGGCTTGACGCATGCGGTTGCCGCCGCCACGTCGTCGTCCCTAGCGGGGCGGCTGCCAGTCCGCTTGCCGGCGGCGTGGGCGGAAACCCTTGACCGATATCGCCTTTGCGCGAGAATCGACGCGCTGGTGCCAGCGCCGACCCTGTCATCGAAGATCCCCGGGCCGGCAACCACGCGTGGACCACCCAGCCATCCTGGTCTATTGTTCGTGGCGTCAGGCGACTTTTGCGCTGCCGTATAGCAGGGGGAATCCCCGCAGCGCGACCCGACGGATGCCATGGGGCGTTTTCGAATTGGAAATGCCGGCAATGCAGAC
>NZ_FLTX01000063.1 GCF_900092025.1 Xanthomonas bromi
GCTAAGAACCAGATCCCGTTACGATGCTATTTAGCCGATTCTTTACAATACCAGGCGCTTTTCTATACAAGTTAAGATGTCTCTAAAATCCTCTTGAAATTCGCGGCATATTACTGCTGCAATTTTATCCATAACTTTCTCGCGTGGCAGTCCAACGTGACTAGATATTTCATGAAATTCGTTGTGCTTTCCTGCCTGAAGGCCGTACTCCATCAAGTCTGAAACTTCTTCCTGATCTATAGATAGTGAAGCTCCGATTTTATCGGAAACTTGTTTCGCTTTCTGCAACATCCATACTTCAGGCCACGCTTCCCCGGGAAGATAGCAAACTCTATCAGAAAACCAAGTATCAAGATTGTTTAATGGCACTTCAAACATGCGTCTCGCGACGCCAAGATTATCTCTGATCTTTTCTGATTGATCACCATCGAATACTGCTAAATATTCCCGCTGATCCTCTCTAATTCGTGCCGCTGCAATTTGCCTTGAAATTGCAGCGGCTGATCCAACTATTAAAACTTCAACGCGTGCCCTTAAAGCACTAGAGAGAGCTTCGAGGACTAATGAGCGTGCAACATCGTCCTCTACCATTACATATAGTTCAGCTCTTGCTTCATCGCCCATTTTCCTAAAAGCAAACTCAGGCGAAATACCCTGTGTGACTTTAGTCTTGCCCGCAACGCTTTCCACGAAAAATCTTGCGTCGTCAGGTAAGCTCTCGAAAACGTTTCTTGAATGCGTAGTGCAGATAATCTGTGTAGAGGTTTCTTTGCAAACTTCCTTCAATTTACGCATAAACAATTTCTGAGCTCGGGAATGTAAGCCAAGCTCTATTTCGTCCAGTACAAAAAGTGCTCCCTCGCCCGCAGCGTATATGTTTGAGAAAATTTCAAATAAAGCATTCTCTCCGGCACCCATATTAAAGCCGGAGTAGGTAACTCCCGCGCAGCGTACTACAGGTAAACTATAACGTGAATGCTCCAAATAACGAAAGTCATCGTATTTCTTGCTAAGAATATATCCAACCGATTCAGCGACCTTGTCCTCCCACCCCTTTTTTGCAACATCTTTAAAAACCCTTGAGTATGACCTGGACTGACTTCTTTCGCTGTGAGGAACTATTCTTTCAATTCCAAGAAATAAGACATTTCTGTCAACTCTCTTATGATAATCATTCCATTTTCCGCCTTTCGCTTTTTTTCGGGACTGAGCGCCGATACCCTTGCCATCTGGCATTCGTTGAGTTTTTGCCCACTTGTCGTATGCTATGTTATATAGAATTTCAATTCCTTGAGGAGCAACCTCTTGGGCGTGCTGTATGAAAAAGTCAGAGAATGTATAATAATTGACTTTTCTCCTGGGAAGAGAAAAGCCTTTAGGGGAATTATGAAAAGCACAACATGCCATCGCTAATATTGTTGATTTTCCTGCGCCATTTACACCAGCAAAAGCAACTATCGGGTAGTCAAAGCTGAGGGACAGGTTATTTACTCCTCTAAGAGAGCCTTTATTAAGATGTATTCCTCGCAGTAATGCCTTCGATAAATCGTTTGAAAACCATGACCTCAAGTCTTTATCTATCTTGCTCTCTCTGTACTTCATATATCCCCCTGATTGTTCGAAATAAATTACAAAAAAAGACCCATTGGCGGCTTTTCAAATTCAAATCTGCTAACAGTCAAATTTCCAGTGGAATTGGTGTAAAACGGACAAAACGGAGTCAGATTTACTTACGAAGTTCCTCTGCACTTCGGGAACTGGACGCAGCCTAGGAAGTGCTCGCCGGTGCGCCGGTTCCTTCTCTGCACAAGCGCGCTGCCGCAGCGCGGGCAGCCGGGGGCGGGGATAGCCGCAGAGGCAGTGGACTCCGTGGCAGCAAAGACGGGTTCGACGCGTGCTGCTTGTGGTGCCGGTTGCGATGCGGCGTGTAGTTGCACCGTTCTAATCATTTCCAGCAGCCGCTCGCCACCAATCAACTCAATCGGTTTGCCCTCAGCAAATCGCTCTGCGTCCTTCGTGTAGCTGCCGATGCAAGCGATCTTCACTGCATGCGCCTGGTGATGGGCGAGCAGGCCGAACATTTCGCGCACGACGCTGACGCCGACCTGTTGGCGCTTCCATTGCTTGCATTGCACCAGCGTGCGGCGGCCGTCTTTGCGCAGGATCAGATCGATGCCGCCGTCTGCGCCGCCTAATCCGGTCTCTTCGACGCTGTAGCCCTGGCGACGAAACGCTTCGCCCACCAACTGTTCGAACTGGCGCCAGCCACCGGCTGCCAGACTCTCCAGGGTGGTGCGTGTTTCCAGAAAGCGTCGCCGCCGGCGTACGCCCAGATAGGAACACAGCGCGGCCAGCCAGCAGATGCCGAGCAGCATCCACGCCCATGGCGCGAACATTCCATTCGATTGCTGGGCTATCCCTTGCGACAGCATCCCGCCGTGCTGGGAGAACCACCAGCCGATGCCGTAGCGCACCCCAAGATACGCAACGATTCCCGCAATGAGTCCGAGCGGCCACGGCAACGCGGCCAATGTTTCAAACCCGCTCTGTTTCTTTCTGCGTCCCATGCAAGAACCCCCATCCCAGGTTCGAACATACCCGCTGAAACGCGCGTTGTCAGCAAGCTAAGGATCTGGTTGCGATCTGCAGCCCATCAGATGGCGGAGATGAGGGGCCTCAATGCAACAGGCTTACGCAAACGCCAATGCTTGAGTCCGCTCGCGCATCTCGCTGCTGGTTGCGTTGGTATCCGCGAGCCGGTCGGCGTTAACGGATGAGTGAGTCGCAAGCGTCACAGGCGTTCTGGAAACCGCTCATCGGTTCCCAGGTACGGAAGTCATGTTCGCCAACGAAGTGCGCATGCTTTTGCGCAGCGTGGGCCACCGCCCATCCCGTGCCCGAGACCTTCGTGGCCACAGCCGATCTGTGGAGAGGCGGCGGTGCACGGCGATGCGACTAGCGCTTGATGGCGCGACCGAGCGGGCTAGCCTGCCCGGTCACGCAATGCGCGTCCCCGCGCCAGTCGACGAGGACGCGCAGGTCGACTTACTTGATTTCCACCGCGCCCACGTCGCAAACGGCGGTGCTGCGGGCAACGCCACGCTGGTCGATGTTGCGGCAGGTGTTGCCGAGATTGCGCACCGGGCTGTTGGCCGCGGGCAACTGGGTGAGCGTGGGGCCGCCGTTGGAAGCCGGTGCAGCCAGCAGCGGATCGGTTGCGCGTGCGAGGCCGGAGGTGATGCAACTGTAGCGCAACCCGCCTGCCGCCGAGTATTCGATCAGGTTATTGCCGGTGCTGCTCTGGTCGCTGCAGAAGGTCCGCTCGGTCTTGGAGTACAGGATGCTGTTGCGGATATCGAAGCCGCTACCGAACAACGTAGACCCGGGGGTGTTCTCGGCGAAGGTCACATTGTTGAAGTGCACCGTGGTCTTGCCCTGGTCGCCATTGGACGGCTGCCAACCCACATGCTGGATTGCAGCGCCCACACCCTTTGCGTAGTTGCCGTAGAAGGTGCTGTTGCTGACGTTGCAGGACGGGCCGTAGCAGTCCATATACAAGGCGCCGGCGTTGCTCTTTTCGGCGCGGTTGGAAATGAAGCTGGTTTCTTCGACGTTGATGATGCCCGGCGTGGTGATGGTGGTGCCGGAGTGCGTGGTATCGCCGAAGCCAAGGCTGATGCGCGCGCCGCCGGCCGGGCCGCCGTAGGCGATGTTGTTGGCAAAGGTCGAATAGCGCACGTCGATGGTGTCGGGCGCATAGGCCCACAGCGTCGCGCCGCCGCCGCTGTTGGCTGCCGTGTTGTTGCTTACCACAGCGCCGCAGACCGAGAGCGTGGCGCCGCCGGCCGCCGCGTTGAGGTAGCCGGCGAGCGTGGCGCCGTCGGTGTCGATCGCACCGCTGTTGCCGAACTGGTCGGCATCCGGGAAGCCGGCCGGCGCATTGATGGCCTGGTTGCCGACGAACTCCGAGTTGACGATGGTCAGGCGGCTGAGCTGCGTGTAGAGGGCACCGCCCAACCACGAGGTGTTCTTGGAGAAGGAGCTTTTGACGATGGTCACGTCGGTATCGCTGCCGGCAAAGATGGCGCCACCACCGATGCTGCTGCGGTTGCCCACGAACTGGGTGTTGATCACTTCCAGCTTGCCGCGGTAGTTGACATTGATCGCGCCGCCACCCCAGGTGCCGGGCGCGTACTGGGTGTTGGATGTCGGCTGCACGGAACTGCCATTCTGCAGCGTGAGGTTGCGCACCGATAGCGCGTTGCCGTTGTGCACCTGGAAGATGCGCACGGCCTGGCGGCCGTCCAGGGTGATCTTGCCCTGGCCATCGATCACCGTCGGCGTGCTGGAGCTGACATTGATGGTCTGGTTGACGGCGATGCTGGTCGCACCCGTACCGCAATTGAAGGTGACATAGCCGCCTTGCGCTACCGCAGTGGCGAGTGCGCTGGCGGTACAACTGGCCGCGGTGCCGTTGCCGACGACCACACCGGCGTTGGAATGCACCCAGGGCTGAGGCGTGCCGCATTGCGCCACCGATGGCACGGCGGCGATGGCCGCACTGGTGGTGACGAGGGCAAGAAGTCCTGCCGTCACAGCGGTGACGTGAAGTGTTGAACGCATGGTGATGTTCCTGCTTGAGAAAGGGATCGGGGGAAAGGCGCGCTGTCAGCGCGCTAGGTCAACGGTCTCGATGACACATTTGCTACGAGCCGCGCTGCTGTTATCAGGGCGTTGCATGGTGCGCGATCGCACGCGTCGGTGTTCGAACGTAGCCTCCAGAACACCATGCGTCGATGTGGCGCCATCGCGCGAGCGCACATCGCTTCGTGCAGGCGGACCCTTGCGAGGGCAGCACACACGATGTTGCACTGCTGCATGCGATCACGACGCTGTGGGCAATGCGTCGCGGCATCGCGCGTTACCATGCAGACTTCTCGATTGTGTTGCGCTATTGGTGATACCTCACGCACCCCGCATGCACGATGGCACGCCGGCCAGCCGCTTCCAGTTGCCTGCCGGTCCGTGGGTCTCGGTCTTCGATGCACTGTGCGCGTGTTTTCCGGCGATCGCGGCCGAGCGTTGGCGCGACCGCTTTACACGCGGCCTGGTGCGTGACGCCAACGACCGCGCCTTGGCGCTATCGGCGCCCTATCGCGTGGGCGCGGAAATTCGCTATTTCCGCGAGGTCTGTAACGAGCCGGTCATTCCCTATGTCGAGACAGTGGTGCACGCCGACGCGGAACTGGTCGTCGCCTGCAAGCCGCACTTCCTGCCGGTCGCACCCGCCGGTGCGTACGTGCGCGAAACGCTGCTGACGCGACTGGTGCAGCGGCTGGAGAACTCCGCGCTGGTGCCATTGCACCGCATCGATCGCGAGACCGCGGGGCTGGTACTGTTCTCGGCGAACCCGGCCACGCGCGGTCTCTATCAGGCCTTGTTTCGCGAGCGGCGCATCCGCAAGCACTATCTCGCGGTCGCACCGCCACTCACAGGGCTGAGGTTTCCGTATGTGCACCGCAGCCGGCTGGAGCCGGGCGAGCCGTTCTTCCGCATGCGCGAGGCAATGGGCGAACCGAACAGCGAGACGGTGATCGAGGTGGTCGCACGCAACGCGGACAGCTGGACGTACCGGCTGGAGCCGGTCAGCGGGCGCAAGCACCAGTTGCGCGTGCATATGGCCGCGCTCGGCGCGCCGATCCTGCACGATCGTTTTTATCCCGACCTGGAAGCCCAGCGGCCCGATGACCCGGAACGCCCGCTGCAATTGTTCGCACACGCGCTGGCATTCGATGATCCGATTAGCGGGGAGCCGAGGGAGTTCACCGCGACTGTTGGGCCGATGCACATGAGAGCAGACTGACCGAAGGAGTGGGGCGTGCACCTTGATCCGATGCGCGATGGTGGCGAGGTATCTGCCGGAAAGTCGATTGCCCGCGTGGCATGGGCATTGTCGTGGCTTGCGCTGGCTGTCGCCGCCGCCGAATTTGTGCGCCACGTGTACGTGAAATATGCCGCACTGGACTCGCCAGCGTATGGCATTTCCTCACCCGCCGCGGTTGGCTGTGGTGCCATCTTGGCGGCGGTGCGCTGGGCATTGCGCTCGGCACGTTGCAGTTCGCCACGCAACGCTGGCGCAAACAGGTCTGGGTGCATCGCTGGGTTGGGCGTGCGTATTTCGCCGGCATGCTAGTGGCACTGTTTGGCGCCACTGCGTTGATCGTTACCTCGCCTGCGCCGATGGCGATCCGCGTGGCCTTCGCGGCGACGGAAGCGGCATGGCTCGTGGTGGCGGCCTTGGGCCTGGTGTCCATCCGTCGCGGACATCTCGGTCGGCATCGCCGCTGGATGATGCGGGCGTATCTGGTAACACTGGCGCCGGTCGTGTTTTGCATCGCGCTCTACGCGGCGGTTGTGGCCGGCATGGCGCCGTCGCCTGCCACAACTGCAACGCTGCTCTGGGCCAGCTGGCCGGTGCCGTTGCTGCTACACGCCGTTGCAAGCGGTAGTGCAGATGCCAGAGGCCAGGGCGCGCGTCTGGGTGCTGCCCCGGCCGGTACCGGCATCGCACGGGATGCCGGCTGAAACGGTTCCGGCGCACCGCGCCGGTGGGGCCTCAACGCACCTTGTACAACACCGCCGCGCCGGGCCGGGGCTCGAACATCGGCACGGTCTGCTGCTTGAGCGCGGTGCCCGTGGCGTCCCACACCAGCGTTTCGACCGGGTAGTCGTCCTTGCGGGTCATCGCGCCGATCTGTTGAACGATCACGGTCTTGGCGGCCGGCACTTCCGGGTTCCAGGCGAACACGCCCGGGCGGCCGTAGAACACCGCCGGCGCAGCAGCATCCAGACGGCGGTCGGGGCACATCACCAGGCCCCGTTCCAGCATCACGCGCAGCGCGCCCACGGGCACGGCCTTGACGGTGGGGCTGGTGCGCTCGGTGCTATGGCCGGGGCAGACATTGGCCGAGCGGGTAATCATGTCTTCGGCGACTTGCCGGTCGGATTGGGCCAGCGCCGGCACGGCGGTGGTGGACAGGGCAAGCAGGGCAACAGCGGACGTCCAGTTCATCGGCGACTCCTCATGAGATGGCACTCCAGAAACGGCGGCCCGGGTCCCCCGGCGCCGCCAGCAACGCGCCCAGATGCTAGCAAGCCGTTTGTTAAAGGCTGCCGATGGCAATACCGGCTGACTGACGCAGCGGCTGTCGGGAGACTCCTGATTGAGCGCGGTCAGCCACACCGTTAGCGTGCGCGCTGGACACTGCCGGACTGCACCGTGGAACGCGCCGACCTGATTGATTCACTGCTCATTGGCATGCGCCGGGCCGAAGCCCTGCGTGCGCAACCGTCCAGCTACAGCACTGCGCATAGCGCGCAGATGGCTGTCGATCATGGCAAGGCCGCCGACGCCGAGCTGGTGCTGTCGCTGTTCAACTTCAGTCCCGAGCATCTCAAGTTGCTGGGCAGTGCCGGAATCGAGGCGCTGGGCGAGATCGTCTGCCACGCCTGGGCGCTGCACGGCGGCAATAACGATGCGCTGATCCGCTGGTTTCGCGAACCGATGACCGCGCTGGACGGCCAGACCCCCGCCGCGTCGGTCCGTGTCGGCAGCCTCAAGGTGTTGCTGCTGGTGTTGCGCCAGCAGGTGGCGTGGGAGCTGCCCACGCGCTCGGCGTGAGCCGCTGACAAAACGATTGCGTTCACGCCTGGCGGGCGTGGTCGGTGCTCGGTGCAGGCTCACAGACCGGTGATAGGCGCGTCGTCCATAGCCACCTGACGATTGCTCGCTACGTGTTGTTAGCCGCTCTCAGTGGCGAGGCGATGATGTGCGCGTTGCGTAGTGCCATGCATCTTGCGCGTCTTGCACAGCACGTTGGGCACTGGATTGCAGCAGGCAGTGCGATGCGCCGGGGAGTTGCTGTATGCAGCAGCCTTGCACGATGGCGCTGCTGCGCCTGCGGTGTTGCACCGCAGGCGCCGACGATCGAGTGCATCGGCCCCACGAAACAGCTGCGCGCACCGCCGCGGCGCCACTCGGCGGTGCGAAGGCGTACTTACTGCTTCGGTCGTGCCACTGCGTACATTTCCGCGGCGATCTTCTTCATCAGGGCGTTGCCGTCGTCGCCTTCCTTGTACAGGTCGAAGTGGCTACGGCCTTCCAGATAGCGGAAGTCGCTCTTGGCGCCCAGGCCGTCCAGCACCGCCTGGAATTTACGTGCTGCGCCATCCAGGTAGAACGTGTCGGCGGTGCCCACGATCAGGTGGATCTTGCCGTCCAGATCGGGTTTGAGCGTAGGCCACTGCGCGGCCACGCGCGCAGAAATGTCGTAGTGGGTGCGCCAGTAGGCCACCACGGCCGGGTCGACCTTGCCGGTGTCGCGGTCGAACATCGGCACCGGCCGGCCGTCGGCGCCACGCGGGGAAAACACCCACTCGAAGGACGTGAGCTGGCCGCCGTACGGGCCGAGCACGCGTTCCAACTTGGCGAAGGTTTCCAGCTCGGCCACCACCTTGACCCCATCGCGGACCAGCGGGAACTGGCTACCGTCCGGGCGCCGGTAGACGTTGGTATTGGGCGCATACAAGTCCGGGCCGGTGAAGTCGTGGAAATCGCTGGAATCGGGCGAAGTGGACCAGGTGCCGCCGAACAGCCTGGGGTAGCGCGTCTGCAACCACAGCGTGGCCCAGCCGCCGGACGAGTGCCCGGTCAGGAACCGGCCGCTGGCCTTGCCATCCATCCTGTACTGCTTCTCCAGTGCCGGGATCAGCTCCTCGGTGAGCGCGGTGCCCCACGGGCCGTTGTTGACCGAGTCGGCGAACTCGTGGGTGCCGGTGGGCGTGGCCTGATCCAGGAACACCCAGATCATCGGCGGGATCTGCTTGGCCGCCATCAGGCTCCAGGTGGACGCAATGCTGCCGGCGAAGCGGTTGTAGTTGCCGCCGAAGCCGTGGGTGACATAGACGGTGGGGTAGCGCGTGCGCGCCTTGGCGTCATAGCCGGGTGGGGTGAGTACGCGTGCGCGCAGCGAGACCGGCCGGCCCCAGAACGCGCTCAGCGACGGGCTCACCATCGAGGCATCGCTGGTGTGCAGTTTGGCGTCTGGCACCGCATCGCGCACCGCCTGCGGCGCGCGGGGCGACACCTGCCACGGGTCGTTCGAGACAGGCAGCTGCGTGCTGAGCGTCAGTGCCGGGAGCGCCGCGCCTTTGCCCAGGGTGACCGGCGTCACCGCGCTCAGCAGGTCGCCGCCATCGCGGCCGCTGTAGCCGTAGCTGTGGTCCGGGTCCAGCACGGCCTGGAACAGATAGGCGCCCGCCGGCAGCGCGGAAAACCCGCTGGGGTAGGCGATATTGTCCAGATCGATCTGCACGCTGGCCCCCGGCGCAAGCACGGCGACCTCCTGCGCGGCCACCGCGGTGGCGGTGGGATGGAACGGGTTGGTATCCACCTTCTCCACCTTGCCGTCCTTGGCCTGCGTCTGCGCGTCCTTGGCCAGGGTGGCGAACACCAGCAGGCGCCCGGAGGCGGGCTGGTCGGTGGCGCCGCCCAGGGTGACGCGCAGCAAACGATGCGCGGCCACCGGCGCGGCCGCATGTGCGGCGCAGGCGCACAGCAGGCCAACGGCCAGACTCATGCGAGGGGCGAGAGGGTGCAGGGACATGCGGATCCTTTGGAACGTAGCCGGATGGGGCAGGCGCACACGGCCTAGCGCAGACTGTAACTACTTTCGGGTGCCTTTGGACCTCAAGTGAGAGGAAATTCTACCCATCCGACTTGAGGTACCTAAGGATGCCTTGCTTGTCTAATTCCTCGACTGCAGCTTTGACAAGCTAGCACCGATTCCATCATTTCTTACTTGCCGGTTACTAGTCTCTTTGTGGTCATAAAGAGACTTCTGATAAAGTTGCGAGCAATATCTTCTAAAAAAATTAAAGCGCTTCTATGATTGTTTATCACTATACTAATGCAAGTACATTGCCGCTCATATTAAAAAATAAAACGCTGCGCTTCACTCGTGCTGATTGTTTAGACGATGCGGCTGAGGTGCCATTTGCTAGCAAACACATAGACGCTCGATTTTTCTATGTAAGTTCTTGGTCATTAAAGAGTAAAGAGCACTCGGGTCTATGGCATCGTTACGGTGATATGAGTCGAGGTGTTCGGATTGGGTTTTCAAAGTCCCCATTTGTGTGGTCAACAATAACGGAATGGTTTGGAACAAAATCTTTCACGCATCCAAACGGGAGCATGAGATCTGTGCCGCAGAGCTATGGATTCATGATCCATGCTGTAGAAGCGCCATTTGAGGTAAAAACACTGTTTGGAAATGGGCACATACTTGTTCCGGATCCGTCTGCGAATGCCGAGAAATTCGGAGGGGAAATTTCTTACGTGGATGATCCAGAAGCAGAAGCTTCTAAATTTTCTCGCGGCGATCCAACTTCAACAACATTATTTGGACGTGCCTCTGATATTGCGCGTATCAAATCCAGAGAATGGGAAGATCAAGAGGAGTACCGATACGTATTAATGGCGTTCGAAGGGCCAAAGTTAATTTTTGCCAAAGATCCTTCAAAATATAGAGATGCGGTGCTCAAGATGATGCAGGAGAGAGGGGCTGGACATTCAAATCCACCAGAATCTCTTTACATTGACATTCCAATCTCTGATAAGGCTATTGAGGAAATGGAAATTATACTTGGCCCAAAAATATCAGCCGCAGACAAAGACGCTGTGCGTGAAGCTTTAAATGCTTTTGCCCCGGCCGCACACGTAAAAGAGAGTGCAATAAAAATTCGATGACGCGAGTTCCGTTGTAAGTCAGGATGATGATTTAGATAAAGTTAAATATTTAAGAGGAGTGCTCGAATGGATCCGAATTTTGCCAAGGTTGCCAGGGCAATCATGAATAATTTATGGTCACGCCCTAAAAATCTGACCCATAATCCATCCTAAATCGACTCACCTTGCTTGCGGGTCTCCGTCATTTTGATAGCGTTGCGCGTGTTGACGATGTCTTTCAATTTCTGGAAGGGCCTAGTGGCCGCCCACCTCCATTTCGGGGTTAGGCGTTGTTGCTACCACTGCGGCGGCCTTTGCTGATAACGGTCAAACATCTAATTCAAGCTATGTGATCAGCCGTGTTCGCGTCCAAACTCCACACTGCATCACGCAACGACGTCGTTGAGACGATTTGCCGGGTTTGCGAGGTATGTGTCTTCAACGATGAGTACACCAAGCAGCGTGGCCGGCTAGGTGGCGGAGGTGTGGCGTTGCCCACACACACGCATGTCGTCATCGGACGCAATCGATCATCTGCCGCGTGGCGTTATGCACAGGTGCCGTTGCGACTGTCCATCCAAGGCGCAAGCGGCAGCAGGCGAACAGCCGCTGTCGGAACCTTGCATCACACACTAAGGAGTGATCGAAATGACACAGAAAACCAACTCTCGCGGTGCCATTGTGGCAGGCGGCCTCTCACTCGTCGTGGCCGCGTTGTGTATGGAGGCTGCCATTGCAGCACCGGTCACCGGGAAGGAAACGGTCACGCTGAGCCATGTTTTCGCCACGCTGCAAACCGGCCAGGAAGACAAGAAGCCCGAAGACATTGCGGCGTGTCGCAAGCAGGTCGCGGCAGCTAGTTCCAAATATCTGGGAATGGTGGTCACCACCAAGTATTCCATCGACGCGCAGTCCCTGATCATGAGCGCCTCTTCGTCGCTTCCCTCACCTGTCGCGACACAGCCGCTAATGCTGACGGTGCCGCTATCCCCGTTGGGCTTGTCTGGCGAGTATGCCTTCGGCGCATTTCGACCGAGCGCCTTGCCTAACACCTATGTGCTGTTTTCGATCGGGCTGAATTTCAAGGGCCCCACGTCGTCGGTGCTCGTCCTCAACAGCGACAAACCCTATAACTGTCTGGTCACCAGCAATCCGGCGCCGTTCAATGGAACACTGGGCACGCAGTTGGGCAAAGACCAAGGGCGCTGATCCCTGCGAGATGCTTATTGCTGCCGAACGCGCTGATTAAATAGCCGGCGCGTTCGGTTGCAGTGTGCTCGCGATGCGCAACGTGACCGCGATTTCGGTGGTGGTTTCCGGACAACAGCGGGATTGCCTGCCGACCTGTGTGACAGACACAGGTCCATGCATTACCGATACGGCCCCGGCCCGCGCCACACCGGTTCGCCCTGGCGGTAGACCTCCATCATGTTGATGACCTCGCGGGCATCGCCGATGTTCTTCAATTCCGGCGAGTCCGGCGGCAGCAGGCGGCATTTGCTGGAACCGCGTTTGAGCGCGACATCCAGCGGGCAGACCATGCGTTGCTGGGTGCCGGGCAGGATGATGGCGATTTCCTGCATGCCCTGTTCCTTCCAAGCGCGCAGCTGGGTTTCGCTGCGCACGTCGTAATAGACCTGGAAGCCGCCGATATCCAGGCTGGGCTGAGCGTTGTTGCGGTCGTTGCGGCGGCCCTGGCTGATGGTGGGCGTGTTGGCCATGCCTTCTTCGGCGCCGTCGGCGGGCTCTTCGAGCATGCCCGGCGGGCGACCGGTCCAGGTGTCGGAGCGGCGCTGCGGTGGCGACGACGGTTCGGCCGGTGGCTGCGGCGGGGTGGGGCGCTGCACCGGTTGGGTACGGCGCTGCTCGGTCAAGCTGCCGCGGCGGGTGTTGCCCTGCGGCGGCACCGGGTTCCTGGCGTTCTGGACCAGTGTGGATTGCAGCGGCGAGGCGGCCGGTGGCGGCTGCACCGGCGCGGGGGTCTGCGAGGGCGGTGTGGGCGTCGGGGAGGGCGTGGGTTGCTGCGGCTGATCGGTGTCGCCGACGAAATCCACCTTGATACGTCCACCGCTGGCCGAGCCCTGCGGCGGAGTCATGGTGGGGGTGGAGGCCGACAGCAGGATCAGCAACATCAGCACGTGCAGCAACGCGCTGATCAGCGCGGCAATCCACGGTTCGATGCGTTCGATCAGCGGTTCGCTGCGGGGCAGCCAGTCGCTGGGGGCCAGATGCACGTGCAGCACCTGCAGGGCATCGTCGCGTACGCGATAGACCAACACGTACGGGGTTTGCTTGACCACCCACTCGCGGGTGCCGGCCACGCGGCCAGCGTGACCACGGCCGGGTTGCTCGGCCAGGGTGCGGGTGGCTTCCAGCACCTGCCGTGCCATCGCCGCGGCAATGGTCGGGTTGAGTGCGTGGTAGTGATCCTGGGCGTGTGCAAGCTGCGTGGCGGCCGGGACGGTCCAGTCACGCCGTAACATCAACGCCCCATCTGGCGAACAGTGCGCTCACCTGTGCCGGCGCCGTCACCGCGCCCTGATCTGCAGCGGCAATGCCGTCCTGCACCGCGGCCTGGAAGCTGGCATCGGCCACGACGCGGACCACGTCGGCCCATTCGGCCGTCTCGGGCAGCGTGTCGATCAGCGTATGGGCGTGGTGCTTGATGGCGGACATGGCACTGCGGTGGGGGGAGCACTGCGCGCAAGTCTACCCGCGCAGCTCCTGTTCGCGTGTGGCAGCCGCTGGCGTGCGCTTGCGGCGTTCACCGGCCAGGCGGACAGCGCATCCGCGGCAGCCGCCGCGGTGGCACATCGCCATGCTGCATGGTCGGTTGCCGGGCGACCGGCGGCCCCGCTGCCGCCTGCAGAAAGTGACGCTTGGCATCTTGTTCGGGCCGATGGCTGGTTTCATTCTGCGTCTGTCGCTTCACCTCATCCGCAAAGGACTCGCCATGCCCGCCGCTGCCATCGCACCCCTGACACCGTATCTCTCCATGGCCGCCATCGGCTACCTCTACTACCGGCGCATCCGGCGCAGTTTCGGCCGGCAGCAGTGGAAGCCGGCAAGCACGGCGGTGCGCGGGGTGGTGCTACTGATCGCGGTGGCAGCACTGACGTTCGCGGTGTACGGGTTGCCGCAGGTGCGGCTCGGCATGGCCGCAGGCACGCTGGTCGGCATCGGCTTGGGCGCGCTGTCGCTGCGCCATACGCATGCCGAATGGGTGGATGGCCATGGGTGGTACACGCCCAATCCGTGGATCGGCGGCGGCTTGACGCTGGTGTTGCTGGGACGCCTGGCCTGGCGCTGGGCCGATGGCGCGTTCAATGCGGGTGCGGCGGCGGCCGGTTCGCAGGCCAGCCCGCTGACCCTGGGGATTGCCGCAGCACTGGTGCTGTATTCGCTGGTGCACCTGGGCGGGCTATGGTGGCGTCTGCGCCAGTTGCGCCTGCAGCAGGCCTAACTCACGCAGCGCACCTCGATGCGCCTTTGCTTAGACCTGGGAGCGAAACGGACGCACCAACTTCTCGCCCAGCTTCTGCCGCAGCGGCCGTGCGTGCCAACGTTCCAGCGTGTAGCGCTCGGCCTGCTGCAGGTCGCGCTCGAAGGCCTCGGTCATCTGTGCGGCCAGCGCGCGGTCGTAGACATTCAAGCTGGCCTCGTCGTTGAGGCGGAACGAGCGGATGTCGAAGTTGGTCGATCCCACCGAGACCAATAGGCCATCGATGATCAGCAACTTGGTATGCAGCATGGTGGGCAGGTATTCGTGGATGTCGATGCCGGCCTGCAGCAGCGGCTCCCAGCTGGCCTTGGACGCCAGCCGCACCGAGATCGCATCGATATGCTTGCCAGGCAGCAGCACGCGAATCTTGACGCCGCGGCTGCGGGCTTCCAGCAGCGAACGGGTGATCAACGCATCGGGAACGAAATACGCCGCAGCCAGGTCGATCGAGGTACGCGCGGCAGCGATGGCGATCAGATACATCAGATGCATGCTTTCGCTGCCGCCCGAGGGCGAGGCCACAAATAGCTGCGCGTCGCTGTCGCCTGCCGGTGCCAACTCGGGGTAATACTCGGCGCCGTTGAGCACCCGGCCGGTGGTCTTGATCCAGTTGTCGTTGAAGGCGGTTTGCACCTGCGCCACCACCGGGCCTTCGATGCGGTAATGCGAATCGCGCCAGTGCTCCGGGTCCTGCGCATCGCCCATCCACTGGTCGGCCACGCCCACGCCGCCGGTGAAGCCGATACGGCCATCGATCACCAGCAGCTTGCGGTGGGTACGGTTGTTGACGCGGTGCAGGTTGTACCAGATCAGTGGACGGTAGCGATGCACTTCCACGCCGGCCTCGGTCATGGCCTCCACCAGCGCCGGGTCCATCTTCAGGCTGCCGCCCCAATCGATGGTGACGCGTACCTTGACCCCGGCACGTGCGCGCTCGGACAGCGCCTCACTGACCTCGCGACCGATCTCGCCGGACCAGTAGATATAGGTTTCGAAGCTGATGGTGCGCTGCGCGCCACGGATGGCCGCCAGCATGGCCGGAAAGATCTCGCGGCCGTTATGCAGCACCTCGATCTTGTTGCCGGGCAAAATGGCCGGGCCGAGCAGCACCGACATCTCGCGCTTGAACTGCGGGTCCGAGACGTCGTAACAGTGGCTCGGGATGTGCTCGAGCTTTTTTTCGGGCGTGGCGAAGTTGAGCGCCAACAGGCCGATCGCCAACGTGATGACGATCGTGCCGACGATGATCCAAAGCATGCATCCAGCTCCTGTTTCCCTGCCATTCGCGGCCCCGAGCGGCCAGGATTCTGGCAAGGGCGGCGGCATGGGGGGCGTGAAAGGTGGGCAGCTTACCGGGCCTGCCGCGCGTTGCTCTGGCGGTCGCCGGCTTGTCCCGCCCGCTGGCTCAACGCGGGCGAATCAAGAACGTTGCCGGCACATGCGCGGTGAGCCACACGCCGTTATCGGCCTGGAAAAACCGCATCCCATCGCGGTGCATGCGGCCGGCCTCTACCTGCAAGACGACCGGCACGCCGTCGCGCTGCCCGACCGATGCGGCCGTGTGCACGTTGTTGGACAGATGCACGTGGTGGCGTTGGCCGGGGCGCAGTCCTTCGGCCATGATCGCGTCGAGAAACCATGTGGCAGTGCCGTGATACAGCACCTCCAGGTTCTGGACATGGGAGTCGCCTTTGCGTTGGGAAGAGAAACCACCTTAGGCGTGGGGAATTGATGGGTCTATGCCATAGAATTCGAATGAGTTGATGTGGAATGGCCACCAATGTCCAAGCCCACGTTCAATGACCTGGCTGCGTTCACCAGCGTGGCCGTGCATCGCAGTTTTCGGCACGCGGCCACCGAGATGGGGTTGGCGCCGTCCTCGCTCAGCCATCTGATCAGCGCGCTGGAACGCAACCTCGGCGTGCGCCTGCTGCATCGAACCACGCGCTGCGTCTCGCTGACCGAAGCGGGCGAGCGCTTGTACGCAAAGCTGGTACCGGCGCTGCAGGACGTCGAGCAGGCGTTGAGCGAACTGGATGCCTTCCGTAGCGGGCCGACCGGCACGGTGCGCATCAACGCGCCCGAAATGGTGGTGCGGCTGTTGCTGCAGCAGGTGGTGCCGGACGTGCTGGCACGCTATCCGGCGCTGTCGGTGGACCTGGTGAGCGAAGGGCGGCTGGTGGATATCGTGGCGGCCGGTTTCGATGCCGGCATTCGCCTGGCCGAGTCGGTGCCGCAGGACATGATCGCGGTGCCCTTCGCAGGCCAGACGCGGTTCATCGCCATCGCTGCGCCTGCGTATTTGCAGCGTGCTGGCTGCCCCAAGGCGCCGGACGATCTGCATCGTCATGCGTGCATCCGTCATCGCATGCCCAGCGGAAAGCTGTATCGCTGGGAGTTCGAGCGGCGTGGCCAGGAGCTGGTGATCGACGTGCCGGGACGGCTGACGCTGGACCAGATTCTGACGATGAGCGAAGCCGCTGAAGCCGGTCTTGGCATCGCCTATGTGCCGGAGTACGCGGCGAGTGACGCATTGGCGCGCGGTGCGGTGGTGCGCGTGCTGGAGGAGTGGTGCCCGGATGTGCCGGGATTGGCGCTGTATTACCCGGGACACCGACAGATTTCTCCGGGCCTGCGCGCGTTTATCGAGACGCTCAGGCAGGTGCTGCCTTAGGCAGCGCAACGTATCGAATGCGGGCGCGAGCATGCCTTTCGGCAGACGGTGCGGATGCAGAGCGGACGCAGCGAGCCAGGTGCGCGCGCCGTCGTGTTGTCCGCTGCCTTGCCTGGCAGCATTCGCTGCTATCGTCCGCCGCATGAGCAAGCCTGCTGCCACCATCCGTTGCAAGGCGACGCTGCTGCAACCGGCAGCGCCTGCCGGGGCATCTGGGCGGTTCCTGCTGCTGCCTGCTGCCGCAAGCAAGAAGCTCCCGACGCGCAGCATGGTCGCCGTTGCAGGCATCTTCGCCGGGCATCCAGCGCAGGCGACCTTGCAGCCCGACGGGCAGGGTGGGCATTGGCGCAAGGTGGAGCGCGCGCTGCAGCGCGCGTCCGGGGTTGCTGCTGGCGAGACGGTGACGCTGGCGATTGCGCCTGTCGAAGAAGAGCCCGAGCCGCAGGTGCCGGAAGATCTCCACGCCGCGCTGGCCGACCACCCGAACGCGTGCGACCTGGGACGACATCACCGCAGTGGCGCGGCGCGACTGGATCTTCCGGATCCTGTCGGGGAAAAAGCGCAGACGCGGGTCAAGCGGATGGCGACCACCTGCGACATGCTCGCCTCCGGCAAGCGGCGTGCGTGCTGTTTCGATCGGTCGGGCATGTACGGCAAATCGCTTGCTGCGCCGACGCCGAAAGCGGGCTGAAGCGCGAACAGTGAGCTCAGTGGGCGTCGCTGTGGAGCAACACAAGCAGCCGCTCCGGGTGTCTGCCACCTGACCACACACCGGACGGACTAGCCGCTTGCACGGCGCCTGCCTATGCGCCGAAATGCTTACATGCGTCACACAAGCGCGCACCTATACTCCGGGGCTGCCCCACCGAGAGGTTCTGACCGCATGAGCGCACCCCCATCGTCTCCGATCGCCACCGGGTCTGGCCCAGCTGCCGGTAGCCTTCGCCGCTCGGTGTCCAACACGCTCAAGGGCTCGGCCGGCAACCTGGTCGAGTGGTACGACGTCTACGTCTACTCGGTGTTCGCCACGTACTTCGAGTCGCAGTTCTTTTCCAAGGAAGACAAGAACGCCACGATGTTCGTGTGGGCGATCTTTGCGATGACGTTTTTGATGCGGCCGATCGGTGCGTGGTATTTCGGCCGTTTCGCCGACCGCTACGGCCGGCGCCTGGCGTTGACGATCTCGGTGTCGATGATGGCGCTGTGCTCGTTCGTCATTGCGATCACGCCGACCGTGGCGACGATCGGCATCGCGGCGCCGATCATTTTGTTGATGGCGCGCCTGCTGCAGGGATTTGCCACCGGTGGCGAATACGGCACCAGCGCCACGTACATGTCGGAGGCGGCGATTCCGGGCCGGCGTGGGTTCTTGTCCTCGTTCCATTACGTCACCCTGGTGGGTGGGCATGTGCTGGCGCAGACCACCTTGCTGGTGATGCTGCAGTTCTTCGATGCATCGCAGGTGTCCGAATGGGGCTGGCGCGTGGCGTTCGGTCTGGGCGGCATTGGCGCGTTGGTGGTGTTCTGGCTGCGTCGTACGATGGACGAGTCGCTGAGCTCCGAATCCATCGCCGACTCGCGCACGGGCAAGGCCAAGGCCTCCGGCTCGATGCGCGAATTGTTCGTCAACCAGTGGCGCCCGTTGCTGCTGTGCTTCCTGATTACCGCCGGCGGCACGATTGCGTTCTACACCTATTCGGTCACCGGGCCGAAGATGATCCAGACCGCGTTCGCCGGTGGCGACGTGATGGCCGGCACCATCATCAACCTGGTTGCGCTGACCGTGTTGATGCTGATGCAGCCCGTCGGTGGGTGGTTGTCGGACATCGTCGGGCGCAAGACCTTGCTGGTGTTCTTCGGCATCGGCGGCGTGCTCTACACCTGGTTCCTGGTGATGGAACTGCCCAAGCAGACCGACTGGCTGACCGCGTTCGCGATCCTCACCGTAGGCTTTGTGATCCTGACCGGCTACACCTCGATCAATGCGGTGGTGAAGGCGGAATTGTTTCCCACCCATGTGCGCGCGCTGGGCGTTGGTCTTGGCTATGCGTTGGCGAATTCGGCGTTCGGCGGCACCGCGCCGTTGCTGTATCAGGCCTCGTTGAAGACCGGCCACGTGACCGAGTTCGTGATCTATGCGACCGCAGTGATTGCCGTGTCGTTGGTGGTCTACATGTTCTTCCTGACCAACAAGGGCAGCAATTGGCTGGACGACGAGGCGGCGATGCATCAGCGCAAGCGGTGAGCTGTTGCGCGTGGGCTGAGCCATTGCCTTCTCCCGTCGGGACATTGTCCTCCTGTATGGGGAGAAGGTGCCCGAAGGGGCGGATGAGGGGCGCCTCAGGTGACTGGCCTAACCAGCGATGACAAACGCGTCGCCACGCGCCGGCAAAGCGAAACAATCGGCTGCTGCCGTGCATCGATACAGTCGACCCTCACCCCAACCCCCGCTCCGCGCCCCGGCCCGCGCTTGCGGCGCGGGCGCTCCAAGGCACGCGCGCCAGTGGCGCGCAAGCTGTGCCTTATCGCCCCGAGGGGAGAGGGGCTAAAGCAGACGGCTCGTGCTTGATGTCTTCGCGCCGCTGTACTGTCTCTGCAAACAGGCTGCAACGCAGCCCAATCAACCCCAATAGCGCTGCATCGCGATGCGCGCCAGCTGGCACCTTGCCAACACGTGCCAGCGACACATCCAGACGCTCACGCAGCGCATGCGGGCCCGACAACGGCCGCTTGTGCGCAGCCTGCTGACGGTAATGCTTGGCAACCTCTGCCAAAATCGCGTCCACCGCCTCCTTGCTGGTTTGCGGCAACCCATGCCGCGCGCTGCGCAGTTGCAGGATGTTCAAGCCCACGCGTACTTCGTTGAGCATATCCACCGAAGCCAGGTCGCTGCCTTCCGGCGTCAACGCCAGCCGCGGTGCGAGCAGACCAAGCAGATCCAGCATGCGTGCGGCAAATTGCTGACGGTCCTGCGCACCGCGTCCGTTGGCGGCATCGGCCAGCGTGCGCCAGCCTTGCCGCACCAGGCGGCGTGCGCTCCATTCGGCACCGACCGAGCGGAACAGACGCGTCAGCACCACCGCAAATCCAATCCCCAGCACCATTGCCACCGCTGCATTGACGAAGCTCTGCAGGTTGGCGTTGTAGGTGTTCTGCAGGCTCAGCAGCGCGGTCAGGTTCACCACCAGCGGCAATGCGATCAGCATGCTCTTGGGGCGATGCAGCAGCACGCCCAACGGCAGGAACACCGCCGCAAGCACCACCACCAGCACCGGGAAATCGTGGATGGCCGGGAAGATGCCGAACAGATAGATGCCAGCGACCAGGCTGGCCACCACCGCCCAGGTCAGGAACGACAGCATGCTCGGCGCGGGGTCGTCCTGCGCGGCGAAGAACGCGGCAGTCACGGCGGCCATCATCGCGCCGTTGCCGCCGCCTTCCCAGCCGATGCCGATCCACAGCACGCAATACGCCATCAGCGCGACACCGGCGCTCAGTGCGGAAAACGCGGCCATGCCGAAATCGAGATGGCGCGTGGTGCGGGCGGCTGCAGCACTGTCAGTGGTGGTTGGCGAGGACCAGCGCGATGGCTGCCAGAGCGCTTCACGTGTTGACGTAGGTCGTTCGATATCTTGCGGCGATGCGTCCAGCTGCGCAGGCGAGACCGCAGGCGCAGCGCTACCGCGTTGCCAACCCAGGCGCCGTAGCAGCGACCCAGCCATCGCAGAACGCGCAGCTGCGTTGTCCGATGCATTGTCGGCATGCATCGAGGCCGCAGATGTCGTAGACGGCGTTGCACGCAGCGCAACCGGCGCGGTGCCTTGCACCAGGGACTGCTGCAGCGCGCGGCAGTCTTGCCACAGGTCGAGCAGCTCCTGCAGGCGCAGCAGCAGGCTGTCCAGCAGCAGGCGATCGATGTCCTGGTTCACCACCGGGCGCAAGGCCTGGATGCGCGCACGCACTGCGTCAGCCTTTTGATCGACATCGATAGTGCCGGTGTCCTCGACATGATCCACCCACGCAGCAACATCCTCCAGCAACGCCGCAAGCTCCGACGCGTGCGCCGCGCCATCGCGCTGCAAGGCATCCAGGCGGTCGGCGATCGACGACAACAGCGGCAGCAGCATCAGCATGCGTGCGCGCAGTTGTTCCAGCGTGGAAGCGGCGCCGGCATGGCGTGGGTCATCGTGACGGACGAAGGCGATCAAGGCCTCGAACTGCACCAGATCCGCCGCCAGCCGGTTGCGCGGCGTGTGCGAAGCGCGGCGCTGCAGCACCAAGCGGCACCACTGCGCCGCGTCCTGCATCCAGTGGTCGATGCGTGCGATGAGCATCGGCCGCACCGAGGCGGGGAACACCAGCGAGGCAAACAGCACCGCCATCACCGTGCCCAGGATGATCTCTTCGCTGCGTGCCACCACCGTGTCGAACATGCCTTCGGGCGAGGTGACTGCCGGAAAGCCGATGAAGGCGGTGGTGTAGCCGGCCAGCAAGAAGGCATAGCCGCGCGGGCCGCGATTGAGCAGCGCCAGGAACAGGCAGCCCGACAACCACAGCGCCATTGCCGCGCTCAGCAGCAAGGGCGTCTCCACCAGATTCGGCAGCATCACCAACGTGGCCGCGCCGGCCAGCACGGTGCCGAACACGCGATACACGCCCTTGGCGCGGGTGGGGCCGAGCAGCGGTTGCGAGACGATGTAGACGGTGGCCATCGCCCAGTAAGGTCGCGACAGGTTGCCGGCCAGCGCGACAGACAACGCCGCGATCGATGCAGCGAAGGTCTTGGCCGAAAACAGCCAGGCCTGGCGATCGCGCAGCAATGTATTCATCGCGCGGCAGTGGCCGCAGTGGCGGCGCTACGCGCGTCGGTCTCCCAGCCGCCGCCCAGCGCCAGGAACAGCTGGATCTGATCCTGCGACACCTGCGCCTGTGCATTGGCCAGCGTCATGTCGGCGGTGGCCAAGGTGCGCTCGGCATCGAGGCTCGAGAGGTACGGCGTGCGCCCGCCCTGATACAGCCGGCGGTTCTGCGACGACGCCAGTTCGGCCTGTTGCTGCGCCTGTTCCAGCAGATGCAGGCGCTGCAGATCCTGCGCATAGCGCGACAGCGTCGTCTGCACTTCGCGCAAGGCCTGCAGCACGGTGTTGTCGAACTGCGCCAGCGCGGCGTCGGCGCCGGCTTCGGTGGCGCGCACGCGGGCACGCGCACCGCTGGAGGGCAGCGTCCAGGAGATCAGCGGGCCGAACGACCACGCATGCGTGGCAGGCTCGCCGAAGTCTGCCAGCAGGCCGGTAGCGCCGATCGAGCCGCCCAGGCGGATGTCCGGATACAGCTCGGCGGTGGCCACGCCGATACGCGCGGTAGCCGCGGCCAGCCGGCGCTCGGCCTGGCGCACGTCCGGGCGGCGCGCCAGCAGTGCGCGGCCATCGCCGATCGGGATCGGTTGCCGCAATGCAGGCGCGTGCGCGCAGTCGTCTACACCGGCCGGCACCTCGCCGGGCGTCCTGCCGAGCAATGCTGCCAACTGGTAAACGGCGGCCTGGCGGCGCGCGCGCAGCGGCGGCAGCGACGCTTCCAGCATCGCCACCTGCGCGGTGGCGCGCGCCAGATCCGGCGGCGTGCCGCGACCGGCAGCGATCAGGCGCTGAGTGACCGCGCGGCTGCGCTGTTGCAAGTGCAGCGAATGCTCGGCCACCTGCAGCTCATGGTTGGCGTGGCAAATCTCCACATAACTGCCGGCGACCTGAGCCGCCACACTCACGCGCGCCAGATCGATCGCCGCCTGCGCCACGTGTGTATCGGCGTGCGCGGCTTCGGCGCCGCGTTGCAGCTTGCCGAACAGATCGAACTGGTAGGACACGCCGAACTGGCCATCGGCCAGGTTGAACACCGGCAACTTTTCTTCCTGCAAAAACGCTTCGGCCGAGACCTGCGCGCGGCTGACGCCAGCTTCCACCTCGACATCGAAACCACCCGCATCCATGGCCTGTTCGTACACCGCAGCGGCGCGGCGCAGGTTGGCGCTGGCCACCTTCAACTCGACGTTGTCGCGCAGGGCCTGTTCGATCAGGCCATCCAGCATCGGGTCCCGATACAGCGCCCACCAGCGCGCCGGCAGCGCTGCGCCGGGTTGCACATGGTCGTTGCCGGTGTCCAGAAACGCGGCATTGGCGGCCGGCCGCTGATAGGCCGACTCGGCTGGTACGGCATAGTTCGGGCCGACCGTGCTGCAGGCAATCAGCGTGGTCAGCAGTGCGGCCAATCCCAGCGGGCGACACACGGCGCGGTTCATGGCGCTGCCTTGGCCTGCACACGGGCAGGCGGGGCGACCGCGGGCGCATTCGCCGTGTCGGGCAGGATGCTCACCGTGGCGGTGCGACCGGCGATCAGGTGCACATGCGCAGGCACGCGATCCAGCGCGATGCGCACCGGGATGCGCTGCGCCAGCCGCACCCAGTCGAACGCCGGGGTGACATTGGGCAATGCGCCGGCGCTGCCGCTGCGGTAGCGGTCTTCGATGCCGGCGGCGATGCTTTGTACATGCCCGTGCAGCGTGACCGGCTCACCCATCAGCTGCACGTCCACGCGCTGGCCGGGGTGCACGCCCTGCAGGCGGGTTTCTTCGAAATAGCCGTCGACCCGGAACGAGCCGGTGTTCAGCACCGCCACCACCGGACGCCCGGCAGTGACGTAATCGCCGACGCGCACGGTGCGATCGCTGACATGGCCATCGGCCGGGCTACGCACCTGGGTGCGATCCAGGTTGAGCTGGGCCAGATCCACCGCCGATTGCGCAGTGGCGACGGCAGCCTGCGCCTTTTGCACGTTGGAGCGGCGCACTTCGGCATCTTCGGCGGCGACCAGATCCTGCAGGCTGCGGTCGCGCGCGATCTCGCGGCGCAACTGGGTCAGCGTGGCCTGGCGCTCGGCCAGCGCCGCGTGCGCCTGTTCCAGCGCGATTGCGTAACGCGCGCGGTCCACCACGAACAGCAACTGCCCGCGCGCGACCGGCTGGTTGTCGGCCACCGCCACCGACTCCACCAGCCCAGACACATCCGGCGCCACCTGCACCACATCGGCGCCCACGTGCGCATCGCGCGTCCACGGCGCCTGCATGTAATAGCGCCACAGGTGCTGCAACACCAACGCGGCCACCACCACCATTGCCAGGGTCAGCAGCGCCGGCCCCGCGGTCTTGATCAGCTTTTTCACGATTGCATCCAACGGGTAAGGACAAACAGGTCGCCCAGCAGCGCGATGTACAGCGCCAGGTTGAACAGCGCCGGGTGCCAGATGTAGCGATACGCGCCGGCGCGGGTCAGCAGCGCGGCGAGCGCGCTGTTGAGCAGGTAGGCCAGCGTCATCAACGCCAGCAAGGTGGGCACGAACACACCGTAGAAACTGAATTCACCGTACATCGGGCACATGCTGGGAAACGAACACCAACGCCCGGCACAGCGCGCCGGGGCATCGAAAGGTCACAACGGGCGTCGCGCGCGACGCCGACAGCCGACTCAGTCGGCCTGGCCCAGCCGCGCATGCGCCTGCGCGATCTGCTCCCACAAGGTCAGCACCACCTGCACATCGGCCTCGCTGAGCGTGCCGAACACCTGCGCACGCAGTGCATCCAGGCAGATCTCGATGCGGCCGACCAGCGCCTGGCCTGCATCGGTCAGCCACAGCTGGTTGGCACGACGGTCGCTGCTGTCGGCTTCGCGGCGAAGCAGGCCCTGGGCCGCCAGCTTGTCCAGCAAGCGCACCAGGGAGGGGCCTTCCATGCCCAGTTGCTGGGCCAGCGTCACCTGGCGGATGCCGCCGCCGGAGCGGCCGATCATCAGCAACGGGCCGGTGCTGGCGCTGGACAGCCCAAGGTCGGCAAACGCCTGGTCGGCCAAGCGTTGCCACTGGCGGGCAGCCACCAGCAGACCGTAACTGAGCTGAGCACGGGGAGACAGGGGGATGCGCGTCATAATAGTTAGGATGCTATCAATTCAGAAATGAATCAATAGTCACTGAACCTTTGCAAGCTGATGCAACCGCACCTGGGGGCAGCCGGGCTGTCCTCGGGTACCATGCTCGCCCCCTTTGGGTGCACTTGCATGAGCCAGTCCGACCAGCCCGATTCCACCGTGACCCAGACCCAGGCCGAAGAGGCCGTGCGCACCCTGCTGCGCTGGGCCGGCGAAGACCCCAGCCGCGAAGGCCTGCTCGATACACCGCGCCGGGTGGCAGAAGCCTATGGCGACTGGTTCAGCGGCTACCGCAAAGAACCGCGCGAATACCTGGAACGCACCTTCGAGGAAGTGGCCGGCTACGACGAACTGATCGTGCTGCGCGACATCTCCTACGAAAGCCATTGCGAACACCACATGGCGCCGATCATCGGCAAGGTGCACGTGGGCTACCTGCCGCGCGGCAAGGTGGTGGGCATCAGCAAGCTGGCCCGGGTGGTGGAAGGCTACGCGCGCCGCTTCCAGGTGCAGGAAAAGATGACCGCGCAGATCGCCCAGTGCATCCAGGACGTGCTGCAGCCGCGCGGCGTGGGCGTGGTGGTGGAAGGCGCACACGAGTGCATGACCACCCGCGGCATCCACAAGCGCGGCGTCAGCATGGTGACCTCCATGATGCTGGGCAGCTTCCGCGACGACGCGCGCACCCGAGCCGAATTCCTGCAATTCATCGAAGTGGGCGGCAAGCGTTGAGGCAGTCGCTGCAGCGCCTATGAAGCATCAGGCACGTATCGCCGGCTATCGGCAATTGCGCGAGCAGCCGGTGTGGAAACTGCTCGCCGCCGACCACGCGCCCGAGCTGATCGGCCTGCTGCAGACGGTGCTGATGGATGGCGAACGCCGGCTGCCCTCGGCTGTCTTGCATGAGCGTTTGCAACGCCAGCTGGATGCCTTGCGCGCCGACGAGCTGTCGCGCGAACTGCCGCGCACCGCACAAGCCTATCTGGCGCATTGGTTGGCACAGGGCTGGCTGGAACGCCGCCTGCCCGAAGGCGCGGGCGAAGAAGAATACGAACTCTCGCGTGCCGCGACCCAGGCCATCCGCTTCATCGTGGGCCTGCGCGACAGCGGCAGCAGTGCTACCGAAAGCCGCCTGTCGCTGGTGATCCAGCAGCTGGTGCAGCTGGCCGGCCAGACCGAAGCCGACCCGGAAGTACGCCTGGCCGCCTTGCGCGACGAACGTGCCCGCATCGATGCCGAAATCGAACGGGTGGCCTCGGGCCGCGTGGCGGCGCTGGATGGCAAGCGCGCGCTGGAGCGTGCACGCGACCTGATTCATCTCTCCGACGAACTGGCGGAAGACTTCCATCGCGTACGCGACGATTTCGAGCAACTCAATCGCCAGTTCCGCGAGCGCATCATCGACGACGAAGGCGCGCGCGGCGATGTGCTGGAGCAGTTGTTCAACGGCGTGGACGTGATCGCCGACAGCGAGGCCGGGCGCACCTTCGAGGCGTTCTGGAGTCTGCTCAACGACACCCAGCAAAGCAGCCAGCTCGATCAGGCCCTGGACGCCCTGCTCGCACGCGGGTTCGCGCGCAAGCTCGATCGTCGCGAACGCGCGTTCCTGCGCGGACTCACCGGCACCTTGCTGGAGCGCGGCGGCGAAGTGCATACGGTGATGCAGCACTTCGCGCGCAGCCTGCGTGGGTTCGTGCAGAGCCGCGGGTATCTGGAACAGCGCAGGCTCAATCAGCTGCTCAAGCAGGCCCAGGGCGAAGCCCTGCAGTTGCGCGACAGCCTGCATGCCGCCGCCGCCACCGGCTACACCCAGGCGCTGAGCAGCAGCCGGCTGCGTTCGTTGTCGCAATGGCGGCTGCACGACCCACGGCTGACCCAGGTCGATGGACGCGTGCACGCTGCCGATGCGGCGGATATCTCGCTGGACAGCGTGGGCGACCTGGTCGCGCAATCGGAGATCGATGTGCGCACCTTGCGCAACGATCTGTACGTGCTGCTTGGGCAACAGCCGCGGCTCACCATTGGCGATGCACTGCAGCAGCGCCCGGCCGCGCAGGGGCTGGGCAGCGTGATCGGCTATCTGTCGCTGGGCACGCGCCACGGCATGGTGGTCGACGGACAGATGGAAACGGTGCAATGGGAAGGCGGCGACGGCGCGGTGCGGCGTGCGCGCATTCCCTTGGTGTGGTTTACCCGGGAGAAACGCAATGAACTGGTCTGAGCAGGCGCGGTCCGACATGCACGAGGACGACGAGGACGCCGCCGGCAGCTCGTCGCCGCTGCGCGCCAGCGATGTCGCCGGCGACGCACCGGGCGGTGCGCTGTTTTTGGGCGACACCGGTACGCTGCCGTTCGACGCGCGCCGCGCGCTGTGCCAGTTGCTGGCAGGGCCCAGCATCGATGCGCAGCGGCACGGCGCGTTATGGCCGGCGCTCCTGCGCAACGAGGCGGCGATTCGCCGGGTGTTGTGCGAGCTGTTCCTGGAGCTGGTGCTGGACCGTGACGGCGGGGTGGCGTTCACCCGCCAGGCCGACACCGCCGAGCTGGAATCGCCCTCCCTGCTGCGTAGCGCGCCGCTGACCTTCATCGAGTCGGTGCTGCTGTTGTTTCTGCGCCAGCAGCTGGCCGAGGCCGATACGCGTGGTGAGCGCGCGGTGGTGGACGAGGCGCAGTTGGTGGAGGCGTTGTCGGTGTACGAAAAGAACGTCTCCACCGACAAGGCCGGGTTCACGCGGCGGGTGATGACGGCCATCGGCAAGATGCGCGATAACCAGTTGCTGTCGCGCTTGCGCGGTAGCGAGGAGCGGTACGAGGTGTCGCCGGTGTTGAAGTTGTTGTTCTCTGCAGAGGATGTGCAGGCGTTGGTGTTGGCGTATCGGGAGTTGCGAGAGGGGGAGGTTGCGCTGGATTGATGCCTCTTGCGCCTGGGACAGCATTTCCCTTCTCCCTCGGGGAGAAGGTGCCCGAAGGGCGGATGAGGGTGTGATTGCAGGCAGTGTTTGATTGTTGCGGGCTGTGTTTGAGTAAGGCAGAGCTTTCACGCCCTGTCGGGCGCGAGTCGCTTTTTCTTTGCTTGTGCAAAGAAAAAGTAACCAAAAAGAAAGCACACCCCGTCCTCGCGCCCTGCGCGCCTGCGGCGCTGCGGGTGCGCAAGTCCGGCAGAAATTTTTGTAAGGGACATCCCTGTCCCTTACAAAAACGACGCGCATCCTTGCGCGCCGCCCTGCGGGTTGTATCTGCCGGCCTTGCCGCTGCGGTATGGGGCCCCGAAATGCAAACTGCGGAAGCAACAGCAACAGCAACAGCAACAGCAACAGCAACAGCAACAGCAACAGCATGCATCAGCAACAGCAACAGCATGCATCAGCAGCACGATGTTGAAAGCAGCAAAGCAGCAAAGCAGCAAAGCAGCAAAGCAGCAAAGCAGCAAAGCAGCAAAGCAGCAAAGCAGCAAAGCAGCAAAGCAGCAAAGCAGGATGTAGCGATGCAGTAACGATGAAGGGGCGATGGTGGCCGCGGTCGGCCGACGTGGACAAGGTTGGTGGTGCAGGTGTTCGAAAAATCCGCAACGGTTGTCGCATTCGTGCGCCCTCCACACCAGTTGGTTCAAAGAACCTGCTTTTTTCAGGAGCGAGTCCGGTCGCGAAGCCGCTCACGCATTCCATCCACTGCTCAAACTCGAACCGCATTCCGCATTCCGCACCACAAAGAAATGCTTCACCGTTCGTGATGGTCTGTCCTTGGCGTCCCTGTCGTTCCGTTTTTGGTGAGTGAGCAATGAATTCCCAGTCCAACCTGTCGCCGGCGTCGCCGGGTGCTTCCTTGTTTGCCGAGACGCTGGCCGAGCAGCGTGCGCAGCAGTTCCGCATGCGGCGCTTGCAGGTGCACAACTGGGGCACGTTCAACGGCTTGACCGAGGTGCCGATCGCCGAGAAGGGGTTTCTGTTCGTCGGGCGGTCGGGTTCGGGCAAGTCCACCTTGCTGGATGCGATGTCGGCACTGCTGACACCGCCGAGCATCGTCGACTTCAACGCGGCCGCGCGCGAGGCCGAGCGTAGCGGGCGCGATCGCAGTCTGGTGTCGTACGTGCGCGGTGCCTGGGCCGATCAGCAGGACAGCGCCTCCGGCGAGATCGCCACGCAATACCTGCGCAAGGGCGCCACCTGGACGGCGCTGGTGCTGGAATACCGCAACGCGCAGGGCGAGGCGGTGAGCCTGATTCGCCTGTTCTGGATCGCCGGCAGTGGCAACGCGGCGGCCGACGTGCGCCGCCACTACATGGTGGCCCGGCGCAGCTTCGATGTGGCCAGCGAGCTGGATGGTTTCGACCTGGACCTGCGCAAGCTCAAGGCGCGGCTGGGCGAGGAGGTGGCGCATTTCGACGGGTTCGCCGGCTATGCCGAACGTTTCCGGCACGCGCTGGGCATCGGCAACGAGATGGCGCTGCGGCTGTTGCATAAAACCCAGTCGGCCAAGAATCTGGGCGATCTCAATGCGTTCCTGCGCGGCTTCATGCTGGACGAGCCGCGCACCTTCGAAGCGGCCGATCGGCTGGTGGAGGATTTTGCCGAACTCGATGGCGCGCACCATGCGGTGGTTACCGCGCGGCGCCAGGTGGAAACGCTGACCCCTGCGCGCGAGCACCATGCGGCGCTGATGGCGTTACGCCACAGCGTCGGCGAGTTGCGCGAGCTGCAGTTGGGCGTGGACAGCTACCGCGAGCAGCAGCGGCTGGCCTTGCTGGATGAGCGCTTGCAGGAGCTGGACAACCAGGACCGCGGACTGGCCGGCGAAGAAGGCCAGCGCCGCGAATCGCTGGACAACCACGAACAGAAGCTGGCCGGGCTGGAACGCGAGCAGCGCGCCGCCGGCGGCGAGCAGATCGAAGAACTGGAACGCGAGCGTGCGCGCGTCGAGCGCGAGCGCGACGAACGCCTGCGCCGCCGTGCGCAGATCGAACAGGCCTGCCGCCAGCTCGGGACCGCCCTGGCGGCCGGGGCCAGCGGCTTTGCCGCGCAGATCGCGCATGCGCAAACCGTGCTGGACAACGGCAAGCACGACGCCAGTGCGCTGGACGACGCGATCGCCGAACGCATGGGCGCGCGCCGCGACGACGAGCGCCGCTTTGCCGAGATCCGCGCCGAGCTGGATGCGCTGAAAAAAGCGCCATCGAGCATGCCCGCGCCGATGCAGGCCCTGCGCGCACGGCTGTGCGAAGACACCGGCATTGCCGAGGCCGCGCTGCCGTTCGTTGGCGAGTTGGTGCAGGTACGCGAGGACCAGATGGCCTGGCGCGGTGCGATCGAGCGGGTGTTGCATGGCTTCGCACAATCGCTGCTGGTGGACGAGCGGCATTACGCGCAGGTCAGCGAATGGGTCAACCGCACCCACATCGGCACCCGACTGGTGTACTTCCGTGTGCGTCGCAACGACGAGCTGCACTCGCGGCGGGTCGATCCCGACGCGCTGCCGGGCAAGCTGCAGCTGCGCGGGCATGCCTTCACCGAGTGGCTGCGCAACGAGCTCACCCGCCGCTTCGACTATGCCTGCGTTGAGAACGCCACCGCGCTGCGCAACGCCGACCGCGCCATCACCCGCGAGGGCCAGGTCAAGCATCCCGGCGATCGCTATGAAAAGGACGACCGCCACGCGGTCAATGACCGCAAGCGGTGGTTGCTCGGTCACGACAACCGCGACAAGCTCAAGGTGTTCGAGCGCGAAGCGCAGGCGCTGGCCCAGCGCATCGCCAGCTGCGATGCCGATGTCGCAGCGCTGCGCAAACAGCGCGAACAGGACCAGGAACGCCAACTCGCTGCGCACACGCTGGTAGAGCGCGACTGGGACGAGATCGACGTCGGCCCCAAGCTGCAGCGCCTGACCGATATCGACGAGCAGTTGGTGCAGCTGCGCGAAGGCAACAGCGGTTTGCGCGCGCTCGGCCAGGCCATCGATACCGCACGCACCTTGCGCGACCAGGCCAAGCGCACCTATGACGATGTGCGGCTGGAGCGCGCGCAACTGGCGCGCGAGCGCGTGCGGCTCGAGCAGCAACACGCGGCGTGCGCTGGCCGCGCCGGCACCGCCACGCTCACGCCCACCCAGTTGCAGGGGTTGCGGGAACGTCTTGCCGCATTGACCCCGCTGTCGCTGGACAATCTGGAAGCGCATTTCCGCGTGGTCGAGCGTGGCCTGGCCGAGCAATTGGCCGAAAGCCAGGGCCGCGACAGCCGGCTCAGCGCACAGCTGCTGGAATGCTTCCGCAGGTATTGCCAGCAATGGCCCGAAGACAGCGGCGACTTCACCGTGAGCCTGTCCAGTGCCGACGATTTCCTCGCGCGGCTGGACCGGCTGGAAAGCGACGGCCTGCCGCGGCACGAGCACCGCTTCTTCGACTTGCTGCAGACTCAGAGCAAAAACAACCTGCTCGCCCTGCAACGCCATACCGCCGAGGCCCACAAGGGCATCAAGCAGCGCATGGATGAGGTCAATGCCAGCCTGGAGCAGGTGCCGTTCAACCGCGACACCATCCTGACCATCGAGGTCAGCGACCGCCGCCTGGCCGAAGTGCAGGAATTCCAGCAACAGCTGCGTGCGGTGCTGTCGCATCAGCAGACCGAAGACCGCGCCCTGGCCGAGGCGCAGTTCGCCACCTTGCGCACTTTGGTGGCGCGTCTGGGCGCGCAGGAGCCGGACGCGCGCCGCTGGCGCGAACAGGTGCTGGACGTGCGCCTGCATGTGGAATTCATCGGCGTGGAATTGGACGCGCAGAGCCGTGCGCAGGTGGAGATCTACCGCAGCGGCGCCGGCAAGTCCGGCGGGCAGCGGCAGAAACTGGCCACCACCTGTTTGGCGGCAGCATTGCGCTATCAGCTCGGTGGCGAAGATGGCGAACTGCCGCGCTATTGCGCGGTGGTGCTGGACGAAGCCTTCGACAAGGCCGACAACGAATTCACCGCGCTGGCGATGAACATCTTCGAGAACTTCGGCTTCCAAATGGTGGTGGCCACACCGCTGAAATCGGTGATGACGCTGGAGCCCTTCATCGGCGGTGCGTGTTTCGTGGAGATCAGCGGCCGGCATAACTCCGGCGTGTTGTTGATCGAATACGACGAGCAGGCACAGCGCTTGAAGTTGCCCGAGCGCTCGCGTGGCGACGAGCCGGCGGTTGCCGATGCTACGGACGCTGCGCAATCGATCACGGCTGCGAGCGAGCCTGCAGTAGTGCAGGGCACTGCAAATGCAGATGACATGGGAGCTCGCGGCGTCTCAACGCACCCGACATCGCCTGCGGTCGACGAGACGTCGCTCGCAGTAGAGAAGGCGCGCAGCAACAAGCGTGAACCGTCAGTAGCGACGGAGAACAAGCAGAGCAAGAAAACCAGGACCGCATCGCCTACGCGCGCTGCGGCACAGGCTCAAGCAAGAAAGACCGGCACATCGCCCTCACGCACATCGGCGGTGACCAGCAAGCCGGCATCGGACAAACGCGCAAGGGGTGGGTCGCACGCGCAGGCGGTGCCGTCGGCAGGAACTGTGTCCGCGCCTAACGTGGTCAAGTCCGCGCGTTCTTCAAAAGCGGGCAAGCCGATCGCGGCGCCACGCACATCCAACGTCACATCGAAGAAGGCCGTCTCTGCATCTGCGGCAGCGAAAGCCGCCACCGCCAAGCCGCGTACAACAGCCGTGTCGACGGGGCGACCAGCACGTGGTGCCGGCAAGACACCCTCGGCACGTGCGGCGGCGACACCGTTGCCGGCCAAAAAGCGCGGCGCCAAGGCAGGCACCCCGCAGACACGCGGCAAGCGCTGACACAGTGCACGGGTGGTGCCACCGGCTCAGGTGGCGTCACCGGCTTCGATCAGCGAGCTCCCGTGACTAGTGCAGCAGATCCCAGCCCATCTTGCCGATCAGCACGATCACCAGCACCAGGAACAGTTTGCGGATCAATGGCGTGCCACCGCGTAACGCCATCCGCGTGCCAGCCACCGCGCCGGCCACGTTCGCTGCCGCCATCGGGATGCCGATCGCCAACATCACTTGCCCGCTGGGCAGGAAGAACGACAACGCCGCCAGGTTGGTGGCCAGGTTGACCACCTTGGCTGCCGCCGAGGCGCGCAGGAAATCCAGCCCGAAAAAGCGGATGAACAGGAAGATCAGAAAGCTGCCCGTGCCCGGGCCGAAGAACCCGTCGTAGAAGCCGATTGCCGCCCCCATCGCCAATGCGGTCGCCAGTTCGCGACGGCCGATCTGGCGTGGCCGGTGCAGCGCACCGAAATCCTTCTTGATCAACGTGTAGAGCAGCATCGCGATCAGCAGCACCAGGATCAGCGGCCGCACCGCTTGCTTGGGCATCAGGCTGACCGCCGTCGCGCCCAGGAACGAGAACGTAAATGCTGCCGCCGTTGCATACAGCACCGGCCGCCACGGGAAGCGCACCGTGCGCGCATACCGCCATGCCGACGCACCGGTGCCGAACATTGCGCTGAACTTGTTGGTGCCCAGAATCAACGATGGCGCCTGCTGCGGCAGTGTTGCGAACAGGCCCGGCAACTGGATCAGTCCACCGCCGCCGACCGCCGCATCCACCAGCCCGGCGACGAACGCAATGCACAGCAGCCACGGCAATTCGGTGGGAATCGATTCCAGCAAGGCCACGCTCCGCACGACGGGGGCGACAGCATAGCCGCCGCTTTCCGCTTTCCGCTTTCCGCTTTCCGCTTTCCGCTTTCCGCTTTCCGCTTTCCGCTTTCCAATCCCCAATCCCCAATCCCCAATCCCCAATCCCATCCCGCACAATCCCCGCATGCCGACCTCCACACCTACCGACCCCTGTCCCTGCGGCCGCCCTGCCGATTACGCACGCTGTTGCGGCCGGTACCACGCCGGCGCCGCCGCGCCCGATGCCGAAACCCTGATGCGCGCGCGCTACAGCGCCTATGTGCGTCGCGATCGCGCTTACCTGCTGGCCAGCTGGCACCCGTCCACGCGCCCGGCGGAGCTGTCGCTGGACGAGGGCGGGCGCACCACCTGGCTCGGCCTGACCGTGCAGCGCACCCTGGAGACCGGTCCCGAAACGGCCGACGTGGTCTTTCTGGCGCGCTATCGCATCGGTGGCGGCAGCGCGGTGCGCATGACCGAACACAGCCGTTTCGTGCGCGACGCCGGCCTCTGGTACTACCTCGACGCGCGCTGAGCACTGCGCCGACCGGTCGCCACCGCACCCCAACCGGACGCAGCCAATCAAGGCGCCCGCCTCAACGGGCGGTCCGCGAAGCCCGTTCGGCCCGACGAACGGTATCCACGCACGGAATTTGTCGACGCCACGTTCGCAGCCGATCCCGGAAGCTTGCCGCGCAGGCGAACTCCGCCGCGGCGGGACTTGGATCATGGCAACCTTCAATCTCTGGCAATGGGCGCTGTTGGCGGCGGTCGTGTTCGCGATCGTGTTGCCCGCCTGCGTGGCCACCGCGCTGATTCGGTTCGGCCCGCGCCACGATGCACCGCGCCGTGCTCGCATGCGCCGAATGGCCGAAAGCGCCCCCTCCACGCCGGCGCTATCGCTACTCACCGGGATCACCGGTGACGGCAGCTGAGCCTGTCGGGCCGGCGGCAACTCCGCCCACTCGGCGCCGCAAGCCTCACCGAAGACGCATCAGCCATCGCCATCCTGCACCCCTGTCGCCAACCAGGTTGGCTATGCTCGGCGGCTCGACTTGCCGCGCAGGAGCACTCCACCGCATGACGTCCGCCGACCCGCCGGCCATCGCGCCATGACGCTCCCCCGACGCGCATTGCCGTTGGTGCTGGGACTGCTGCCGCTGGCGGCCTGTGCCGATCCGGCCTTCGATCGCTGCCTGGCGGGCCTGCAGACCCAGGCAGCCAGCAAAGGGGTGGACGCCGCCAGCTTTCAGCGCTTCACCGCCGGGCTGGCGCCGGATCCCAGTGTGCTGCCGCTGTTGGATGCGCAGCCCGAATTCACCACGCCCATCTGGGATTACCTGGCCAGCCTGGTCGACAGCCAGCGCGTGAGCGATGGTCAGGCCATGCTGGTCACCCACCGCGAGTTGCTTAGCCGTTTGTCAGAACAGACCGGCGTGGATCCGGCCACCATCGTGGCGGTGTGGGGCGTGGAGAGCGATTACGGCCGCGTCACCGGCAAGCGCCCGCTGCTGGTGTCGCTGGCCACGCTGTCGTGCGCAGGCCGTCGTCAGCCATTCTTCCGTGGCGAATTCCTGGCCTTGCTCGGCCTGTTGCAACGCGGCGATCTCTCACCGGAGGAGCTCACCGGCTCCTGGGCCGGTGCCTTCGGGCAGACCCAGTTCATGCCCTCGACCTATGCGCGCATCGCGGTGGACGGCGATGGCGACGGCCGCCGCGATCTGGTGGCCAGCATTCCCGACGCCCTGGCCTCCACCGCCAACTACCTGGTCAAGGCCGGCTGGGAACGCGCCCGCCCGTGGGGCAGGGAAGTCACGCTGCCGCGTGGGTTCGATGCCAGCAAGGCCGGGCGCACCCGTCGCCAACCGCTGCAGGCCTGGCGAGCCGCCGGCCTTCGCGGCACCGACGGCAAGCCGCTGGCGCCGACCGGCCTACCCGGCGAAACGCCCGCAGCCCTGCTGCTGCCGGCCGGCGCCACCGGCCCGGCGTTCCTGGTGTTCCGCAACTACGACGCGATCTACGCCTACAACGCCGCCGAAAGCTACGCGCTGTCCATCGCGCTGCTCGCCGATCGCCTGCGTGGCGGCCCTGGCCTGGTCGCGGCCTGGCCAACCGACGACCCCGGTCTGGGCCGGCCCGAACGGCGCGAATTGCAGCAGTTGCTGCTCGCCCGCGGCTACCAGATCGGCGAAGCCGACGGCATGGTCGGCAGCGCCACCCGCCGTGCCATCCAGGTCGAGCAGACCCGCCTGGGCCTGCAACCAGCCGATGGCCGTCCCGGCCAACGCATCCTCACCGCGCTGCGCGCCGCCGCGCCGGTCGCTGCCGCCATCCGCGGCACCGCGTTCAAGCTGCCGGCCGCATACCCCGCGTTCGCCCAATCTCCCAGCGTCCACAAGGCATCCCCCATGTCCGACACCACCGGCCTGACCACAGGCGATTTCCACGGCTTCCCCTCGCTGCTGATCGACACCCCGTTCTCCACCGCCGCCATCAGCCTGTTCGGCGGCCAGTTGCTCTCGTTCGTGCCCAAGGGCGGGCAGGACGTGATGTGGCTGTCGCCCATCGCCCAGCAACCGCCCACTCCGATCCGCGGCGGCGCCCCGGTGTGCTGGCCGTACTTCGGCCGCCAGGACCAGACCGGCGATGTACCTGCACATGGCTTCGTGCGCACCGTGGCGTGGCAACTCACCGAAAGCCGCCGCGAAGACGACGGTACCGTGGTGCTCACCCTCACCCCGCCGCGCTTCGACGACCTGGCGCTGCGCCTGCGCATGACGCTGCACATCGGCCGCACGCTGGAGCAGCGGCTGATCACCGAAAACACCAGCGCCGCCCCGGTCCGTTTCACCCAGGCGCTGCACAACTATTTCCGCGTCGGCGACGCGCTCAAGGTCAGCGTGCAGGGCCTGGACGGGCTGGACTATCTGGATAAATACGAGAACTACGCCACCGCCCACCGCCAGCGAGGCGACTGGAGCCTGCGCGACCCGCGCGATCCCGGCCGCAGCGACCGCATCTACACCAACGCCGGCGGCCGCTACACGCTCACCGACCCGGTGCTAGGCCGCCGCATCGTCATCGCCACCGAAGGCAGCCGCTCGCTGGTGGCCTGGAACCCGGGCGAAGAAGCCGGCAAGAAGATGGCCGACGTGGGCGAGGGCTGGCGCGACTACGTCTGCCTGGAAGCGGCCAACGCCGGCCCGGACGTCATCGAGCTCGCCCCCGGCGCCAGCCACACCCTGAGCCAGACCATCAGCGTCGAGTAACGGCGACACCTTCCGCGACACGAGCGGGGCAGCAGAGCGCAGACGCCAGCGCCCAACCCTTCGCCCCTCGCGACATTGCCCTCCTTCACGGGGGAGAAGGTGCCCCGAAGGGGCGGATGAGGGGACGGGCGCCGCCTCGGGCATCAGGAACGAAATCAGCCCTACGCCTGCACTCACCCCAATTCCCGCTCCAAGCCATGGAGCGCGGGCGCTCCATGCACGCGCGCCAATGGCACGCACGCCGTGTCTTATCGCCCCGAAGGGGAGGGGGCTTCGAGCTAACCACGTTGCTCATTGCGCCAGACCTGTCGTCAGCTAGTCCCGTTTGCTACCGGCACATTGTCCTCCTTCGTAGGGGGAGAAGGTGTCCGAAGGGGCGGATGAGGGGACGGGCGCAGCCTCGTGCAGTTGAATAACAAGCACGTCTCGCCCGTATCGTTGCGTTGCCTCAGCCTCACCCCCTGTCCGGCGCGGAGAAGAGCTTTAACTGCGTCGCGTCGATCTTGTCTCGCCCAACAGACCGAGCGCTTCTCTCGTTACACTCGCCGCTTCGCCCCACTGCGCCGCGCGATGTCTCTCTTTCCTGATTCCGCTCCTGCCCCGGGGCGCCGCCGTGCCGCGCTGATCTTCATCTTCATTACCGTCTTGATCGACGTGCTGTCCTTCGGGGTGATCATTCCGGTGCTGCCGGATCTGGTGCGCCACTTCACCGGCGGCGACTACGTGGTGGCCGCCGGCTGGATCGGCTGGTTCGGTTTCCTGTTCGCCGCCATCCAGTTCGTATGCTCGCCGCTGCAGGGCGCTTTGTCCGACCGCTTCGGACGCCGCCCGGTGATCCTGCTGTCGTGCCTGGGTCTGGGCATGGACTTCATTCTGATGGCCATCGCCCACACCCTGCCGATGCTGCTGCTGGCGCGGGTGATCTCCGGCGTGTGCTCGGCCAGCTTCTCCACCGCCAACGCCTACATCGCCGACGTCACCCCCGCTGACAAGCGCGCCGGCGCATTCGGCATGCTTGGTGCCGCGTTCGGCATTGGCTTTGTCGCCGGCCCGTTGATCGGTGGTTGGCTGGGTAGCATCGGGTTGCGCTGGCCGTTCTGGTTTGCAGCCGGCCTGTCTTTGTTGAATGTGCTGTATGGCTGGTTCGTGCTGCCCGAATCGCTGCCCGCCGAACGCCGCACCGCGCGGCTGGATTGGTCGCACGTCAATCCGCTGGGCGCACTCAAGCTGCTGCGCCGGTATCCGCAGGTATTCGGCCTGGCCTCGGTGGTGTTCCTGGCCAACCTGGCGCACTACGTCTATCCCAGCATCTTCGTGCTGTTTGCCGGCTACCAATACCACTGGGGGCCGCGCGAAGTGAGCTGGGTGCTGGCCGGGGTTGGCGGGTGCAGCATCATCGTCAATGCGTTGCTGGTCGGCCGCTTGGTGCGCTGGCTCGGCGAACGGCGGGCCTTGTTGCTGGGCCTGGGCTGCGGGGTGATCGGCTTTGTCATCTATGGGCTGGCCGACAGCGGCGCCGCGTTCCTGATCGGTGTGCCGATCAGTGCGTTGTGGGCCGTCGCTGCCCCGTCCGCGCAGGCCCTGATCACCCGCGAGGTCGGTGCCGACGCGCAAGGTCGCGTGCAGGGCGCGCTCACCGGTCTGGTCAGCCTGGCCGGCATCGCTGGCCCGCTGTTGTTCGCCAATGTGTTCGCCTGGTTTATCGGCAGCGGTGCACCGCTGCATCTGCCCGGCGCACCGTGGTTGCTGGCCGGCGCGCTGCTCGCCGCAGGCTGGGGCATGGCCTGGAAACGGGCAGGGCGTGGTACCGGCGCCGCGCCCGCAACGCAGGCATAACGCCAACCTATTCAGCTTGTGCTCGTGTCCGCTTTTTCTGATTTGCGCGCGCGCTGCTAGGCTGGTGTCCCTCGTGCCGCGCCACTGCCTTGAGCTCTTATGTCTTCTGATGCCCTGGCAGTTCCGCTATCGGCCGCACTCGCGCTGCGCCATGCGACCCAGGACGCGCATCGCCTGGTCGAGGCAGTCCCGCTGATGCAGGCGTTGGGGCAGGGGCAGGTCGATTCGGCTGCCTATGCGCAGATCCTGCGTCGTCACCATGCGTTGCTGAGCGGCTTCGAAGCGCAACTCAGCGACTGGCTCACCACCCTGGTCGGCAATGGCTGGCATTACCGCCGCCGTGTACCGGCCTTGCGCGAGGATTTGCGCGCGCTCGGCCAGCCACCGGACCTGCCGGTTGCCTTGCCCAGCATCGCCGACGATGCCGCGCGCTGGGGCATATTGTATGTCATCGAAGGCGCGCAACTGGGCGGCCGGATGATCGCGCGCAGCGTGCGCAAGCAGCAGCCCGCGCTGGCTGGCGCCCTGCGCTATTTCGAGCTGGCCGACGACGACCCGGCCGGCTGGCGCCGCTTCCAGACAGCGCTGGATCGACGCCTCGACACCCCCTCCGCGCGCGACGCCGCCATCGACGGCGCGCAGGCCATGTTTTCCCACTTCCATACCTGCCTTGCAGCGGAGCCGCACGCGTGACCCAGACCACCGAACCACTGGACATGGATGTGTGCGCGCGCGAGCCGATCCACATCCCCGGCCTGATCCAGCCCTATGGCGTGCTGCTGGTGATCGAGCCGGCCGACGGCCGCATCGTGCAGGCCAGCAGCACCGCCGCCGACCTGCTCGGTGTGCCGATGGACGCGCTGCTGGGCATGCCTTACACCGAGGTGTTGGAACTCCCCGACGCACAACCGTTCGCCGTGGACGATCAACCGCAGCACCTGCTGCATGCCGATGTGCGTTTTCCGCAACGCAGTGCGCCCACCGATCACCCGTGGGTTGCCGCCTGGCACCTGTATCCGGAGCAATGGCTGATCGAAATCGAGCCGCGCGACGCGCGCCTGATGGATGTCACTCTGCGCGAAGCGTTGCCGCTGTTGCGTAGCATCGAGCGCGATTCGGGCATCGAAGAAGCGGCGGTACGCGCGGCCAAGGGTCTGCGCAGCATGATCGGCTTCGACCGGGTGATGGTGTACCGCTTCGACGAAGAGTGGAACGGCGACGTCATTGCCGAAGCGCGCCAGCCCGAACTGGAGGCCTATCTCGGCCTGCATTACCCAGCCACCGACATTCCCGCGCAGGCGCGCGCGCTGTACCTGCGCAACCGCGTGCGTCAGATCGCCGATGTGCGTTATCGGCCGTCGCCGATTGAACCCACCGTGCATCCGCGCCTGGGCACGCCGGTGGACCTGAGCGATGTCAGCCTGCGCAGCGTCTCGCCGGTGCACCTGGAATACCTCGCGAACATGGGCGTCACCGCCACCCTGGTGTCGTCGATCGTGGTCAACGACGCGCTGTGGGGGCTGATCGCCTGCCATCACTACAGCCCGCACTTCACCAGCCACGCCATGCGCGATGCCACCGATGCGGTCACCCGCGCGCTGGCAGGGCGCATCGGCGCCTTGCAGGCAGTGGCGCGTGCGCGGCTGGAATCGGTACTGCTGACCATCCGCGAAAAGCTGATCACCGATTTCAACGACGCCGAGCACATGACCGTCGAGATGCTGGCCGACATGGCGCCGGACCTGATGGACGTGGTGGATGCCGACGGCGTGGCGATCTTCCACGGCGGCGAGATCAGCCGGCATGGCAGCACTCCGGATGCCGCCGCGCTGCGCCGCATCCGCGACCACATCGAATCCGCACACCACGACGCGCTGCGCGAGGATGCGGTGGGCGCGCTGCATGTGGATGCGATCGGCGAGGTCTTTCCGGAACTGGCCGATCTGGCGCCATTGGCGGCAGGGTTCATCTTTGTCCCGTTGATGCCGCAATCGCGCAGCGCCCTGCTGTGGACCCGCCGCGAACAGGTGCAGCAGATCAAGTGGGCCGGCAACCCGCAGCTGGCCAAGCTGGCGGACATTCCCAACTCACGGCTGTCGCCACGCAAGAGCTTCGACCTCTGGCAGGAAACCGTGCGCGGTCGCGCGCGGCGCTGGTCGCCGCTGCATCTGGAATCGGCGCGCAGCCTGCGCGTGCTGATCGAACTGATGGAGCGCAAGCGCTTCCAGCAGGACTTCAGCTTGCTCGAAGCCTCGCTGTCGCGGCTGCGCGACGGGGTGGCCATCATCGAACGCGGTGCCAACACCGCCGCGCATCGACTGATGTTCGTCAACCCGGCGTTCGCCGAACTCAGCCAGATCGAAGTGGCCGACTTGATCGGCTGCGACATTCTTGCCCTGCTGGCCGACAATGCTGCACGGGGCAAGGTCGAATTGCTTGAAGAGGCGCTGCGTCTGGGCCGCGCCGCCTACGTCACCCTGCCGCTGCGCACCCATGATGGCGCGCCGGTGTATCGCCAGTTCCATCTCGAACCCCTGCCCAGCCCCAGCGGCGTGACCGCGCACTGGTTGCTGCAGTTACGCGACTCTGAGTGAGGCGCCGCACGTCTTGTCGGAGCGATGGCAATGACAGCGCCATCGCTGCCTGGCCGTGATGGCAGGCGCAGGCTGCGCGCCGACGGGCAGGGCATGGTGGTGCGATGCCGCGCGCCGCGCGGTGGTGCCGACTGCCTCAATGCGCCGCAGCCTTCCGCATCAGCCAGCGCACTGCCGGTCTGCACCGACAACATCGGCTCACCGCATTGCCGCAGCAATGCAGCGCGCAGGGCAGGTGATGCGCGCTGCATGCGGCCCCGGCAGTGTCTGCCGCCCAGCTCACCAGATCAGCGCGCAGGGGTGCTACGGCAACACCTTCGGTCGTAATGCCAGCAACGTGATCGTTCCGGCCAACAGGCCCCAGAACGCCGCGCCGATCCCGCCCAGCGTCAGCCCGGAGGCGGTGACCAGAAAGGTGATCAACGCGGCCTCGCGTTCGCTGTCCTCGCGCAGTGCCGCCGCCAAGCTATTGCCGATCGTCCCCAGCAACGCGATCCCGGCAATCGCCATTACCAGCTCGCGTGGGAAGGCCGCAAACACCGCCGCCACGGTCGCACCGAACAAGCCGATCACCACATAGAAAACGCCCGCGCTGACCGCAGCGGTGTAGCGTCGCGCCGGATCTTCGTGCGTTTCGCGGCCCATGCAGATCGCTGCGGTGATCGCCGCCAGGTTCAACGCAAAGCCACCGAACGGTGCCAGCAACGTATTGACCACGCCGATCCAGCCGATCGTCGGCGAGATCGGCACGGCATAGCCGGATGCCCGGATCACCGCCACGCCCGGCACGTTCTGCGATGCCATGGTCACCACAAACAACGGAATCGCCAGGCCAAAGAGCGCTGCCCACGACAGCGACGGGACCATCAGCACCGGTTTGACCAGTTCCAACTGCACCGTCCCGCACTGCAGCAGCCCGCGGCTGGCGGCAATTGCAATGCCGACCAACAGGGTCGCAATGACCGCATAGCGCGCGAACCAGCGCCGCCCGCTCAGATAGGTCGCCAGCATCGCCAATGCCAGCACCACCTGGCTTTGCATGGCCATGAAGATGTCCAGGCCAAAGCGCAACAGCACGCCGGCCAGCATTCCGGAAGCAAGTGAGAGCGGAACGCGCCGGATCGCCCGTTCAAACAACCCCGAAAACCCAGCCGCCATTCCCAACACCGCAGCCACCACAAACGCACCGACCGCCTCGCGCAACGGCACCCCGGCCGCACTGCCAATCAACATCGCCGCACCTGGCGTGGACCAGGCAGTCACCACCGGCACGCGGTAGCGCAGCGACAACCCGATACAGGTCACGCCCATGCCAAGGCCCAGTGCCCACATCCATGATGCGATCTGCGCTTGGTCGGCGCCCAGATGGCGCGCCGCCTCGAACACGATCACCGCAGAGCTGGCAAACCCCACCAGCACGGTGACAAAGCCAGCAGCAATCGCGGGCAGGGACAGATCGCGGAGCAGATTGCGGGAAGCGGGCATGAGGATCGCTCTCTACTACTACGTCCATTTTCACCGAGCCCACCGGCGACCGATACCGTGGCGTTGTTCTGCACGGCCGCCGGTCGCGATGAGAGTGACGGCCTGCAGATGCGGGAGTGGTCATCGCGCACATTCGCATGCAGCACAACCTCCGCTGCAGGTCGATGTCATGCCAGTGTCAAAAAGTGCTTGCACTTCTGTGTGGTCTCGATAAACTGCGCGACCTCGCTCAGGACGGCGGCGCTTCTTCAAGCACCGCAACAACGAACGAGGCGAATCGGAAACATCACACGATGTTGACAAGACGCAAAAGTCGGCTATGATGGTGGGCTCGCTACACGGAAAGCTGCTTTGGCAGAGTGAAGTGCAGCGGCGGCAACGTCCTCTTCACGAGGGGTTGACGAAGGTGAAAAGCCTGCTAATATGGCCGGCTCGCTTCGCAGAAAACCTTCGGGTGGACACGACTAGGCGTCAATCACCTCGGAAACAAGGTGTTGACGGTAAGAAAAAGCCCGCTATAATGGGCGGCTCGCTTCGACGGAAACGACGAGG
>NZ_FLTX01000059.1 GCF_900092025.1 Xanthomonas bromi
TTTGCTGCCTGCGCTTGCATTACAGATGCAGCAGTTTTCGATCGCGCATCGCGATGCGCCAACGCGTCCGTTCGTGCAGGGCAGCGATTTGCGCCTGGATCTGCAGACACGCGCCGATGCGCGCAACCTGAGCAGCCTGCGCGATGCCACGCGCGCGCATCTGGTGTTCGCCGATGCCCGCGTGCCGGATCTGCGCGCATACAACCGTTATCTGCCGCAGCAGCAGCTGCGTTTCGATGGCGGTAATGGCGTGCTCAGCGGCGATCTGCAGATCGAGCCGGGCGGACGCATCGGCAAGGGCGGTTTGCGCATCGGTGCGCGTGCAGCGCGGCTGCAGTTTGCCGGTTTGGCATTGCGCGGCGATGTGGAAGCGGATCTGCGCCTGCAACGCGGCGATCTGCGTGCCGAAAATTTCAGTCTCGATGCCAGCAGCATCCAGCTGCGCAATGTCGGATTCACCGGCCCGGACGGACAGCGCCGCGATGGCTGGTGGGCGCGGATCGTGCTGGACGACACGCGCATGCAATGGCGACAACCGGTCGGGGTGGATGGGCGTGTGCGCATCCAGGTGCGCGATCTGGCGTTCTTGATGGCGTTGTATACACGCGACCGTTCGATTCCGGACTGGATGCTGCGGCTGGTTGATGCGGGGCAGGCACAAGTGACCGCACGCGCGCACTGGCAAGGGGAGACGGTCATCGTCGACCGGTTGCAGGCACACAACGAACGCTTTCAGGTCGATGCGCGTCTGCGATTGCAGGGCAGCCAGCGCAGTGGCAGCCTATTGGCACGCTGGGGAATGCTGAGTGCGGCGGTGGGCTTGCGCGGCGATGTGCCCGAATGGCATCTCCTGCGTGCGCCGGAGTGGTATCGCACACAGCCGGAGCTGTTGCGCTGACGGCCGCAGCGCTGGCTCGGATGTGAAGAAAAACACCAGTTCTGTACTGCTTAGTATTGTTTTGCAGTGCAGCGTGCAAGTCGGATTCGGGGCGCGCACTATGCTCCTGCATCCCGACGTGGGGGAGGGAGCAAAGCCCGCTGGCAGTTCGCTGCAAGCGGGCTTTTTATTGCCTGAACGTTGCCGGGTCGAGCGCTCACTCGCGCCAGAGCCTCAGCCAGAAACGCCGGTGACGCTCCACTGCCGGGCGCGCTGCAGTCGCCAGAGCCGAAGGCTTATTACTGCAGCTCCAGCAGCCACAGCGCGCTGCCGCCGGTGATGAACAACCGCCGTTGCTCCAGATCGAACGTGCAATTGGAGGCTGTCTGCGGTGTCGGCACCAGACCGAGCCGTTGGCCGTCGCTGTCGAAGATGCACACGCCGGCGCCGGAGCTGCTCCACAGCCAGCCCTGGCGGTCCACGCAGAAGCCGTCCGGCAGGCCATCGGGAACCACCGCGAAGCGGCGCCGGTGGTGCAGCGCCCCATCGCGCCAATCGAAGGCGGTGATGTCGGGCTCGCCTGAGCCGCCTTCGGGCGTCTGCGATACGTACAGCACGCACTCGTCGGGCGAGAACGCCAGCCCGTTGGGGTGATCCAGGCTGACCATGCACTGCAGGGCGCCGCCATCGGGCGGCAGCCGATAGACGCCGTGATGGTCCAATTCCTGCAGGCCAGGGCAGCCCTGGCTGGGCTTGCGCAGCCCGAACGGCGGGTCGGTGAACCAGATCGCGCCATCGCGCGCCACGATCAGATCGTTCGGCGAATTCAGCCGTTTGCCCTCGAAACGCCCCACCAGCAAATGCGCCCGGCCGTCGACATCGCTGCGGGTGATCGCGCGGCGCCCATGTTCGCAGTGCACCAGGCGCTGTTGCGCATCCACCGCATTGCCATTGGTGAAGGCGGTGGCGTCCAACAGCACGTCCACCGCGCCGTCCTCGCGCCAGCCAAGCACGCGGCGGCCCACCACATCGCTCCACACGAGCGTGCGCTGCGCTTCCCACCAAGCCGGGCCCTCGCTCCAGGTGGCCTGGTCGTAGAGGGTCTGCAGGCGCGCGTTGCCCAGCCGCGCCGCCAGCGCCGCGTGCTGCGAGGTGGGTGGCGGGCAATCGGCCGGCTGGGCTGCACCGGGGCAGCGGACGCGGCAGTGGCTGTCCATCAACGCGGCGCCGGATGGCCGAACGGATGCGCGGTCGCCGCCCCCGGCGATTGCGCGAACTGCACCATCATCTGCAGGCAGGGCGTATCGCCCAGCTGGCCGGAGCGGTGACCGCGCGCATCGGTGGTGCCCTGATCCTGGCCGAAGTGGATGTCGCCAGGACCCATTTCCACGCGTGTGCCGTCGCCGGTTTCGATGAACCAGCGGCCACGCAGCGGAATGACCCATTGCGGGTGCGGGCTTTCATGCCAGTCGCCCACCCAGCCCACCGGCAGCACCGCGAACTGGATGCCGAGCACCTCGCCCGGAAACGGTCGCAACCACTGCGGTGCGGCACCGCCACCCACGCTCTTGCTGCCGAAGCCGGGCAGCTGCGAAAGGTTGAGGCGGCTGTTGCCATCCGGTCCGGTCCACAGATGCAGGAAGGGCAGGCTGGGCGGCACTGCAGGATCGTTGCCATCGGTGTGCAGCGGGATCTGCGAGGGCAGCGACTGGGCGGCCAATGGAGTGGGCGACATGGCGGGGCCTCGTGCGAAAACCGCAGTGCAGCATGGGCGTCGTCAGGGCCGCGTAAGCGAGAGGTTCGAAGCGGCGAAATGCTGCATGCCATGTGGCCATCGCTGTGTGGCATGGCGCCCATGCGTGCACCACCTGTGCGGCAGGGATGCCAGAATCCCGCTATGTCGATGCCTACCGTTGCCCCGTCTCCTGCGCTCACCGCTCTGATCGAGCGGGCCGTGGCGCGTGTCCGTCAATCGCTGCCTGCCGAGCAGGAGTGGCCGGGAGGCGATTTCGATCGGCAGCTTGCGCAGGTCGCACTCGCCAGCGATTTCGCGCTCGACACCTTGGCGCGGCAACCGACGTTGTTGCAGCACCTGGCACACCCCGATCCGCCACCGCTGCCATTACCGCAGCTCGATCCAGCGCAGCCACAGCTGTGGCCTGCGCAATTGCGGCGCTACCGCAGCGCCGAATCCACGCGCCTGGTATGGCGCGATGTGCTCGATCTGGACAACGTGGACGCCACCCTGGCCGGCGCGACCCGGCTGGCCGAAAACTGCCTGCAATGCGGCCTGCACGCCTTGGAACTGCAATTCGACAGTCGCCATGGAAACGTCATCGCCGAAGACGGCAGCGTGCAACGGCTGGTGGTGTTCGGGCTGGGCAAGCTGGGCGGTGGCGAGCTGAATTTTTCATCGGACGTGGATCTGGTATACGCCTATCCGCAGGGCGGCCAATCCGACGGCGCGCGTCCATTGGCAGCAGAAGAATATTTCGCACGGTTGGGCCAGCAGCTGGCCAAATTGCTCGACGAAACCACCGCCGAAGGTTTCAGCCATCGTGTGGATCTACGCCTGCGCCCGTTCGGCACCGCCGGCCGCGTGGCGTTGTCGTTCACCGGCATGGACCAGTATTTCCAGCGCGAAGGACGCGATTGGGAGCGCTACGCCTGGCTCAAGGCACGCGCGGTGGCCGGCGATATCGACGCCGGCGAAGCGTGGCTGGAGACGCTGCGGCCGTTCGTCTACCGGCGTTATCTGGACTTCACTGCGCTGGACGGCTTGCGCGAAATGAAGGCGGCCATCACCGCCGAAGTGGCGCGCCACGATCGTCTGGACGACATCAAGCGTGGCCCCGGCGGGATTCGCGAGATCGAATTTCTGGCGCAATCGCTGCAACTGATACGCGGCGGGCGCGAGCCGAGTCTGCGCGAGCGCCGGCTGTTGCCCGCACTGCAGGCGCTGGTGGCGGCAGGCCAGATCGACCAGGAGAATGGCCAGGCGCTGACCACCGGATATCGTTTTCTACGCCGCCTGGAAAATCGCCTGCAGATGTTGCGCGATGCCCAGACCCACGCATTGCCGCAGGCGCCGCTGGATCGCGAGCGCATTGCGCTGGGCCTGGGCTACGCGGATTGGTCGGCCCTGCTGGACGCGCTGGCGCCGCAGCGCACGCGCGTTGCTGCCGAATTCGCCGAGCTGCTGGCTCCGCGCGTACGGGCCATCGCACCGGACGCGCTGGCCGACTACTGGCGCGCGCTACCGCAGGGCGATGCAGCGCCGTTGTCGGGGATTGGCTTGAACGATCCTGGCGGCGCGCATCAGGTGCTGGCCGACTTTGCGCAGTCGTCCGGCGTGCGCGCGCTGTCCGATAGCGCACGTGCGCGGCTGGATCGGGTGATGCCGGCATTGCTGCATGCGGCCACCCGCGCCAGCCAGCCGGACGCGGCGGTGCGCCGCATGCTCGGCCTGCTGCAGGCCACCTTGCGTCGCACCAGCTACCTGGCCTTGCTCGACGAGCAACCCAGCGCGCTGACACGCTTGGTCGATGTGCTCTCGCGCAGCGCGCTGCTGGCCGAGCGGCTGGCGGCGTATCCGTTGCTGCTGGATGAATTGCTCGACACCCGCATCAGCGGCCCGCTGCCGGATCGCGCAGCGCTGCACGCGGCCTGCACCGACAGCTTGCACATCGACGACACCGAAGCGGCGCTGCGTGAACTCAACGAACATCGGCTTGCACTGAGCTTCCGGATTGCACTGGCCACGCTGGATGGCCGCCAGCAGGCGGTGGAGAGCACTCGGCAACTGGCCTGGCTTGCCGAAGCCGTGGTGCAGACCGTGCTGCACCTGGCGCGCAGCGACATGGTGGCAGCGCATGGACATGTGCCCGGCGGCAGCTTTGCCATCGTCGGTTACGGCAGCTTGGGCGGGCTGGAACTGGGCTTCGGATCGGATCTGGATCTGGTGTTTCTCTACGATCATCCAGCCGAGGTGGACGCCTCCGACGGCACGCGCCCACTGGAAGCCGGGCGCTGGTTTGCGCGGCTTGCGCAGAAGGTGATGGCATTGCTGGCCGCCGAGACCGGCGCCGGCCGGCTGTACGACATCGATGTGCGACTGCGCCCGGACGGCGGCAAGGGCGCGCTGGTGTCCTCGCTTGCCAGCTACCGCGAATACCAGCGCGAACGCGCCTGGACCTGGGAGCATCAGGCGCTGGTGCGTGCACGTGCGGTTGCCGGCGACGCTGCGCTTTGCGATGCATTTGCCCAGGTGCGTCGCTATACGCTGATGCGGGTGCGCGATACCGAGCAGTTGCACGAAGATGTGCGCAAGATGCGCGCCCGCATGCGTACCGAGCTGGACCGCAGCGATGCCGCCCGGCTGGATCTCAAGCAAGGTGCCGGTGGCCTGGTGGATCTGGAATTCGTGCTGCAGGCCGGCGTGCTCGGCTTGGCAGCACAGCACCCACCGCTGCTCGACGCCTGCGACACGCCGGCGTTGATCGACGCGCTGGCGCTCACGCACTGGCTACCGAACGACAGCGCTGCACCACTGCATCAGGCGCATGCAACGCTGGTGGATGCCGGCCTGAGTTGCACGCTGGATTGCCGCCCGCGCCTGATCGCACCGACGCCGGCCATCCAGCAGGCACGTGGCATCGTTTTCAACGCAGCGCGGGTGCAGGGCCTGGCGTTTCCGCTGGGCAAGGATGAAACAGCGCTGTGAGTGCGGTGGCCGGGGCGCTGCTGCACTCAACGGACACGCTGGGGCGTCATCCGGTCTGCGGACGCGGCGCGCTACGCCATAGCAACGCGCGAAATGGGCCGAGCAGACACACGCCCATGCCCAGCTTGACCGCCAGATCGCCGGCAGCCCAGCTGATCCACGGCAGGCCCACGCCCGCAAAGGCGATGCTCCAGAAGAGCGTGGTATCCAAGGTGGCGCTGCAGGTGGTGGCCACGATCGGCGCGCGCCACCAGCTGCCGTTGCGCAAGCGGTCGAACACGCGGATGTCCAGCAATTGTGCCGCGATGAAGGCGCTGCACGAGGCCGCCGCAATCCGTGGCGTCGCCAGCCAGAACGACAGCAGCACCGCCAACGCGAACCCGCACCAGGCCACGGTGCGTGCCGCGCGTGGCCCGAAGCGACGATTGATCAGGTTGCTCACCAGGAACGCCAACGGATAGGAGAACGCGCCCCAGGTCAGCCAGTCGTTGATCGGGTATTGCACCAGGATGTTGGACAACAGCACCACCGCACCCATCGCCAACACAGCCCAGGTCAATGCGCGGGCGGTGAGCGGTGCGAACGCAGGCGACGAAGCAAGACGCATGGCGACATGGTGCTGAGTGGGCACGTGATTATCCCCGCCATGGCGGATGTGGACCAGTGCATCAACGCTGTCGACCGCGACAGCATCGACACGTGACGGCTCCATCGTGCGTTGCGTGCGGGAGGATGCCTGGATGGCCCGCGGCGATCGACTTGGCGCTTGCCTGCGTCGCGTTGGCGGGCACAAGCGCGTGCGTTCGTGGCGATCCACACGATCGGTAACAGCGTCGGCACGCTCTGCCGGCAGACGAGATGGCAAGTCTCTTTGCGGCGACCTGGTGTCCTCATCGGTTGCATGTGCGCGTCACGCACGATCGACCGCATCGTCGGGACGTGGTGATTGCACAGAACAGGGCAGGTCTCACTACAGTGGAGGTGCCGTCGCCGTGTGCATGTGCGCTGCATGCGTAGGTGCATGTGCTCGCGGCGAGCGCGTGCAACCGTTAGACATCGACGCGGCGACGTGTCGTGGAGCATCACTTGTGGCAGGGCCGGCGCGCCTCGCTGGCGGCGACACAATCTCGCTCGCCGGCATTTCGGTAGCGAACATCGCACGTATCGTCACTGCACACGTCGCAGTCGTGATGAACGATGGTCGAGCGTGCAATCCCAGCGATATGCCGATGCCCAGAAAGATAGCCGCTGAAGACAGCAGTGTCGCGATGGTGCACCTCGACAGTTCGCGGCCCTGTTTACCGCATGCAGCAAGGTCATGTCGCAGGTAGCGCGTTCGGGGCAGCCATCGGTCGCGTCGACACATGCCTCGGGTTTCGGTGGGGACATGACGCGCATCGTTGGTCTGCGATCAATCGTGCCCCCCCTGCGCTGCCACTCCGTCCTCGCCTATTCGCGTTACTCCCGGAGAGATACCATGCTTGATCGTATTCGCCGTCGGCCCCTGCTGGCTGTCGCGTTGTCTACCTCGCTGGCCGCAGTCGGCATCGCCAATGCGGCCACGACCGTTCCCGACGCCAGGATTGCCGCGATGACGGCGACCTTGCGTGCAGCGCCGGTGTCCTTCGACGTGCATCTGCCATCGCGCGATCAGGCCGGCCTGGACGCCTTGCTGGCGGAGGTACACGATCCGTTGTCGCCCCAGCACCACAAGTGGTTGTCGGTGGCCGAGTTCCAGCGCCGATTCGGCCCGGAGCCGGCGCAGCTGGCGCAGGTGCGTGCCGCCTTGCAGGCCGCGCATATGCGCGTGGTCCAGCAAGGAGCGACCTTGCATGTCAGCGCGAACGCGGACAGCGTGGAGCGGCTGTTCGCCGCGCCGTTGGTCGCCGATCTGAAGGCCGGCCAGCAGGCACGTCTGGCCGCTGCCGCTCCGCTGCAGCTGCCGGCGGCGCTGCGTACCAGCGGTGCAACCGTCACCGGCCTGACCCGTGGCCTGCCGCCGGCGCACATGAATTCGCGATTGGTGGCCAGCGATCCCAGCAACCGCTATGGCGAGGGCACCACGAGTTATTGGTACAACGATCTCAAGCAGGCCTACGGCTATCCGTCCTACCAGACGATGATCGGTGCGCCAGGGCAGCAACACCGGCTCGACGGCAGCGGCAGCACGATCGCCATCCTGATCAGCAGCGACGTGCTGGATTCGGATATCGCCGCGATGTTCGAGCACGAGCACTTCAGTCGGTATGCCGGCAACCATGCCAATCCGACGCTGTACGCACGCCGCTATGTGGCTGGCGCCAAACCCGGCCTGCAGGACGGCAATGACGATTCGGCGCGCGAGGCGACGCTCGATGTGGACATGGCGCTTGGCGGCGCACCGGGCGCGCATGTGCTGTTGTACGTGGTCCCCGATCTCACCATCGATTCCATCCTGGCAGGCTACCGGCAGATCGTGCAGGACAATGAGGCGGACGTGGTCAGTTCCTCGTTCGGGATTTGCGAGCAGTTTTTCACCGCAGCCTACAACGATGGCAAAGATTTCAGCGCCGTCGCAGGCCTGTTCGATGCGGTCTTCAAGCAAGGCAACGCGCAGGGCATCACCTTCGTCGCCTCCAGCGGCGACAACGCCGGCCTGGAATGCCCGGACGCGGAGTACATGGTGCATGGCAAGAACGGCCGTTACATCCCCAGCGTGGAGTGGCCTGCCGCCAATGCCCATGTGACCGCGGTCGGTGGTGGCAACCTGCGCACCGCCTACAAGAAGGGCAGTCTGGATGCGAGCTACGTCAGCGAAAGCGCCTTTGCCGATCCGCTGAAAGCAGAGGATCCCTATGGCGTCGGCGCACTGCTCAGCGGCGGCTACTGGGGTGCCGGTGGCGGCGTCAGTACGCTGTTCCAGCGTCCGGCGTATCAGTTGCGCGCGCTAGGCGGCACGCGGACCTCGATGCGCACCCTGCCCGATGTGGGCATGCTGGTCGGCGGTTGCCCGGGCATCGCCGTGCGTCCTTGTCAGCAGGGCACCAGCTCGGTGTCCGTCTACTTTGCCGGTGCCATCAACAAGGTGATCGTTACCAGCGTGGCGGCGCCGGAGTTTGCCAGCGCGGCCGCATTGCTCGTGCAGAAGCAGGGCCGGCAAGGCAATCTCAACGACTACCTGTATCGCCTGGCCGCCAATGGCCCGGAGGCCTATCACCGCGGCATCCCCGGCAATAACGGGGTGGTCGGTAACGATGTGCCGATCGCCGGTAAATACAACTACACCACCGGCCTGGGAACCCCGATCGTGCGGTTGATGATCGGTGCGCTGGACGCCGCGCCGGCAGGCATTCCGCGTTCTCCCAGCAATCCGTAACGGGCAGTGTCGCTGTGCTGGCGAGGGGGTTGCCTTGTCGGTGCGGTGAGGGAGCGGTAGAGCGCACAGTGCGTGGTAGTGCTGTGCGCTCTTGCTCCGCTTCGAGGGTTGGGTGCGCGACCGATGGGCGATGCAAGGTCACCGCCGCCCGCAGGAAGGCAACACGCACGCATCGCGACCCGAATAGACAGCCACCCTGGTCCACGGCGGTGGCCGCTGTGGCCCGACGGTTGCCCCGCAACGCGCCCGCCTGCAGGTGATCGCCGTGCAGGCAGCGCTGTTGCTCAGCGCGTTGAAATCACCAGCTGCGGCTGCTGTATAGGCCGCCGCGTCGCTGGTGGGCAGGAACGCCAGGGCCTGGCCTTGCGGCGCATGCACGGTCCAGCCACTGCCGGCCGGGCTGGGCTGGGCTGGAACGACACCATGTCGCCAACCCGAAACCCGGCTGCCGGGTCGTCCTGGCGCGCGGGCCAGCGCAGCATCACGGTCGCCTCAGGCTGTTGCGGATCCTGCAGCCTGACCTCGCGTTCGCCCGCGGGCAAGGTCTGCACCGCGTCGACCCGCATCGGCGGCAGCGTGCCTGCGCGCGGTTGACCGCTGCCATTGCGCATCGCGTCTACTGCCGTCGAGGAGGCAACGAACGGAGAAGCGACCATAGCGCTGCCGACGAACACCGGGACAGACACCGCCAGGGCGGCATAGAACTGCGATTTCTCGGCTGGGGTGGTCATCTCCCCGGCCTGCACGCACGTTGGCAATAGGGTGGCGAGCGACAGAGCAGCGGCAAACCGGGCAAACAGCAGGCGCGTCATGGCGTGGCTCCAGTCGTGGCGGTGGCGTGCGGGATCGACAGCTCCTGTGCAAGGGCGTCGCGTTGATGCAGGAGATCGAACACCGATTCGACGGTGACCACCGAGTAGTTGCCGGAAACGCGCTCGCCGACAGGATGATCGGTGGTGGTGGCATTGGCGGCGACAAAACGTGCGCCCACGCGCTGCTTCACATCCAGATGCAGGAGGCTGGGGTGATACCGCGCCGCTTGCAGCCAGGCCTGCGCGGCGCGGCGATCGCGGATGCCCGTCGGTGGTTGCGCATCGGCTGCCAGCGCCGCGGCCAGCACTTCCAGCACCCACTGGTTGGAGTTCTGATCGTCGGTGGAGAAGGGATAGGCGACCATGCTGTAGCGCGTTTCATGCAGGCGATGCGCGAGCTCGCCGGAGTCGCTCAACACTGCCTGCAGGCGCTGTTGGACCGCGGGCGTCAGGACGCCGACACGCAGATCGTTGCTGACCGCGCTTTCGCCGACGAAATTGCTCAAGCCTTCGACAAAGAGTTGCGAGGCGTCGCTCTTGCAGCGATTGAGCAGGTGCCGCACGCGCCAGCTGCCATCGGCCTCGCGCATGGCAAACGCCAGGTGGCTATGTTTCAGGCCATAACGGCTCAGATCCTGGCCGCCGCGCGCCAGCTGCACCACCTTGGCGTCGGGCAGCGCATCCAGCGCCTGCGCGGTGGAGGCGGCCATGTCGAACATTGCGGCGGTGGCTTGCGGCGATGGGTAACGTGGCGCGCAACGCGGTGCTGCCGCGGTGGCGGCCAGCGGTCATGCGGCGAGTACCAGTAGCGCGATTGCCCGGCGCCGGGGCTGCCTCATCCATCCAGCGTGGATCGTCCTTGTCATATGCATCGTCCTTGTATCGGTGGCCCGCTGCCGGGCCTTGGGTCATGGCAGCAGTCGTGCGCGCACCTGCATGGCGATGCGCTCGGTTTCGTGCACAGGAACGACAGCGACAGCGCCGGCGAGAACTTCATCGACTCGGTGCAAGCGCTGACGTTGCCGCAACGCCTGCAGATAGGTGCTCACGCGTCCGCGTGCCTGTTCGGCAAACGCGGCGGCCACCGGCACGCGCGTGGCGCAGGCTTCGGAGAGCAGGTTGACCGAATCGGCGCTGGCCACGATGGCATCGGCCCAGCCGAGCAGGCCGGCGTAGGGGTTGGGTCCGTCGCGCGCGTCGCACCACAGCAGATGCGGCAGGCCGGCACAGGCCGCGCGCAGTGCAGCGATCGCCTCGCCCGGAGTGCGGCGTGAGGTGGTAACAAGCAGGCTGCCGCCGAGCGTGCGCAGTTGCGCGCTCACGCGCGTGCACAGCGCCGCCAGCGCCTGTGGCGTCCACGCCACCTGCGCGGTGGGGCCGCCGATCAGCAAGGCCAGCCGCGGTCCAGGCAAGCCGCCCACTCCGGGGAAGGCTGACCGCCCGGCGGCCAGCCAGGCATCGTCCACCGGGTGCAGGCTGCCGAGCAGGGTGAGCACGTTGCTGCCGCGCAAGGCGTCGTGCTCGGGCACCACCAGCAGGTCCCAGTGGCGCGGGTCCAGGCGCGGATCCAGGATCTGCACGCTGCGGCTGCCACGGGCGCGCAGCAGCCGGGTGGCCAGCGCCGCCTGCCGGCCGCAGCCGATAGCCAGCGCTGGGGGCTGCTGCAGGTGTCGGCCGAATGCCGCGCCAAACGCCTGCTGCGCGCCGGGCAGCAGACGCGGCGCGGCCCAGCGCCAGGGTGCGTGTGCATGCAGATGGATGGGCTGAAAAGCATCGGGGTGCAGCGCACGCGCCAGTGCCTCGGCCTGACGCGCATTGCCGGCACGGCCGTCGCTCAGCGCCCAGATCACCCCCATCGTTTCAGATCCGACATAGATTTGTTTCAGATTGAACGCGTGTGGCGGCAATCGCGCCACTCTACACTGCGGGTCTTCACACTGGCGCCGACGTCGCAGTCTACCGTCGCACCACCTCTTCTTCTGGAGTGCTCATGTCCGACTCGCTCAACGCCGCCGCACTGGATCAGCTGTTCCGCACCGCCCGCACGCAAAACGCGTTTGCCGACACGCCGGTCAGCCAAGAGGTGCTGCGTGAACTGTATGAGCTGGTGAAGTGGGGCCCCACCGCGGCCAATAGTTGCCCGGCGCGCTTCGTGTTCGTGACCAGCGCCGAAGGCAAGGCCAAGCTCAAGCCGGCGCTGTCCGAGGGCAATGCCGACAAGACCCTGGCCGCACCGGTGACGGTGATCGTGGCGCACGACGAAGACTTCCACGAGAAGTTGCCGTACCTGTTCCCGCATGCCGACGCCAAGAGCTGGTTCGACGGTCCGCGCGAAGGCCGCACCGAATCGGCGTTCCGCAATGGCTCGCTGCAGGGCGCCTACCTGATCCTGGCTGCGCGTGCGCTGGGACTGGATGCCGGCCCGATGTCCGGCTTCGATAACGCCAAGGTGGATGCAGCGTTCTTCGCCGGTACGCCGATCAAATCCAACTTCCTGATCAATCTCGGCTACGGCGACCCGGCCGGGCTGTTCCCGCGCTCGCCGCGCCTGAGCTTCGACGAGGCCGCGCGCTTCGAGTAAGGCGGTGCATGCGTGCGGGGACGCAGCGCGTGAGCCCCCCGGTGCACCGCTTATGCCTACCGCGTTCAAGCGATGCAGTTGGCTGTTCGCCGGCTGGCCGCTTGATTTGGCTCACTGTCTGGACGTACATGGTTTCTCGATTTCCTGCAGTCCTCGTCCGTCTGCATCTGTCCCACCGCGTTGATCCAACGCGTCTCTCATCACATGGAGTTCCAATGAAGACCACCCACACGCTGTTGCTGCCGCTCGCCCTGACCCTGGCCATCGCCGCCTGCTCCAAGCCGGCCGATAACGCCGCCGCTCCGGCCGCTGAAACCCCGGCTGCTGCCACCGCACCGGCCGATGCCGCTGCCACCACGCCGGCCCCGGCTGCGACGCCGGCTGCTTCGACCGCCCCGGCCGTGGAAGTGGCCTCGGGCACCTACACGCTCGACCCGAGCCACACCGACGTGCTGGCGCAGTGGAGCCACTTCGGCTTCTCCAACCCGAGCGCGCACTTCGGCAATGTCGACGGCACCCTGGTGTACGACGCGGCCGACGTGACCAAGTCGACCGTGCAGGTCACCCTGCCGTTGTCCGGCTTGAACAGCTTCACCGCCAAGTTCGACGAACACCTGAAGAGCGGCGAGTTCTTCGACGTGGCCAAGTTCCCGACCGCCACCTTCAAGAGCACCAAGGTGGAAGCTGCCGGCACCAACAAGCTGACCGTCACTGGCGATCTGACCATCAAGGGCCAGACCAAGCCGGTGGTGCTGGACGTCACCCTCAATGGTGGTGGCGAGCACCCGATGAAGAAGGTGCCGGCGGCCGGCTTCGACGCCACCACCACCATCAAGCGCAGCGATTTCGGCCTGGGCCAGTACGCCCCGAACGTCAGCGACGAAGTGAAGATCCGCATCACCACCGAAGCCCTGCAGGCCAAGGCTGGCGGCGCCGCTCCCGCGAAGTAAGCGCGCACCGTCGTGTCACGCAGAAGCCCGCCGGAAGGCGGGCTTCTGCATTTTCGGCGCCGCACTACGCATGCCGCTCGTTTTCCGTCAGTGGGAGAGGGTGCCCGCAGGGCGGGGCTTGGTTGTCGCCTGCCTCCGCCCTTCGCGCACCTTCCCGCGCGCGGGGAAGGGAATGCCGACGGCGGCAGCGGTCGCCACGACAGATGCGCCGCAGCGACCGCGCACCTGCGCCTGACCATCGTGCTGGTGCGGCATGGCATCCGCGCGCCGGCCCAGCCCAACACCGGGCTGGATCGCTACAGCGCACAGCCATGGCCGCAATGGCCGGTGGCAGCGGGCCAGCTGACACCCCGCACGGACGGGGCGGCATGCAGGTGCTGGGCGCACGCTATCGCGCGCTGTTGGCGCCGCCGCTCGGGCTGCCGGCCAGTGGCTGCGCAGGTGCCGAACAGATCGTCACCCTCGCCGATAGCACTGCCCGTAATCACGACAGCGCGCAGGGCGCTGCTGCAGGGCATGGCGCCGGATTGCACGCTGCATTACCAGGCCTTGCAGGAGGGCGAGCGCAACGTCGTGTTCGATGGCGACAAGGCGCCGGCATCGCCGGTGCGGTTGGAAGCCGACACCCGTGCGCGGTTGGCGCAACTGCAGGCGGTGTTGAGCGCCTGCCAGCACGGGTGCTGTGTCGTGCCGCCGCCGGACAGCCTGCTCTACGATCCGGCCACGCGCGACGGCTCGCCGGCCGCCGCCAGCACCCTCAAGCTGGCCGGCGGCCTGTGCGAGAACCTGATGCTGGAGGACGTCGAAGGCTTCGATGCCGCACGGCTGGGCTGGGCCGGGTGGATCGCGCCGCAGTGGCGCAATGGATTGCCCTGCACAACGCCTCGTTCGCCCAGAGCAAGCGTCCGTTGCCGGTCGCCCGCGCGGCGGCGTCCAACCTGCCCGCGCATCTGCTGGCCACCGTGCAGGCAGCCGTTGGGCGAACGCCGTCGGTGGCGGCGCTGGCGCCGCCATCCACCCGTCTGCTCGTGCTGGTCGGCCACGACACCAACCTGGCCACGCTCGGCGGCCTGCTCGGCGTTGACTGGCACCGCAGCGATCGCCCCGACGACTATCCACCCGGCGGCGCATTGGTGCTGGACGTGCTCGAACGCAACGGCGCGCTGTTGCTGCGTGTGTGGACCTTGATGCCCAGCATGGCGGCGTTGCGCAGCGCGCACTTCGATGGCGACGCGCTGGCCTTGTCCACCCTGGTATTGCCGGGTTGTCACGGCCAGGCCCTGTGTCCGTTGCCGGTCGCGCTGGCCTGGCTACGCAAACGTCTCGATCCGGCGCAGTGCAGACGGACTTGCCGGCGCTGCGCTCCTGGCCTGTGGGATCGTGAGCTGGCGCGCATCGCGTGCCACCCAACAAAAGAGGTCCTGACGCTGAGGACCTCCATGATGAGGCGGCTTACCGATAACGCCCTTGCGCTTTGGACACGCCTTGAACCTGCGTGGCTTGCTCCAGCGATAGCAGATACACCTGTACGTGCTGTTCGCCAAATGTCGCGGTTGTATTGCTTGCGATGTTCATCCGGTTGAGCGGATCGCCGGACGCGTCTGCGAAAACCAATGCATAGTTCGGTCCGAACCTGGGGTCAGTCCGAATCATCGAGGCTTTTACACGATAGGTTCTGTTGTCAGGCAGCTTGAAGACAGGAGACAGCTCGCCAGGCATGAGCTGCAGTTCCACATCTCTGCCGCTAAGGTCGCCACGAACTCTGACGTCCAATAACTGACGTTCCGAAGCAACGAGGTGCTGGGTCGCTGGATCTCCATTCTGCCCTGAAGACATGACGAAGGGTGACGCTGCCAAAAGGGCGGCAGTAGCTACTGCTTTCAACAGGCGACGGTGGTTATCTTCTGAACGTTTTTTCATAGTTGCATCTCGCTTCATCCTTGCCCAGGAGGACGGCAGTTGCATGGCCTGCGATTGCTGCATCCCATCTTACGTGAGCTGGTTCAACTCGCAATCACCGCTTAGACATCCGATGCCGCCTTCCAATAGCCCTTGGCACGCACATCGTCCTTGTCCACGCCCAGGTGTTCTTCGAGGAACTTGCGCATGGCGCGCGCGCGCATCGACTCGGCGCCGATCCAGTAGAACGTATCGCCGTCCTCTGGCTCGTAATCGCGCAGGCTGTCTTCCAACAGGGTACTACTGGCAGCATCGAAGCCATTGCGTTCCAGCCAGTTCACCCGGACATCGGCGGCGCTGAGCAGTTCCTGCCGTTCGGCGGCATCGGCGATCTCGATGAAGACCTCGGCCTGCATGTCGGCGGGCATCGCTTCGAGCCAGCGGCCGATCGCCGGCAGCGCGGTCTCGTCGCCGATCAACACATAGTGGTCGTAGTCGTCGGCGACCAGAAACGAGCCACGCGGGCCACCGAGCTTCAGAAGATCGCCGGGTTGCGCTTGCGCGGCCCAACTGGACGCCACGCCGTCCCCATGCAGCACGAAGTCGATGCTCAGCTCGCCGCTTTGCGGGTCGAAGTGGCGTGGCGTGTAGTCGCGCGCGGGCGAAGGCAGCGCGCCTTCGTCGTACCGCGGGCCGTCCGGCGTCATGGTCGGCAGCACGAAGGCGCCGTCGGCGTTTGGGAAAAACAGTTTGACGTGGTCGTCTGGCGCAGCACTGTCGAAGCCGGCCAGTTCGCCGCCGCCGAACACAATACGGCACATCTGCGGGGTGAGCGCCTCGCTGCGCAGCACCTCGACGGTGCGCAGGCGGGGGTCGCGACGGAGTTGCGTGTTGGTGTGTGCAGCCATCTGATGCGATTCCTGAAGGTACCGTGCGGAGGCGCGGCAGGGTGGGTGTGGAGCAGCTGGTTCGCTCAGTCGCCGTCCTGCTCCATGCCATCGGCAGCGGCATGCAGTAACGCGGCAATCCGCTGCGTCTCTGCGTCGCTCCACTGGCCATGGCGCGCGAACAAGCCATGCTTGATGCGATGAATCGCCTCGCGAATCGGTGCCGGCGTCTGTGACTTGATCAAGGCGCGCGCGCGCTGATGGGGGCGGGCCAGGGCGGCGTCGAGCGCATCGCGTTGTTGCGCAACGTAATCGCTGCCAGCGGCAGTGACCCGATAGCGCTTGCGGCCGGCGTCCAGATCGGTGTGCACCCAGCCGGCAGCTTCCAGCTGCGCCAGCGCCGGATAAATCGTACCGGCGCTGGGCGTGTACAGCCCTTTGAAGAGCGCGGTGATCTGTCGCATCAACTCGTAGCCATGGCGCGGGCGTTCGGCGATCAGGGCGAGCAACAGCAGGCGCAGATCGTCGTGCTCCAGCGGCCGCGTCCGCGCGCCGGTGCCGCGACCAGGGGCAGGCGGTGCGTCGAGCTCAGCCAGCGAGGAAGTGAAGGCGTGCTGTTTCATTCGATATATCGACGCGTGGCGAAACGATATATCGACGTTTGCCGATCCACAAGCGCTTTCCTACGGTGTGGCTGGCTGTTCATCCGACGACAAGCGCAGATGCTGCAATGCGACTAGACACCCATGCACCTCATAATTACGATGTAATTAATTTGACATTACGGGTCTGGCCCGGCGAGGCAGAGGCATGAGTCGACAGTGGGACACCCAGGCCGAAAGCCGGCGTCAGCGCTTGCAGCGTGCCGCCGCGCTGGCGCCGCAGGGGCGCGTGGTGGCTGCCGACGCTGTGGTGGCGTTGCTGGAAGCGGTCATCGAACCCGGCGACCGGGTGTGCCTGGAGGGCAACAACCAGAAGCAGGCCGATTTTTTGGCGCGCTGCCTGACCGAGGTGGACCCGGCGCGCGTGCACGACCTGCACATGGTGCAGTCGGTGTTGTCGCTGGCCGCGCATCTGGACGTGTTCGAACGCGGCATCGCCAAGCGCCTGGACTTTTCGTTCTCCGGCCCGCAGGCCGCGCGTCTGGCCGGGCTGGTGAGCGAAGGCCGTATCGAGATCGGTGCCATCCACACCTATCTGGAATTGTTCGGCCGCTACTTCATCGACCTCACCCCGCGCATTGCGCTGATCACCGCGCAGGCCGCCGATCGCCACGGCAATCTCTACACCGGCCCCAATACCGAAGACACGCCGGTGATCGTGGAAGCCACCGCGTTCAAGGGCGGCATCGTGATCGCGCAAGTCAACGAAATCGTCGACACCCTGCCGCGCGTGGATATTCCGGCCGATTGGGTGGACTTCGTGACCGAAGCACCCAAGCTCAATTACATCGAACCGCTGTTCACCCGCGACCCGGCGCAGATCTCCGAGATCCAGGTGTTGATGGCCATGATGGCCATCAAGGGCATCTATGCCGAATACGGCGTGGACCGGCTCAATCACGGCATCGGCTTCGATACCGCCGCAATCGAGTTGCTGCTGCCAACCTATGCCGAATCGCTGGGATTGAAGGGCAAGATCTGCCGGCATTGGGCGCTCAATCCGCATCCGGCGTTGATTCCGGCGATCGAGTCGGGCTTCGTGCACTCGGTGCATTCGTTCGGCTCCGAGCTGGGCATGGAGAACTACATCGCCGCACGCCCGGACATCTTTTTTACTGGTGCCGACGGCAGCATGCGCTCCAATCGCGCGCTGTCGCAGACCGCCGGTTTGTACGCCTGCGACATGTTCATCGGCTCCACCTTGCAGATCGATTTGCAAGGCAATAGTTCCACCGCTACGCGCGATCGCATTGCCGGCTTCGGCGGTGCGCCCAACATGGGCTCGGATGCGCGCGGCCGTCGGCATGCCAGCGCCGCCTGGCTCAAGGCCGGACAAGAAGCGGCACGCGCCGGCGAGATGCCGCGTGGGCGCAAGTTGGTCGTGCAGATGGTGGAAACCTTCCGCGAACACATGGCGCCGGCGTTTGTCGACACGCTCGATGCCTGGGAACTGGCCGAACGCGCCAACATGCCGCTGCCGCCGGTGATGATCTACGGCGACGACGTCAGCCACGTGCTGACCGAAGAAGGCATCGCCAACCTGCTGTTGTGCCGCACGCCGGAGGAGCGCGAACAGGCGATCCGTGGCGTGTCCGGCTATACCGCGGTGGGCTTAGGGCGCGACAAGCGCATGGTCGAAAACCTGCGCGACCGCGGCGTCATCAAGCGGCCGGACGATCTGGGCATTCGTCCGCGCGATGCCACGCGCGACCTGCTCGCTGCGCGCACGGTCAAGGACCTGGTGCGCTGGTCCGGCGGGTTGTACGACCCGCCGAAACGTTTTCGCAATTGGTAAGGGCACAGCATGGAAACCCTGCGATATCGCTTTGATGGCCAGCGTGGTGCACGCGCCGGGCTGGAACATGCGCTGGTCGGCGTGGTCGCCTCCGGCAACCTGGAAGTGCTGGTCGAGCGCGTGCCGCTGGATGGCGCGATGGAGATCGAAATCCTGACCGTCGCACGCGGCTTCGGCACGATCTGGCAGGCGGTGCTGGATGATTTTGCTGCACGCCATCCCTTGCGCGATGTGCGCATCAGCATCAACGATGTCGGCGCGACGCCGGCGGTGGTGAGTTTGCGCCTGGCACAGGCAGTGGATGTCTTGCAGGGGGCCGACGCATGAGCGCCACCGTTCCCATGACCGAGCGCAGCTACTACGAGGCCGATGCGCGCGAACGGATCGATGGTCTGCTCGATGCCGGCAGTTTTCGCGAATTCGTCGGCCCGCGTCGCCGCCTGATCAGCCCGCATCTTGCGCAACTTGAGACACCCGGCGCCTTCGATGATGGCATCGTGGTGGGCGAAGGCACGTTGCACGGCCGCAGCGTCTTGATCGCCGCGCAGCAAGGCGCCTTCATGGGGGGCGGCGTGGGCGAAGTGCACGGTGCCAAACTCACCGGCCTGCTGGAACGCGCGGCAACCACGCAACCGGTGGCAGTGCTGTTGCTGCTCGACACTGGCGGTGTGCGTCTGCATGAGGCCAATGCCGGGCTCATCGCCATTTCCGAAATCATGCGTGCCACCTTGAATGCACGTGCCGCCGGCGTGCCGGTGCTGGCGTTGATCGGCAGCGGGAACGGTGCCTTCGGTGGCATGGGCATCGTGGCGCGCTGCTGCAGCGCGGTCATCATGTCCGAAGAAGGCCGCTTGTCGCTGTCCGGCCCGGACGTGATCGAAACCGTGCGCGGGGTGGAAGAGTTCGATGCGCGCGATCGTGCCCTGGTGTGGCGCGTGACCGGCGGCAAACATCGCTACCTGCTTGGCGAAGCGCAAATGCTGGTGGCCGACCGCATCGGCACCTTCGCCGACGCCGCGCTGACCACGCTCGACGTACTCGACGAAGCAACGGGCGACGCCGCATTGCAAGCGTTGGAACAGGCCCAGCATCACTTGGCCGCACGTATCGCTGCCTACGGCGAGTGTCGCGACGGGTTGGACATCTGGAAGCGCCAAGGCATCGTCGATGCAGAGCGCCTGCCGCTGCTGGACACCGAAGCCTTTGTTGCCGCGACTGCAGCCCGGAGCGTTCCATGGAACTGAATCGCCTGCTCGATCAGCTGTTTCCGCGCGGTCATGTCATCGCGCGTAACGACGATGTGCTCACCGGCAGTGCGACCACCGCCGCCGGCGAGGTCACGGTGATCGGTACCGCCAACAAGCTCGAAGTGGGGGTCGACCACGCGTTGGCGTTGGCTGCCACCGTGTTGGCGAGCACACGCGCACACCCGCAGCGACCGATCGTAATGCTGGCCGACACCGCCGGGCAACGGCTGGCACGGCGCGATGAATTGCTCGGCATCAACGGTTATTTCGCGCACCTGGCACGTGCATTGGATCTGGCACGCAAGCGCGGCGCGCGGCTGGTCACGCTGGTCTATGGCGAATCGGTCAGCGGTGGGTTTCTGTCGTTCGGGTTGATGGCCGACCATATCCACGCACTGCCCGATGCGCAGATCCGCGTCATGGACCTGCGCGCGATGGCGCGTGTGACCAAACAATCGATAGACACCTTGCAGGCGCTGAGCAAGAGCTCACCGGTGTTCGCGCCTGGCGTGGAGAATTACGTGCGCATGGGCGCGGTGGAATCGTTGTGGGATGGCGATCTGGCCCAGGCACTGCTCGATGCACTGGCCGCGCCGGCCGACGGGGACCAGCGCCGTGCACTCGGCGCGCAACGCGGCGGGCGCACTCTGGCGCGCGATGTCGCTGCCGCCGTGGCCGCGGGCGAGGTCTGAGCATGGCGCCCCGCCACGCCCTGGTGTGGTTGCGCGACGATGCGCAGTGGCAGGCCATCACGCCTGGCGCACAGCCACGGCTGCAGCAGTGGTTCGCTGCCGGCTTGCCAGCAGTGGTGGCGCGTGGCGATGGCAGCCAGGCGGCAGGCACCCTGCGGCTTGGTGTACCGCTGCCACCCAGCGAGGGCAAGCAGCGCTTGGCACTGCAGGCGCACGTGGCCGAGATCGCACGTTGCACCGCGCCGCTGGCACTGGATGCGGTATTGACGCACGCGCCCGACGCGCTGCAGCCGGCATTGCAGGCCTTAGACATTGATGCCCAAACGCAATCGCTGCACGCGCGCGTCTTCGGCAGCTTCGCCTGGCAAGCCTTGACCGGCCTGGCATATGTGCATGCGCAATCGGATCTGGACCTGCTGTGGTCCATCGAAACCCCCGAGCAAGCGCGCGCGGTGGTGACGCTAGTGCAGCGCTGGGAGCAGCGTCATGGGCTGCGTGCCGATGGCGAGCTGCTGTTGCCCGGCGACAACGCGGTGAACTGGCGCGAATACGCCAGTCACACGCAAAAGCTGTTGGTGAAGTCCAATCAGGGATGCCGACTGTTGCCGCGCACTGCGCTGTTTCCGGTCTGGAGTGCGGCATGAAGGCACAGCTGCACGCAATGTCTGTTGTCGATACGCCTGCGACAGCGCGCGATGTGGCACGCCAGCTCGGCCGTCTGGCGGTTGGCGCCCTGCATGCGGAGCTGGCCTGCGCGCCCAAGCCGGGCTTGGTGACGCGGTTCGACAGTGGTAGTCACACCGACATGGATGCATCCACCTTTGTGCGTAGCCTGTTCGCGGTGCGTGGCTATTTTGTGGCCATCGCGCAAGCCGGCATCGAGCACGCGTCATTCGAGCGCCTCCGTCAGCTGGGCATCGAAGCCGAGTCCGCGATGTTGCGCGCCACGTGCGGCATCAATACCCATCGCGGTGCGATCTTCAGCCTGGGCCTGCTGACGGCGCAGGCGGCACGCTTGCGTGCTGCGCATGGGCAGCGACCCACGGCAAAACAGGTGTGCGATGGCGTACGCATGTGGCGCGATGCGTTGCTGGCCGCACCACTGAACCCGCATAGCCATGGCCAGCGCGTGCGTGCGCAGTACCGCATCGGTGGTGTGCGCGAACAGGCCGCCGCGGGATATCCATTGCTGCGCGAGATCGCACTGCCTGCGTTGCGCAGCGCGCTTGACGGTGGCGCCACGCGTGACGCGGCGTTGGCGCAGACGCTGATGCAGCTCATCGCCACAGTGGACGATCTCAATCTGCTGCATCGTGGTGGGTGCGACGGGCTGGCGTTTGCCAAAGCGCAGGCAGCGGCCTTCCTTGCCGACGGAGGCATTGCGCAACCGCAGTGGCGCGCGCGTTTGCGTGCGATCGGCCGGCAGTTCGTCGCGCGCCGCCTGAGCCCTGGCGGCAGTGCGGATCTGCTGGCCTGCGCTTGGTTCCTGCATCGGCAGGAGATGCGATGAGCCGGGTTTGCTCGATCGCAGTCGACCACACGCTGCATTCGCCGATACAAGGCGGCACTGCATTTTTGCTGGCAGATGCAGTGAATGCTGTGCTTCTGCCAAACGCAGTAGACATCGCACGCTTCCCATCGATGAAAGCCGGCATCCAAGCGTCCAGGCACATCGGCCGTACAACCGACCACGGCAGCGTGCGCGCCGGACAGTCCTACGCCATCAGGCAGGCCGCCGCATGAGTCTGGCCGTGCTCTGCCCGGGCCAAGGCGGCCAGCACGCCGAGATGTTCGCGCGCGTTGCCGATGCACCTGCGGCAACCGCCGTCATCGCCAGCGCACAGCGCGTGCTTGGCACTGCGCCGCAGACAGTTGCCGCGGATCCGGGTCGCTACGCCAATGCCATCGCACAGCCATTGGTCTGCGCAGGCACGCTGTCGCATTGGCAGGCACTGCGTGCGCAGTTGCCCACGCCGCTGCTGGTGCTCGGTTACAGCGTTGGCGAGCTGGCAGCGCATGCGGTGGCTGGCAGCATGTCCATCGACACCTGCCTGCAGCTGGCTGCAACGCGCGCACGGTTGATGGATGGCGCCAGCCCGCCACAGGCAGGGCTGATGGCAGTCGTCGGGTTGCCGCTGCGCGTGCTCGAAACGCTGTGCCAGACGCATGGCGCGGCACTTGCCATCATCAACGGCGATGACCATGCCGTGCTCGGCGGCCCGCGCGATGCATTGCAGGCGCTTGGCGACGCTGCAACAGCACAGGCAGCGCGTGTCACGCTGCTGCCGGTGAGCGTGCCGGCACACACGCCATGGTTGAGTGCGGCTGCCGAGGGCTTCGCCACTGAACTGGCAAACGCACAGCTCATCGCACCCACGCTGCGCGTGCTGGCAGGTATCGACGCGCGTGCGGTCAACACGCACGCCTTGGTGATCGAGACGTTATCCAGGCAGATCGCACAGACGCTGCGCTGGTACGACGTACTGATGCAAGCCGCCGAACGCGGCGCACGCGTGTTTCTCGAACTCGGGCCCGGCAGCGCATTGGCACGCATGGTGCGTGAGGTATTGCCGGAGTGCGAGGCGCGTTCGGTGGACGAATTCCACAGCACCCACGGTGTTGTCGAGTGGGTCGTTGCTGCGTGCGAGCGCGCGGCATGACGGTCCGGCAGGTGCTGCACACGGTGTGACCCCAGGGTGGCGGGCGGCCATCCGTGCTGTACGCGTATCAGGTGTCTGGGAGGGCGCATGACCCCGCAAATTGCAACGATTCTTGGCTTGGTGATCATGTTCATCGTCGCCACCGCCTTGCCCATCAACATGGGCGCGGTGGCCTTCGCGCTGGCGTTTATCATCGGCGGCGTGTGGGTGGGACTGGAGGGCAAGGAGGTGCTGGCCGGCTTCCCCGGCGACCTGTTCCTCACCCTGGTCGGCATCACGTATCTGTTCGCCATTGCGCAGAAGAACGGCACCATCGATTTGCTGGTGCACTGGGCCGTGCGTGCGGTGCGCGGACGCATCGTCGCCATCCCCTGGGTCATGTTTGTCATCACCGGCCTGCTGACCGCCTTCGGCGCGCTGGGACCGGCGGCAGTGGCGATCATCGGGCCGGTGGCGCTGCGGTTTGCCAAGCAGTACCGCATCAATCCGTTGATGATGGGCTTGCTGGTGATTCACGGTGCACAGGGCGGCGGCTTCTCGCCGATCAGTGTGTATGGTGGCATCACCAACAAGGTCGTCGAAAAAGCCGGGTTGGACGTCAGCGAGATGGCGGTGTTTCTCACCAGCCTGGGTTTCAACCTGATGATGGCGATCATCTGCTTCTGTGCCTTCGGTGGGCTGAAGTTGATGCGTCGGCAGGAACTGTCGCTGGCCGATGCGCAGTACGTGCCCGTTGCCGGCGACCAGGCATCGCACCGCGGCTTCGCGATCGAAGGCCATGGCGCGCTGGTGGCGCCGGGCGGCGGCACCTTGTCCACCGATCCGCTGGCACTGGAGGCGGTGTCCATCACCCGCGACCGCGTGATCACCTTGATCGGCCTGCTGGGCCTGGGCGTTGCCGCGCTGATCTACAACCTCAACGTCGGCCTGGTCTCCATCACCGTCGCGGTGGCATTGGCGCTAATCTCGCCGAATGCGCAGAAAGGCGCGGTGGATGGCATCAGCTGGTCCACGGTGCTGCTGATCAGCGGCGTGGTGACCTACATCGCCGTGCTGGAAAAATCCGGCGCGGTGGACTACATCGGCACTGGCGTGTCGCACATCGGCGTGCCGCTGCTGGGCGCGCTGTTGGTCTGCTATGTGGGTGGCATTGTTTCCGCATTCGCCTCGTCCGCGGCCGTGTTGGGCGCCACCATTCCGCTGGCGGTGCCGTTCCTGATGCAGGGCCACCTGGGTGCGGCCGGGGTGATTTGTGCGTTGGCCGTGTCGTCCACCATCGTCGATGTCAGTCCGTTTTCCACCAACGGTGCGCTGGTGGTGGCCTCGGCCGCCAAGGAAGAACGCGATGACCTGTTCCGCCGCTTCCTGGTGTACAGCGGCCTGGTGGTGGTGTTGGGTCCGCTGGCGGCGTGGCTGGTCTTCGTGGTGCCGGGCTGGCTGTGATCCGGCCGGTACGCCACAGCAACGCGGGGCGCCCACGTAGAATGGGCGGCCCTGCCCCGATGCTGACGACCAGCCCTCCATGACCGTGGCCCCTGATTCGCGCGCCTCCAAAAAGCGCGTGCCGTTGTACGAGGAAGTGGCCGAGCGCCTGCGCCAGAAGATCTACGACTACGCGTTGCCGCCGGGCGAATGGATCGACGAGCCGGCGCTGGCTGAAGAACTCGGCATCAGCCGTACGCCGCTGCGCGAAAGTCTCAAGCTGCTCGCGGCCGAAGGCCTGGTGCAACTGGATGCCGGCCGCGGTAGTCGGGTCACGCGGCTGACGCTGGAGGATCTCAACCAGCTGTTCCCGGTGATGGCGATGCTGGAAGGCCGTTGCGCGCACGATGCGGTCAAGCGCATCGATGCGGCCGGTGTGCAGCGGCTGGAAGCGCTGCATGCGGCGATGGAAGCCGCCTCGGCGGCCGGCGATGTGGCCGAGTACTACCGCAATAATTACCTGATCCACGAAACCGTGCAGCAGTACGCCGGCAATCCGTGGTTGATCCGGGTGACGCACGATCTGCACCGCATCTTGAAGATGCATCGCGGCCGCCAATTGCTGACGCCCGGGCGCATGGCGCAATCGCTGGCCGAACATCGCGCACTGATGGACTGCGTGCGACGCGGCGATGCCGAAGGCGCCGAACGCACCATGCATGGGCATCTGCTGAGCCAGGGCCAGGCATTGGCAGCGTACGTGGCGTCGGGAGGGATGTTGAACGTGCCGGCGCCGTTGCCGCGGGTGGGCGGGGTGTAGCGTTTAACAGCGCTGCGCGCCACTCGCATGATGTGCAGCTGGCGCGATGGCGCTGGTCAGAGTGCCGTCGAAATCAAAGGCAATCGGTGCGCGCAGGGCAGGGCGTCAGAGCCGAGTCACAGGTATGCGCGCACCGATGCACACATGGGCGCGCAGGCAATGCCGCTCTCACGCTTCAGCGAAATGCGGCACGATCGGGGTGTCGCCCTGCGCGCTCTGTTCGATGACCTTGCGCTGCATCGCAGACAGGTATGCGTCGAGCTCTTCGGTGGACGCGAACACATCGCTCAGCGGCACCGCCTTGACCATGTCGAAGACCTTGCGGATCTGCGGTTGCGGGTTGCTCACCAGCACTTTGCCGTGGCGCGTGGCCAGCGCCTTGCGGGCCTTGAAGATGCAACGGATGCCGGCGCTGGAAATGTATTCAAGCGCGCTGAGATCCAGCACCAGGGTGGTGATGCGCGTGCCCAGCAACGGCGACAGCGCCGTGTCCAGGTCCTGGTAGGTGTGGGTGTCCAGCCGCCCGGTCAGGATGACGTGTTGACGGGTGTCTTGCGGCGGATCGATCTGAATGGCGAGCGTAGTCATGACAGAACCTCGGGAACAGGAGCGTACGGGTGGAGCAGGGTGACGCGTACCACGTTGTATGCCCCATCGCGGCGGTAGTCGATGTGATCAGCGAACTGATGCACCAAAAACAACCCCAGACCGCCGATCGGGCGTTGATCGAGCTCTGCAGCCAGGTCCGGTGCAGGAATCGTGCGCGGATCGAAGGCGTGTCCTGGATCGTGCAACTCAAGCACCAGTGCCTGCGGGTCCAGTTGTAGTTGCAGCCGTAACGGACGCTCCACGGCGCAGCCGTGGACGAGGGCGTTGCAGCCGAGCTCTTCAATGATCAGCCGGACCTGGCCGATGCGCTCGGCAGCCATGCCCTCGCGCATGAGCGAATCTTCCAGCGTGTCGCTGACATAGGCGAGATCGTCCAGCGACGGGGCAATGGCCAGCTCGAGCATCATCGGTCGATTGCCTTGCCGGGATTGCCCCGGGCAGCGTCTTTGTTCTTTCCAGCATGCTCCTGTCGCAGCCGAATCGCCAGCAGCGTGATGTCGTCGTACGGATCGGCCTGACCGGTGAAGTGGGCAATATTGGCGATCACCAACTCGCACTGCCGCGCTGCAGTGCGGCGCGGATCCAGCGCCGCCAACAGCCGCTGCAGCCCATAACTGGCACCGTGCTCGTTGATGGCTTCGGTCACTCCGTCGGTATAGCCCAGCAGCGTCTGGCCGGCAGACATGCGGCCCTCCAGCACCGGATAGGACGCCTGCGGCTCGATCCCCAGCGGCGCCCCGGTTTCCAACGGCAGCGGCCGCACCTGGCCATCGGTATCGATCAGGACCGGCGGTTCGTGCCCGGCACTGGCCAGCCGGTAGTCGCCGCTCAGCACGTTGATCACCCCGCACAGCACGGTGGCGAACATGCAGGTCTCGTTGTTTTCGGCCAGTCGTGTAGAAGCGGCAATCAGGATGGCGTCCGGGCGCGTGTGCCGGCGCGCAGCGATTTCCAGCACGCTCACCGCACGCGCCATGAACAACGCCGCCGGCACGCCCTTGTCCGAGACATCGCCCACCACGAACCACAACAGGCCAGGCTCGGTTTCGATGAAGTGGTAGAAATCGCCGCCCACTGCCTTTGCCGGCTCCAGCCACGCGCAGGTTTCCAGATGCGAACCGGCGCGGTCGAAGGTGCGCCCGGACGGCAGCATCGCCTGCTGGATCTCGCGCGCAATCTGCAGCTCGCTCTGCATGCGTTCGCGCGCGGCGGTCATCTCGCCGATCTCGGCGATATGGTGGCGGATCGCATCGCGCGCGCTGTCGAACGCGCGCGCCATCACGCCTACTTCGTCGTTGCGTTCGATGTGCGGCAACGGGTACTCGAATTCGCCGCGGCGGAAATGCTCGGCGGTATCGGTCAGCTCTTCGATCGGCCGGGTCAACGTGCGCGTGATCCGCCGCATCAGCCACCACCACACCACCGCGCCCAGCAGAGCCGCCAGCGCTACCCAAGCGGCCAGCCAGTTCAGGCCGGCCAGCACATAGCCTTCCGAAGCCGACAACACGAATGTCCAGCCGCTGCGCCCCACTGCCGCGCTATGGGTCAGGAAGCGTTCGCCATCGGGCGCGGTGTGCGTAAACGAAATCGGCTGGCCGGCGGCGATCGCGCGTTGCAACGGCCGCAGATCCGGTCGCGAACGGGTCACGTAAGCATCCAGCGAATGGTGCAGATTGAGCGCGGGGTCGGGGCTGAAAACCAGCATGCCTTCCGGCGACAGCAGCATCGGCTGGATGCCGATATCGTGTGGCAGCTGGTCGATGATGTCGCGCAGGTGCTGCAGCGGCAGGTCCACGCTCACCATGCCCACCGGCGTCGCATCCGGCGCATCGCCGGGCCGGCGCAGCGGCAGGTTGTAGCTGGTGTACAGACCGCCGCCGTTCGTCTCCATGGACGGCTCGGACCACCATGCGCGGCCCTCGTGCTGGGTGCGCAGGTACCAGGGCATGGCCCGATAGTCGTAGCCCAGGTCCAGCGCGGATTTCTCCGTTACGCGCGTGCCGCTGCGATGCACAGACCAGACAAATCCGCTGTCGCCGGCCTTCTGCGTGTGCGGCTGGATGATCAGGCGCGCCGCACCGATATCCGGGTCGCCGGTCAGCGTGGCCAGGAGCAATGCCCGCAGATTGAACGGCTGCAGTCCCACGCCGCTACTGCTGGCCGCCAACGTGCGTCCGCTCACCTGCACCGAATCGAGCAGTGTCGCCAGGCTGCGCGCGGTCTGCTCGGTCAAGCCATCCACCTCGCTGCGCGCCGCCTCCACCAGCTCGGCGCGCGCACCCAGGTAGAACACCGTTCCCAGCACCGCCAGCAACACCACCAGCACGGCGGTGGCCGCCAGCAGCACGCGTACGCGCAAGCTGTTGCGCCATGGAATGCGCGCAGCGACCGATCTGTGTTGCGGCAGTGACCGCGGACGATTGCGAATGGCACCTCTCCCTGGAAGCAGCTGCGCTCGATGATGGCAGCTTTGCTGTCATGCACAACCATCTAGAGCAGCCTCACCCTCACCTGGCCTCGATTAACCGGCTCAATGCGAGCGGACTAGATTGGCCCCCACCTGCCACGGAGGCCGGCCTTGCGCCAGATTCTGACCCCAAGCCTGCTGGCCCTTTTGCTTACGGCCTGTCACCCCCCGGAGACCAGCATGACCCAGACCCATTCCCCCGCCACCGAGGCCACCGCAGCAGCCGACGTGGAGGCGGGCGGCCGCGGCCTTGCCAAGTTGAATCCGAGTCCGCGTAAGGCTTACGAGGTGACGCTCACCCTGGACAAGGCGCCTGGCGCTTTCGGCCTGGTGCAGGCTGCGGCGCAGTACGACGTCAGCAACGAAGCGGAGTGCGGCAAGATCCAGCCGGAGACCGGTGCCGCCGGCCGCATCACCAGCCAGGAAGATGTCGCGCTCAAGAAGATCTCCGACACCGAATACCGCGGCACTGTGTATCTGGATCTGATGCAGGACGAAGACTATTACGGTCGCGGCGTTTGCCGTTGGGAATTCAGTGGCGCCAGCGTGTTGCTCAAAGCCACCGGTGCCGAAGAAGAAACGCGGTTCTTGTCGTTTATCGAAGCCAAGACGGTGACCACGCAGCAGGCGCTAACGAAGTATTACTGGAAAGACGGCTATCCGCGTTCGGAGTCCAAGAGTTTTCCGGACACCGGCGAACTCAGCCCGGAGAAGTTCAAGCCTGATATTCGCGAGAATCTCTTCACTATCACGTTGGCTGCCAAGGAAGTTGCGCCATGAGTATTCCGTCAACCCAATATGCTGGTCTCTCCGATGACGTTTATAAGAATCGTGCGGTAGGTCGCCGCGCGCCCGGGCACGAAGAAATCGTCACGATCGAAGGGCAGCGTTACGCCGTTCTCGATCATGTCAACAATAAATCCAACGGTTACCAGGGCACGATCTACCGCCGCGAAAGCAGCGGGGACATTGTCGTCGCCCATCGAGGTACCCAGGGCGCAGTCAATGACATTCTGACCGACGCGACCATGGTCACCCCGCGGACCAACCCGCAGGCCGCCGATGCGCTTGCGCTGACCAAGAATGCGATGGACATTGCCAAGGACGTCGGCAAGCGAACCGGGCATCAACCAGAAGTCACCGTTACCGGCCACTCCCTCGGCGGTGCGCTAGCGCAGATGACCGCGCACCATTACGACCTGAAAGGCGAAACCTTCAACGCCTACGGCGCAGCGAGCCTGAGCTATCGCATTCCGGAAGGCGGCAATAGCGTGATCAATCACGTGATGGCATCGGATCCAGTGAGTGCAGCATCGCCGCATTTCGGGCAAGTGCGCATTTACGCCAAGCCTGACGAAATCGCCACCTTGAGCGGTGCCGGTTACAGTAACAGCAAGGCCAATTTTTTGATTCCGGATTACCCACTGGTTGCGGCCGGCAGCTCGCTCGGCGCGCACAAGTTGGGCAACTTCCTCGGCGAGCATTCCGTGCTCAAGGATCCCAACGCCCGCCCGCTTGCCGAGCAGAACAAGCGCATGATCGACGAGTACCGCGGCGACATAGATGGGCTGCGCACCGGCACCACCATTCTGACGCGTAGCGCGCGCGGTTTTGGCCAAGACGCCATCGACGCCATCCGCGGCCCGCTCGCTCCGGGCGAGCCGGCCAAGCGCGACGCGCGCGCGCATGGCAACGACCACACCTTGCTGCGCATCGATCAGCCCGGGCACGTGGGCAACGCCTTGTTCCAGGATGCCCAACGCGGCGTGCATGCGCAGGACGCCCGCGCCGGCCGCTCGCCCGATCAACAGAGCGCGCAGTTATCCGGTTCGCTCGCATCGGAAATGCATGCGGCTGGTGGCCAGCGCATCGACGCGGTGATGATGAGCCCGGATGCGGCGCGAACCTTCGCGGTACAGGGCCGCGTGGACGACCCGGCGCAGCTGCGCGTCAGTGTCGAGACAATGACTGCGATGAATACCCCGTTGGAACAGAGCAGCCAACGTGTCGCCGAAAACGCAGCGCGCCAATCGGTCGCGTTGGAGCAGCAACAGTCGCAGACCCGGCAACAGCAGCAGGGCGCACGCGCTTTGGGTTGAGTGGGGGAGTGAGTGCGGCTGTGCAGTCGCGGCAGATGGGCGCGCAGTGAGTATCAAGTGCACTTTGCTGCGATGCGCCTGGCCTGCGCGTCACGACCATCGAAGGTTGCATCAGCGCGCCGGGCCTGCCCGGCGTTTTTGCGTTCAATCGCGCAGTCACGCGCAGGCTTGCTGCTGCACCCGCACAACACCGCACCCGCAGCGCTGGCGTCGGTCAATGTTTTCCTGCGTGGAGATATGCCGCAACACGCTTGCACCTATAGCGGCCTTAACCGGGCTGTACTGCCGTGCTTGAATCGCCACCGTTTTGCAGCGATGCATGGCGCAGCACTTGTCATGCCACGCTTTTGCATACGAGGCAATGCAGGGCAATCAAGCACGGCGCCATCCGGCGCGACATCCACCGATCGAGGAAGCGTTTCATGACCATTTTTCGCATGCACTACCACCGCGTGCTGCTCGTGTTGCTGTTGTGTCTGTGCAGCGCCGGCGTCAGCGCGCAAGGCATCGCCAAAGGCGCGGACGTCAGCTGGCTCAACCAGCAGGCGGCGAACAATCCGCCGCAGGTCTTTCGCGATGCAGCGGGCAACACCACCGACTTCATCAAGCTGTTCAAGGATGTCGGCGGCAACGCCATTCGCTTGCGCGTGTGGGTCAACCCGGCGGGCGGCTGGAACGATGGCCGCGACACCCTGGACAAGGCCAAGCGCGCCGCGGCCCAAGGCATGCGCATCATGATCGACTTCCACTACAGCGACAGCTGGGCCGACCCGGGCAAGCAGACCAAGCCGGCCGCCTGGGCCGGCCACTCCGTCGCCCAGCTCACTACCGATGTCTACAGCCACACCCAGGGCATCCTCCAATATCTCAAGGACAACGGCATTGCCGTCAGCTGGGTGCAGGTGGGTAACGAAATCAACAGCGGCATGCTGTGGAACGAGGGCAAGACGCCCAACTTCGCCACCCTCGGCCAGTTCATCAACAGCGGCTACAACGCCACCAAGGCGGTGTATCCCAACGCCAAGGTCGTCGTGCATCTGGCCAATGGCGACGACAACGCCAACTTCCGCTGGTTCTTCGACAACCTGCGCTCGGCCGGCGGCAAGTGGGACGTCATCGGCATGTCGCATTACCCCCCCGTCGGCAGCTGGCAGGATTACAACAGCCGCCTGGACACCAATATGCGCGACATGATTGCGCGCTACGGCAGCGACGTGGTGATTTCCGAGGTCGGCATGGACTGGCAGCAAGCGGCCACCACCCGCGCCATGCTCACCAACCTGCTCACCCGCAGCAGCAACATCGGCTCGCACGTCCTGGGCGTGTTCTATTGGGAACCCAACGCCTACCCGGGCTGGCAGGGCTACACCCTGGGCGCAGTCACCAGCGACGGCAAACTGACCGAAGCCCTGCAGGCGTTCTGACCAACGCGCTCCCCCCGTGGGAACGCACCCGGTCGCGACAAGGCGTTACCGCTAACGCCGTCGCGCCCGGGGGCGCTCCTATGGGCGAGTGTCAGCGCCGCGCAGCGTAATCGCTATCTCGGCGGTGCTGCCCGCCGGGAATGTCTGCCGAAGACAGCCGGCTGCAGCAACAAACCGCACCAACGCGTAGGAGCGCCCTGGGGCGAGAATGGCCTTGCCGGTAACGCCGTCGCGCCCCAGGACGCTGCTGCGGGTGCACTTTCACCGATCCATTCCGCGAGCACCCGGGTAGTCGGCAATCGCCTGCCGCTGCCCCTTCATCCTTTGGTCGTACAGCGACCGCGCCGCCTGCACGGCACGGCACCTGCGACCAGCTCATCCACGCACGACACCATCCCATTCCATACGCATCCGTAGCGAGGAATGGCAACAGGTGCGTGCGGTACACTTGGGGGTTCACGAATTCACGATGTCGACACACCCGCGGGGTGTGTCCCCTGGGAGCGCTAATGAACTGGTTGAACGAAGTGCTGCATAACGATCCGAACCCGCTTGAGACCCAGGAGTGGCTCGAATCGATCAAGGCCGTCATCGATGCAGAAGGTCCTGAGCGCGCCCATCAGCTGCTGGAAGGCATGGTCGAACAGACCCGTCGCGCCGGCGCTTACCTGCCGTTCTCGCCCACCACCGAGTACGTCAACACCATCTCTCCGGCCAACGAGGCCAAGAACCCCGGCGATTCCGCGCTGGAGTGGAAGATCCGCTCGATCATCCGCTGGAACGCCATGGCCACCGTCGTGCGCGCCAACCGCAAGCCGGGTGACCTGGGTGGCCACATCGCCTCGTTCGCGTCCAGCGCCACGCTGTACGACGTGGGCTTCAACCATTTCTGGCGCGCGCCCTCGGACAACCACCCGGGCGACCTGCTGTTCGTCCAGGGCCACAGCGCCCCGGGCATCTACGCCCGCGCCTTCCTGGAAGGCCGCATCAGCCAGGCTCAGCTGGACAACTTCCGCATGGAAGTGGACGGCCAGGGCATCTCCTCCTACCCGCACCCGTGGCTGATGCCCGAGTTTTGGCAGACCCCCACCGTGTCGATGGGCCTGGGCCCGCTGGCCGCCATCTACCAGGCGCAGTTCATGCGCTACCTGGAAAACCGCGGCCTGATCGAGAAGTCCGACCGCAAGGTGTGGTGCTTCATCGGCGACGGCGAGAGCGACGAGCCGGAAACCCTCGGCGCCATCGCGCTGGCCGGCCGCGAAGGCCTGGACAACCTCATCTTCGTGGTCAACTGCAATCTGCAGCGCCTGGACGGCCCGGTGCGCGGCAACGGCAAGATCATCCAGGAACTGGAAGGCGTGTTCCGTGGCGGCGGCTGGAACGTCATCAAGCTGCTCTGGGGTGGCTATTGGGACGCCCTGCTGGCCAAGGACACCGACGGTGTGCTGCGCAAGCTGATGATGGAAACCGTCGACGGCGAATACCAGAACTGCAAGGCCTTCGGCGGCGCCTACACACGCGCCAATTTCTTCGGCAAGTACCCGGAGACCGCGGCCATGGTCGCCGGCCTGTCCGACGACGACATCTGGCGCCTGAACCGTGGCGGCCACGACCCGCACAAGGTGTACGCCGCCTACCACCAGGCCGTGAACACCACCGGCATGCCCACCGTGATCCTGGCCAAGACGGTCAAGGGCTACGGCATGGGCTCGGCCGGTGAGGCGCTCAACCCCACCCACCAGACCAAGAAGCTGGACGATGCGGCGGTCAAGCACTTCCGCGACCGCTTCAACATCCCGGTGACCGATGCCCAGCTGGAAGACGGCCAGGTGCCGTTCTACCACCCCGGCGAAGATTCCCCGGAAGTGCAGTACCTGAAGGAGCGTCGCGGCGCGCTGGGCGGCTTCCTCCCGCAGCGCCGTCCCAAGGCCAGCAAGTCCTTCGTCGCGCCCACGCTCGACAAGTTCGAGCGCCTGCTCAAGGACAGCGGCGAGCGCAGCTATTCCACCACCATGTCATTCGTGCAGAGCCTCAACATCGCCCTGCGCGACAAGGAGCTGGGCCCGCGCATCGTGCCGATCGTGGCCGATGAAGCGCGCACCTTCGGTATGGAAGGCATGTTCCGCCAGATCGGCATCTATGCCCCGTTCGGCCAGAAGTACAAGCCGGTCGACGCCGACCAACTGATGTACTACCGCGAAGACCAGACCGGCCAGGTGCTGCAGCAGGGCATCAGCGAGCCGGGCGCGATTGCCTCCTGGATGGCCGCCGGCACCAGCTACTCGGTCTCCGACGTGCCGATGCTGCCGTTCTACATCTACTACTCCATGTTCGGCTTCCAGCGCGTGGGCGACATCGCCTGGCAAGCCGCGGACATGCGCACGCGTGGCTTCCTGCTCGGCGGCACCGCCGGCCGCACCACGCTCAACGGCGAAGGCCTGCAGCACGAAGACGGCTTCAGCCAGGTCATCGCCGGCTCCATCCCCAACGTGCGTAGCTACGACCCGACCTTCGGCTTCGAAGTCACCGTCATCATGCAGCACGGCATGAAGGCGATGATGGAAGACCAGATCGACGAGTACTACTACATCACCCTGATGAACGAGAACTACGCCCACCCCGGCATGCCGGACGGCGCAGCCGAGGGCATCATCAAGGGCATGTACCTGCTGAAGGACGCCGGCAAGCCCAAGAAGGGCGAGCTGCGCGTGCAGTTGCTGGGCAGCGGCACCATCCTGCGCGAGGCCATTGCCGCGGCCGAGCTGCTGGACAAGGACTTCGGCGTCACCGCCGACATCTGGTCCTGCCCCAGCCTCAACGAAGTGCGCCGCGACGGCTTCGCCGCCGAGCGCTGGAACCGCCTGCACCCGGAGGCGGAACAGCGCAAGCCCTACGTCACCCAGCTACTGGAAGGCCGCCAGGGCCCGGCCATCGCCGCAACCGACTACGTACGTGCCTTCGCCGACCAGATCCGCGCCTTCGTCCCGATGACCTACACCGTGCTCGGCACGGATGGGTTCGGTCGCTCGGATACGCGTGCCAACCTGCGTCGCTTCTTCGAGGTCGACCGTTACTACATCGCGCACGCGGCGATTGCCGCGCTTGCGAAGGATGGGAAGATGACGGGTAAGGATGTGGCCCGGGCGATCAAGCAGTACAAGATTGATCCTGAGAAGGCGAATCCTGTTGGGGTTTGATTGATCCTGTAGAGTTGCTAGTTAGGTGCTCTGACATCATCCCGCTGCACCGGCGCCCACTTGGCCTGAGCCAAGTGGGCGCCCTATATTTAGGGTGGTCAATCTCAGTATCTGAGACATGAAAGTTCTTAGATGTTCCGCGAAGCGCACACTAGTGCTTAGCTATCAAGTGGTTTTGAGATTTATTGCGATGCCAAAGAGAAAAATAAAAGTCATTGATCTATTTGCCGGGGCGGGCGGATTAGGGGTTGGCGCTCATCAAGCTGGTAGTGAAGTCGTTGCTAGTGTTGAACTAGACTCGACTGCTTGCCAAACACTTCGATTAAATTCCCAGATGCATGGAAAAATATTCGAAACTGATGTGTCGGATCTCTCTGCCGACGATCTCTTGAAAGCGGCCGGCGTTACCGGCGATGACCTCGTCATAGTCGTAGGTGGACCTCCGTGCCAGCCATTTTCTAAAGCGGCTTATTGGACGGATACGGGCGAAGATGCTGCGTATAGGCGTGCTCGTGCAAACGGAGTGGCCGTAGCAAAGCCTCTTGTCAATATGAAAGTTAAAGAAGATGCACGGCGCGATCTCGTTAAAGAGTTTTGGCGTATCGTTCAACAATCCAGTGCCGATGGTTTCGTTTTTGAAAACGTCCCTAGCATCAAGCATCCAAGAAATAAGCCGGTATACGATGCTCTAGTTAAAGTAGCTAGAGACGGCGGTTACTTTGTTACAGAACTGGTTGTTAAGGCTGTCGAGTACGGTGTAGCTCAGGCGCGCGAACGAGTAGTTGTTCTTGGTTCTAAAGTGAAGCCTCCCAAGGTTCCTTCTATCACTCACTCCGCCGATGAGGATCTGGGCCTCCTGCCAATCGTGTCCACAGGAACTGCGCTAGCTCCGTTTGCGGGAGCAGAACATTTTGAGCCGGAGGAGGTCGTCATCGGTCGCTGGGCTAAACACCTTGAAGAGGTGCCTCCGGGTTGGAACTACAAGGCTCATACAGCTTGGGCAGGACATCCCTCACCAACGTTTGTGACTGAAACTAGGTTTTGGAATTTCCTCTTGAAGCTGTCTCCCGACCGTCCATCCTGGACGATTGCTGCAAGTCCAGGGCCTTGGACTGGGCCATTTCATTGGACTTCTAGAAGGTTGCGCACTGTCGAATTAGCCGCGCTGCAAGGGTTTCCGGACGGTTATGTCGTTGCTGGAAGTCGAAGAGATAGGGTTAAGCAAATGGGAAATGCTGTTCCTGTACCGGTTGCGAAGGCAATGGTAGCTAGTGTTATGGCCTCGTTGGAGGGTTCATGAAAGGGAAGCCATTGCCCGCATTGAATTGCATTAGTCTTTTTTCTGGCTGTGGTGGGATGGATCTGGGTGTTGAGGCCGCAGGATTCAAAGTTCGTGTCGCCACAGATGCAGAACCTCTCTGTGGGAAGACATATATTAAAAATTTCCCTGGTGTTCCATTTGTTGTTAAAAGGATCGGGGAGCTCAGCACTGCCGAGCTATTGGATGAGGCAGGTCTGAAGTTTGGTGAGGTTGATTTACTCATTGGCGGGCCGCCATGTCCGGCGTTTTCAAAGAGTCGGTTCTATTTGACGGAAAAACCCCGGGCGCTTGATGATCCAGTCGCCAAAGAGACTGTGGGCGGATATCTCCGTGTTCTAAAAGAGGCTAGGCCTAAAGCGTTTCTTCTAGAGAACGTAAAAGGTCTTGCCTACGGAGTGCATAGAGAAGCGCTTGATCACATTCTTTCGTGCGCAAAAAAGCTCGGTTATCAGACGTCTGTTAGCATAATAAATGCGGCGGACTACGGCGTCCCTCAAATTCGAGAACGATGCCTCGTTATGGGCTACAGGGGAGACCTGCCCGCACCTCCGCTTCCGACCCACGCCAAGTTGCCATCTGGATCGCTATTGCCTTGGATGACTGCAGGGGCAGTTCTTGCTGATCTCGATACCGAGGAGATGGCCTCCTTGGAGGGCCATTTTGCAGGAGGGAAGCATCACGAACTACTTTGTGCAATACCTCCTGGCGAAAATTACCTTTTCTTCACTAAGGAACGTGGTCACCCCGACCCGCTGTTTAAGTGGCGATCTCGCTACTGGTCATTCCTTTTGAAGCTGGGTCATGACCTCCCTTCTTGGACAATTCAGGCGCGTCGATCAAATAACATGGGTCCATTCCATTGGCGGAGTAGAATTCTAAGAATTGAAGAAATTAAGAGACTTCAGTCCTTCCCGGACTCGTTTCTTCTCGAGGGTACAATTGAGCGGCAATGGCGGCAGATCGGAAATGCAGTGCCTCCGTTAGTGGCGGAGCATTTCGGTAAAGCTCTGTTTGAGCGTATCATTAAGGATGTCAGGTAACTGCGCAATCGCCATGTTTGATATTTAGGGGGTAGTATGGCCGGTTTTGGAATATTGAGCGCTAATCAGCTGTTGTCTTTGATATGTGATTCCATCTATACGGCTGGCTGGAGTGTTTTCGTCAGTGACGCGGACAAGCCATTTGGGCTCGTCCTGAAGAGGCCGGGGCGTGAAGGATCAAGCCTTAGGATCTTCATCTGGAACTGCACGCATGGTGGCGGCGCGGCGCGCGCCGCCGACGAGTTTAGAATTCAATTTACAGGGTCTGTCCCCGCTTATAGATTCGGCGAGACGGCGCTTCTTCTTGGATGGTACGCACCATTTGGTGTGTTTGCGGCTTGGGATATTGGAAGGCATCAGGGGCAGGACTCGGGATCTCCCTCCGCTCAGATTAGGGAGGAAATTCTTCGAGGCGCGTATAATAATGGATTTGCTGTGGGTGAGCGCGCCAACGGCGAGATAGTTGCAGCGTTCAGGCCGGAGCTTCTGGCGGAGTATGCGATGAATTCGAATGCTATTCATAACGGCCGAATTCAGGAGCTCAACGCCCTCAATGATTTTAGGCATGTTGATGTCCAGGAAAACGGCGAGCCAGCGGGGCGCGAACGAGTTACTTCGACGATAGTGAGGGCATACCGTGAGGCTGACTTTAGTCGGAGGGTATTAGCAGCATATTCGTCTCGATGCGTAATGTGCGGAGTTCAATTGAAGTTGATTGAGGCCGCACACATTGTTCCCGTCGCAGCGCCTTTTAGCACTGATTTTACATGCAATGGGATTGCTCTCTGCGCTCTTCACCATAAGGCCTATGATTCAAATCTAGTGTCAGTTGCTGAAGATTACTCAATTGAGATTAGCAAAAATAGAGTCTATGAGTTGCAAGGTATGAATCTTGGTGGCGGAATCGAGGTTTTCGTTGACGGGCTCAATCGATACATAAATTTGCCCGCAGACAGGCGGGACTATCCATCGGTGGAAAACATATCAAAGTCTCGACAGATTAGGGGCTGGCGTTAAGGGGCGAGTTCTAGGACGAAAGGAGACGGAGGTAATTAAAGCAAGCGGCTCGTACAGGCCCGCGGGGATGTCTGCTAGCAGGCCTGCATCGCTTCCGTCAGGCTGAGGTTTTCTTCTTGAGCAGGAGGCCCCACCATGCCGCGTCAGCCGCGTCTGGAACTTCCCGGCGTTCCGATGCATGTCGTTCAGAGATGCGTGAATCGATGAGCGATCTTCCTGGACGATAAGGATCGGCATCACTATTGTCTGCTACTCCGCGCGGTCTGCGAGCGCTTTGCTGTGCAGGTGCATGCGTTTGTGCTGATGGACAACCACGTGCACCTGCTGGCCTCGGCGGATAAAGCTGGCGCGGTGTCTTCGGTGATGCGGCTCAGCAGCCAATCGTATGTGCAAGCTTTCAACGTCAGGCACCGGCGCAGCGGAACCCTGTGGCAGGGGCGGTTCAAGTCCTGCTTGGTGCAAACCGAACGGTATGTGCTCACGGTCTTGCGCTACATCGAACTCAATCCGGTGCGTGCCCGCATGGTGGCATTGCCAACCGAATACCACTGGTCAAGCGTGCACACGCATCTGGGGCGTGCGAAAAAGCCAGCTCATCACGTTGCACGAGATCTATTTGCATCTTGGTTGCGATGCAGCTGAGCGGGTGTTTGTCCATGCAAAATGGCTTCATGCGGGTCTAGCCCGAGAGGACGAACATTCAATCCGCCTCCACCTCCTGCAGGAGCGCGCCTTGGACGACCCGCGCTTCCAGGTAATGGTGAAACTTGCATTAGGCAGACCAACGAAGTGCAGCCCGCGCGGCCGGCCTGCCGGGAAGATCTAGGTGGGTTAATTGCCTCCGTCCCTCCAAATTCAAGGGCCCCAGCAGATATGCCATGGCCCCCTCTAATCACTTACCCAGTGCCTGCATTCGGGTGCGCTCCAATTCCTGCTTGAGCACGAAATTTTCGTCCCGCTCTGTTGGACTTGTTGAACTGGCAATGCTTGCGCTCTTGGCACTGGCGCCTGCAGACATTCCAGCCTGTTTTTCAAGCACATCTAGGCGCTTCAAGTAGTAGTCGCGATGCTGTTTGCTTACATCTTGCAAACCAATCGAATTGAGTTCGAGCAATCGCTGCTCCTTTGGACTGGGTAACGAGCCCTCGTACCGATCAATGAAGCGGTCTACGACCAAGAGCTTCTTTGGTGAGCCTGGCTTAGAAATGATCCGCTGATCCAGATCATGCATGTTTGTCCCGTTGCTTCGATAGATCGTAACGACCGCACTGCCTGTTCGCGCTGTAATGATGGCGAGATTGTTGAAGAACAGACGGCCGGAGTAGTCAACCAGTGCAACAAGCTCCAAGGTCCCATCACCATCCAGGTCAATGAACTTGGCTTCGCCAACTGTGGGTTGCACGGTGTCGCCATCAAGGTCGTATTGGACGATAAGCCTCTCAGCGACCCTAGCAAGGTCCGGTGTTTGATTGAGCTTTGCGGCCTGGGATGATTGCCAAGTCAAGGGTTGGCCAAGATCGGCGCTCCAAGCGACGAGTGGGGCGGAAGAAACTATAACGAGTGCGAGTAGCAAGACGTTCACCTTCATTGGATTTTCGACCTCACTTCATTTGTGTAATTCACACCCGTCGGGTTGTTCTGGGTGTTGACCACCCAGTTCCAGGAACCACCAGTGTTCACGGCTCGGTAATACTGATTCTCCAGGCCCGACGCGGCACCAGGGCCGTAGAGTGTGACAGCCATACTCTCAAGTTCCACTCCGGTTAGCTCGCGAATACCCGGGGCTGCGGTGCGCATGCGAAGGTAAAGACGCGCTGCTATACGCATCTTCTCTCGAAAGAGCGTGTCTGCAGAGGCTGTATTTTCGATCCAACTCCATGCGTTAAAGACGCCTTGTGAGCCAGTAATTGTGCTGCCTGAGGTTGCAACTTGCATCAGCCCTACATGGCTTCCGCCATCGTAGCTTTCTGTCGGCCATAGACCTGCGTGACCATACTTCGTGATCTGCGTGAACTGATGGTAGTTGCTTTCCTGGGTTGCAATGCCTGTGTAAAGACGCGGAGTGGATCCGCCGGTGTAAAGCGAAACCAGGCGCGTGGTGATCGTGTCATTCGGGATCTGACTGCCCAAAATGTAGACATACTCAACCGGGCATGCTTGCGCTGCGCTGGTCGAAGCTGCGACCTTCAAGCGTCCGCCCCGCGACTGATAGTAGAGCTTGTGCGTAGCAGTGCCATTCGTGGTGAAAGTGCTGGTGAGGCCTGGCATTGACCGAGGTGTGGATGTGTCGTATTCCAGCTCGGCGGTCCAGTTCACAGTGCCGGTTGCCGCGCTACCTGCTGCAGTGAAGCTAATATCCTTAGACCGTGTCTGGTTCTGCTGGTCAAGCTGGAACTCTGCATCTTTGGTTGGAATTGAAATGCGCAATGCACTGCCGCTTTGAGCGCTGAATTGCAGATTGTCGATGGCAAAGCCATTTTGATCACCGCCCGCGTCCGCAATTTGGAAGGAGTGCGTGCCTGCGGGCGCAGTAAAGGTCACAATCCCGGTGGACTGGTTGCGTGCTGTGCTAAGAACTGCACCATTGATGTCGCGAAACTCGACCACGGTGGAGGCTACTTGATCGAAGTATCCAGCTTGGAAGCTTAGTGAGGTTGCAGTCAGCTTCGTAGCAGGATTGCTGGGATCAACCAGTTCGGCAACGATCGGGCCCTGGAACTTGGGCGTGCCAGACAATACAGGTGAGGTTGGATTGGAGCTATCGGACACAATTTGCGCTGCCGGACTTGCAGGAAAATTGAAGCCTTTGCCTTGATACTGCGTGGTAATGGTAGTTCCAACCGGAAATTCACTGAATGCCAGTTGTGCGCTCGTTGAGGCGCACTGTTGTGCGAAACCTGGCCCAGCCACGCCTATTGTCATAGCGAGAAGCGAGATACGGCTACGATTGATTGCAGTCATTTTCATCCATTTCCTTTGGTTGATTGGTCCTGCTCTTGATCTTAGGCGGCGAGACGGTATTGACCTCCTTTGAATGGGTAGAAAGATGACATGCAAGGACAGCCCTTCCGTGTGCGACGAAAGTTAGAGCGTCGGGTCTGTGGGCGCGTTATGTGCGTCATACAGTCCTTATGAACAGGCCGCTTTGCTGCGTGCTGGAGGCACTTCCTGTGTATGGCGTTCCGCCTCGTGCGGCGCCATCGGTGCTGCATACGCCATCGCTGCGATCAGAGCAATACCCTACTCTGGCAACTTATGAAATTAGAGCGTGTTACAAGCTTGAGGTTGGCGCGGCTATCGTAAATGCGTGAAGCCACCACACCCGTATCCAACCGACGTCTCCGATGAAGAGTGGGCCTTCGCAGCACCCTACTCGACAAAAATGGGGCCAAATTCTTAGG